>NZ_JBITJK010000001.1:0-594363 GCF_044459945.1 Streptomyces sp. NPDC050164
CACCCCCCAGGTCATCCGTTCGACAGGGGGACACAGTCATGCCGGACCCGGAGGCCAGCGGCCCTCTTGCAGGACCGCGAAGAACATAACGGGGGCTGGTCGCGGCGGCTCACGTTGAATGCCCAGCTATAGAGAGCCGTCCGTACCGTCTGGGCATCAGCCATGCCCTTGGTGTCCCTGACAAGAGCGGGCGTAACGGTGGCCATTGCTTCCGCGAGCGTGCGGCGTGTGGAGCCGGGTGAGTGCTGCCATTTCATCTCGATGTACTCGCGGGCGTGCTGGTACCAACTCACGTCGTTGCGCTGCCGCAGCTCAGAGAGCGGTGCTCCGGTGGACTCGTCGAACGGCTCACCGGCGTGCGCCGCGCGCAGCAGCTCAGCGCGTCGGCCCTCTGCCAGTGTCTTGGTGCGGAACGTCTGCGAGTGAGGCGTCTCGCCCGTCTTCCAGCGCAACTCCGCGGAGCTCTGTCCACGGTCCTTCCGCTGGCGGACGGACCAGATCCGAACGTCGTACGTCTTCCCCATCGAGGGCCTTCCTACGAAAGGGGCCCCGCCATGGCGGGGCCCCGTGGTGCGGTCAGAGATCAGGCTGCGATTTCGTGCGTGGCCCACCAGGCGTCCAGGTCGCTGCGGCGACACCGGATATGCCCGTTCGGGAGCTTGATGAGCTTGGGGGCCTTGCCTCGGGCGCGCATGCGGTAGAAGGCTGCGCGGCTCATCTCGATCTCTTCGAGGACTTCGGGGAGCTTGAGCATCTTGGGGCGGGCCAAGGCAGGGACTCCTTCGGAGAGTCCAGCGGACAGGGTGAAGGGAAGCGGGTCCGCGTGTGTCCGAGGTGCGGATTTCTGTGTCACCCGCGTCATCTGCGTCATTCGCGCCCCTGACCTGCGGTTTCGGGGTGACGCAGGGGCCTGGGGGTGTGTCACCGGTGATGTAGACCTCCGTCATCGGGTGACGCAGGATGACGCAGAATCGGGCCGTCTGCGTCACCGCTCTTTCAGCAGGTCACCGCCCGTTTACGGGGTGTGGGTGACGCAGGTGACGCAGCGTCTCTCTACTTCGGACAAAGAGGGGTGCTATCTGTTGTGGTGCGCGGCTCAGAGAGTGAAGAACGGGCCGCTTCGCAGTCCGCCGGGCGCAGGGTCTTCGGCCTCGCCACCGCAGGCGCCCGTTTCGCTTGACCTCTTGCGCGTCAGTCCGGCAGCCAGTGCAGCTCGTGCGCCAGGGTTTTGGCGACGGCACGGATGCGGCGGTGTAGTGGTGACTGCTCGCGTGGGAGGACCAGATGGATCGTCAGGCTGGGCGCGCCTCGCAGCGGTCGCCAGGTGAGACCGGCCGGTTGTACCGTGGCCGCGGCTTCCCCGGCCGGGGCGAGGGTGACTCCGTCGCGCAGGTCGCGCTGAGACATGTCGAAAGAGACTGCGGGCGTGTGGAATCGGGGGTGTGGTCGGGTGTCTCGGAACAGTGCGGACAGCTGATCGTGGATTACGGGGTTGGCCGCACGGTCCGGGAGTCGCAACGGATACGCGGCCGCGTCGGCGATCTCGATCTCCGGGTGTTCGGCCAGCGGATGGTGCTGCGCCAGCTGGACCCCGACGCGCATTCGCCGCAGCAGGAACCGGCGCACGCCACGGCCCGGCTGTTCACCGCGGGTGATCCCGGCATCGATGCGGCCGTCGGCGACGGCGGGGGAGATCTCCGGTGTCGCCATCGGGACCGCGCCGACCTCGAGTCCGCTGTTGCCGCGAATCAGCCTGTCTACCAGGGCCGGTGCCGTCTCGGCCCCGGTACTGAGGCTGTATCCGATGCGCAGCGTGCCCAGTTCACCGGCCGCCGCGCTCCGGGCGGTGTCCCATGCCCGGTCCAGCGCCGCCAGCGCGGGCGGCGCGGACTCCGCCAAAGCCGCACCGGCCGTGGTCAATACGACGCTACGCGTGTTGCGGACCAGCAGGGCCGTACCGAGTTCCGTCTCCAATCGGCGCATCCGGGCGCTGAGTGCGGGCTGTGCGATACCGATCCGTGCGGCCGCGCGGGTGAAGTTCAACTCCTGGGCCAGCACCAGGAAGTACCGCAGGCTCACCGTATCCGGCGCCACGCGCCCTCCCTGCCGATTGATAACGATCCGTTCTGAGTCTATCCCGTACCGGTCTTTCCCTCGGCCGCACATCAAGCCCTAACCTGCGCATATGGCGATTCAACTGACCGCAGTACCCGTCGCCGGGATCGATCGATCTGAGTGTCAATTCGAAGTCGGACGTGTCCGGCCGAACACAGGAGGTTTCCATGGCTAAGGGCTACTGGGTCAGTGTCTACCCCGCCATTTCCGACCCTGAGAGGCTGACTGCCTACAACGAGCTGGCCGGTCCGGCTGTCCAGGCTGGGGGCGGGCGCGTCCTGTCCCTCCTTGGCGGTCGAGTCGTCGCCCACGAGGCCGGAATCACGCAACGCGTCGTTCTGATCGAGTTCGACAGCTTTGAACAGGCCGTCGCGGCATACGAGAGCGAGGCATACCAGAAGGCGCTGGTGGCCCTCCCCGACGGCGTCGAGCGAGACTTCCGCATCATCGACGGCATCGACTGACCGGCGGGCCCAGCCATCGCTGAGCATCCGTCACCTGATACGCACGCGGTGCTGAACGACGACTCACGAGACGAGTTCGAAGCCATGCCCCGCGTCCCAGTTCGTCGTCGACGGCCTGATCCCTGTCGGGCGGGCCGCGAAGCGGAGTTCGGGGCAGCCGACACATCATTGCCCGACAACCGACTTGCCTAATGAACGCCCGGGACGTCCCAGAGCCCTTCCGCTGGCGTTTGACCAAGCTCCCGACCCAATCCCCCATCGTCACGGATATCGTCGCCGTACGGGTCCGTGGAATCGATCCGCTGCCAAGCGAGCCTGTCGTGCCGGCCCACCGCATGATGTGCGTCACCGACTTAGGCGGATCATGGATCACCACGCGGTCGCGCCGAGGCCCGTGCCCCTAACGTGCCCGATCGAGCAGTGCACGGCGGGGAACAACGGGGAACAGAGGCGAGAAGCCCGAGAACCCGCACGTCAACGTCTCACCAGCTGAGTCCCGATCTGCATACGCGATCTTCCAAACTAGCTACGCGTGTGAACCGGGCCACCTGCGTGGGCGTGGCGAGTGACCGGAAGCGGCGCATGATGTCCTGCAGAGCACCGATGTACCGGTCCTCCCCGATCGCCGTATCGGTCTCGCACGCCCGTTGCACGTGGCAGGCCAGTGCGTTGAACTGCGCCGGGCGCGTGCTGAGCGGTCCCTGGTCGCAGCGCGCGTCGTCGAAGCCGAAACCCCAGTACACCCACAGGGCCGTCGCCAGCAGCCGGTCGTCGTCGGCGACCGGGGCGAACCGGCCGTAGAAATCGGTGCTGTGCGTGGCGACGACCCAGGCCTTTTCCTCTTCGGAGGCGCACATACCGCTGCTGCCGATCCACTCCACGGCGCGTTTCTCGACCTGCCGGACACGCGGGTGAAGGGCGGATTCCAGAGGGCAGAAAAGAGGCGGAAGTGCCACCTCGGAGACATGAGATCCCATGGGGGCGATCATCTGGGACCTGGTGCGCCGATGCGAAGGGGACACCCGCTCACGCGAAAAGACGGACAGGTTGCAGAAAGCAAGAAAGAAGAAAATAGGAAAGGGGGAGAATAAGAAAGGGCAAGGAGGTCATCTCTCCTTGCCACTCTCAACTTATAGCACGAGGGGGGCCTTGCGGCAAGGCCCCCCTCGCCCCGCAGAATCACCGGCCGAAGCCGAAATCGCGGAAATTGGGGGCTGTGTTGTTGGACGTGATCGTGGTCGGCGGGGGACCGACCGGGATGATGCTGGCCGGCGAGCTGCGGCTGCACGGGGTGCACGTGGTCGTGCTGGAGAAGCTGGCCGAACCGACCGGGCAGTCCCGCGCGCTCGGCATCCATGTGCGCAGCATCGAGCTGATGGACCAGCGCGGTCTGCTGGAGCGGTTCCTGCCGCTCGGCCAGAAGTACGAGACGGGCGGGTTCTTCGCCGGGATCGGCAAGACGTGGCCCGCCCGGATGGACACCGCGCATTCGTACGTGCTCGGCATCCCGCAGAGCGTCACCGAGCGCCTGCTGACCGAGCACGCCGCCGAGCTCGGCGCCGAGATCCGGCGCGGCTGCGAGCTGGTGGGACTGAGCCAGGACGACGACGGTGTGACCGCGGAGCTGGCCGACGGCACGCGGCTGCGCTCGCGCTACCTCGTGGCCTGCGACGGCGGCCGCAGCACCGTGCGCAAGCTGCTCGGCGTGGGCTTCCCCGGCGAACCCGCCAGGATCGAGACGCTGCTGGGCGAGATGGAGGTGGGCGTGCCGCCGGAGGAGCTGGCGGCCGCGGTGGCCGAAGTCCGCAAGACGCAGTGGCGGTTCGGGACCATGCCCCTCGGGGACGGGCGGTACCGCGTCATCGTGCCTGCCGAGGGGGTGACCGAGGACCGGACGGTGCCGCCGACCCTGGAGGAGTTCAAGCAGCGGCTGCGGCACTTCGCCGGCACCGACTTCGGCGTGCACTCGCCGCGCTGGCTGTCCCGCTTCGGCGACGCCACCCGGCTGGCCGAGCGCTACCGCGTCGGCCGGGTGCTGCTCGCCGGCGACGCCGCGCACATCCATCCGCCGACCGGCGGGCAGGGGCTCAACCTCGGCATCCAGGACGCGTTCAACCTCGGCTGGAAGCTGGCCGCCGAAGTGCGCGGCTGGGCACCGGAGGGGCTGCTGGACAGCTACCACACCGAACGGCGCCCGGTGGCCGCCGCCGTGCTGGACAACACCCGCGCGCAGACCGAGCTGCTGAGCTCCGAGCCGGGGCCGAGGGCCGTGCGCCGGCTGGTCGAGGAGCTGATGGACCTCGAGGAGGTGAACCGGTACCTGATCGAGAAGATCACCGCGATCTCGGTCCGCTACGACTTCGGCGAGGGCCACGAACTCCTCGGCCGGCGCCTGCGGGACGTGACGCTAAAGCGGGGTCGCCTCTACGAGCTGATGCGCGGGGGCCGCGGACTGCTGCTCGACCAGACCGGCCGGCTGTCGACGGCGGGCTGGGCGGACCGGGTCGACCACGTCGTCGACGTCAGCGAGGAACTGGACGTCCCCGCGGTGCTCCTGCGGCCGGACGGCCACGTGGCGTGGGTAGGCGAGGACCAGCGGGAACTGCTCGACCGGCTGCCGCGGTGGTTCGGCGCGGCGACAACGGGCTGAGCGGGTCCGGCGCGACCGGCGGGCTTCTCGCAGGACTTGCCCGGCCGACTGCCGAGTTGACTCGGCGGGCAACCGGCTGAGCGGTCCTGTGACCGGATGAGGCGGCGGCCTCCGGGCAGGACTGCTCGGCCGGCTGCCGAGATTATGCGGCGTGGCACCTGGCTGAGCGCGTCCTGCCTGACCCGACCAGGCGCCTGCCGCCTCGCACGTCGGCGTGGCCCGACAGGGTGGCGGCCTACTCGGCGGCGTGGGCGCGTTCGATGTCGTGGTCGTCCACGCCGGTGCCCGAGACCGTCACCAACGCCGTCTTCGGCGGGTGGCCCGTCGCGATGACCGTGTACGCACCGGTGTCCACGTCGACAGAAGGCGTACGCCCGTCGACGCCGCTCCGCGTCGTGGCGACCAGCGACCACGTTGCCCGCCGCGTCCATCAGGGTCACCCGCGCGTCGCTCAGCGCAGCGCCCCCTCCGCGCACCGTGCCCCGCACCTGCGCGCCGGGCCGCAGCTCCAGCTCGACGCGGGTGGTCCCGGCCGCGCCGACCTCGACCACCTGGGCCGGCGGGCGCAGGGAGGAGACCACGGGGGTGTGGAACCACGGAGTGGGGGACAGGCGTACGCGAGTCGCCCGCGCGGCACACTGGCTCCATGTCCTCCCGTCGCAGAACCTGTCCCGAGTGCCGTCGCGAGATCGCCGTCGTCGCCGGGCGGTACGCGCGCCACGACCCGCCCGGCGCCCGGGAACACGGCGAGCTCACCTCATGCCCGGGCTCCCGCCGCCAGGCCCGGCTCGGCCCGGAACAGCCCTCCCTGGACGGCTACGCGGTCCCCGACTTCCCGGGCCAACTGCCCCTGTTCTAGGAACGGTTCCCCGGCGCCGTCAGTTCCCCGCCACCGCCTTCACCGCCACGGACACCGGAGCCGGCCCGCTGATCAGCTCAAGAGTGAGGCCGGCCGTCGCGGGGGTGTCCACCAGCTCCGCCAGCACGGCGGCCACGTCGTCGCGCGGAATCGGCCCGCGGCCCGTGTGCGCCTCCAGGCGTACCAGGCCGGTGCCGGCGTCGTCGGTGAGCTGACCGGGGCGCAGAATCGTCCAGTCCAGGGCGTCCAGGCCGCGCACGTACGCGTCCGCCTCCCCCTTGGCGCGCAGGTAGACGTCGAAGATCTCGTCGCCCTGGTGCTGCGGATCGGCGCCCATGGACGACACGATCACGAAGCGCCGCACGCCCGCCTGCACCGCCGCGTCCGCGAAGAGAACCGCCGCGGCCTTGTCCACCGTGTCCTTGCGGGCCGCCCCGCTGCCCGGGCCCGCGCCCGCCGCGAACACCGCCGCGTCGGCACCCCTGAGCCGCTGCGCGACCTCGTCCACGGACGCCGACTCCAGGTCGAGCACGACCGGTTCGGCACCGGCCTCCCGCAGATCGTCGGCTTGTTCGGCCTTGCGGATGATCCCCGCGCCCTCGTCTCCGCGCGCGGCGAGCAGCCGCTCGAGCCGCAGCGCGATCTGACCATGACCACCAGCGATGACAGTACGCATGCCTTCGACCGTACGCCCGGACAGCACCGTCCGCCGCACGACTTCAGCCACACCCCGACGCCCCACCCGCCCCGCGCCCTACGACAACTGCCCCCGCCCCTGCCGCGGCAGCCCCAGCTCCGCAGAAGCCGCCGAACTGCAGAACTCCCGCACCGCGCTGGTCCGCGCCACCACGCGCCCCCGGTGCACCACCACCCGGCTGTACGCCAGCGAGAGCGCCCCCGCCAGCCGGTCCCCGCGCACCGCGAGCAACTCGGCCGGGAAACCCGCCTCCACCCGCACCTCCGGCAGCCCCAGCACCGCCCGCGCCGAGGAGCTCACCGCGTCGTACGCCTCCTCGGGCGAGAGGCCGTAGCGCGAGGCCAGCAGGAACGCCGCCTCCAGCGGGTCGCCGCGCCCCACGGGGTTCGACACGTCCCGCAGTGCCCCGCTCCCTGCGGCCACCCGCACCCCGGCCGCCCGCAGCAGCCGTACCGGAGCCGCCCCCCGCCGGTCCACGCCACCGCAGCCGCCCTGCGGCAGGCACACCACCGTCACCCCGGCCGCCGCCAGTTGGTCCGCGGTCCGCGAGGCCACCTCGGAGGGCAGTCGGCCGAGATCGCCGCACGGGCTGAGGGTCACCCCGGGGCGCAGCCCGCCCGCCATCGCCGCGAGCCGGGCCAGCCGCGCCGGATCCCCGGCGTCCGTGTGCAGGTCGACGGGACAGCCGTGCTCGGAGGCCACCTCCAGGACCGCCTCCACGTACCCCGCCGGATCCGGGTCGAGATCCGGCCGGCCGCCCACCACCGAGGCGCCCATCTTCATCGCGTCCCGCAGCACAGCCAGCCCGTCCGCCCCGGCCACCCCGGTCAGCACCCGGGGCATCGCCACCGTCGTCAGCTCGGCCAGCCCCCGCAGCGCCCGCCGCGCCTGCAACACGGCCGCCAGCGCGCCCAGCCCCTGGACGTCCCCCACGCGCACATGGGCCCGCACCGCCGTCGCCCCGTGCCCGAGCTGGAGCAGCGCGGCCTCGGTCGCCCGGCGCTGGACGTCCTGGGGTTCGTACGAGACCGGGCCCTCGGCGTCGGCCGACAACGCCGTGTCGGCGTGGGCGTGCGGCTCGGCCGGGGCCGGCAGCAGCAGATAGCCGCCTAGATCCACCCGCGCCCCGCACGCGCGCGTGCCGCCCGCCGCCAGGCTGCCGGCCGTGCCGACCGCCTCGATACGCCCGCCGCCCAGCCGTACGTCCACGGTCCGGCCGTCGGTGAGCCGCGCCCCGGACAGCAGCAGCGACGACGGGTCGGCCGGACCCGGCGAGGACGACGGGGGCGGCGGTGGCTGCGGCTGGCTGTCGGGCATCGCGCTCCTGGGGCTCGGCTGCGCACGCGAGGACGCATGATCACTCAGAGTGAGTCGAGCCTAGGACGGCCTCCCGCCCGTCGCGGGGAGGAGCGCAATAGTCGTACCGGCGTGGCCCGTCGTACGGGACGCGAGGCACGCACGAGGCTGCCGGGAGGACGGTGCGCGCGTCCCGGACGGGTGCCCGAAACGGATTTGGGCGAACGGCGGCGGAGCGTGTAATGTCTTCATCGCTCGCCCCAATAGCTCAGTCGGCAGAGCGTCTCCATGGTAAGGAGAAGGTCAACGGTTCGATTCCGTTTTGGGGCTCTGGTGTGAACGGTTCCCGCCGCAAGGCGGGGCCCGACTGCATCAAAGCGGTGTAGCTCAGTCGGTAGAGCAAGCGGCTCATAATCGCTGTGTCACCGGTTCAAGTCCGGTCACCGCTACTCTCAGTAGCCGATTGCGGGGTCGGTCCTTCGATCGGCTACTCTTCTTGCGTTAATACAGTCAACCCGTTCGTCAAGGAGCACTCACGTGGCTGCCACCGACGTCCGCCCGAAGATCACGCTGGCCTGCGTGGAGTGCAAGGAGCGGAACTACATCACCAAGAAGAACCGGCGTAACAACCCGGACCGTCTTGAGATGAAGAAGCACTGCCCGCGTTGCAACGCGCACACCGCGCACCGCGAAACGCGATAAATCAGGCTCGTACGCGAGGCCGTTCCCGAGTGATCGGGGGCGGCCTCGCGTCGTTGAGTGACCCGTACCGTTCAGTAGCGCAACCAGGAGGTGCCGGGCCATGGCGCTCGACCAGTCCTTCGTGGGGCGGACGTACCCGCCCACCGAGCCCTACGAGGTGGGTCGGGAGAAGATCCGTGAGTTCGCCGAGGCGGTCGGGGACACCAACCCGGCGTACACGGACGCGGAGGCCGCCAAGGCGCTCGGCCACCCCGATGTGATCGCACCGCCGACCTTCGTCTTCTCGATCACCTTCAAGGCCGCCGGGCAGGTCGTCCGTGATCCCCGGCTCGGCCTGGACTACAGCCGCGTGGTGCACGGCGACCAGAAGTTCACCTACCGCCGCCCGGTCCGCGCCGGCGACCGGCTCACGGTCACCTCCACCATCGAGGCGATCAAGTCCCTGGCGGGCAACGACATCCTGGACATCCGCGGCGAGGTCCACGACGAGGCCGGCGAGCACGTCGTGACCGCCTGGACCAAGCTCGTGGCCCGCGCGGCCGAGGAGGCGTGAGCGATCCCATGACGGCGAAGATCTCCTACTCCGACGTCGCGGTCGGCACGGAACTGCCCGCGCAGACCTTCCCCGTGACCCGCGCGACCCTCGTCCAGTACGCGGGCGCCTCCGGCGACTTCAACCCGATCCACTGGAACGAGAAGTTCGCCAAGGAGGTCGGCCTGCCGGACGTCATCGCGCACGGCATGTTCACCATGGCCGAGGCGATCCGCGTGGTCACCGACTGGGCCGGCGACCCGGGCGCGGTCGTCGAGTACGGCGTCCGCTTCACCAAGCCCGTCGTCGTCCCGAACGACGACCAGGGCGCCGTGATCGAGGTCGGTGGCAAGGTCGCGGCCAAGCTCGACGACAACACCGTCCGCGTGGACCTGACGGCGACGAGCGCCGGGCAGAAGGTGCTGGGTATGTCGCGTGCGGTCGTGCGGCTGGCCTGAGACGGCAGACGGGCAGACGGCAGATGTCGGGTAAGGGGCGCTCTCCATTGCGGGGCGCCCCTTACCCGTATGCGAGCACCGGCACCCGCTTGACGTAGTTAGTGATTGAGTACTAACTTTCTTGCATGGTCAGGATGAGTGCAGAAGAGAGGCGTGAGAGCGTCATCCGCGCGGCGACGACCGAGTTCGCGCGCGGCGGCTACCACGGCACGTCGACCGAGGCGATCGCCCGGCGGGTCGGCGTCTCGCAGCCGTATCTCTTCCGGCTCTTCCCGGGCAAGAAGGCGATCTTCCTGGCGGCGGCGGAGCGGTGTGTCGAGGACACCATCCGGACGTTCGCGGAGGCTGCCGAGGGACTCGAGGGTGACGAGGCTCTCCATGCCATGGGTGGTGCGTACATCGAGACCATCTCCGAACAGCCCGACCGGCTGATGATGCAGATGCAGATGTACCTCGCCGTGGCGGCCGCCGAAGAGGAGGGGGATCACGAGTTCGGCGAGGCCGTGCGCGCCGGCTGGATGCGGTTGTGGGACACCGTCCACCTGCCGCTGGGGGCCGACGTCGACAAGACGACGACCTTCATCGCGCAGGGAATGCTCATCAACTGCCTCGTGGCCATGGGCTTCCCGGCCGACCACCGGGTCTGGGCGGGACTGAATCCGTCCGCGCCCGGCAACTGACGACAAGGGCCAGGATGCTGCGCCTTTTCATGTGCGCGAAAGTTAGTAATCAATAACTAATCGATCAAGCGAAACATCCCTGGGGGAGCGATGTCACAGCAGACCGCACGTCGCGGACGGGCCGCCTGGGCCCTCGTCATCACCAGCGTCGCCGGATTCATGGCGGCTCTCGACAACCTCGTCGTCACCACCGCCCTGCCCTCCATCCGCGAGGACCTCGGCGGGGGCCTGCACGACCTGGAATGGACCGTGAGCGCCTACACGCTCACCTTCGCGGTCCTGCTGATGTTCGGCGCGGCCCTCGGCGACCGGTTCGGCCGCCGCCGGCTCTTCATCGCCGGGCTCACCGTCTTCACCGGCGCCTCCGCCGCCGCGGCCATGGCGCCCGGCATCGACTCCCTCATCGCCGCCCGCGCGGTCCAGGGCGCCGGCGCGGCCGTGATGATGCCGCTGACGCTCACCCTGCTCACCGCGGCCGTGACCGCCGCCAAGCGCGGCATGGCGTACGGCATCTGGGGAGCCGTCAACGGACTCGCCGTCGCCTCCGGGCCGCTGGTCGGCGGCACCCTCACCGAACACATCTCCTGGCAGTGGATCTTCTGGCTGAACGTCCCGCTCGGTCTGGCCCTGCTGCCGCTCGCCCGGCTGCGTCTCGCCGAGTCCCACGGCACCGGCGCCCCGCTCGACGTCCCCGGCACCCTGCTCGCCAGCGGCGGCCTCTTCGGCATCGTCTACGGCCTGGTCCGCGGCCCCGGCGACGGCTGGACCGGCTCGCTGGTCCTGACGGGCCTGTTCGCGGGCTCCGCGCTGCTCGCCGGGTTCGTCCTCTACAGCACGCGCGCCAAGAACCCCATGCTCCCGATGAGGCTCTTCCGCTCCCGGGCCTTCTCCGGCATCAACGCGGCGAGCCTGCTGATGTTCCTCGGCATGTTCGGCTCGATCTTCCTCCTCAGCCAGTACATGCAGGGCGTCCTCGGCTACTCGCCCACCGAGGCGGGCCTCAGGATGCTGCCCTGGACCGGCATGCCGATGCTGGTCGCCCCGATCGCCGGCATTCTCGCCGACCGCATCGGCGGCCGCCCGGTCGTCGCCGCGGGCCTGTTCCTCCAGGCCCTGGGCCTGGGCTGCATGTCGGTGGTGGCCACGGTGGACGCCTCCTACGCCGCCCAGCTGCCCGCCCTGATCGTCAGCGGCATCGGCATGGCCCTGTTCTTCGCCCCCGCCTCGCACCTGGTGATGTCCAGCGTCCGGCCCCAGGAGCAGGGCATCGCCTCCGGCGCCAACAACGCCCTGCGCGAGGTGGGCGGAGCGCTCGGCATCGCCGTCATGGCGTCGATCTTCGCGGCACAGGGCGGGTACGAGACCGGCCAGACCTTCGTCGACGGCATGCGCCCCGCGCTGGTGACGGGCTCCGCGCTGGTCGCCCTCGCGGGCGTCGCGGCCCTGCTGATCCCGAGCCGGCGACGCGCCGAGCGACAGGCCGCCCCGGCCGAACCGGCACCCGTGCTGGAGACGGCTGCCCACTGATCCCGAGACCGGAAGGACCCCGACACACCCAGCAGATCCCGCAGCCCGGTCTACCCGACGACCGGAACGACCCCGACGACGACCCGAAGGAGGAGCGGCCATGCCCACCCTTCCCTGGACCGTCCCGAACACCCCGCCCCGCGACACCGAGGTGCACGTCTTCGCCTCCCGGTTCGAGACCCGCACCCTGTGGGGAGCGCTCAAGTTCCTCGCCGGTACGCCCGCGGTCTGGCGGCAGGTGCGCCGCAGCCCCGGCGTCTACGGAGCGACCCGGAAAGCGAAGCCGTTGCGGCGGACCTTCTGGACGCTGTCCGCGTGGGAGTCGAAGGCAGCGCTCGACGACTTCACCCGCTCGGGCGCCCACAGGCCTGCCGCCCGGGGCCTGGCCCCGCAGATGGCGGACGCGACCTTCACCACATGGCAGGCGAGGAGCGACGACCTCCCGCTCTCCTGGTCCGAGGCGCTGCGCCGCCTGTCCTGAGCGACACCACGCGCGCGTGCGGCCCTCGTCTCCCGGACGTGGGCCGCACACACGCGTGCCGGAGCCTGCCAGTGCCGTCTCGTACTCTTGAGCCCGTGCAGGAACTCCACGACGCCCCCCTCGCCCCGCTGACCACCTTCCGGCTGGGCGGCCCCGCGACCCGGCTGGTCACCGCGACTACGGACGACGAGGTGATCGCCGTCGTACGCGAAGCCGACGAGGCGGGCACCCCGCTGCTGCTCATCGGAGGCGGGTCGAACCTGGTCATCGGCGACAAGGGCTTCGAGGGCACCGCCCTCGTCATCGCCACCAAGGGCTACTCCCTCGACGGCACGCGGCTGGAGCTGGCCGCCGGCGAGGTGTGGACCGACGCCGTCGCCCGCACGGTGGAGGCGGGCCTGGCCGGCATCGAGTGCCTGGCCGGCATCCCCGGCTCGGCGGGCGCGACCCCCATCCAGAACGTCGGGGCGTACGGCCAGGAAGTCTCCTCGACGATCACCGAGGTCGTCGCCTACGACCGCCGGACCGGCGAGACGGTCACCCTGGCCAACGGGGACTGCGCCTTCTCCTACCGCCACAGCCGCTTCAAATCCCACCCGGAGCGCTACGTGGTCCTGCGCGTCCGCTTCTCCCTGGAGGACGCCGACGGCCTCTCGGCCCCCCTCAGGTACGCCGAGACGGCCCGTGCCCTCGGCGTCGGACCGGGCGACCGGGTCCCGCTCGCCTCGGCCCGTGACACCGTGCTCAAGCTGCGCGCCGGCAAGGGCATGGTCCTGGACCCCGAGGACCACGACACCTGGTCGGCCGGCTCCTTCTTCACCAACCCGATCCTCACGGACGCCGACTTCGCCACGTTCCGCGCGCGTGTGCGTGAGCGCCTCGGCGAGGGCGTGGAGCCGCCCGCGTACCCGGCGGGGGAGGGCCACACCAAGACCTCCGCGGCCTGGCTGATCGACAAGTCCGGCTTCACCAAGGGCTACGGCGACGGACCGGCCCGCATCTCCACGAAGCACACCCTGGCCCTCACCAACCGGGGCACCGCGACCACGGAGGACCTGCTCGCCCTGGCTCGTGAGGTCGTGGCCGGCGTCCGCGAGGCCTTCGGGATCACGCTGGTCAACGAGCCGGTGACGGTCGGGGTCAGCCTCTAGTAGGCGAGCCCCACGCCCTGCTTCACGGTGGCCGCGTCGTCGACCATCCCCAGCATCGCGTGTGCCACGTCGGCGCGTCCCAGAGAGCGGCCCTTCGGCGGGGTCCCCCCGACGACCGCCCGGTACACCCCGCTGACCGGCCGGTTCAGCAGCCTCGGTGGCCGCACCACGGTCCAGTCGGTGGCGCTGCGGGCGATCTCCGCCTCCATCGCGCGCAGGTCGGCGTAGACGTCCTTGAAGATCCCGGAGACGACGCCGCGTGCGACACGGTCGAGCGCTCCGTCGCCCTCGGGCACGGGCCCGATCGGGGCGGCGCTGATCGCCAGCAGCCGCGGAACCTCCTCCGCCTCCATGGCGCCCAGCACCGTGCGCGTCAGCCGAGTCGCGTCTCCGGCGTGCTTGCGGCTGCGGGCACCGAGCCCCGACAGCACGGCATCCCGCCCGGCCACCGCCGGACGCACCGCCTGCGCATCGGCCAGGTCCGCGCGGAACACGTCCAGTCCCGGGCCGGTCACGGTCAGCCGGGCGGGATCGCGTACGACGGCCGTGACCTGGTGACCCGCTCCCAGCGCCTGCCGCACGATCTCCTGCCCGACGCCGCCGGTGGCACCGAAAACGGTCAGTTTCATGCGAACTTCCCCTGTCGATAGGTGGGTGAGTACTTACTCACCTCCACTGCCTCCCCTAGGGTGAGTAAGTGCTCACCCACCCGTCAAGCGCTTGAGGAAGCAGCCATGCAGCCACCGGCCCGGGAGCGCGTCCTGGACGCCGCGCACCAGTTGATGCTGACCGTCGGACTCGCCCGCGCCACGACGAAGGAGATCGCCCGGGCCGCCGGTTGCTCCGAGGCCGCGCTGTACAAGCACTTCGCGAGCAAGGAGGAACTGTTCATCCGCGTCCTCACGGAACGGCTGCCACAGATGGCACCGCTGCTGCACGGGCTGGCCGCCGAGCCGGGCCGGGGCGCGCTGGAGGCGAACCTCACGGAGATCGCCCGGCAGGCGGCCCTGTTCTACGAGCAGAGCTTTCCGATCGCGGCGTCGCTGTATGCCGAGACCCAGTTGAAGCGGCGGCATGACGAGGCGATGCGGGAGATGGGGAAGGGGCCGCATCTGCCGATCGAGGGGTTGGCCGCGTATCTGCGGGCGGAACAGGACGCCGGGCGGATCAGGGCGGATGCGGACACCTTCGCGGCGGCCTCGCTGCTGATGGGGGCGTGTGCGCAGCGGGCGTTCGCGTACGACGCGACGGCGGAAGGCCGGCCCTCCGTGGACACGTTCGCCGCGAGGCTGGCCCGCACGCTGCTGGCCGGCATCACCGACTGACCGGCGCTTCCACGTGCTCGGCGTTGTGGCTGGGGCGGGGTGGGTCCGCAGCCCGGCGTGGCGGGGTGCCGCTGCGCCCACCCTCCCCCAAGCTCTCGGCTTCGCTCTAAGAGGGGAACCCCCATGAGCAGGGGGGACCCCCATCGCCCCAGCGGCACGACTGCCCGCAGCCAGGCGGGACCGCCGGCCCACAGCGCGGCGGCCTGCGGCGGCTCAGCCGAGACGCGCCCGCACCCACAGCAAGGGCGGCGACGGCGCCGGGTCAGCCACGACGCGCCCGCAGCCGCCGACCCACCACCACCCCGGTGGGCGCTATGACAGCAACCAGTCGTCCACCCCGGCCAGCAGCTTCCTCTTCACGTCCTCCGGCGCCGCCGACCCCCTTATCGACTGCCGCGCCACCTCCGCCAGTTCCTCGTCCGTGAACCCGTGATGCCGCCGCGCGATCTCGTACTGCGCCGCCAGGCGGGAGCCGAAGAGCAGGGGATCGTCCGCGCCCAGCGCCATCGGGACACCCGCCTCGAACAACGTCCGCAACGGCACGTCCTCCGGCTTCTCGTACACCCCCAGCGCCACGTTCGACGCCGGACACACCTCGCACGTCACACCCCGCTCGGCCAGCTGCCGAAGCAGTCGCGGATTCTCCGCCGCCCGCACGCCGTGCCCCACCCGGTCCGCCCCCAGGTCGTCCAGACAGTCCCGCACCGACGAGGCACCCGCCAGCTCACCCCCGTGCGGCGCCGACAGCAGCCCGGCCTCCCGCGCGATCGCGAACGCCCGGTCGAAGTCCCGCGCCATGCCCCGCCGCTCGTCGTTCGACAGCCCGAACCCGACGACCCCCCGGTCCGCGTACCGCACAGCCAGCCGCGCCAGGGTGCGCGCGTCCAACGGGTGCTTCATCCGGTTCGCCGCGACCAGCACCCGCATACCGAGCCCGGTCTCCCGCGACGTCGTCTCCACCGCGTCCAGGATGACCTCCAGCGCCGGGATCAACCCGCCCAGCCGCGGCGCGTACGACGTCGGATCGACCTGGATCTCCAGCCACCCCGACCCGTCCCGCAGGTCCTCCTCCGCGGCCTCCCGTACCAGCCGCTGGATGTCCTCCGGCTCCCGCAGACACGAGCGCGCCGCGTCGTACAGCCGCTGAAAGCGGAACCAGCCCCGCTCGTCCGTCGCCCGCAGTCTCGGCGGCTCCCCGCCGACCAGCGCCTCGGTCAGCGCGTCGGGCAGGCGCACCCCGTGCTTGTCGGCCAGTTCCAGCACGGTCGTGGGCCGCATCGACCCGGTGAAGTGCAGGTGCAGATGGGCTTTCGGCAGTTCAGAGACATCACGTACACGCTCCATTCCAGGATCCTGCCGTACGTCTCAGCCGTCCCGGTAGCGGTTTCCCCGAACGTGGTCTTGCTCGCACTCCCACACGAGAAAGCGGACCGCTCCCCGAAAGGGGAACGGCCCGCTCCAACCACTCACGTGAGTAGTCAGTCCCTGGCCTCCGCCAGCAACTTCTGCATCCGGCTCACACCCTCGACGAGATCCTCGTCACCCAGCGCGTACGACAGCCGCAGATACCCGGGCGTACCGAACGCCTCACCGGGCACCACCGCGACCTCGGCCTCCTCCAGGATCAGCGCGGCCAGCTCCACCGTGTCCTTGGGCCGCCGGCCCCGGATCTCCTTGCCGACCAGCGCCTTCACCGACGGGTACGCGTAGAACGCGCCCTCCGGCTCGGGGCACACCACACCGTCGATCTCGTTCAGCATCCGCACGATGGTCTTGCGACGCCGGTCGAACGCCTCGCGCATCTTCGCCACGGCGACCAGGTCACCGGAGACGGCGGCCAGCGCGGCGGCCTGGGCCACGTTGGACACGTTCGATGTGGCGTGCGACTGGAGGTTCGTCGCGGCCTTGACCACGTCCTTCGGGCCGATGACCCACCCGACCCGCCAGCCGGTCATCGCGTACGTCTTCGCGACACCGTTCACCACGATGCACTTGTCGCGCAGCTCGGGCAGCACCGCCGGCAGCGACACGGCGGAGGCGTCGCCGTAGACCAGGTGCTCGTAGATCTCGTCGGTCAGCACCCACAGACCGTGCTCGACGGCCCAGTGACCGATGGCCTCGGTCTCCTGCTCGCTGTAGACCGCGCCGGTCGGGTTCGACGGCGAGACGAACAGGACGACCTTCGTCTTCTCCGTACGGGCCGCCTCCAGCTGCTCGACGGTCACCCGGTAGCCGGTGGTCTCGTCGGCGACGACCTCCACCGGGACGCCCCCGGCCAGCCGGATCGACTCGGGGTACGTCGTCCAGTACGGCGCGGGCACGATGACCTCGTCGCCCGGGTCGAGGATCGCGGCGAAGGCCTCGTAGATGGCCTGCTTGCCACCGTTGGTGACGAGGATCTGCGACGCGTCGACCTCGTAGCCGGAGTCGCGCAGCGTCTTCGCGGCGATGGCGGCCTTCAGCTCGGGCAGGCCGCCGGCCGGCGTGTAGCGGTGGAACTTCGGGTTCTTGCAGGCCTCGATCGCGGCCTCGACGATGTAGTCCGGGGTCGGGAAGTCGGGTTCACCTGCGCCGAAGCCGATCACCGGCCGCCCGGCGGCCTTGAGGGCCTTGGCCTTGGCGTCCACGGCGAGGGTGGCGGACTCGGAGATCGCGCCGACTCGGGCGGAGACCCGGCGCTCGGTGGGAGGGGTTGCAGCGCTCATGGGCCCCATCGTTTCAGACCGGAAACGTGCGTGGCACGTGGGTTTCACAGACTGAACAACGCCGGGCAAACCCCTGAACAACAGTCCGGATCGGCCGCACGGCCTGGGCGATCCTCAGCCGGAGCCCGGCCGTCCGCATCCCGCTCCGCAGGCGATCTTCCGCCAACGAGGCCTTCCGGGAGCCCTTTCTGTTCGACGACCGGCCGCAGACCACGTACACTCTCACCTCGTTGGCCTTCACCAGGCCGCGCCCGTTCGGTGCACACCAGGCATCCGGACGGATGCGGTACGTTGGGGGACACACAAAGGGTCGTAGCTCAATTGGTAGAGCACTGGTCTCCAAAACCAGCGGTTGGGGGTTCAAGTCCCTCCGGCCCTGCTACACACACCTTCGCCAGGATGTGTGCGCATGTACGTACAGCAATGCACCGCCGTGCGGCTCAGACCGGGCGCGGCACGGCCACGACCCGGAATCAGGTGAGGACGAGTGACGGACGCCGTGGGCTCCATCGACATGCCTGATGCCCAGGACGAGGCGCCGGAGTCCAAGAAGGGCCGCAAGGGCGGTAAGCGCGGCAAGAAGGGCCCGCTGAAGCGGCTTGCCCTCTTCTACCGCCAGATCGTCGCGGAGCTGCGCAAGGTCGTCTGGCCGACCCGCAACCAGCTCACGACGTACACGACCGTGGTGATCATCTTCGTGGTCATCATGATCGGCCTGGTCACCGTGATTGACTATGGACTCAGCCACGCCGCCAAGTACGTGTTCGGCTGAGCCGCCAGCGAAGAGCGCCGAGGTACCCGGCGCTCCTTTCGCATGTTCCACCCCTATGTATCCAGGAAGAAGCAGCCACCGTGTCTGACCCGAACGTGAACGACGCCATCGAGCCTGTCGAGTCCGTCGAGGACGAGCTCGACGCCGTCGAGGGCGCGGACAGCGAGGACACCGAGGCCTCCGCCGAGGTCGAGGCTGCCGACGCCGTCGCTGACGACGCCGCCGAGGCGGAGACCGAAGCCGGTGCAGAGGCCGCGGAAGAGTCCGAGGAAGAGCCCGAGGACGACCGCGACCCGATCGAGAAGCTCCGCGAGGAACTGCGGGTCCTGCCCGGCGAGTGGTACGTCATCCACACCTACGCCGGCTACGAGAACCGCGTGAAGACCAACCTGGAGCAGCGCGCCGTCTCGCTGAACGTCGAGGACTACATCTTCCAGGCCGAGGTGCCGCAGGAAGAGGTCGTCCAGATCAAGAACGGCGACCGCAAGACGATCAAGCAGAACAAGCTCCCGGGCTACGTCCTCGTCCGCATGGACCTGACGAACGAGTCCTGGGGCGTCGTCCGCAACACCCCCGGTGTCACCGGCTTCGTGGGCAACGCCTACGACCCGTACCCGCTGACGCTGGACGAGATCGTCAAGATGCTCGCCCCCGAGGCCGAGGAGAAGGCCGCCCGCGAGGCCGCCGAGGCCGAGGGCAAGCCGGCTCCGCAGCGCAAGGTCGAGGTCCAGGTGCTGGACTTCGAGGTCGGCGACTCGGTCACCGTCACCGACGGCCCGTTCGCCACGCTCCAGGCGACCATCAACGAGATCAACCCGGACTCGAAGAAGGTCAAGGGCCTCGTGGAGATCTTCGGCCGCGAGACGCCGGTCGAGCTCTCCTTCGACCAGATCCAGAAGAACTAGCAACACCCCGGCTTCCGAGCAGGTCAGACGGGCTCCTGGAGTCTGCCTGACCTGCTCGGTTTTTGGCCGCACATGGATACCCGTTATCGTTGTGCGGTATGCCTCCATCCGGATGATCCGGATTGGACGGTGGAAAACTCTCACTAGGACCCGGAGAGAGCACATGCCTCCCAAGAAGAAGAAGGTCACGGGGCTCATCAAGCTCCAGATCCAGGCCGGTGCCGCCAACCCGGCCCCGCCGGTCGGCCCCGCGCTGGGCCAGCACGGCGTCAACATCATGGAGTTCTGCAAGGCCTACAACGCCGCGACCGAGTCGCAGCGTGGCTGGGTGATCCCGGTGGAGATCACGGTCTACGAGGACCGTTCCTTCACCTTCATCACCAAGACCCCGCCGGCCGCGAAGATGATCCTCAAGGCCGCGGGCGTGGAGAAGGGCTCCGGCGAGCCGCACAAGACCAAGGTCGCGAAGATCACGCGTGACCAGGTCCGCGAGATCGCCACCACCAAGATGCCCGACCTCAACGCCAACGACCTGGACGCCGCCGAGAAGATCATCGCCGGCACCGCCCGTTCCATGGGCGTCACGGTCGAGGGCTGAGCCCCAACCCCATCAGCAGAAGTGGCAGGGCCTGCTCGGCCCGGACCACGACTCCTAAGAATCCCCAGGAGCAGTAGTGAGCAAGCGCAGCAAGTCCCTTCGCGCTGCGGACGCCAAGATCGACCGGGAGAAGCTGTACGCCCCGCTCGAGGCCGTCCGTCTCGCCAAGGAGACCTCCACGACCAAGTTCGACGGCACCGTCGAGGTCGCCTTCCGTCTGGGTGTCGACCCGCGCAAGGCCGACCAGATGGTCCGTGGCACCGTGAACCTCCCGCACGGCACCGGTAAGACCGCCCGGGTCCTGGTCTTCGCGACCGGCGACCGTGCCGAGGCCGCGCGTGCCGCGGGCGCCGACATCGTCGGCGCCGACGAGCTGATCGACGAGGTGTCGAAGGGCCGTCTGGACTTCGACGCCGTCGTCGCCACCCCGGACCTCATGGGCAAGGTCGGCCGTCTCGGCCGCGTGCTCGGCCCGCGTGGTCTGATGCCGAACCCGAAGACCGGCACCGTCACCCCCGACGTCACCAAGGCCGTCACCGAGATCAAGGGCGGCAAGATCGAGTTCCGTGTCGACAAGCACGCGAACCTGCACTTCATCATCGGCAAGTCGTCCTTCGACGACACCAAGCTGGTGGAGAACTACGGCGCCGCGCTGGAGGAGATCCTCCGCCTGAAGCCGTCCGCCGCCAAGGGCCGGTACATCAAGAAGGCCGCCATCACCACCACGATGGGCCCCGGCATTCCGGTCGACCCGAACCGCACCCGCAACCTCCTCGTCGAGGAGGACCCGGCCGCGGTCTGAGCCTGACGGCTCACCCAACCGGTCACGGGCCCCGCACCTCTCACAGGTGCGGGGCCCGTTCCCTTTTCCGGTACGTACGCCGGTGGCCTGGGTTAACGTGCGGGAACCGGATGCGAACGGGGGGGACGTATGCAGGGCACGACCGTGCGCCGCGTGGGCCTGGGGCTCGCGGTGGCGACCGCGTTGACGGGGGTGGCCGCCTGCACCTCCCCGGACTCCTCCGACGGCCCCGGCAAGGACGACCGCGTCGCGCACGGCAGGTCCGTCGCGGCCCTGCGCTCCGCCGAGCGCGCCACCCAGCGGGCCGAGTCCGCCCGGGTCGAGTCCACGACGACCATGGGCTCGCTGATGTCCATGACGGCCGACGGCATCCTCGGCTGGCGCGACGGCATCACCGGCACCCTGACCATCACATACACCGGCGGAACCCTGGCCGACACCATGCGCCGGCTCGGCAGCACTTCCATGGAGGCCCGCTACCTGCCTGACGCCTACTACGCGCGCATGGGCGAGAAGTTCGCCCGGCAGGCTGGCGGCAAGCACTGGATCCGGTACGCCTACGAGGACCTGGAAGCCCTCGCCGGTGGCTCCGGCGCCCACCTCGGCGACCGGATGCGCAGCACCACGCCGAACCAGTCCGTGAAGCTCCTGCTGGCCTCCGGGGACGTGAGAAAGGTCGGCGAGGAGTCCGTGCGCGGCCGTCCCGCCACGCACTACTCCGGCACCGTGACCGCCGCGGACGTCACCGACGCCGCCCTGAAGAAGCAGCTCACCGAGGCCGGTGTCACCACCGAGACCGTCGACATCTGGATCGACGAGCGGAACCTGCTCGTCAAGAAGGTGGAGAAGGCGCGGATGACCACGGGCCTGATGACCCAGACCGCGCACTACGGCGACTACGGCGTGCGGGTCCGGGCCCAGCGGCCCCCGTTGTCCGACACCGGGGACTTCGAGGACCTGATGCGGAAGAAGTCCGGTACGTCCTGAGGTCCCCCTGAATTCGCATAGATCACTTGTGCCCCTCTGGGATACGCTCACGGCCTTGCTGTGCAGCAAGCATGTATTCCTTGGGGGGAATCAATGAAGACACTCATACCTGTCGCCGGGCTGGGCGCTCTGCTTCTCGCCGCCGGTGCGGTCGGCTGCGGTTTTGAGCAGTCGCCTGAGATGACGCCCGCGGCCGCCGTCGCCAAGGCGGCGAAGAACACGGAGGACATCACGTCCGTCCGGTACAGCATGAGCGGTACGTCGCCGGAGTCCGGCAAGGTCAAGGGCGAGGCTTCGATGCGCCTGAAGCCCACGATCGCCATGAGCATGAAGATGACGGCGGCCGTCCAGGGAGCCGCCGAGACCGTGGAGATCCGCCTCGTCGACAAGGCCATGTACCTCGGTGGGGGAGCCGAGATGGCCAAGGAGATGGACGGCAAGACCTGGATGAAGTTCGACCTGTCCGGCTCCGACGCCGGCAAGGAGCTGGACCAGCCGGGGTCCCCGAGCCAGGCCGAGCAGAATCCGGCGGCGGAGTCCACCTTCCTCACGAGCGCCAAGGACGTGAAGAAGGTCGGCACCGAGAAGGTCGAGGGCGTCGAGACGACCCACTACACGGGCACGTTCACCCTCGCCGAGCTCCGCGCCTCCCTGAAGGGCAAGGACGCGAGCATCCGCGAGAACCGTGAGAAGAGCATCAAGCAGTACGAGAAAATGGGCGTCGAGAAGTTCACGATGGACACGTGGATCGACGGCGACGACCGCACCAAGCAGTTCCGGATGAAGGGCGAGGCCGACAAGGGCCCGCTCGACATGACCATCACCTTCCTCGACTACAACAAGCCGGTGAACGTCACGGCCCCGCCGGCCAAGGACGTCGCCGACCTCGCCGAGCTGTTCAAGGAGCTCGACGCGAGCTGATCCGTCGTACGGGCGGATTTGCTTGACAGCGATCCGTTCCCGTATCCTCCTACAGAAGCCAAAGACCGCTGGTCGTTACCGCGCGCTCGAATGAGGGCGCGGTGGCCGAAGGATCCGCTGAACGGCGGACGACCCGCGCAGGTGACACTTGGAGAAGCTCCCGGAGTCCGCCGCCCCGTGCGTGCGTGCGACCGGTCGAGCTACGCCCCGTGCGCCTGCGCCGGGGCGTTTCGTTTTCCCCAGTCCTCCTTCGGGTCCGCGCGGTCCGAATCACCCGGAAGGAGGCCGAGGCTCATGGCGAGGCCTGACAAGGTCGATGCCGTCGAGGAGATGCGGGACAAGTTCCGCAACTCGAACGGCGCCGTCGTCACCGCGTACACCGGTCTCACCGTCTCGCAGCTCCAGCAGCTGCGTCGTTCACTCGGTGAGAACGCTAACTACCGTGTGGCGAAGAACACCCTGACCAAGATTGCGGCCAATGAGGCCGGGATCACCTCGATCGACGACCTCTTCACGGGTTCGTCGGCCGTCGCCTTCGTGACCGGTGACCCGGTCGAGGCGGCGAAGGGTCTGCGTGACTTCGCCAAGGACAACCCGAATCTCGTCATCAAGGGCGGCGTCCTTGACGGCAAGGCGTTGTCCGCCGATGAGATCAAGAAGCTTGCGGACCTCGAGTCCCGCGAGGTTCTGCTCTCCAAGCTGGCCGGTGCCATGAAGGGCAAGCAGTCCCAGGCTGCCTCTGTCTTCCAGGCGCTGCCGTCGAAGCTCGTCCGCACCGTGGACGCGCTCCGTGCCAAGCAGGACGAGCAGGGCGGTGCCGAGTAACTCGGCTCGCATCCCGGCCGCCGCTGCCTGAACGCGGAGGCCGTAGCGGGCCAGACGTACGCCCGCCTCACATGTACATCCGGCACCTGCCGAATTAGTGGAAGGACCGCCATCATGGCGAAGCTCAGCCAGGAAGACCTGCTCGCGCAGTTCGAGGAGATGACCCTCATCGAGCTCTCCGAGTTCGTGAAGGCCTTCGAGGACAAGTTCGACGTCACCGCCGCCGCGGCCGCCCCGGTCATGATGGCCGGTCCGGGCCAGGCCGGCCCGGGCGCCGAGGTCCCGGAGGAGAAGGACGAGTTCGACGTCGTCCTCACGGGTGCCGGCGACAAGAAGATCCAGGTCATCAAGGTCGTGCGTGAGCTGACCTCCCTCGGCCTGAAGGAGGCCAAGGACCTGGTCGACGGTGCGCCGAAGCCGGTCCTGGAGAAGGTCAACAAGGAGGCCGCCGACAAGGCCAAGGAGTCCCTCGAGGGCGCCGGTGCCTCCGTCGAGGTCAAGTAAGACCTCCCGGATCCGCCAGGATCCACGACGCGTCCCACTGGGCGTGTAACGCGTAAGCGCTCAAGAGCGATCATCCATCCGGGTGGTCGCTCTTCGGCGTTTCCGGGGTCCGGCCACGGTTGCCTTGCACCCTCTGTGGCGGGGGGTATGGTGATCTTCGTCGTGTCTCTGGGCGGGCCCCGGTTCGGGCAGGGGGGCCTTGACGAACCGCACGCAGCGCGCAATTCTCAGGACGCGTCGCCACAAGGATCCGAATCCGAGGTATGGATCGGCGACGAAGAGGGCAGTATCAACGTGCGTTGAGGGCAGCGCCTTGTCGCAGGAGTGGAACAACGAGGGTGAACACGGGTTTCAGAACCCGCACTGGACATCAGTGTGCCGGGTGGCTACACTGACCCTTTGCGCTGCCTGTTAGCTGTCCCCTGCCCGTCACCAGGGGTCTGCCCTCGCCCGAGCATCGACGACAAGACCTGTCTGACCTGGCTTTTCGGCCGGACCGACATAGCTTGTCTCTGTGTACGGGAGAGGGGCCGGTACGCGCGTAGTGAGTCCGAGCCCTCGGAAGGACCCCCTCTTGGCCGCCTCGCGCAACGCCTCGACCGCGAATACGAACAACGCCGCCAGCACTGCCCCGCTGCGCATCTCTTTTGCAAAGATCAAGGAGCCTCTCGAGGTTCCGAACCTGCTCGCGCTGCAGACCGAGAGCTTCGACTGGCTGCTCGGCAACACCGCCTGGCAGAGTCGGGTCGAGGAGGCTCTCGAGAACGGTCAGGACGTCCCCACCAAGTCCGGGCTCGAGGAGATCTTCGAGGAGATCTCCCCGATCGAGGACTTCAGCGGGTCGATGTCGCTGACCTTCCGCGACCACCGCTTCGAGCCGCCGAAGAACTCGATCGACGAGTGCAAGGAGCGCGACTTCACGTACGCGGCCCCGCTCTTCGTCACCGCCGAGTTCACGAACAACGAGACCGGCGAGATCAAGTCCCAGACGGTCTTCATGGGCGACTTCCCGCTCATGACGAACAAGGGCACCTTCGTCATCAACGGCACCGAGCGTGTCGTGGTGTCGCAGCTCGTCCGCTCGCCGGGTGTCTACTTCGACTCCTCCATCGACAAGACGTCCGACAAGGACATCTTCTCCGCCAAGATCATCCCGTCCCGGGGTGCCTGGCTGGAGATGGAGATCGACAAGCGCGACATGGTCGGTGTCCGCATCGACCGCAAGCGCAAGCAGTCCGTCACCGTCCTGCTCAAGGCGCTCGGCTGGACCACCGAGCAGATCCTCGAGGAGTTCGGCGAGTACGAGTCCATGCGCGCCACCCTGGAGAAGGACCACACCCAGGGCCAGGATGACGCGCTGCTCGACATCTACCGCAAGCTGCGCCCGGGCGAGCCCCCGACGCGTGAGGCCGCGCAGACGCTGCTCGAGAACCTCTACTTCAACCCCAAGCGCTACGACCTGGCCAAGGTCGGCCGCTACAAGGTCAACAAGAAGCTGGGTACGGACACCCCGCTGGACGCAGGGATCCTGACCGTCGAGGACATCATCGCGACGATCAAGTACCTGGTGAAGCTGCACGCCGGCGAGACCGAGACGGTCGGTGACAACGGCACGTCCGTGGTCGTCGAGACCGACGACATCGATCACTTCGGCAACCGCCGCCTGCGCAGCGTCGGCGAGCTCATCCAGAACCAGGTCCGTACGGGTCTGGCGCGTATGGAGCGTGTCGTCCGCGAGCGGATGACGACCCAGGACGTCGAGGCGATCACGCCGCAGACCCTGATCAACATCCGGCCGGTCGTCGCCTCCATCAAGGAGTTCTTCGGCACCAGCCAGCTGTCCCAGTTCATGGACCAGAACAACCCGCTGTCGGGTCTGACGCACAAGCGGCGTCTGTCCGCGCTCGGCCCGGGTGGTCTGTCCCGTGAGCGGGCCGGCTTCGAGGTCCGTGACGTGCACCCCTCGCACTACGGCCGCATGTGCCCGATCGAGACCCCTGAAGGCCCGAACATCGGTCTGATCGGCTCGCTCGCCACCTACGGTCGCGTGAACGCCTTCGGTTTTGTCGAGACCCCGTACCGCAAGGTGTTCGAGGGCCAGGTCACCGACCAGGTCGACTACCTCACGGCCGACGAGGAGGACCGCTTCGTCATCGCGCAGGCCAACGCGCCGCTGACGGACGAACTCCGCTTCGCCGAGGCCCGCGTGCTGGTCCGCCGTAAGGGCGGCGAGGTCGACTACGTCGGCGGCGAAGACGTGGACTACATGGACGTCTCGCCGCGCCAGATGGTGTCGGTCGCGACCGCCATGATCCCCTTCCTCGAGCACGACGACGCCAACCGTGCCCTCATGGGCGCGAACATGATGCGTCAGGCCGTGCCGCTGATTAAGTCCGAGTCCCCGCTCGTCGGCACCGGCATGGAGTACCGCTCCGCGGTCGACGCCGGCGACGTGGTCAAGGCCGAGAAGGCCGGTGTGGTCCAGGAGGTCTCCGCGGACTACATCACCACCGCCAACGACGACGGCACGTACATCACGTACCGCCTGGCCAAGTTCGCCCGTTCCAACCAGGGCACCTCGGTCAACCAGAAGGTCATCGTGGCCGAGGGCGACCGGATCATCGAGGGCCAGGTCCTGGCCGACGGTCCGGCCACCCAGAACGGCGAGATGGCGCTGGGCAAGAACCTGCTCGTGGCGTTCATGCCGTGGGAGGGTCACAACTACGAGGACGCGATCATCCTGTCGCAGCGCCTCGTGCAGGACGACGTCCTCTCCTCGATCCACATCGAGGAGCACGAGGTCGACGCCCGTGACACCAAGCTCGGCCCCGAGGAGATCACGCGGGACATCCCGAACGTCTCCGAGGAGGTCCTCGCCGACCTCGACGAGCGCGGCATCATCCGCATCGGTGCCGAGGTCATCGCCGGTGACATCCTCGTCGGCAAGGTCACGCCCAAGGGTGAGACCGAGCTGACGCCGGAGGAGCGCCTGCTGCGCGCGATCTTCGGTGAGAAGGCCCGTGAGGTCCGTGACACCTCGCTGAAGGTGCCGCACGGCGAGACCGGCAAGGTCATCGGCGTGCGCGTCTTCGACCGCGAGGAGGGCGACGAGCTTCCCCCCGGTGTGAACCAGCTGGTGCGCGTCTACGTCGCGCAGAAGCGCAAGATCACCGACGGTGACAAGCTCGCCGGCCGCCACGGCAACAAGGGCGTCATCTCCAAGATCCTGCCGATCGAGGACATGCCGTTCCTGGAGGACGGCACCCCGGTCGACATCATCCTCAACCCGCTGGGTGTCCCGTCCCGAATGAACCCGGGACAGGTCCTGGAGATCCACCTCGGCTGGCTCGCCAGCCAGGGCTGGGACGTCTCCGGCCTGGCGGAGGACTGGGCGCAGCGCCTGCAGGCCATCGACGCCGACCAGGTCCCGCCGCGGACCAACGTCGCGACGCCGGTCTTCGACGGTGCCCGCGAGGACGAGCTGGCCGGTCTGCTGAACCACACCATCCCGAACCGCGACGGCGAGCGCATGGTGCTCCCGTCCGGCAAGGCGCGGCTGTTCGACGGCCGCTCCGGTGAGCCGTTCCCGGAGCCGATCTCGGTCGGCTACATGTACATCCTCAAGCTGCACCACCTGGTCGACGACAAGCTGCACGCCCGTTCGACCGGCCCGTACTCGATGATCACCCAGCAGCCGCTGGGTGGTAAGGCCCAGTTCGGTGGCCAGCGCTTCGGTGAGATGGAGGTGTGGGCGCTGGAGGCTTACGGCGCCGCGTACGCCCTCCAGGAGCTGCTGACCATCAAGTCCGACGACGTCACCGGCCGCGTGAAGGTCTACGAGGCCATCGTCAAGGGCGAGAACATCCCCGAGCCCGGCATCCCCGAGTCCTTCAAGGTGCTCATCAAGGAGATGCAGTCCCTGTGCCTCAACGTGGAGGTGCTGTCCTCGGACGGCATGTCCATCGAGATGCGCGACACCGACGAGGACGTCTTCCGCGCTGCGGAGGAGCTTGGCATCGACCTGTCCCGGCGTGAGCCGAGCAGCGTCGAAGAGGTCTGACGGGAGTTCGGCGGCCTTCGTCATGAAGGCCGCCGGCCCCAGGACCCCCGTATCAGACCCCATGACTTACAACCCTGAGAGGGATTGACGCATAGTGCTCGACGTCAACTTCTTCGACGAGCTCCGGATCGGTCTGGCCACCGCTGACGACATCCGTCAGTGGAGCCACGGCGAGGTCAAGAAGCCCGAGACGATCAACTACCGCACGCTCAAGCCCGAAAAGGACGGACTCTTCTGCGAGAAGATCTTCGGTCCGACCCGGGACTGGGAGTGCTACTGCGGCAAGTACAAGCGTGTCCGCTTCAAGGGCATCATCTGTGAGCGCTGTGGCGTCGAGGTCACGCGCGCCAAGGTGCGCCGTGAGCGGATGGGCCACATCGAGCTCGCCGCGCCCGTCACGCACATCTGGTACTTCAAGGGCGTCCCGTCGCGGCTGGGTTACCTGCTCGACCTCGCCCCGAAGGACCTGGAGAAGGTCATCTACTTCGCGGCGTACATGATCACGTACGTCGACGAGGAGCGCCGCACCCGCGACCTGCCCTCGCTGGAGGCCCACGTCTCCGTCGAGCGCCAGCAGATCGAGCAGCGCCGCGACGCCGACCTGGAGGCCCGGGCCAAGAAGCTCGAGACCGACCTGGCCGAGCTGGAGGCCGAGGGCGCCAAGGCCGACGTGCGCCGCAAGGTGCGCGAGGGTGCCGAGCGTGAGATGAAGCAGCTGCGCGACCGTGCGCAGCGCGAGATCGACCGTCTCGACGAGGTGTGGAACCGCTTCAAGAACCTCAAGGTCCAGGACCTGGAGGGCGACGAGCTGCTCTACCGCGAGCTGCGTGACCGCTTCGGCACGTACTTCGACGGCTCGATGGGTGCCGCGGCGCTGCAGAAGCGCCTGGAGTCCTTCGACCTCGACGAGGAGGCCGAGCGCCTCCGCGAGATCATCCGGACCGGCAAGGGCCAGAAGAAGACCCGTGCGCTCAAGCGCCTGAAGGTCGTCTCCGCGTTCCTGCAGACGTCCAACAGCCCCAAGGGCATGGTGCTCGACTGCGTGCCGGTCATCCCGCCGGACCTGCGTCCGATGGTGCAGCTGGACGGTGGCCGCTTCGCGACCTCCGACCTGAACGACCTGTACCGCCGTGTGATCAACCGGAACAACCGACTGAAGCGGCTTCTCGACCTCGGCGCGCCCGAGATCATCGTGAACAACGAGAAGCGCATGCTCCAGGAGGCCGTCGACGCGCTGTTCGACAACGGCCGTCGTGGTCGCCCGGTCACCGGTCCCGGTAACCGCCCGCTGAAGTCCCTCAGCGACATGCTGAAGGGTAAGCAGGGTCGCTTCCGTCAGAACCTGCTCGGTAAGCGTGTGGACTACTCCGCGCGTTCCGTGATCGTCGTCGGTCCGCAGCTGAAGCTGCACCAGTGCGGTCTGCCGAAGGCGATGGCGCTGGAGCTCTTCAAGCCGTTCGTGATGAAGCGCCTGGTCGACCTGAACCACGCGCAGAACATCAAGAGCGCCAAGCGCATGGTCGAGCGCGGCCGCACGGTCGTGTACGACGTGCTGGAAGAGGTCATCGCGGAGCACCCGGTTCTGCTGAACCGTGCGCCCACGCTGCACCGCCTCGGCATCCAGGCCTTCGAGCCGCAGCTGGTCGAGGGCAAGGCCATTCAGATCCACCCGCTCGTGTGCACCGCGTTCAACGCGGACTTCGACGGTGACCAGATGGCCGTGCACCTGCCGCTGTCCGCGGAGGCGCAGGCCGAGGCCCGCATCCTGATGCTGTCCTCGAACAACATCCTCAAGCCCGCCGACGGCCGTCCGGTGACGATGCCGACCCAGGACATGGTCCTCGGTCTGTTCTTCCTCACCACCGACGGCGAGATGCGCGAGCTCAAGGGCGAGGGCCGTTCCTTCGCCTCGGTCGCCGAGGCGATCATGGCCTTCGACGCGGGCGAGCTGTCGCTCCAGTCGAGGATCGACGTCCGCTTCCCGGTCGGCACCATCCCGCCGCGTGGCTGGACCCCGCCGGCGCGCGAGGAGGGTGAGCCCGAGTGGCAGCAGGGTGACAGCTTCCGGCTGAACACCACCCTGGGCCGTGCGCTCTTCAACGAGCTGCTGCCCGAGGACTACCCGTTCGTCGACTACGAGGTCGGCAAGAAGCAGCTCTCCGAGATCGTCAACGACCTCGCCGAGCGCTACCCGAAGGTCATCGTGGCGGCGACGCTCGACAACCTGAAGGCGGCCGGCTTCTTCTGGGCGACCCGTTCCGGCGTCACCGTGGCCATCTCCGACGTCGTCGTTCCCGAGGCGAAGAAGGAGATCGTCAAGGGCTACGAGGCGCAGGACGAGAAGGTCCAGAAGCAGTACGAGCGCGGTCTGATCACCAAGGACGAGCGCACGCAGGAGCTCATCGCGATCTGGACCAAGGCGACCAACGAGGTCGCCGAGGCGATGAACGACAACTTCCCGAAGACCAACCCGATCTTCATGATGGTGAACTCGGGCGCACGAGGCAACATGATGCAGATGCGTCAGATCGCCGGTATGCGTGGTCTGGTGTCGAACGCGAAGAACGAGACGATCCCGCGTCCCATCAAGGCCTCCTTCCGTGAGGGCCTGTCCGTGCTGGAGTACTTCATCTCCACGCACGGTGCCCGTAAGGGTCTGGCGGACACCGCTCTGCGTACCGCCGACTCCGGTTACCTCACCCGTCGTCTGGTCGACGTCTCCCAGGACGTCATCATTCGCGAGGAGGACTGCGGCACCGAGCGCGGTCTGCGTCTGAAGATCGCCGGCCGGAACGCCGAGGGCACGCTGCTCAAGGCGGAGGACGTCGAGACGTCCGTGTACGCGCGCTGCCTCGCCGAGGACATCGTGGTCGACGGCAAGGTGCTGGCCCCGGCCGGTACCGACCTCGGCGACGTGCTCATCGACGAGCTGGTCCGCCACGGCGTCGAGGAGGTCAAGACCCGCTCGGTCCTGACCTGCGAGTCCGCCGTCGGCACCTGCGCGATGTGCTACGGCCGTTCGCTGGCCACCGGCAAGCTGGTCGACATCGGTGAGGCGGTCGGCATCATCGCCGCCCAGTCCATCGGTGAGCCCGGTACCCAGCTGACGATGCGTACCTTCCACACCGGTGGTGTGGCCGGTGACGACATCACCCAGGGTCTGCCGCGTGTCGTCGAGCTCTTCGAGGCCCGTACCCCGAAGGGTGTCGCCCCGATCTCCGAGGCCTCCGGCCGCGTCCGGATCGAGGAGACCGAGAAGACCAAGAAGCTGGTCATCACGCCGGACGACGGCAGCGACGAGACGGCGTTCCCGATCTCGAAGCGCGCCCGACTCCTGGTCAGCGAGGGCGAGCACGTCGAGGTGGGCCAGAAGCTCACCGTGGGTGCCACCAACCCGCACGACGTGCTGCGCATCCTGGGCCAGCGTGCCGTCCAGGTCCACCTGGTCGGCGAGGTCCAGAAGGTCTACAACTCGCAGGGTGTGTCGATCCACGACAAGCACATCGAGATCATCATCCGGCAGATGCTGCGCCGCGTGACGATCATCGAGTCCGGCGACGCCGAGCTGCTGCCCGGCGAGCTGGTCGAGCGCTCGAAGTTCGAGACCGAGAACCGTCGTGTGGTCCAGGAGGGCGGTCACCCGGCCTCCGGCCGTCCGCAGCTCATGGGCATCACCAAGGCCTCGCTGGCGACGGAATCCTGGCTGTCGGCCGCCTCCTTCCAGGAGACGACCCGAGTCCTGACGGACGCGGCGATCAACGCCAAGTCCGACAGCCTCATCGGCCTCAAGGAGAACGTCATCATCGGTAAGCTCATCCCGGCCGGTACGGGTCTGTCCCGCTACCGCAACATCCGGGTCGAGCCGACCGAGGAGGCCAAGGCCGCTATGTACTCGGCCGTCGGCTACGACGACATCGACTACTCGCCGTTCGGCACGGGCTCCGGCCAGGCCGTGCCGCTGGAGGACTACGACTACGGTCCGTACAACCAGTAAGGCGTACGTCTGAAGCACTGAAGGGCGGTCACCTCTCGGGGTGGCCGCCTTTCGGCGTGTCCGCGGGGACGCGCCGGTGCCAGGAGGGCCGTCAGGGCGCATCATGGAGGGACTCCGGCGTCCGGGGGAGGTGCCTTACGTGTCCCAGCCGCCCTATCCGTCCTGGCAGCCCTGGCAGCCCTGGCAGGGCTCCAGTGGCCCGTCGATGCTCGCCTCGCATGCCGACCGTGAGCGGGCCGTGGACGTGCTCAGAGCCGGGTACGGCGAGGGGCGGATGGAGCACGACGAGTTCGAGAAGCGGGTGGCGCGGGCGTATGCGGCGCGGACCGTGGGGGAGCTGGCGGTGCTCGTCGCCGATCTGCCTCTGGGGCCTGTGCCGCAATCTGCCGGGGTCGTGCCCGTGCCGCGGACGTTCCTGCCCGTGCCGCGGCCGCAGACGAACGGGAAGGCGGTGGCGGCCGGCGTGTGCGGGCTGCTGTGTGTGCCGACCATGGGGCTGACCGGGATTCCGGCCGTGGTGCTGGGGCACGTGGCGCGGGCCGAGATCCGCAGCCGGGGAGAGCTGGGGGACGGGCTCGCGCTGACCGGTCTCGTACTCGGGTGGTTGTCCACGGTGGGCTGGGCACTCGTCCTGGTGTTGCTGACGGTGGTGTCCATCGTGGCCGGGTGACGATCCGGCAGCAAGAAACATGCACAAATCGGATAGCCGTCATTCGAATTGAAGATCGACAACGGCCGGGGCTCTTGACATGTCCCGCATGGTGATGCGGGCGGCACCCATTTGTTTTGACCGCAGCGAATGCGATAGGTACGCTCAGACCTTGTGCCTGGGGTGTGCCCTGGCTCTCGTGCGTGCCATCAACCGCACAGCGAGCTGACACCGGCCACCGTAATCTGCGCTTATTTCTGCCTGGCGGCGGGAGTCCGCGGGATTCGACACACCCGACCGCGTGGGTCGGCGACGTTCCAGGTTAGCTTCACCATCGGCACACAGAAACCGGAGAAGTAGTGCCTACGATCCAGCAGCTGGTCCGCAAGGGCCGGCAGGACAAGGTCGAGAAGAACAAGACGCCCGCACTCGAGGGTTCCCCTCAGCGTCGTGGCGTCTGCACGCGTGTGTTCACGACCACCCCGAAGAAGCCGAACTCGGCCCTGCGTAAGGTCGCGCGTGTGCGTCTGACCAGCGGGATCGAGGTCACCGCTTACATTCCGGGTGAGGGACACAACCTGCAGGAGCACTCCATCGTGCTCGTGCGCGGCGGCCGTGTGAAGGACCTGCCGGGTGTTCGCTACAAGATCATCCGCGGCTCGCTCGACACTCAGGGTGTCAAGAACCGCAAGCAGGCCCGCAGCCGCTACGGCGCCAAGAAGGAGAAGTAAGAATGCCTCGTAAGGGCCCCGCCCCGAAGCGCCCGGTCATCATCGACCCGGTCTACGGTTCTCCTCTGGTGACCTCCCTGATCAACAAGGTGCTGCTGAACGGCAAGCGCTCCACCGCCGAGCGCATCGTCTACGGCGCCATGGAGGGCCTGCGCGAGAAGACCGGCAACGACCCGGTCATCACGCTGAAGCGCGCTCTCGAGAACATCAAGCCGACCCTCGAGGTCAAGTCCCGCCGTGTCGGTGGCGCCACCTACCAGGTCCCGGTCGAGGTCAAGCCCGGCCGTGCCAACACCCTGGCGCTGCGCTGGCTCGTCGGTTACTCCCGCGCCCGTCGCGAGAAGACCATGACCGAGCGTCTCCTCAACGAGCTTCTCGATGCCTCCAACGGCCTCGGTGCGGCCGTGAAGAAGCGCGAGGACACCCACAAGATGGCCGAGTCCAACAAGGCCTTCGCGCACTACCGCTGGTAGTCGCTACCCACATCGAGACCGAGAGAAGACTGAAGCCTTATGGCTACCACTTCACTTGACCTGGCCAGGGTCCGCAACATCGGGATCATGGCCCACATCGACGCGGGCAAGACGACCACCACCGAGCGGATCCTGTTCTACACCGGCGTTTCGTACAAGATCGGTGAGGTCCACGACGGCGCTGCCACCATGGACTGGATGGAGCAGGAGCAGGAGCGTGGCATCACGATCACCTCTGCTGCCACCACCTGTCACTGGCCGCTTGAGGACAACGACTACACCATCAACATCATCGACACCCCGGGTCACGTCGACTTCACCGTCGAGGTGGAGCGCTCCCTGCGCGTGCTCGACGGTGCCGTGACGGTGTTCGACGGTGTCGCCGGTGTTGAGCCCCAGTCCGAGACGGTGTGGCGTCAGGCGGACCGCTACGGCGTTCCGCGTATCTGCTTCGTCAACAAGCTCGACCGCACGGGTGCCGAGTTCCACCGCTGCGTCGACATGATCTCCGACCGCCTGGGCGCGCAGCCTCTGGTCATGCAGCTGCCGATCGGTGCCGAGGCGGACTTCAAGGGCGTCATCGACCTCGTGACGATGAAGGCCCTGGTCTGGTCGGCCGAGGCGACCAAGGGTGAGATGTACGACACCGTCGACATCCCGGACACCCACGCCGAGGCTGCCGAGGAGTACCGCGGCAAGCTGCTCGAGGCCGTCGCCGAGAACGACGAAGAGCTGATGGAGCTGTACCTGGAGGGCACCGAGCCCACCGTGGAGCAGCTCTACGCCGCGATCCGTCGCATCACCATCGCGTCCGGCAAGGGCGGCGGCACCACCGTCACCCCCGTGTTCTGCGGCACCGCGTTCAAGAACAAGGGCGTCCAGCCCCTGCTCGACGCGGTCGTGCGCTACCTGCCCACCCCGCTCGACGTCGAGGCCATCGAGGGCCACGACGTCAAGGACCCGGAGCAGGTCATCGTGCGCAAGCCGTCGGACGAGGAGCCCCTCGCCGCGCTCGCGTTCAAGATCATGAGCGACCCGCACCTCGGCAAGCTCACCTTCGTCCGGGTCTACTCGGGCCGCCTGCACTCCGGCACCCAGGTGCTGAACTCCGTGAAGGGCAAGAAGGAGCGCATCGGCAAGATCTACCGCATGCACGCGAACAAGCGTGAGGAGATCGAGTCGGTGGGCGCCGGCGACATCGTCGCCGTCATGGGCCTGAAGCAGACCACCACCGGTGAGACGCTGTCCGACGACAAGAGCCCGGTCATCCTGGAGTCCATGGACTTCCCGGCTCCGGTCATCCAGGTCGCCATCGAGCCCAAGTCGAAGGGCGATCAGGAGAAGCTCGGCGTCGCGATCCAGCGCCTGGCCGAGGAGGACCCGTCCTTCCAGGTCCACTCGGACGAGGAGACCGGCCAGACCATCATCGGCGGCATGGGCGAGCTGCACCTCGAGGTGCTGGTCGACCGTATGCGCCGTGAGTTCAAGGTCGAGGCCAACGTCGGCAAGCCGCAGGTCGCGTACCGCGAGACCATTCGCAAGGCCGTCGAGAAGGTCGAGTTCACCCACAAGAAGCAGACGGGTGGTACCGGCCAGTTCGCCCGCGTCATCATCGCGGTCGAGCCGATCGAGGGCGGCGACGCCTCTTACGAGTTCATCAACAAGGTGACCGGTGGCCGTGTGCCGAAGGAGTACATTCCTTCGGTGGACGCCGGTGCGCAGGAGGCCATGCAGTTCGGCATCCTCGCCGGTTACGAGATGACCGGTGTCCGCGTGACGCTGCTCGACGGTGCCTACCACGAGGTCGACTCCTCCGAGCTCGCGTTCAAGATCGCCGGTTCGCAGGCCTTCAAGGAGGCCGCGCGCAAGGCCAGCCCCGTGCTGCTCGAGCCGATGATGGCCGTCGAGGTCACCACGCCCGAGGACTACATGGGTGAGGTCATCGGCGACATCAACTCCCGCCGTGGTCAGATCCAGGCCATGGAGGAGCGGGCCGGTGCCCGCGTCGTGAAGGGCCTCGTGCCCCTTTCGGAGATGTTCGGCTACGTCGGCGACCTGCGCAGCAAGACGTCCGGCCGTGCCAGCTACTCCATGCAGTTCGACTCCTACGCCGAGGTTCCCCGGAACGTCGCCGAGGAGATCATCGCGAAGGCCAAGGGCGAGTAACGCACCGCGTCTACACGCCGTAGGCTTGACTCCGGAGCCTTGAGGGGCATTCCGCCGCAATCGTGGTGAGAATGCCCCGGGGCCCGGGCTTTCCAGCAAAGATCACCTGGCGCCGATGAGTAAGGCGTACCAGAACCACTCCACAGGAGGACCCCAGTGGCGAAGGCGAAGTTCGAGCGGACTAAGCCGCACGTCAACATCGGCACCATCGGTCACATCGACCACGGTAAGACGACCCTCACGGCCGCCATTACCAAGGTGCTGCACGACGCGTACCCGGACCTGAACGAGGCCTCGGCCTTCGACCAGATCGACAAGGCTCCTGAGGAGCGCCAGCGCGGTATCACCATCTCCATCGCGCACGTCGAGTACCAGACCGAGACGCGTCACTACGCCCACGTCGACTGCCCCGGTCACGCGGACTACATCAAGAACATGATCACGGGTGCGGCGCAGATGGACGGCGCCATCCTCGTGGTCGCCGCCACCGACGGCCCGATGCCGCAGACCAAGGAGCACGTGCTCCTGGCCCGCCAGGTCGGCGTTCCGTACATCGTCGTCGCCCTGAACAAGGCCGACATGGTGGACGACGAGGAGATCCTGGAGCTCGTCGAGCTCGAGGTCCGTGAGCTCCTCTCCGAGTACGAGTTCCCGGGCGACGACCTGCCGGTCGTCAAGGTCTCGGCGCTCAAGGCCCTCGAGGGCGACAAGGAGTGGGGCAACTCCGTCCTCGAGCTCATGAAGGCCGTGGACGAGAACATCCCGCAGCCCGAGCGTGACGTCGACAAGCCGTTCCTCATGCCGATCGAGGACGTCTTCACGATCACCGGTCGCGGTACGGTCGTCACCGGCCGTATCGAGCGTGGTGTCCTCAAGGTCAACGAGACCGTTGACATCGTGGGCATCAAGCAGGAGAAGACCACCACCACGGTCACCGGCATCGAGATGTTCCGCAAGCTGCTCGACGAGGGCCAGGCCGGTGAGAACGTCGGTCTGCTCCTCCGTGGCATCAAGCGCGAGGACGTCGAGCGCGGCCAGGTCATCATCAAGCCGGGCTCGGTCACCCCGCACACCGAGTTCGAGGCGCAGGCCTACATCCTGTCCAAGGACGAGGGTGGCCGCCACACGCCGTTCTTCAACAACTACCGCCCGCAGTTCTACTTCCGTACGACGGACGTGACCGGCGTCGTGACCCTCCCCGAGGGCACCGAGATGGTCATGCCGGGTGACAACACCGAGATGAAGGTGGAGCTCATCCAGCCCGTCGCCATGGAGGAGGGCCTGAAGTTCGCCATCCGTGAGGGTGGCCGGACCGTGGGCGCCGGCCAGGTCACCAAGATCAACAAGTAAGTCTTCGGACTGGCTTGAGGGTCGACTGACCTGAGTGGCTCGAAGGGGCTCGTACGACTTCGGTCGTGCGGGCCCTTTTGCTGTTTGTTGGTCATTGACACGGTGCGCGGCAGGTAGTCCCCGGCATGGTCGGCCGCGCACCACAGCATCTGCAACACGTCGCTGCCGTCCGGCGTCAGCAAGTCCGCACCGTCAGCCCGGGGCCTGCTCCACGCATCGTCCAGGATGCGCCGGCGGAGTCGTACGTCGTCGGGCACGAGGCCGCGTCGCCAGGGGCCGGAGTGGTCCGGTCAGGTCGGCCACGGTTCGTCGGCCGGCCACAGCAGCGGGCCGCCGATCGAGCTGTCGGCGATGGTGGGCGCACCGGCGCGGGGTGCAGTCGCACGGAGGTCCGGGCGAGTGGTGTCAGTTCAGGGAAGTGGGCTGTGACGTCGACAGGGCGCGGTGGGGTGGTGCGTGCCATGGGCAGGGAGCCTGAGCGGCGCCTCTACCGGCTCACTCCTGCGGGGCGCCGCTGTCCCGGTACAGGGGCAGGCCCTCCGTCGCGATCGTCCAGTCGGCGATGGTCACGTCTTCGCCGTAGACGAAGTCCTTGCGCGTGGCGTACCGAGGGCCGTCAGGGGTGTGGTGGATGTCGGTGAGGACGGTGCCGGTGCCGGTGCGGGGGTCGAAGAGGGCGTAGACCGGGATGCCCATGATGGGGTAGTCGCGCATCTTGGTGACCCAGTCGTTGTCCGGGTTGGAGCGGGAGACGACCTCGATGGCGGCGACCAGTGTGCGGGGGTCGAAGGAACCCGGGACGTCCATGTCCTCCAGGGCGATCACCATCACGTCGGGGCGGCGCATGATGCCCTCGGACTCGTCCTCCACATCGGGTTCGCCTGTGTGGGCCACGATCTCCTCCGGCATCACCTTTTCGAGGCGTCTGCGCAGGTGCAGGGTGGTCAGCTCGTGCGGGCCCACGGGCGCCATCATGTCGTGGACGATTCCTTCCTTGGTGACCTCGAACTTGCCGGGTAGGGAGTCGTCCGTGGTCTGGACGAAGTCCCGCATGGCCCGATACCGGTGGGAGGCGCCCTGCTGCTCGTTCTCCGAGGCGGTGGTCATGGCGCTCGCTCCTCGTCTGTGCCCAGGGGCAAGGATCGTCGCTCTCATGCTATGCGGCCTCCAGGAGACTTGATCGGCACTCGCGGCAGTGGCCGGGGGCCTGTGCGCGGAAGGCGCGGTCGCAGCCGTCGCAGGTCTGGAATCGGTGAGGGGCGGGCGGCGGGGGCGTAGCGGCGCGGAACGGGGGCGGTGGCGGTAGCTGGGCTGCGAGGCGGTGGGCCAGGAGGGCGGCCGGGCGGCGGAGGTCCTCGGGTGGGAGGGCGGTGGTCAGGGCCTGGCGTACGGCGGCAGGGGTGACGTCGCGTTCGAGCCATGCGGCGACGCCGGGGGCGAGGTGTGCGGTGTCGCGGGCGGAGAGGAGCAAGCGGGAGTCGTGGCGGCGGAGGTCCGCGAGGAGGTCCGTGGCCTGCTGGAGCAGGGTGGGGGAGGGGGAAGCGGGGTGCGGTACCGCGGGGAGAGGCTTTGCGGGGGTCCGTTTCCCCGGCGCGTGCGCTCGCCGTACCGGGGTGTGGGTGTCGGCCGCATGCCGGCCGGGCTGGTTGCAGGAGATCGTGCGGGTGATGATCCGGCCGTCGGGGACGCGTTCGCGCTCTCGCCGCAGGTAGCCGTGGGCCTCCAGCTCGCGCAGAGCCGCGGCGATACGGTTCGTGCCCTCCGGGAAGCGGGCGGTGAGGGACTTGATGTCGACTCGGGCTCCTGCTGGGAGCGACTGGATGTGCGTGCCGAGCCTGATCGCGAGCAGCGACAGCTCCGGGTGCTGGGCGAGGTGGTTGCCGATCACCGTGAAGCGGGTGGTGTGGCGGGTGTTGTCGTGAACCAGGCCGGTGTGGGGGCGTCGGTTCAGGTGGCTCTTGCCGGTTACGGGGGTGTGGGCGTGCGTGGGCACGTTAGGGTTCTGCGTATCCATCGGGAAGCTCTCTCTTCCTCGGTGGTCAGGCCCTCGCACTGGGATTGCCGTCCCGGCGAGGGCCGTCGCATGTCTGCGGTGTGTTGCGCTGAGCGTAGGGCAGGCAATGGCTCCCGAATCCAGCTGAGTTGGCGATGTTCACTCGCGTGAGTGAGGCGGCGGCCTGGGCGGGAGGGGTGGGGCTCGGTGGGGTTCTTTCCTCGTCATGGTCCTTGAGGAAGACCGCCTGCGGCACCGGGGCGCGAGGTGTTGGGACCCGGTGCTTCGGGGGTCAGAGGGTGAGTTCGGCCCAGACGGTCTTGCGTGGTGGCAGGCCCGGGGTGACGCCCCAGCGGTCGGCGAGTGCGTCGACGAGGAGCAGGCCGCGGCCGGACTCGGACTCCGGGGTGGGGAGTTGTGGTGTCGGCAGCCGGTCGTCGCGGGTGTCCGTGACCTCGATGCGGAGGGTGTCGGATACGACGTAGAGGAGCAGGCGGAAGTCGCGTCCCGGGATGCGGCCATGGGTCGCGGCGTTGGTCGACAGCTCCGCGATGAGCTGCGCCGCCGGGTCCAACGGCAGGCCCCAGGAGCGCAGTTGTTCGGTGGCCAGGAGACGGGCCAGGCGGGCGCCGCGTGGGGTGGGGGACAGCTGGATGCTGAAGTTGCGGATGAGGGTGGCGACTTCGGTGGTTTTCTGTTTCACGTCACTCAGCGTGGCGGTCCGTGCTTACTGTGAACAGTGACTCAGCGGGTGCGTACGGTAACTGTCCGGAGCTTGTCCAGTCATGTCCGGGCTGTCGGGATCAGGCGTACGGGTAGGGCGTTGGGCACGGTCGTACGACGGAAGGGTGCGGGATGACGGCGGTCGAGGCGGACGCGGGTCGGCTCAAGGGCGAGGCGGACGAGCCGGGTTGGGAGGTGGATCCGGACGACGAGTGGGGCGTCGCGGTCATCGCCACCGTCGGGCGGCAGCTGAAGCTGCGGCGGGAGGCGGTGGGGATGCGGGCCGCCGAGTTCGGGACGGCGGTCGGGTACGGCGAGGACATGGTCTACAAGATCGAGGGCGGGAAGCGGATCCCTCGGCAGGACTATCTGGTCAGGGCTGATGAGGTGCTGGGGGCGGGTGGGCTGATTGCGGCGACGTGGGAGGACGTGAAGAGGGTCCGGTATCCCAAGAAAGTTCGGGAGCTGGCCAAGTTGGAGGGGCAGGCGGTTGAGATCGGGGTGTATGAGTGCAACAGCGTCCACGGGCTGTTGCAGACGCCGGAGCATGCGCGTGCCTTGTTCGAGGCGGCGCAGCCCCCGTATTCGCCGGACGATGTGGAACGGATGGTGGCCGCCCGGATGGCCCGGCAGTCGGTCTTCGAACGCGATCCGGCCCCGTCGGTGCACTACGTCCTGGAGGAGGCGGTGCTGCGCCGACGGGTCGGGGGCACAATGGTGTGGCGACAGCAGCTCGAACACCTGCTGGAGGTGGGGCGGTTGCGTAACGTCACACTTCAGATCATGCCGACGAACACGGATGCCCACCCAGGGGTGGACGGCAAGATCGAGCTGCTGAAGTTCCCGGACGGTTCGGCGGTGGGGCGTTCCGACGGTGCGTTCAGCGGGCGGCCGACCACCGATCCGAAGCAGCTCCGCATCCTTGAGCTGCGGTATGGCACCATCCGAGCGCAGGCGCTCCCACCGCGGGAGTCGCTGGCCTTCATCGAGCAAGTGCTGGGAGAAACATGATCCGCAACGCTTCTGCCGGGGACACCTCCGAACTGACTTGGTTCAAGAGCAGCTACAGCAGTGGCACGGACGGCAACTCCTGCGTCGAAATCGCGATAGTGCCCCGCACTGTGCATGTCCGCGACTCCAAGCACACCGCAGGCCCCCGACTCGCCCTCGCGCCGGAGGCCTGGTCGGACTTCCTGGGCTCCGTCTAGCCGTCGTTCCGAAGGACGCTCACCGCACGGTCGAAAGCCGAGTCGCGCTTCTTGGCGAACTCCTCCTTGGTGAAGACCGGTTCGGTCAGGTGGGGCGGGATGCCCGTGCCGTCGTAGGTGTCGCCGGAGCGGTTGAGGAACTCCTCGTTCGGGAGGAAGGCGGTCATGCCGTTGGGCAGATTGCGTTCCATGACGTCCGAGAAGACGCCCTGCGTGGGCTGGCCGATGCGGATGGTGCGGCCCGGCCGGTCCATGAGGGCCTGGGTGAAGGTCTCGCCCGCGCTGACGGTGGAGCCTCCGGTGAGTACGGCGATGGGGCCGGTGTAGCGGGGCCCGTCGGCCGGGACGACCCGGATGGGCTCGGGGCGGGTGTGCCGGCCCGGGTCGGTGGGGTGGTTGCGGGCGCGCTTGGCGTAGGCGACGTAGGACTTGTCCGTCAGGCGCTCGGCGATGTGGATGCCGAGGGCGTCGGAGCCGCCGCCGTTGATGCGCAGGTCGGTGATCAGTCCTTTGAGCCGTTGGGTGCGGTCCTTGGTGAGGATGGTGTCCAGGGCCTTGTCGAGTTCGGCGAGGTGGGCGCCGTACGGGGCGTTCTCGGGGGTGTAGCCGGCGAAGCCGGAGATGCGGAGGTAGCCCTGGTCGGCGCTGCCGGGCAGGTCGGCGTAGGTGATGCGGCCGTTGGCGAAGTCCTGGCGGTACGGGGCGTCCTTGAGGTCGCGGTCGAGGACGAACTTCTTGACCTTGGCGTCCAGTTGCGGGGAAGGCAGTTCGGTGCCCGGCCGCATCTGGGCGAAGACTCGCTCCCCGTCCTGGACGGCGACATGGGCGTCGTAGAGGGGCCGCACCATGTCGCTGAAGATCCCGAAGAGCTCCTTGCGGGTGGTGTTCTTGCGCACCTTCGGCCGGTACCGGTCTCGGACGTCCTGCCAGTCGACGCCCTTCGCGGCGAAGAAGGGGTAGTTCTCGGCGAAGGAGTGCCACAAGACGTCGAAGGCTGTGCGGGGATCCTTCGGGGTGGGGCGTGTGCAGTCGGCGGGGAGGGCGTGGATCCGCCGCAGGGTGCGGTGGCCGACGGAGCTGTCGGCGCCGAGGGAGGCGCGGTTGTGGTTCGAGCCGGAGCGGATGGTCAGTACGGTGCCGTACGCGTTCGTGTACGCGCCCGCGCCGGTGCGCCGGGCGGTGTCGCCCTTGAGGCAGCTGACCGATGTCGTCTGGAACTCCTGGAGGGCGTCGCCGTCGAGAGAGAGGACGGTGCCGTAGCCGTCCATGCGCCAGAGGCCGTCGGTACTCGGCTTGCCGGGTGTGGCGACTGCGGGCGCGGCCGCGGCTGCGGCGAGGGCGAGGATGAGGGCGGAGGCTGTGACGGTACGCATGAGGGGTCCCCGTTTTCGTGGTCGTGGGTCACCACGGTGTCTGGGGGAGTGGGGACGGGCCATCCGGTGGGCTGGTGGACGGGGGTGGGGGCAGCCCCCGGCCGGTTCGCCGCTGCCGGGCCGTAACACTGGAGCATGACTTCAGAACCGGACCACGACGACCTCGACCTGGACGCGATCGAGGGACTGTGTGCAGCCGCGACCCCGGACCCCGTATTCGCCGCCAGGGCCAGGGAAGCGGTGCCGCGACTGGTGGCGGAAGTCAGGCGCCTGCGCTGGCTCGTCGAGTACGGGGCGTGTCCCACGGCCGGCACGACGGGCACGGAGTTCGTGCTTCCGCTCGACGAGGAGATGCTCGCGTACTTCCGTGAGATGGCGGACGTGCTGGTGGAGCGGATCGGTATCTCCCGGGCGGAGGCGGTTGCGAGGATCAACGCGTTGTACGGGACGCGGGAGTCGGCCGCCTGGGGTGTGGAGTTGATGGGCCACGAACCGCCGGAGTACTGGGCGTACGGGACCTACTACCCGGATCACCGACACCGCCTTCCGGTCGGAGACCCACTCGCCGACGCGGACATCGACTTCAGCACGCTCCCTGTGCGACCGGCCCCGCCGAAGGACTCACCGTTCTGGACGCTGGAGGAGTAGTGGCACGATGTGCGCACGAGTGATCGAGCGAACGGGGAGGCCGGCGTCATGGCCCGCTACATGGAGGCACTGACCGTCGAGAGGGGCGGTTTCCGGATCAAGGTGCCGGAGTCGTGGTGGGAGTTCGACGTACGGCCGGAGTCGCGGGACGACTCGATCCGGCGGATGGTGAACGAACGGGTGCGGCAGCGGCCGGAGTTGGAGCAGTACCGCGACACGTACGTCGACTTCCTCAAGAAGGCCGCGGCGGACGCCTGGAAGTCGGGCGCGATGTACTGCGGCTGCATGGCGGAGAGCTTCGGCGGGGACACGCCGATCACGGGCTCGGTGACCGTTTCCCTGGTGGGCGGCCGCAACGAGCGCGGTGAGCCGCTGTCGAACGACCCGTCCGTCATCGCGAGTCAGCTCGCGGTCAAGGAGGCCAAGAGGGAGGGGGACTCCTGGCGGAAGGTGACGACCGTCGACATCCCCGGAGTCGGCCCGGCGGCGCGGACGTACGGCATCGAGGACATCGCCGTACCCGGCGACGCGCTCAACCGCACGATCCGGGCTGTGCTGATGCAGACGTACATCCCCGTGCCGGGCCAGGATGGCAAGGTGGCCCTGGTCGCCGGCAGCAGCCAGGTTCTCGACCTCGCGGACTCCTTCTTCGACATCTTCGACGCGATCACGTCGACGTTCCGCTTCACGGGCTGACCTTCCTCTTCATGAGGAAGGGCGGGACATTGTCGATGAGTGACGCCTTCTCCATCCGGGTGGTCTCGGTTTCGCCGCCGGCCGGAAGCGAGGCCGGTGGTGGCGCCGTTGGCCGTATCACGGTACGGGAATTCGAAGAGAGCTTTCCCATGGACCTGACTTACTGGAGTGTGGAGAAGTACCGGGCCAGCTGGTCCCAGGCCCTGAGAGTTCTGGAACGCAGGGATGACGCTACCTCCTGCCTCATTTCATCCATCACTGATCCGTCGACCAGCAACTTCGTTTTCTGCTGGCCCCTCTACAGGTCACAGGACCTCGTCTACGTTCAGGATTCGATCATTTTCCTCGAAGGGCTCGATGAGGATTTCGATCCCGACGAGCCCTGGCGCTTCGTCGAACCTCGATCCACGGTTGCGGAAGAGGGACATGAAATCTCCGAGTGGCAGACGACAGTCGATGAGGTCAGGGACTTTCTCCACAGGGTGTGATGACAGTGGAGGCGGGCCCTGGCATGCCGATTCCTTGAGCAGGGAATCCGCCGCTGTGCGCCTGGTGATCACCTCGCGGAAGACCGACACGCTGGACAGGTGGCAGCGCGTCTTCGAGGACTGCGGAGACGCCATCTGCCAGCAGGGACTGCGGGCCGAGACTCCGGTCGACGCAGTACTCATGGCCGGAGTCTTCGCCCCCGAACGGTACGGCGGACGCCCTGGCGCCGAAGAGGCACAGATCCTGGAGAACCGGCGGGGCGACGGCTGGCACAACCTCATCATCGTGCCGCCCGGCAGGCCCATGACCAGGGACGCCCAGGGAGACTGGAAAGTCCAGGCCGCATACGCGCACATTCAACCCGCCTATTTCGCGGCGTCGCGCTCTTTCCGCGCAGTCGAGGAGTGGAATGCTCACCACGTCGAGCGGCAGATCTCCGTGGTCGAGATCAACCTCCCCCCTGATGGACATGGACAACCCGGTGGACGACTCAAGCCCGCAGTCCTTCAAGAAAGCGTTCAAGGTATATGGCGAGGGCCGCCCGGGTGACGGGTGTATGTGGCGCGAGCTCGTCGAAGCGTTCCCCTCGGCGGAACCCCGTGACCCCGTAGACCCCGGTGCCCTCGACCGCATCGAATCGGTCCTGTGCCAGCCGCTCCCGGGTGACCTCCGCGCCTTTCTTCTCGAGATCAATGGGCTGGCCGATGAATACGGCACCGACGTCATCTGGTCTGCCGAGCGGATCCTCGGCGACAATCTCGCGTTTCGCAACGACGAACAGTACAAGTCCCTGTACAGGGAGTTCGATTCGCTCATGTTCTTCGGAGGCAACGGCGAGGGAGACCAGTTCGCCTTCGTCCGGCGACCCGAGCGCCACGAGGTGTTCGTCTGGGACCATGAGACGGACAGCAGAATTCTCGTGGCGCCGAGCCTCGAGCACTATGTGCGCAGCGCGTTGGAGAGCGACGGCGAGGATTGGTATCGGTAGGGATACTGCTCATGGCGTCGGATCGTGACTGGGAAAACGGCAAGGGCCTGCTGGGCATCGACGACCCCGCCGAGTGGGATGCCGCGTGGGAGCGCGGTGAGAGTCGTCTCGGTACAGCGGCGATCGGGTTGGCGCTCCAGTGTTCACTGGAGGAGGCCTCGCCTCGGATCGTGAGGGCGACGCAGTTGCCGCACCCCGAGCAGCGGGGATACGCCTTCACTGCCGCGGGTACCGCAGCGCGACTCAACCGGGAGCTGACGCCGGAGCTGTACGCGGTGCTGCGCGTGGAGGGGCCCAAGGGCCTGGCCGAGGACGCCATCAACGACACGCTGAGCTTCGTGCCGTTCCGCAAGCTGCCGCCGTGGTTCAAGTGGCGGTGGGTGAAGGCGACGGTGCGGAACAAGCTGGAGGGCTGGTGGCTGTGGTCCGTGGACGCCGTAGGGGAGGCGTGGCGGGCTGGGCGCGGGCGTCGTTCCTGACACTGATCCTTTCCAAGCCTGGATCTGCGCCCATACGGCTTCACTTCACGGCCTGCGATGCCGCGCGACGGTTTCTCTTAGCGCGCGTCCTGGCGGCGAGTCGCGCACAGGGACCGTTCGTGGTGTCGGACCTCGCGTTTACCTCGAACGACTGTGCCCTGTAAGTTCACGTGTGCATACGGTTGTTGACGTTGGTGTGCGCGTGACGGGGGTTGCGGTATGGCGGGGCACAGGCCTTCGGACTGGCATGTCCTGGACTTGGACAAGGATCCGACGCCTGGTGATCCGCAGCGGGTGCGCACGCTCGCGAAGCATTTGCATGACTTCGCCGATGACGTCTCCGAGGCGCTGCGTCTGGTCAAGGGCATGGCGGGGGAGGGGACGCTTCTGGAGTGGGCGGGCAAGTCGGCGGATGTCTTCAAGGAGGACTTCGCGGATGTCCCGAAGAACCTCAAGAAGCTGAAGAAGTCCTACGAGATGTGCGGGGACGCGCTGGCGGACTTCTGGCCGAAGCTGGAGCGGGCGCAGTCGCTGGCGGACAAGGCGCTGCGCAAGGGCCGTGAGGCCCGGGACAGTCTCTCTACGGCTCAGTCTCGTCTGACTTCGGCGGACTCGTGGGTGACGCGGGCCGGCAAGGAGGCGGACAAGTACAAGGACGATCCGACGGGCAGTAAGTCGGATGCGGACAAGCCGGATGAGGCGAAGGTCCGCGCGGCGACGCGGGATGTGCAGCACGCCAAGTCGGCCCAGTCCAAGGCCCAGTCGGACGTCTCCGACGCGCAGGACGCGCTGGCGGCGGCGAAGAAGATGGCCGAGGACGCGCGCAAGATGCGTGATGAGGCGGCTCGTGAGGCGAAGTCGAAGATCGACGAGGCTTCGGATGCGGGTATTCAGAATCGGTCGTGGTGGGAGGAGGTCGGCGACTGGTTCGTCGACAACTGGGACACGATCGTCGCGGTGTGCAAGGTCGTCGTGGCGGTCGTCGGGATCGTGGCGATGATCATCGGGGGGCCGATCCTGGCCGCGATCGTGGTGGTAGCGGGACTCGTCGTCCTTGCCGACACGCTCTACAAGTACTCCAAAGGCCAAGCCGGGTTGCTGGATGTGGCTTTCGCCGCGATGGACTGCATACCCGGCATGAAGGGCCTGACCACCCTCGGCAAACTCGCAAAGGGCATGAAGGCGCTGGGCAAGGGCGGTCTCAAGGCCATGGCCAAGGGGCTCAAGAGCGGTCTGCGCAGAGAGGCGGACGACGCCCTGGCCAAGAGTAAACCGGCGGAGGGCCGGTGCAAGGGTGGCGACCCGGTCGACATGGTCTCCGGCGAGATGCTGATGGAGCACACCGATGTCGAGCTGCCAGGTCTCCTGCCGCTGATCGTGCGCCGCACCCATCTGTCGACCTACGCCTCGGGGCAGTGGTTCGGTCCCTCCTGGGCCTCGACACTGGACGAGCGACTGGAACTCGACGGCGGGGGCGTCCTGTTTGCCGCTGAGGACGGGATGGTGCTCCTCTATCCGGTCCCCGCCCCCGGGGAGTCGGTAGTCCCACTCGAAGGACCCCGCTGGCCCCTCGACTGGGACGGCGAGCCCGGCTCCCCGATCCGCATCACCGACCCGGCCACAGGGCGCACGCGTCACTTCACGTCGACCGTCCAACCGCCGCCCACTGCAGAGGTTTTCACTCTCCCTCTCGCCGCAGTGACCGACCGCAACGGGCATCGGATAGACATCGACCGCGATGAGCGTGGTGTCCCGGTAGCCGTACGCCACTCGGGCGGCTACCACCTGCACGTGGTCACCGACGGCGCCCGCATCACCCAGCTGCGACTGCGTGACCCGCAGGCCGGAGCCGACGGGGTCACACTGCTGCGTTACGGCTACAACTCCGACGGGCACCTCGCCGAGATCTACAACTCGAGCGACCTGCCCTACCGGCTCACCTATGACGATCGGGGACGTGTCACTTCGTGGACCGACCGCAAGGGATCCTGGTATCGCTACACCTACGACGACCAGGACAGGTGCATACGAGGTGAGGGGGCAGAGGGCTTCCTCAACTGCGCCATTTCCTACGACACCGATGCCCGCGAGACTCGCTATACGAATGCCCTCGGGCACACAACGGTCCACCGGTACAACGAGTTCCTGCAACGTACGGAAATGATCGATCCGTCGGGCCAAGCGGTTCGCACGGAGTGGGACCGATACAACCGGCCGCTGTCCTATACGGACGCGCTGGGCCATACCACCACTTTTGAGTACGACTCGCGCGGCAACCTCGTGGCCGTCACGCGTCCCGATGGTCTCCGAACGACGGCTGAGTACGACGATCTCGATCTTCCCATTCGTCTGGTCGAGGCGGACGGGGCCCTGTGGGAGCAGTCTTTCGACAGGTGTGGAAACAGGCTGAAGATCGTCGACCCATCGGGAAACTCACGCCAGTACAGCTACGACGAGCAAGGGCGTACCACCGCGGTCACCGATGTCCTCGGTCATGTGACCCGTATCGAGTGCAATGCAGCCGGACTCTCGGTCCGAGAGACCGACGCTCTCGGACACACGACCCACGCTGAACGCGACGCCTTCGGCCGCGTGGTGAGGGTCGTCGATGCCGAAGGTCGGGTCGAGGTCATGGGGTGGACTGTCGAGGGGCAGCCGGCGTGGCGACTCGCTGCCGACGGTTCCCGGGAAAGCTGGGAATGGGACGGCGAAGGAGATCTGGTCGCCCACACGGACCAGCTCGGCAGGCGGTCCCTCATCGAGACCGGCCCCTTCCACCAGCCGACCAGCCGCATCGACCGCAGCGGCAGCGAGTACCGGTTCACGTATGACTCCGAAGTGAACCTGACCGAGGTCATCAACCCTCGGGGCCAGGTTTGGAAGTACCTGTACGACTCCACCAACCGCCTGATCGCCGAAACTGATTTCGAAGGGCGCTCGCTCACCTACTCCTACGATGCGGCCGGCCGCCTGGCTCGTCGTACGGATGGCGACGGCCAGGAGACCATCTTCCTGCGCGACGAACTCGGCAGGATGGTCGAACAGCACACGGGCGACCAGGTGTCGCGCTTCACCTACGACCCGGCCGGGCGGCTGGTTCGAGCGGTGAGCGACACAAGCACCCTGGAGTGTGCCTACAACTCCTCGGGACGCTTGGTGCGCGAGGTACTGGACGGTGCTGAGACGACCTACGCCTATGACGCGCTGGGCCGTCGAACGGCACGCCGCACGCCCAGCGGAATCACCTCGACTTGGAGCTATGACGCTGTTGGCCGCCCTGCCTCCCTGCAAGCGGGAGGGCAGACGGTCACCTTCGGTTTCGACGCCCTCGGACGGGAGCGGATCCGGAAGTTCGGGTCGTTCGCCTCACTCACTCAGACTTGGGACGAGCGCGGGCACTTGGTCGGACAGGAGCTACGCGGTACCGGAGGCCGCGGCCGAGAGCTCCTGCAGAATCGCACTTACTCCTACAGGCCGGATGGTCTGCTCTCCGGAATCAGCGAACTCACCACGGGACAGCGCAGGTTCGACCTCGACGCAGTTGGCCGCGTCACAGCGGTACACGCGCGGGACTGGACGGAGAACTACGCATACGACGCTCTCGGTAACATCCAAGAGTCGACCGCGCCCTCTTCGGGGGATCGGCCGACCACGCGTGAGTACGCCGGGACGCGGCTTCGTCGATCCGGCCGTACCAGCTACGAGTACGACCAGCGGGGGCGGCCCGTCCGTGCCGTCAAGCGGCTCCTGAACGGGCAGAAGCGCGTTGCCACCTACGCCTGGGACGCGCAGGACAGGCTCACCGCTGCTGTCACGCCAGACGGCGACCACTGGCGCTACCGCTACGACCCCACGGGACGGCGCCGCGCCAAGGTGCGGTTGGGGGCCGACGGCACGGTGGTCGAGGAAACGCGGTTCACCTGGGACGGCACGCGCCTCGCCGAGCAGATCAACAGCTGTGGAGAAGCGACGACTTGGGACTACTTTTCCGGCACGCATCGCCCGCTGACGCAGATACATCGAGGGGCGGACGGCGTCCGATTCAACGGCGTGGTCACGGACACAGTCGGAGCTCCCACGGAACTCGTCGACGCCGAGGGCGCCGTGGCGTGGCATCGCAGGACCGAGCTGTGGGGCCGAGAGCTGGAGCAACGCCCAGCAAATGTGGGCTCCGACACGCCGACCGACTGCCCACTGCGGTTCCCCGGCCAGTACGCCGACGCCGAGACCGGCTGGAACTACAACCACGCCCGTTACTACGATCCCGACAACGGCCGCTATCTCACCCCCGACCCGTTGGGTCTTGCCCCGCAGCCGAATCACTACGGATACGTCCCGAACCCGTTCTGCTTCATCGATCCGCTCGGCCTGGCGCAGCCACGCGGCGGAAACGGAAGGTGGGTACGGGATCCCGATGCCCCGGAGACTCGCCACAACCGATCTTCGGAATACCCCCACAAGTACTGGGACGAGACGCACGAGGACATGGTCAGCCGGTTCACCGACGAGGGCCGTGCAGCGGGTGGTTGGCCTCTCGATCAGAATGGTAACCGCATTCCACGGGATCAGCTCACATGGCGAAACAATGCGGGTGAAGTAATTCCGGCGGATTCGAAGATCCTTACTTATGACCACAATCCGCGAGTTGTCGAACACTGGAATGAGACGGGTTACAACACGAATTATCCGGAACGTGAGGCTTGGTATAATGACACGACCGACATGGAGCCCATGACGCGGGCGGACAATGGCCGGGATGGTGCGCGCGCCCCCAGGTACCGTCAGGACACCGGGCCTAACTATTCATGCAAGGGCGCATAAGGGGAGGTCAACATGGATCCGGCTGCTGTAGTTTCGGCATTTCCCGGGGTGGAGGAGTTCGAGGGGATCCCTGATGCCTGGCACTGGTCCCCTGTGCCAGGCCTGGACTTCGCTGCAGCTCTTAGTGCTGATGGGCGCCATCTCTTCCAGGTGAATGCTCGCGACACGTACGACCAGGAACTGGTGGGTGCGCTTCTCCAGGCTGCACGCGAAAACAGTTCGCTGTTGCTGGAAAAAGGTGCGCTGCTGAGCACTCTCCAAGGCTTTCGTCACCCCGGGCGAGACTTCGAAGTCCTCGCGGCCGCACGGCCCGGGGTTCATCGCTACCATGAAGTTCAGCAGCCCGAGCTCCAGCAGGTCACATGGGCAGTCTTTCCCGGCTATGCATGTGAATTTGCGGACCCGAGCCGCTACTCACTCGAAGACGCACGGGAGAGTTTCATCCGGTTCCTCTCGCCGGCCAATCTCAACAGGGAACCCGTGCCGTTTCTCAGGCTTTGGTACGACAACACGGTCACTAAGGGGGGAACTGACGGCCCGGACGGAATCCTCGCAGCGGAGACTACGCTGTACCGGGAGATCAAACTACTTGAAGGCGCGCCGGGCAGTTTCGTCCGGTTCGAAAACTTCCGAGGGCGCGTTTTCCGTATCGAGTGGGACTCGGAGCGAACCTGGACTCTCGCCGAAGAGACGCAGGGCAGCGGTCCGGACGCTCTCGCCATTTCTGACATGTTGTCATTCGTGGAGCAGTCCCTGCGATGACGCAGCCCCGCCTGCGGGTCACCGTGGCCGACGATGAGGTCTGGGACGACCCTTCCGACTGGCAGATCAAGCGGCTTTTCGCCGGGCTCAACGCGCGTCGGCACTTCCTCGTGCTCGAGCGACTCGACGTGCCGGAGGGCGAGTTCGGGCAGCACTACCTGCAGATCGCGCTCCGTGACGATCTAACGCTGCTGCTCGAATATCGAGACGGAAGCGCCGTCGCGCACTATCGCGCGGAAGTGACCGTGCCGTCGGACCAGGGAGGCGCCGATCTGGTGATCCCTGTCATGCTGGAATGGGCCGCCCGCCGACCGGGCTGGCGTACGGCATTGCCCTGGGTGCGCTGGGACGCGGACCGGGAACGTGCCTGGGACGACCGGCCGTGAAGCCACATCAGCCGGGTGCCGGAACGATCTGCGAGTGAGCGTTCGGCAGAGGTCGGGCCGGGGCTGGTCCTGGCAGACCGAAGAAGTGCTGCGCCGCGCGGGCTGGCGCCCCGGGCGTTCGGTGCCGACCGAGACCTGGGAATCGGTCCTGCGTGAACGCGGCTCCTTCGTCGCCCACGAAGCCGCGCGCCGGTTCCTCTCCGAGTTCGGCGACCTGGTGACGTACGGATGGCCCGCCGGCTCGATCACCACCTCGTCGGCCGTCCGGAGCGGGGGCGTCCCTCTACCCGTGGGCGCGGCGGACGAGGGCGCCGGCTTCTTGGGTATCACCGAGGACCGGGCGCTCCACCTCGTGCGGGACCGCGCGGACTGCTGTCCACGACGACCGACCAGGCGCTGGACCGCTTGGTGGCAGTGCAGAGTGCCCAGTCACTCCTCTATGGGACTGGCGGGCCGGCGGCCAGGCATGCGTTCCGGCGGCGCTGGGCACCGTGGAGACCGGCCCGGACGTCAGTCGGCGCTGGTCTCTGCGGCGACAGGCCGAGTGCTGCGCCCGGCGGCTGGTTCCCGGGCTGGTCAGTCCCCACGGAGACCTGGGGAGGCGTCCTCCCGCAGACCGGTGAGTTCGAGATCCACGACGCGGCCTGGCGCTTCCTGGCAGGGTTCGGTGCTGTGGGCGTGCCCTACCGAACGAGGCACTGTAGAGACTGACCAGCAAAATCAGCCCACCGCGCCCATCTGCCGGGCATCCTTCGCCCCGACTCAGACGCACCGGAGACCGGTAAGGCGGGTTACCGCGCCGACGACCAGGCGCTGGAGGAGCTTCTGGTGGCAGGATGATCAGCCAATAATGACGAGCTTTGATATCGGAGGGACCGCGGAGCCCTGGGCCATCTTCGTTCCGCAGAGAGAGGCGGAGTTCCGTCGGCAGCTGTCCGAGCTGGAGGCGACAGGCGGGCATGTCTACCACTTCGACTCCCGCGACTTGCTGACCGAGGAGGCAGTCTGCCGTTCGTTCGCGGAGACCTTGCGCTTTTCTGGCTATTTCGGTCGGAACTGGGACGCTTTGGTGGACTGCCTGGACGACCTGTGCGGTGACGTGACAGGAGGGGTCGGGATCGTGGGCGTCATTCGCGATGCTGATCGACTCCTGGAGGCGGAACACTTCCCACTCTTCGTATCCGTCCTCTGCCAGGGCGCGGACCGCGCGAATTCGGCGGTGGACCTCGATGGATTCGCCCTGGACCGGCCGGCCATCGCCGAGCACTTCGTCTTCGAGTTCCGTGCTTTCGATCGCGACAGGATCGCCCAGAGGGTCGAGCAGCCTGACCTGACAGTCACGACGGGCGAGAGGTTCGTCGCTGCCGCTCTCCGCCCCGAGGGGTGGCGTTGACGTCAGGTCTTCCCGGCCAAGCCATGCGCTGCGCAAGCGCGGAGAAGCCACGGGCACGGGCATCGAATCCCGCTTCCGAAATGCCGTCTCGAAGCGATCGGGCGGCAGGTGGTCGACGGCGGCCCTTCGGCCGAGCAAGCCTTTCGGGCTCGTCAGGGCCGGAATGGTCCACAGCAGGAAGAAGCAGAAGGTGCTCCCGTCCCGGTGCGACGGGTGACGGGCGGAGGAGGAAACACCGGTCATGGCGTCCAGATGGGACTGGGAAAGCGGCGAAGGACTACTGGGTATCGACGACCCGACGGCGTGGGATGTCGCTTTCGAGCGGAGCGCAAACCATCTCGGAACAGCAGCGATCGGGTTGGCCTTCAACTGCTCGCTCGAGGAAGCGTCGCCTCGGATTGTCCGGGCGACGCAGCTGCCGGACGTCGCTCAGCGCGCGTTCGCTTTCACCGCCGCCGGTACAGCGGCACGGCTCAATGGCGCGTTGACGCCAGAGCTGTACGCCGCGCTGCGGGCGGAAGGCCCCGGCCGCAAGAGCATCGCCGTGAACGCCATCGACGACACCCTCGACCATGTGCCGTTCCGGCAGCTGCCGCAGTGGCTCAAGTGGTGGAAGATCGCGTCAAAGGTGCGGGACAAACTGGAGGCCTGGCGGCTGGAGGCGACCTACGCGATCAGTGACGCCTGGAAGGCGCTGCGCCGGCGGCGCTGAGGGAGGATCTCAGCTGTCGCGGCCGAGCGGGACGCCGCACACGAGCCCGACCGTGAGAGCCCTTGTTTGACCTACGTCACCCCCGGGGTATTCTCTCCGGCTCGATTGGCGTCCGCCATGCCCCGTATGGCAGACTGTCCGAGTTGCTCGGTCGAGTGTTGATGCTGCGCGCCTCCCGCCGGGAGGACCGGAAGCGAGTCCCACAGTACTCGTCGTCCCAACTGCCACACGGCAGCGCTGGGGCGGACGTACGGGAATCTTTCGGGAAGTGTCAGTGCGGCACCGGCCAGGCACCCGGTGGGCCTTCCGCCCCTGGCTCGCGGTTCCGGCAGGGCCGTGTGCAATCCCGCAGGGATGTTCGAACAAGGGACATCTGTGTCAGCGAGAGTGCGACACGCCCGACCGCGTGGGTCGGAGAACGAAGGGCATGGAACCACCGGGTTCCAGAGCGTTACGAGAGACAGGACTACTGAGTAGCCATGGCGGGACAGAAGATCCGCATCCGGCTCAAGGCCTACGACCACGAGGTCATCGACAGCTCGGCGAAGAAGATCGTCGAGACGGTGACGCGTACTGGTGCGTCGGTCGCGGGCCCGGTGCCGCTGCCCACTGAGAAGAACGTGTACTGCGTCATCAAGTCGCCGCACAAGTACAAGGACTCGCGCGAGCACTTCGAGATGCGCACGCACAAGCGCCTGATCGACATCCTCGACCCGACCCCCAAGACCGTTGACTCTCTGATGCGACTCGACCTCCCGGCCGGTGTCGACATCGAGATCAAGCTCTGAGGCCGGTGATCTGAACGATGGCTAAGCAGATCAAGGGCATCCTGGGCGAGAAGCTCGGCATGACGCAGGTGTGGGACGCGAACAACCGTGTTGTTCCGGTCACCGTCGTCAAGGCCGGCCCCAACGTCGTCACCCAGGTCCGCACGAACGACGTCGACGGCTACGAGTCCGTCCAGATCGCGTTCGGCGAGATCGACCCGCGCAAGGTGAACAAGCCCCTCAAGGGCCACTTCGCCAAGGCCGACGTCACTCCCCGCCGCCACCTCGTCGAGATCCGTACCGCTGACGCCAGCGAGTACACCCTCGGCCAGGAGATCACCGCTGAGGTGTTCGAGGCCGGCATCAAGGTCGACGTGACCGGCAAGAGCAAGGGCAAGGGCTTCGCCGGTGTCATGAAGCGTCACAACTTCAAGGGCCTCGGCGCCGGACACGGCACCCAGCGCAAGCACCGCTCTCCCGGTTCCATCGGTGGCTGCGCCACCCCGGGCCGTGTGTTCAAGGGCCTCCGCATGGCGGGTCGCATGGGCAACGAGCGGGTCACCACCCAGAACCTGACCGTCCACGCCGTTGACGCGGAGAAGGGTCTGCTGCTCATCAAGGGCGCGGTTCCCGGTCCGAACGGCGGCCTCGTCCTGGTCCGCACCGCGGCCAAGGGGGCCTGAGGTAATGAGCACTGTTGACATCCTTTCGCCGGCGGGCGACAAGGCCGGTTCCGTCGAGCTCCCCGCGGAGATCTTCGACGTTGAGAAGGTCAGCATTCCGCTGATCCACCAGGTCGTCGTCGCACAGCTGGCCGCTGCCCGCCAGGGCACGCACAAGACCAAGACCCGTGGCGAGGTCCGCGGCGGTGGCAAGAAGCCGTACCGCCAGAAGGGCACCGGTCGCGCCCGTCAGGGTTCGACCCGCGCGCCGCAGTTCGCCGGTGGTGGCGTCGTGCACGGTCCCGTGCCGCGCGACTACTCGCAGCGGACGCCCAAGAAGATGAAGGCTGCCGCGCTGCGTCACGCCCTCACCGACCGGGCCCGTCACAACCGCATCCACGTCGTCTCCGGCGTGGTCGAGGGCGAGACCCCCTCCACCAAGGCCGCCAAGAGCCTGTTCGGCAAGATCAGCGAGCGCAAGAACCTGCTCCTGGTCGTCGACCGCTCCGACGAGGCCGCGTGGCTGTCCGCCCGCAACCTGCCCCAGGTCCACATCCTGGAGCCGGGCCAGCTGAACACGTACGACGTTCTCGTCTCGGACGACGTGGTCTTCACCAAGGCCGCTTTCGAGTCCTTCGTCGCCGGCCCGAAGGCCAACGACACCGAAGGGAGCGAGGTCTGATGGCCATCCGTCACCCCGCTATCGCCTCGAAGGCCGCGAAGAAGGCCAAGGAGGCTCGCGTCAAGAAGGCGCGTCGCCACGCCACCGAGGGCAAGAACACCGTCGAGACCCCGCTGAGCAAGTCCTTCACGGACCCCCGTGACGTGCTGCTCAAGCCGGTCGTCTCGGAGAAGAGCTACGCGCTCCTCGACGAGGGCAAGTACACGTTCATCGTCGACCCGAGCGCCAACAAGACCCAGATCAAGCAGGCCGTTCAGGCGGTCTTCTCGGTCAAGGTCACCGGGGTCAACACGATCAACCGCCAGGGCAAGCGCAAGCGGACCCGCACGGGCTTCGGCCAGCGCGCGTCCACCAAGCGCGCGATCGTGACCCTCGCCGAGGGCGACCGTATCGACATCTTCGGCGGTCCGACCGCGTAAGCGGTCAGGATCGTCCGGAATCGGACGAGGACTGAGAAATGGGTATCCGCAAGTACAAGCCGACGACTCCTGGCCGTCGTGGTGCCAGCGTCGCCGACTTCGTCGAGGTCACGCGGTCCACGCCGGAGAAGTCGTTGGTCCGCCCCCTGCACAGCAAGGGTGGCCGTAACAACTCCGGTCGTGTGACCGTCCGCCACCAGGGTGGTGGCCACAAGCGCGCCTACCGCGTGATCGACTTCCGTCGTCACGACAAGGACGGCGTGTCGGCGAAGGTCGCGCACATCGAGTACGACCCCAACCGCACCGCGCGCATCGCGCTGCTGCACTACGCGGACGGCGAGAAGCGCTACATCCTCGCCCCGCGTGGCCTGTCGCAGGGCGACCGCGTCGAGAACGGTCCCGGGGCCGACATCAAGCCGGGCAACAACCTTGCCCTGCGCAACATCCCGGTCGGTACCACGCTGCACGCCATCGAGCTGCGTCCGGGCGGCGGTGCGAAGTTCGCCCGCTCCGCCGGCGCCTCCGTGCAGCTGCTCGCGAAGGAGGGCTCCATGGCCCACCTGCGCATGCCGTCCGGTGAGATCCGCCTGGTCGACGTGCGCTGCCGCGCCACCGTCGGCGAGGTGGGCAACGCCGAGCAGAGCAACATCAACTGGGGCAAGGCCGGCCGCAAGCGCTGGCTGGGCGTCCGCCCGACCGTGCGTGGTGTGGTCATGAACCCGGTTGACCACCCGCACGGTGGTGGTGAGGGCCGTACCTCCGGTGGTCGCCACCCGGTGTCCCCGTGGGGCAAGAAGGAAGGCCGTACTCGTTCGCCCAAGAAGGCGTCGAACAAGTACATCGTCCGCCGCCGCAAGACGAACAAGAAGCGCTAGGAGCGGGTTTAGATGCCGCGCAGTCTCAAGAAGGGGCCCTTCGTCGACGACCACCTGATCAAGAAGGTGGACGCCCAGAACGAAGCCGGCACCAAGAACGTCATCAAGACCTGGTCCCGTCGCTCCATGATCGTGCCGGCCATGCTCGGCCACACGCTCGCGGTGCACAACGGCAAGACCCACATTCCGGTGTTTGTCACCGAGTCGATGGTCGGCCACAAGCTCGGCGAGTTCTCGCCGACGCGCACCTTCCGGGGTCACGTCAAGGACGACCGGAAGTCGAAGCGCCGCTAAGCGCGGGGTGGAATGACCATGACAGACACTGGAAGGACAACCATGGAAGCCAGGGCCCAGGCGCGGTACATCCGCGTCACGCCCATGAAGGCCCGCCGCGTGGTGGACCTCATCCGTGGCCTGAACGCCACGGAGGCTCAGGCGGTCCTGCGTTTCGCCCCGCAGGCCGCGAGCGTGCCGGTCGGCAAGGTGCTGGACAGCGCCATCGCCAACGCCGCGCACAACTACGACCACACCGATGTCGACAGCCTCTACATCTCCGAGGCCTACGTCGACGAGGGCCCGACCCTGAAGCGGTTCCGTCCGCGCGCCCAGGGCCGTGCCTACCGGATCCGCAAGCGGACCAGCCACATCACCGTGGTCGTCAGCAGCAAGGAAGGAACCCGGTAATGGGCCAGAAGGTAAACCCGCACGGGTTCCGGCTCGGTGTCACGACCGACTTCAAGTCGCGTTGGTACGCCGACAAGCTGTACAAGGACTACGTCAAGGAAGACGTCGCCATCCGTCGGATGATGACGTCCGGCATGGAGCGCGCCGGCATCTCCAAGGTCGAGATCGAGCGCACCCGTGACCGTGTGCGTGTGGACATCCACACCGCGCGTCCGGGCATCGTCATCGGCCGCCGCGGCGCCGAGGCCGACCGCATCCGCGGTGACCTGGAGAAGCTGACCGGCAAGCAGGTCCAGCTGAACATCCTCGAGGTCAAGAACCCGGAGACGGACGCTCAGCTGGTGGCCCAGGCCGTCGCCGAGCAGCTGTCCTCCCGCGTCTCCTTCCGCCGTGCCATGCGCAAGAGCATGCAGTCGGCGATGAAGGCCGGCGCCAAGGGCATCAAGATCCAGTGCGGTGGCCGCCTCGGTGGCGCCGAGATGTCCCGCTCGGAGTTCTACCGCGAGGGCCGTGTGCCCCTGCACACGCTCCGCGCGAACGTGGACTACGGCTTCTTCGAGGCCAAGACGACCTTCGGCCGCATCGGTGTGAAGGTCTGGATCTACAAGGGCGACGTCAAGAACATCGCCGAGGTCCGCGCCGAGAACGCCGCTGCCCGTGCGGGTAACCGCCCGGCCCGCGGCGGTGCAGACCGCCCGGCCCGTGGTGGCCGCGGTGGCGAGCGGCGCGGTCGCAAGCCGCAGCAGGCTGCCGGCGCCGAGGCCCCCAAGGCCGAGGCTCCCGCGTCCGCCGCTCCGGCTGAGAGCACCGGAACGGAGGCCTGACCGAAATGCTGATCCCCCGTAGGGTCAAGCACCGCAAGCAGCACCACCCCAAGCGCAGTGGTATGGCCAAGGGTGGCACTGAGGTCGCGTTCGGCGAGTACGGCATCCAGGCGCTGACCCCGGCGTACGTGACGAACCGTCAGATCGAGGCCGCTCGTATCGCCATGACGCGTCACATCAAGCGTGGTGGCAAGGTCTGGATCAACATCTACCCGGACCGCCCCCTCACCAAGAAGCCGGCCGAGACCCGCATGGGTTCCGGTAAGGGCTCGCCGGAGTGGTGGGTGGCCAACGTCAAGCCCGGACGCGTGATGTTCGAGCTGTCGTACCCCAACGAGAAGATCGCGCGCGAGGCCCTGACCCGTGCGGCTCACAAGCTGCCGATGAAGTGCAAGATCGTCAAGCGCGAGGCAGGTGAAGCGTGATGTCGGCCGGTACCAAGGCGTCCGAGCTGCGCGAGCTGGGCAACGAGGAGCTCCTCAACAAGCTCCGCGAGGCCAAGGAAGAGCTGTTCAACCTCCGCTTCCAGGCGGCGACGGGCCAGCTCGAGAACCACGGTCGGCTCAAGGCCGTCCGCAAGGACATCGCGCGGATCTACACCCTGATGCGTGAGCGCGAGCTGGGCATCGAAACGGTGGAGAGCGCCTGATGAGCGAGAGCAACGTGACTGAAGAGACCAAGACGGACCGCGGTTTCCGCAAGACCCGTGAGGGTCTGGTCGTCAGCGACAAGATGGACAAGACCGTCGTCGTCGCCGTCGAGGACCGCGTCAAGCACGCGCTGTACGGCAAGGTCATCCGCCGTACGAACAAGCTCAAGGCGCACGACGAGCAGAACGCCGCCGGCGTGGGCGACCGGGTTCTCCTGATGGAGACCCGCCCGCTCTCGGCGACGAAGCGCTGGCGCGTCGTGGAGATCCTCGAGAAGGCGAAGTAATCAAGCGGGGGCTCCGCTCCCGCTGACCCCCGCCGGGGGTTCCGCCCCCGGCTCCCGGGCCGACGGCTCGCCGTCGGCCTCGGCCGCGGCGGCCGTGCGGCCCCCGGCGGAGGTTGTCGCCTGCAGAGGCTTAAGTAATTCCTTCGGGGGCTACCCCGCAGGACAGTTCCGCCAGGCTCTCCGGCTCAACCCCCGGAGGGAACCGGCAGACAACCAGGAGATAGACGTGATCCAGCAGGAGTCGCGACTGCGTGTCGCCGACAACACGGGTGCGAAGGAGATCCTCTGCATCCGTGTGCTCGGCGGCTCCGGTCGCCGCTACGCGGGTATCGGTGACGTCATCGTCGCCACCGTCAAGGACGCGATCCCCGGTGGCAACGTGAAGAAGGGTGACGTCGTCAAGGCGGTCATCGTTCGCACCGTCAAGGAGCGCCGCCGTCCGGACGGCTCGTACATCCGCTTCGACGAGAACGCCGCCGTCATTCTGAAGAACGACGGCGACCCTCGTGGCACCCGTATCTTCGGCCCGGTGGGCCGTGAGCTGCGCGAGAAGAAGTTCATGAAGATCATCTCCCTCGCGCCGGAGGTGCTGTGAGCATGAAGATCAAGAAGGGCGACCTGGTCCAGGTCATCACCGGTAAGGACAAGGGCAAGCAGGGCAAGGTCATCGCGGCCTTCCCCCGCGAGGACCGTGTCCTGGTCGAGGGTGTCAACCGGGTCAAGAAGCACACCAAGGCCGGTCCGACGGCTCGCGGTTCGCAGGCCGGCGGCATCGTCACCACCGAGGCGCCGATCCACGTCTCCAACGTCCAGCTGGTCGTGGAGAAGGACGGCAACAAGGTCGTGACCCGCGTCGGTTACCGCTTCGACGACGAAGGCAACAAGATCCGCGTTGCCAAGCGGACGGGTGAGGACATCTGATGACGACCACCACCAGCCCGCGTCTGAAGCAGAAGTACCGTGAGGAGATCACGGGCAAGCTGCGTGACGAGTTCAAGTACGAGAACGTCATGCAGATCCCCGGTCTCGTGAAGATCGTGGTCAACATGGGTGTGGGCGACGCCGCCCGCGACTCCAAGCTGATCGAGGGCGCCATCAAGGACCTCACCACGATCACCGGTCAGAAGCCGGCCGTCACCAAGGCCCGCAAGTCCATCGCGCAGTTCAAGCTGCGTGAGGGTCAGCCGATCGGTGCCCACGTCACGCTCCGTGGCGACCGCATGTGGGAGTTCCTGGACCGCACCCTGTCGCTCGCGCTGCCGCGCATCCGCGACTTCCGCGGCCTGTCCCCCAAGCAGTTCGACGGCCGTGGCAACTACACCTTCGGTCTCACGGAGCAGGTCATGTTCCACGAGATCGACCAGGACAAGATCGACCGCGTCCGGGGTATGGACATCACCGTGGTCACCACGGCGACCAACGACGCTGAGGGCCGCGCGCTCCTTCGTCACCTCGGCTTCCCCTTCAAGGAGGCGTGAGCGAGATGGCGAAGAAGGCTCTGATTGCCAAGGCTGCTCGTAAGCCCAAGTTCGGTGTGCGTGGCTACACCCGCTGCCAGCGCTGCGGCCGCCCGCACTCCGTGTACCGCAAGTTCGGCCTGTGCCGCGTGTGCCTTCGTGAGATGGCTCACCGTGGCGAGCTGCCGGGCGTGACCAAGAGCTCCTGGTAATCCCCCCAATCAGGGATTAGCAGGGCTCTCGGTAAGCATCTGGGGCGGCAGGACGTCCAGCTCGCATGCCTTAGGCTTGTGGGGTTGGGCGTCTGCCGCCGCCCTTACGACTTACTACGCCGTAGGTCCACCGCGCCGCACCCGTCCCGTCTCGGATCGGGGAGAGGGATGGCGCACCAGGAAACCCCGGCGAGAGAGGCCGAAGGCCAATTCATGACCATGACTGATCCGATCGCAGACATGCTTACGCGTCTGCGGAACGCGAACTCGGCATACCACGACTCCGTGACGATGCCGGCATCGAAGATCAAGTCGCACATCGCGGAGATCCTCCAGCAGGAGGGCTTCATCACGGGCTGGAAGGTCGAGGACGCCGAGGTCGGCAAGAACCTCGTCCTGGAGCTGAAGTTCGGCCCCAACCGTGAGCGCTCCATCGCGGGCATCAAGCGGATCTCCAAGCCCGGTCTCCGGGTGTACGCGAAGTCCACCAACCTGCCGAAGGTGCTGGGCGGCCTGGGCGTGGCCATCATCTCCACGTCCCACGGTCTCCTGACCGACAAGCAGGCGCAGAAGAAGGGCGTGGGTGGGGAAGTCCTCGCCTACGTCTGGTAGTTCGGGAACGGAGGAGAGACACAATGTCGCGTATCGGCAAGCTCCCCATCCCGGTTCCCGCCGGCGTGGACGTCACCATCGACGGCCGTACGGTCGCGGTCAAGGGCCCCAAGGGCGAACTGACCCACACCGTCATCGCGCCGATCGACATCGCCAAGGCCGAGGACGGCACCCTTCAGGTGCTCCGGCCCAACGACGAGCGGCAGAGCAAGGCCCTGCACGGCCTGTCCCGCACGCTGGTGGCGAACATGATCACCGGTGTGACCCAGGGATACGTCAAGAAGCTCGAAATCAGCGGTGTTGGTTACCGCGTCCAGGCCAAGGGCTCCAACCTGGAGTTCTCCCTGGGCTACAGCCACCCGATCCTGGTCGAGGCCCCCGAGGGCATCACCTTCAAGGTGGAGTCCCCGACCCGTTTCTCGGTCGAGGGCATCGACAAGCAGAAGGTCGGCGAGGTTGCGGCCAACATCCGCAAGCTGCGCAGGCCCGACCCGTACAAGGCCAAGGGCGTCAAGTACGAGGGCGAAGTCATCCGCCGCAAGGTCGGAAAGGCGGGTAAGTAAGCCATGGCATACGGGCAGAAGATCCTGAAGGGCGACGCCTACAAGCGCGCCGCGATCAAGCGCCGTCACACCCGGATCCGCAAGCGGATCAACGGTACGGCGGAGCGTCCCCGTCTGGTCGTGACCCGCTCCAACCGCCACATCGTGGCGCAGGTGATCGACGACCTGAAGGGCCACACCCTGGCATCGGCGTCCACCCTGGACAGCTCGATCCGCGGTGGCGAGGGCGACAAGTCCACGCAGGCCAAGCAGGTCGGCGCCCTGGTCGCCGAGCGTGCCAAGGCCGCCGGTGTCGAGGCCGTCGTGTTCGACCGTGGTGGTAACCAGTACGCGGGGCGCATCGCCGCCCTGGCGGACGCCGCCCGCGAGGCCGGACTCAAGTTCTGAGTCCTGGTTCCGTAGCTAGCGGAGACAGAGAGAGGTAATTCCAATGGCTGGACCCCAGCGCCGCGGTGGCGGTGCCGGTGGCGGCGAGCGGCGGGACCGGAAGGGCCGTGACGGCGGCGCAGCTGCCGCCGAGAAGACCGCGTACGTTGAGCGCGTTGTCGCGATCAACCGCGTCGCCAAGGTTGTGAAGGGTGGTCGTCGCTTCAGCTTCACCGCGCTGGTCGTGGTGGGCGACGGTGACGGCACCGTGGGTGTCGGATACGGCAAGGCCAAGGAGGTGCCGGCCGCCATCGCCAAGGGCGTTGAGGAGGCCAAGAAGCACTTCTTCAAGGTCCCCCGGATCCAGGGCACCATCCCGCACCCCATCCAGGGTGAGAAGGCTGCCGGCGTCGTCCTGCTCAAGCCCGCGTCGCCCGGTACCGGTGTTATCGCCGGTGGTCCGGTGCGTGCCGTGCTCGAGTGCGCCGGTATCCACGACGTGCTGTCGAAGTCGCTCGGCTCCGACAACGCGATCAACATCGTGCACGCCACCGTGGAGGCCCTGAAGGGCCTGCAGCGTCCCGAGGAGATCGCGGCCCGCCGTGGTCTGCCCCTCGAGGACGTCGCTCCCGCGGCTCTTCTGCGTGCGCGTGCCGGGGCGGGTGCGTAATCATGGCGCAGCTCAAGATCACGCAGGTCAAGTCCTACATCGGCAGCAAGCAGAACCACCGTGACACCCTGCGCTCCCTTGGTCTCAAGGGCATCAACACGCAGGTCGTCAAGGAGGACCGCCCCGAGTTCCGCGGCATGGTGCACACCGTCCGCCACCTCGTGACGGTCGAGGAGGTCGACTGATCATGGCGGAGCAGAACCCGCTCAAGATCCACAACCTCCGTCCCGCCCCGGGCGCCAAGACCGCCAAGACCCGTGTCGGTCGTGGTGAGGCGTCGAAGGGTAAGACGGCCGGTCGTGGTACCAAGGGCACGAAGGCCCGCTACCAGGTTCCGGAGAACTTCGAGGGTGGCCAGACGCCGCTCCACATGCGTCTCCCGAAGCTGAAGGGCTTCAAGAACCCGTTCAAGACCGAGTACCAGGTCGTGAACCTCGACAAGCTGGCCTCCCTCTACCCCGAGGGTGGCGAGGTCACCGTCGAGTCGCTGGTGGCCAAGGGCGCTGTTCGCAAGAACAGCCTCGTCAAGGTCCTCGGCCAGGGCGAGATCTCCGTGGCGCTGCAGGTGACGGTCGACGCCGTCTCCGGCTCCGCCAAGGAGAAGATCACCGCCGCCGGCGGTACCGTCACCGAGCTCGTCTGAACTCCACAGGCGTCTCGATGACCTGAGCGATCCCGACCGGGGATACCCCACAAATGGGGTATCCCCGGTTGGTCGTTCCTAGGGCGGCAGTCCCGCCGGTAAGGTGGCCTGCACTGCCCTCTTTTCACAGGGTGCTTCACTTCGGGCACTCTGAGCGGCAGTTGACCGTTACCTATTCGTCGAACCTCAAGACCGTCACCCTTGACGCAGTTGCGCGGGGGTCGCAGGAGGCACCGTGCTCACCGCGTTCGCCCGGGCGTTCAAGACGCCCGACCTGCGCAAGAAGCTGCTCTTCACGCTCGGCATCATCGTGGTCTACCGGGTCGGTACGCACGTCCCGATCCCAGGCGTCGACTACCGGAACGTCCAGACCTGTATCGACGCCGCCCAGGCCAACCAGGGCCTGTTCGGCCTGGTCAACATGTTCAGTGGCGGCGCGCTGCTGCAGATTACGATCTTCGCGCTGGGCATCATGCCGTACATCACGGCGAGCATCATTCTGCAGCTGCTGACCGTGGTGATCCCGCGCCTGGAAGCCCTGAAGAAGGAGGGCCAGGCCGGTACGGCGAAGATCACGCAGTACACCCGTTACCTGACGGTGGCCCTCGCCATCCTTCAGGGCACCGGCCTCGTCGCCACCGCCCGCAGCGGCGCTCTGTTCCAGGGCTGCCCGGTGGCCAGCCAGATCGTCCCGGACCAGTCGATCTTCGTCACCATCACCATGGTCATCACCATGACCGCCGGTACGGCGTTCGTGATGTGGCTCGGCGAGCTCATCACCGACCGCGGCATCGGCAACGGCATGTCGATCCTGATGTTCATCTCGATCGCCGCCACCTTCCCGTCCGCCCTGTGGGCCATCAAGGAGCAGGGCTCCCTGGCCGACGGCTGGATCGAGTTCGGCACCGTCATCGCGGTCGGCCTCGTCATGGTCGGCCTGGTCGTCTTCGTCGAGCAGGCCCAGCGCCGCATTCCGGTTCAGTACGCCAAGCGCATGATCGGCCGCCGCTCCTACGGTGGTACGTCCACGTACATCCCGTTGAAGGTGAACCAGGCGGGTGTGATTCCCGTCATCTTCGCCTCGTCGCTGCTCTACATTCCGGCGCTGATCGCCCAGTTCGCCGGAGGCACCTCGGGCTGGAAAACCTGGATCGAGCAACACTTTGTCAGGGGCGACCACCCGTATTACATCATTTCGTACTTCCTGCTGATCGTTTTCTTCGCATTCTTCTACGTCGCGATCTCCTTCAACCCCGAGGAAGTCGCCGACAACATGAAGAAGTATGGTGGCTTCATCCCGGGCATCCGGGCTGGCCGACCGACCGCTGAGTACCTGAGCTACGTACTCAACCGGATCACCTGGCCGGGTTCGCTGTACCTGGGTCTGATCGCTCTCGTACCGACGATGGCGTTGGTTGGTTTTGGGGCAAACCAGAACTTCCCGTTCGGCGGCACCAGCATCCTGATCATCGTGGGTGTCGGTCTCGAGACGGTGAAGCAGATCGAGAGCCAGCTCCAGCAGCGCAATTACGAAGGGTTCCTCCGCTGATGCGTATCGTCCTCGTCGGGCCGCCGGGTGCCGGTAAGGGAACGCAGGCCGCGTTCCTGGCCAAGAACCTGTCGATCCCGCACATCTCCACGGGCGACCTGTTCCGGGCCAACATCAGCCAGCAGACGGAACTCGGCAAACTGGCGAAGTCCTACATGGACGCGGGCAATCTCGTGCCCGACGAGGTCACCATCGCGATGGCCAAGGACCGCATGGAGCAGCCGGACGCCGAGAACGGCTTCCTGCTGGACGGCTTCCCCCGCAACGTCTCCCAGGCCGAGGCGCTCGACGAGCTGCTCGAGACCGAGAGCATGCAGCTCGACGCGGTGCTGGACCTGGAGGTCCCCGAGGACGAGGTGGTCAAGCGGATCGCCGGCCGTCGCGTCTGCCGCAACGAGTCGGCGCACGTCTTCCACGTGACGTACAAGCCGCCGGCCAAGGAGGGCGTCTGCGACGTCTGCGGCGGCGAGCTGTACCAGCGGGACGACGACTCCGAGGAGACCGTCCGCAAGCGGCTGGAGGTCTACCACACGCAGACCGAGCCGATCATCGACTACTACAAGGCGCAGGGCCTGGTGGTCACGATCTCGGCGCTCGGCAAGGTGGAGGACGTCACGACGCGCGCCATGGAGGCGCTCAAGCGTGACGAGGACGACAAGTAGTCGTTCATGCGCAGCCACGGCCGCGGTTCCCCCTGAGGGAGCCGCGGCTGCTGTGTGGGCGGGGTCCTCGCGAGGCCCCGTATCGTTGAAGGCGTTCATGTCTCCCGAAGGTCCAGAAAGGCCGTAGCCCCCATGGTGCAGATCAAGACCCCCGAGCAGATCGCCAAGATGCGTGAGGCGGGGCTGGTCGTCGCCGCCATCCACGCGGCGACCCGCGAAGCCGCCGTGCCGGGGGCCACGACGAAGGATCTGGACCAGGTCGCCCGTAAGGTGCTCGCCGAGCACAACGCCAAGCCGAACTTCCTCGGGTACGGCGGCTTCCCGGCGACGATCTGCACGTCCGTGAACGAGGTCGTCGTGCACGGCATCCCCTCCGACGACGTCGTCCTCAAGGACGGGGACGTGATCTCCATCGACTGCGGCGCGATCATCGACGGCTGGCACGGCGACGCCGCGTACACGGCCTTCGTGGGCTCCGGTCACGCTCCGGAGCTGGTCGAGCTCTCCCGGGTGACCGAGGAGTCGATGTGGGCCGGCATCGCGGCCATGAAGCAGGGCAACCGGCTGGTCGACGTCTCCCGGGCGATCGAGACGTACATCCGCCGCCAGCCCAAGCCCGGCGGCGGCCGCTACGGGATCATCGAGGACTACGGCGGCCACGGCATCGGCACCGAGATGCACATGGACCCGCACCTGCTGAACTACGTCGACCGCCGGCGCGGCAAGGGCCCGAAGCTGGTGCCGGGCTTCTGCCTCGCGATCGAGCCCATGGTGTCCCTCGGCACCCCGAAGACCGAGGTACTCCAGGACGACTGGACGGTCGTCACCACGGACGGTACGTGGTCCTCCCACTGGGAGCACTCGGTGGCGCTGATGGAGGAGGGGCCGCTGGTACTCACGGCTCCCGACGGGGGCAAGGCGAAGCTGGCGGAGCTCGGGATCGTCGCCGCGCCGGATCCGCTGGCCTGAGCGCCTTCCGGGGAGGGATGTGCCGGCGTTTCGGCGGCTGCGGGCGCGCCGGGGCCGGTGGCGCAGTCCCCGCGCCCCTTTCCGGGCGCTTAATGATCTGTCGACCGGGGCAGACTTCCTCGATTCGTGTTTCCGAGGGCCCTGACGTAGACTGACTCGTCGGCTCTTGTGCATCCGCATGTCTGCATGCGCTAGCACTGAGTCGATCAAGGTAGTCGATTCGAAGGGCGAAGCGTGGCCAAGAAGCAAGGTGCCATCGAGATCGAGGGCACTGTCGTCGAGTCTCTTCCGAACGCCATGTTCAAGGTCGAGCTCCAGAACGGCCACCAGGTCCTGGCACACATCAGCGGCAAGATGCGCATGCACTACATCCGCATCCTCCCTGACGACCGGGTCGTGGTGGAGCTGTCTCCGTACGACCTGACGCGTGGCCGGATCGTCTACCGCTACAAGTAGATCTTGCCCGCGCCCCGGCTTCCGGGGTGGTGGCACTGACCCGGAGAACCTCACCCATGAAGGTCAAGCCGAGCGTCAAGAAGATCTGCGACAAGTGCAGGGTGATCCGCCGTCACGGCCGGGTCATGGTCATCTGCGACAACCCGCGCCACAAGCAGCGCCAGGGCTGACGCACGACCGCACCTCTGCATACGCAGAACTTCGCGCGACGCAAGCTGAATATGTTCATACGCAGGACCCAGACCTCCGGGTCTGACACCCCCGGTCGGAGGCCGGGGACCCAGTTCGTACCTCGTACGGCGGCTGGGAGTCGGTTCTGTGGAAGACCTCCGTCAAGTAACTGGAGCCATTGAATGGCACGCGTTTCCGGTGTTGACATCCCGCGCGAAAAGCGCGTGGAGATCGCCCTCACCTATGTGTTCGGCATCGGCCGGACCCTCTCGCAGCAGACGCTGGCCGCCACCGGCGTCGACCCGAACACCCGCGTTCGCGACCTCTCCGAGGAGCAGCTCGTCGCGATCCGCGAGTACGTCGACAACAACATCAAGACCGAGGGTGACCTCCGTCGCGAGATCCAGGCCGACATCCGCCGCAAGGTCGAGATCGGTACCTACCAGGGTCTGCGTCACCGCCGCGGTCTGCCCGTCCGCGGTCAGCGCACCAGCACGAACGCTCGTACCCGCAAGGGCCCGCGTCGCGCCATCGCCGGCAAGAAGAAGCCGGGCAAGAAGTAGTCCGCAGCGGACTCGCCGTCCAGCGGTCTTCGCTGTAGGACCGACCACCTCCCGTAGGAGTTATAGATGCCCCCCAAGGGTCGTCAGGGCGCTGCCAAGAAGGTGCGCCGCAAGGAAAAGAAGAACGTCGCTCACGGCCACGCGCACATCAAGAGCACGTTCAACAACACGATCGTCTCGATCACGGACCCGTCCGGCAACGTGATCTCCTGGGCCTCCGCCGGCCACGTCGGCTTCAAGGGTTCCCGGAAGTCCACGCCGTTCGCCGCGCAGATGGCCGCCGAGTCGGCTGCCCGCCGCGCCCAGGAGCACGGCATGCGCAAGGTCGACGTGTTCGTGAAGGGCCCGGGTTCCGGTCGTGAGACCGCGATCCGCTCCCTGCAGGCCACGGGCCTCGAGGTCGGCTCCATCCAGGACGTCACCCCGACCCCGCACAACGGTTGCCGTCCGCCGAAGCGCCGTCGCGTCTGACGTTTCGGTCCAAAGGCAGCGGTTTTCGGGCGGTACGGCTCTGTAAGGGCCGTATCGCCCGTACCCTTGCAGTACCCGTCCCTTTCCGTCGGGGACGGTTCAAGTCGGGCGTCATATAGCGGGCGCCCCCGACTGAAGGATCTGATCCACACATGCTGATCGCTCAGCGTCCCTCGTTGACCGAAGAGGTCGTCGACGAGTTCCGCTCCCGGTTCGTGATCGAGCCGCTGGAGCCGGGCTTCGGCTACACCCTCGGCAACTCCCTGCGCCGGACCCTGCTCTCCTCGATCCCGGGTGCGGCGGTCACGTCCATCCGCATCGACGGTGTCCTGCACGAGTTCACCACCGTGCCGGGCGTCAAGGAGGACGTCACCGACCTGATCCTCAACATCAAGCAGCTGGTCGTCTCCTCGGAGCACGACGAGCCCGTCGTGATGTACCTGCGCAAGCAGGGCCCGGGTCTGGTCACCGCCGCCGACATCGCGCCCCCGGCCGGCGTCGAGGTCCACAACCCCGACCTCGTCCTCGCCACGCTCAACGGCAAGGGCAAGCTGGAGATGGAGCTCACGGTCGAGCGCGGCCGTGGCTATGTCTCCGCCGTGCAGAACAAGCAGGTCGGCCAGGAGATCGGCCGGATCCCGGTCGACTCGATCTACTCGCCGGTGCTCAAGGTCACGTACAAGGTCGAGGCCACGCGTGTCGAGCAGCGGACCGACTTCGACAAGCTGATCGTCGACGTCGAGACCAAGCAGGCCATGCGTCCGCGTGACGCCATGGCGTCGGCCGGCAAGACCCTGGTCGAGCTGTTCGGTCTGGCCCGCGAGCTCAACATCGACGCCGAGGGCATCGACATGGGTCCGTCCCCGACGGACGCCGCGCTCGCCGCGGACCTGGCTCTGCCGATCGAGGAGCTGGAGCTCACCGTTCGGTCGTACAACTGCCTCAAGCGCGAGGGCATCCACAGCGTGGGTGAGCTCGTCGCTCGTTCCGAGGCCGACCTCCTCGACATTCGCAACTTCGGTGCGAAGTCCATCGACGAGGTCAAGGCGAAGCTGGCCGGGATGGGTCTCGCCCTGAAGGACAGCCCGCCCGGATTCGACCCGACCGCGGCCGCCGACGCCTTTGGTGCGGACGACGACGCGGACGCGGGCTTCGTGGAGACCGAGCAGTACTGAGTCTCTGCTTCCGGGGTTCGCGTCAGCGGACCCCGGATCTCCGACGGGCAACCGCTCGCTCGGATACTGACTCCGGTACCTGATACGGCCGGGGCAGACACCTAGGAGAAACACCATGCCGAAGCCCACCAAGGGTGCCCGTATGGGCGGCAGCGCCGCGCACGAGAAGCTGCTCCTCGCGAACCTCGCGAAGTCGCTGTTCGAGCACGGTCGTATCACCACCACCGAGGCGAAGGCGCGCAAGCTGCGTCCGTACGCCGAGCGTCTGGTCACCAAGGCGAAGAAGGGCGACCTTCACAACCGCCGTCAGGTGCTCCAGGTCATCACGGACAAGAGCGTCGTCCACACGCTCTTCACCGAGATCGGCCCGCGCTACGAGAACCGTCCGGGTGGCTACACCCGCATCACCAAGATCGGTAACCGCCGTGGCGACAACGCGCCCATGGCTGTCATCGAGCTGGTCGAGGCGCTGACGGTGGCTCAGGAGGCGACGGGTGAGGCCGAGGCCGCGACCAAGCGTGCCGCCAAGGACGCCGAGGCTGCTGAGGCCCAGGTCGATGTGACCAAGGCTGATGACGCCGAGGAGTCCAAGGACGCCTAAGCGTCTGCCGGGGGTTGTGCGCTGGCGGCTGCGGATTCGTTGTGGCTTGTCGCGCAGTTCCCCGCGCCCCTTCGGGGGCGTTGGCGGGTCCGTTCCTTTTCGGGAGCGGGCCCGCTTTTGTGTTGCTGAGAGGATCTGTACGTGAGTGATGAAGCAGCAGCCGGCTACGTGCGTGTTCGTCTCGACCTGTCGTACGACGGGAGCGAGTTCTCCGGGTGGGCCAAGCAGGCCGGGGGGCGGCGGACCGTGCAGGGGGAGATCGAGGATGCTCTGCGGACCGTGACGCGGTCGGGGCAGACGTACGAGCTGACCGTGGCGGGGCGTACCGACGCCGGGGTGCACGCCCGGGGGCAGGTGGCGCATGTCGATCTGCCGCGTGAGGTGTGGGCCGAGCACAACCAGAAGCTGCTGAAGCGGCTCGCCGGGCGGCTGCCCAGGGACGTGCGGGTCTGGGCCCTCAGGGAGGCGCCCAGTGGCTTCAACGCGCGGTTCTCGGCGATCTGGCGGCGGTACGCGTACCGGGTCACCGACAATCCCGGGGGCGTCGATCCGCTGCTGCGCAACCATGTGCTGTGGCACGACTGGCCCCTGGACGTCGAGGCCATGAACGAGGCCGCGCGGCGGCTGCTCGGGGAGCACGACTTCGCCGCCTACTGCAAGAAGCGGGAGGGCGCGACGACGATCCGTACGCTCCAGGAGCTGAGTCTCGTGAAGGGCGACGACGGGATCATCACCGCGACCGTGCGCGCCGACGCCTTCTGCCACAACATGGTGCGTTCGCTGATCGGGGCGCTGCTGTTCGTGGGCGACGGGCACCGGCCGCCGGACTGGCCCGCGAAGGTGCTGGCGGCCGGCGTACGGGACTCGGCCGTGCACGTCGTACGGCCGCACGGGCTGACGCTGGAGGAGGTCGGCTACCCGGCCGACGAACTGCTCGCCGCGCGCAGCAAGGAGGCGCGGAACAAGCGGTCGCTGCCGTCGGCGGGGTGCTGCTGACCGGCTTCCAGGGGCCCCTCACCGGTGGGCGGAGTTCCAGGTGGTGACCAGGCCCGAGAGGGCCGCGGTGGCGGCATCGGCGTCGTCGCCGTCGCCGCGTGCCTTGGGGGAGAGCTCCACGTGGAGGAACTTGGCGTGGTGGCGCTCCGCGGCCTTGCCCTGGACGTTCGTGGTGCCTTCCAGGGGGCAGCGGGCCGACCAGCTCCGGCAGACCCGCAGCCCGTCGGCCTGCATGGCGTCGGCCAGCGCGGCGGCTTCGGTGAGGGTGCTCCGCGCGGCTCCGGTGGAGAGGACGGCCTCGTAGGGGCGGTCCGAGTCCTTGGCGAAACCGTGCAGTTGCACGCCCGGGACGTCGCGTTTCTGGAGCTCCACGACGATGGCGTGGAAGACGCTGTCCTCCCGGTGGGCGACGTCGGCGGCGTCGCCCCGGCCCGCCTCGCGGTGCGCGCCGGCGATGACCAGCGAGCCGCCGGGGTTGTCCTCCAGGAGCCGCACGCCGAGGCGTTCGGTGTCCCGGTCGGAGACCGGGTGCGGTACCTGGGCGTTCCAGCGGACGTCGGAGTCGGCGGTCAGGTAGAGGCGCCCCCAGCGTTCGGCCCGGCCGGGGCGGGCGGCGGCGATCTCGTCGTACCTGCGGCCGGACTCGGTGTCGGTGAGGCGGGTGAGCTTGAGGCCGAGGGGGGCGAGCTGCCGTTCGGCCTTGGTGGCGTCGCCGTCCAGGAGGTGGCCGACGCTCTCGGCGACGCGCTCGCGCTGGGCGTCGTCCGGTGGGGAGTACTCGGCGTCGGGCTCCAGGTCCGCCGTGTACGTGAGGATCCTGCTGCGGAGGTCCACCAGCTCCCGGGCGCCCGGAGTGGAGTCGTCCGTTGACCGGTCTGGTGCCGATTGACAGCCGAACAAGGCGAGGACAAGTCCGATTTGGACCATAATCCGAGTCAAGTGTGACTGTCTTGTGACGGTAACTTCGGTGGCGGTTGTGTGCTTCATGTGAATATGATGCGGTGACACTTCGTAAACCTCTCCGGTTCGTCCGGGCGGCAAGCGCTTTCGCAGCCATCATCGCCGTGACGACCGCGTGCACCTCCGCGGCTTCCGCGCCGCAGGTGAAGCCGGGTGGCCGCTCGTTCACCGTCGCCGCCGCCGGTGACGTGCTGATCCACCCCGAGCTGGTCGACCAGGCCGCCAAGGATGCCAAGAAGACCGGTGGGGGAGAGGCCGGGCTGGACTTCGGGCCGCTGCTCGCCGGGATCAAGCCGGTCATCAGCAAGGCCGATCTGGCCATCTGTCACATGGAGACGCCCGTCGGGAATCCGCGGGGCCCCTTCGAGGGATACCCGGAGTTCCTCGTCCCGCCGCAGATCCTGACGACGCTCAAGGGCGCGGGCTACGACACCTGCTCGACGGCCTCCAATCACACCTACGACCACGGTCTGGGGGCTGTACGGCGCACCTTGAACGCCATGGACAAGGCCGGCCTCGGGCACACCGGCTCCGCCCGCACGCCCGAGGAAGCGGAACGAATCAACATTCGTGACGTCAAGGGCGTCAAGGTCGCCCACCTCTCGTTCTCCTGGATGTCGTTCCGCCACCCGACGCCGGAGAAGGAGAAATGGGCGTTCAACCAGCTCGACGCGGACGCGATCAAGGACGCCGAGGCCCGGGCCCGCGAGAAGGGCGCCGAGGTGGTCATCCTCTCGGTCCACTGGGGGGCCGAGCACTACAACGAACCGAGCATCGCCCAGCTGCGGTTGGCGGAGCGGCTCAGCGCGGAGACCGGGATCGACCTGGTGATCGGGCACCACTCCCATGCGGTGCAGCCGATCCAGAAAGTGAACGGCACCTGGGTCGCCTACAGCCTGGGCAACCAGGTCGCCCGTCACTCCTCGCCCACCGGAGTCACCGAGGAGGGCGCGATCGGCTGGTTCGAGTTCCGTGAGACGACCGACGGCTGGGACGTCTCCGCCCGCTACGCCACGACGCTGGTGGACATCCCGCCCGAGGTGGAGGCCGGTGAGAAGCCGCCCGCCGACGCGGTCGAGGACCACCGGGTGGTGGACGTGCGGCGGGCGCTCGACGCGCCGGGCGACCTCTCCGAGGAGCGGCTGGCCCGTTACCGGCTGGCGGCCGACCGCACGCGGGGCTTCCTGTACAACCGCGGGGCACCGGGCGGCGACGGCCTGAAGGAGCTCGCGCTGGAGCGTGACTAGCGCCACAGCGCATCGGGGGCGAGCGAGACAACCTCCCCCCTCCCCAACAGTCTTATAAGCGACGGTCCGTTACCTCTCCCGCGGGGGAGGGGTTCTGCTCGGCCGTCCTTCACCCAGAGAGGCCGGAGGAGACCACCGGTGACACCCACCCGCGCCGTGCGCCCCGTGAAGGGAGGACGGCGGCGCAGCCGGAGACGCGCGGACATGCCGCTGCTGGGCGGCGTCCGTCCCCCGATCGCGCTGCTGTGCGTGCTGGTGCTGGCCCTCGCCGGCCTCACCGCCCAGGTGCTCGGCCCCGCCGGCGAGCAGGCCGTACCGCAGGCGGTGCTCTCCTCCCAGCGGCACTTCGCGGAGGACGGCGCCATCGCCCTGCGCGCCTCCATCGACGAGCGGGTCACCGACCTGAACCGCACCGCCGCCGCGCTGAACGCGGGGTCGCCGGTGAAGCCCGAGCGCGTCCTGTCCGACCTGGGGAAGACCTACCAGAAGTGGACGGGCACCACGATCCTGGACCTGGAGAGCGGCAAGGTGCTGGCGGCCAGGGGTGAAACAATTCCCCTCGGATGGCTGGACAAGGACGTCCTCACCGGGGACACGGCCCTCAAGCCCCGCATGGTGCGGCTGGAGACCGGCGACGTACGCCTGATGACCATGGCGGTCCTGGACTTCGAGGACCGGCCGCAGCAGCTGCTGCTCGCCTCCAACAGCCTTTCGGTGCCCGCCATCAACCTGGGCCAGTTCCGCTCCATGGCGGTCGTCGCCACCGGCGGGGAGATCCTCGCCACGGCAGGCTTCGAACAGTCCGAGGCGCTCAACACCGACCAGGAGCGCAAGGAGCTGGGCTTCCTCCAGAAGCAGATGAGCGGGCTGTCCGCACAGGCGGCCCGGGAGACCGAGCAGGACCCGGTCAGCGCCAGGGAGCCGGGCTCGCGCGGCTACCCCGGGGTCAGCGGGACCCTGGTCGGCGGGAGCTACAACGGCCGTGTCGCCACGGCCGGTTACGCCTCCCTCTCCTCCGCCGACCCGGAGGAGAAGAAGAGCGTCGGCGCGGGCCTCGGGCTCACCGTCGTCGCCCTGCTGCCCGTGGTTCAGCAGCAGGCCGCCGTTCCGGACCGGGAGCTGTACGGGCTGCTGGCGGCCGGAGCCCTGGTGGTGCTCGGACTGCTCGCCGCGGCCGTGCTGTGGGCGACCGTGCAGCGGCCGTTGCTGCGGCTGTTCCTGGAGTCCCGCCGACTGGCCCGCGGCGACCTGACCCGCCCGGTGGACGTGCCCCGCTGGGGCGAGGCCGCGCGCATCGGCTCCGCACTGGAGAGGCTGCGCGCGCAGCTGGGCGGGCCGGCCGATGATCCCGGCGGGCGCCAGCGCGTCAAGGGGCGGTTCGGGGTGCGCGGGCCGCTCGCGCTGACCGCCGTCCTGCTGCTGCTGTGGTGTGTGCCCGTCGGCCTCCTGCTGAACCGCACCGACGGCTCCGTCAGTATTCCGGCCAGCATGGTCGCGGACCAGCGTGACCGCACCGACCTGGTCGCCGACCGGGTGCGCCGGGCGCTCAACGAGGCGCAGGCGGACCTGGTCTCCACGTCCCGGCTGATCGACCCGGACGACGCCGGCGCCGGCCGCGCTCTGCTCGAGGAAACCCTGCGCGAGCACACCCGCTACCAGGCGCTGTACCTCCTCGACGAGGACGGCGAGGTCGTCGCCCGCGCGGGCAAGGAGCCGCGCGCCGGTTTCGCCGACGCGGACGAGCTGGTGCGGGTGGCCGGCGAGGGCGGGAAGAAGCCTGTCGTCCAGGCCGGGGCGCCGGTGCCGGGCCGCAAGGGCATGACCCTGGTCGGCGAGATCCGGATCGAGTTCCTCAACTCGCTGCTGAAGCGGCCCGGGCTCGGCGAGGTCCGCGTGGTGGACTCCAAGGCGCGGACCATCGCCGCCGGCGACGGCTTCCTGGCCTTCGAGAAACTGCCGCGCGACGCGCTCACCGACCTCGTCCGGGCCGGCAGCGTCCACGTCGGCGCCGGTCCCGTCGAGAACGGTCTGCTGATCCGCGAGGGCCGCGGGGTCACCGTCGCCGCGGCCGCCCCCTTCTCCGGCGGTGGTGTGGCGGCCGACATCGGCTGGACCGTGGTCAGCTGGCAGAACGCCAAGGACTTCCAGATCACCCCGTACCAGCGCGAGGACCGCAGCGTCCTGGCCGGACTGCTCGGTCTGGCCCTGATCGTCGTCTGCCTCGGCTGGGTCCACCTGGTCGTGGCCCGGCCGATGCGGGCCCTGGCGGCCGGCGCGGAGAAGCTGGCCGACGGCGACCTCAAGTCCGTGCTGTACCCCCGCTACCAGGACGAGGTCGGCGCCGTCGTGCGCAGCCTCGAACTGCTGCGCCAGCAACTCCAGGCCCGTAAGCAGACCCAGGCGCGCCGGCTCGCGGAGCCGGAAGCCGGCGTTCGGGGAAGGTGACCCAGCCGTGCTCTATCTGTACTTCGTCCTGCTCACCGGCAGCGTGCTGCTGCTCGTGGCGGGCATCGTGGAACAGCGCCGGCATTACGCCAGCCTGCACAGCATCCCCTCGCGCGTGCTCGTGAACGGCATCCGCGGCAAGTCCTCCATCACCCGGCTGTGCGCCGGGGCGCTGCGCGGCGGCGACCTGGTCACCGTGGCGAAGACCACGGGTACGGCGGCCCGGTTCATCCACCCGGACGCCACCGAGGAGCCGGTCTACCGCAAGTTCGGCATCGCCAACGTGGTGGAGCAGATCGGCATCGTGCGCCGGGCCGCCACCTACCGGCCCGACGCCCTCGTCATCGAGTGCATGGCCGTCATGCCGGCCCTGCAGGAGGTGAACCAGAGCAAGCTGATCCGCTCCACGATCGGCGTGCTGTGCAACGTCCGCGAGGACCACCTCGCCGAGATGGGGCCCACCCTCGACGACGTGGCGCGGTCGCTGTGCCGCTCCATGCCGGAGGGCGGCATCTGCGTCACCGCGGAGAAGGAACGCTTCCACATCCTCCAGGAGGAGGCCGACGCCCGTAACTGCCAGTTGATCTACGCCGACCCGGAGACCGTCACCGACGAGGAACTGCGCGGCTTCAGCTGGTTCACCTTCAAGGAGAACGTCGCGATCGCCCTCGTGGTGGCCGAACTGCTCGGCGTGGAACGGCGGGTCGCCCTGCAGGGCATGTACGACGCCCCGCCGGACCCGGGCGTCCTGTCCGTCGAGCGCTACCTGGCGCCCGAAGGCAAGCGGCTCGCCTTCGCCAACGTCTTCGCGGCCAACGACCCCGAGTCGACGCTGATGAACATCAACCAGCTCCTCGACCTCGGAGCCATCCACCGGCCGCTGAACGTCGTGATCAACTGCCGGCCCGACCGCGTGGAGCGCAACGGCCAGATGGGCGAGATCATCCCCGACCTGCAGCCGGATCACGTCTTCGTCATCGGGCACCCCGCCAAGAGCGCGATCGACGCCATCCCCGCCGAGTGGCGCGACCGCGCGATCGACCTCGGGGGCGAGCGGCGGTCGGCCGAGGAGTTCATGCCCGCCCTGCTGGAGCGCCTGTCCGCCGACTCCTCGCTGGTCGCCATCGGCAACATCCACGGCCAGGGCGAGGAACTGCTGGAGTACCTCGCCGAACTCCCGGCGGACGAGTCCGCCACCGCCGACGCCGCGCGGCCCTCGGCCACGCCGACGCTGGCCCAGCCCGCGCGCCTGGACCCCTACGCCTCGTACCCCATGGCCTACGAGGAGCGCTACCAGGCCTCCCGTACCCAGGAGATCCCGGTGGTCCACATCCCGGCCCAGCCGTCGGGGCCGTACGCCGGCGCCGGGTATCCCGCCCCGGCCCCGTACCAGCAGGTGCCGTACGCCGACCCGGCCGAACAGCCATGGCAGTACGCCGACGACCCCTACGGGCACTCCCCGTACCCGACGGCCGACGGCGGGGGGCAGCCTCCCCGTTCCTGACGTCCACGGGCGGGACCCACGACCCACGCCCGCCGCTCGCCCCGCACCCGCACCCGTGCCCGGAGACCCCGTTGACCACCGCCGCCCTGACCCCCGAGATGGCCGCCCTCGGCATCGCCATCGGACTGTTCTTCTCGTTGTTGTGCTACCTGACCACCAACCTCTCGCCCGGTGGAATGATCACGCCGGGCTGGCTCGCCCTGACCCTCATCGAGGACCTCCAGCGAGCCGCCATGGTGGTCGGCGTCACCGCCCTCACCTATGCGGGCACCAAGGTCATGCAGCGGCTGGTGATCCTCTACGGCAAGCGGCTGTTCGCCGCGGTCGTCCTGCTGGGCGTGCTGCTCCAGGCCACCGTGATGATCGTGCTCTCGATCGAGTTCCCGCTGCTGTACGGCAACCAGACCCTCGGATTCATCGTGCCCGGCCTCATCGCGTACCAGATGGTCCGCCAGCCCAAGGGTCCGACCCTGCTGGCAACCGGCACCGTCTCGCTCATGGCCTACATCGTCGTCGCCGCCGGACTGCTGCTCGGCATCATGCCCACCGTCTGAGAACCGGCGTCCCCGGCGGCCGATAACCAGGAGACAACACATGGCAGGAAAGAAGAAATCGCGGCCGGTCCTCTCCGGCCTCGTGGTGCTGGCGCTCGTCGCGACCTCCGGCTACCTCACCGTGGAGCTGCGCAAGCAGGAGGACAAGGGCGTCCCCGAGATCACGAACGTCGGCGTGCTGGACGGCTCGGACCGGGCCGACGGCGCGACGAAGACCCGAGACAAGGGCGGGGAGAGCTGGTCCCGGCTGGAGAACCCGGCCCGCTCGGTGCTGCGCGGATCCGACGGCCAGGTCAAGGCGGTGTTCACCGACGGGGCGCGCACCGCGACCCTGACCGGACCGGCCCGCACCTTCGCCGAGCCCTCGTCGACGAGCTCCAAGGTCTCCACGACGGACTGGGTGCGCCTCATGCCCGAGCCCTGGAAGAAGGGCGCGGAGAAGCAGAAGTGGTTCAAGGACTGGTACGCCGAACTCCAGGGCAGCAAGGAGGACGACCTGATCGCCGTCGCCTTCCAGTACGTCGCGGGCGCCAAGGAGAAGAAGGACGAGCAGGGCATCGGCTACGCCGGTGACGCCAACTTCGGCCCCCTCAACGCGACGGGTGCCGAGGGCGGCGACCTGCGCCTGGAGCAGTCCGACTTCTACGACTACCTGGGCGTCCAGTACCCCTTCCGGGACGGCGTGATCGGGCAGCCGGAGACCGCGCGCGCCAAGTCGATCGACTGCTCGGGATACATGCGGATGGTGTTCGGCTACCGCGCCCGCTACCCGCTGATGTCCTCGGACGACTCGGGCGACGGCCTGCCGCGCACCGCCAACGGCATGGCCCGCTCGGACCAGGGGGCCGACGTCCTGCCGCTGACCGGTGTGTCGCCAGAGAACCGGCCCACCGGCATCGACCAGCTCCAGCCCGGGGACCTCGTCTTCTTCAAGCTCGACGCCCGGACGAAGCAGCGCCTGGACCACGTCGGCATGGTGCTCGGCTACGACACCGAGGGCCACCTGCTCTTCATCTCCAGCCGTGAGGAGGTCAACGGCCCGACCATCGGCGACGTCGGCGGAGTGTCCCGGCTGGACGGCAACGGCTACTACGCCAAGACGCTGCGCAGCGCGAAGAGGCTGTGACCGGGCGGGCGGCGGCCGGTCACTCGCTCGCCGCGGCCGACGCCTGGGCCTGGCCGCGGCGGTGGATCTGGCGGAAGGTGAACAGCTGGAGGTTGTCGCCGGTGGCGAACACCTCGGTGTCCTTCGTCGACACGTCCTTGCCGCTGGTGAAGCCGGCGTTGGTGAAGTAGGCGTAGCGGCCGTAGGAGTTGCTGGTCGTGCGGCAGAACCCGGCTTCGCAGAAGGCCTTGACGCCGCCGCCGGAGAGCGACTTGACGAAGCTCTTCTTGTTGGTCTGGCTCTTGGCCTTGGCGGCCTGTGCCTCGGTGTCGAAGACCGCCACGCCGACCGTCACCGCGATGCCGTCCCTGGAGTAGGTGACGCGTATCAGGCGCGTGCAGTCGTTCGCGGTGAGGATCTTCGGGAGCGTGCCGCCCGACGCCGAGGCGCAGTTCTCGGTGTCGGCCGTGGGGCCCTTCTTGTACGTCGTCTCGCCCATGGTCAGCTGGGTGCCGGGGAAGAGGGTGTCCGGGCTGAGCGGAGCCGTGTCCTTCTTCGCGCTGGCGATGAAGTCCTTCGGGTCCAGCGGGGGCGGGGCGCTGGTCGGTGCGAACGACGGGGCCGAGGCGGACTGGCTCGGGATGTCGGCCGAGGGCACCTGGGAGGTCGGGCTGTTCGCCTGGTTGTCGCCGCCCGCCGAGACCACGGCCACGGCGACGGCAGCGCCGATCGCGACGGTGGCGAGCGCGCCGCCGCCGACCAGGAGCAGCCGGCGTCGTTTGTTACGGGCCTCGGACGCCTCGGCGAGCGCGGCCCAGTCCGGAGACTGGCCGCCCTCGCCGCTCCAGGGCTGCTGCGACTGCGGTTTCCATGGATCCCACTGGGACTGGGGTCCCCCCTGCCCAAAGCTCATGGGGCGCATCTTAGACGGGACAAGTGGCGTGCTGGTCCGCCTGGATGGGCCCTGGAGCCCCTAGCGTTCCTCCCATGCGGACGGGCAAAGGCGACATCTGCGGGTGGTTGGGGCGAGTGCTGCCGGCCGTGGTGCTGCTGGTGTGCCTGTGGTCCTGGCCGGCGACCGCGGTCGGGGTCTGGCCGACGGTCGCGGTCGGGGTGCTGCGGGCGCTTCGCCGTCCGCGCGGGGGCGGCTGCCTGCCGCGGTGGGGCGTCGCCGTGGTCGTCGATGTGCTGTTGTCGTCGGTGTTCCCGTACGTGCGGCCGGTGCGGCGCCGGACGCTGAGGAGGGCCGTGACTCTGTGTGCCGGCCTGTGCGTCTCCGTGACCGGCCGTCGTCGATGATCCCGCGTTTTGACCCTTGTGGTGAGCCCCGGTATTCTGCTCTTTCGTTGTGTATTGGCTTGCTCATTCTCACGGGACGGGCCCTTACACCGGTCCACCGGGCCGATGACCAGCGACCAGCACGCGGTTTGCGTCACCGCTGTGCGGTCAAGGCTGTCGTGATCGTTTCGGTGACCTGTTCAGGACCATTCACTCGAAGCGAAGGCTACGAACCGTGCGTACGTACAGCCCCAAGCCCGGCGATGTGACGCGCCAGTGGCACGTCATCGACGCCCAGGACGTTGTCCTGGGTCGTCTCGCCACCACCGCAGCGACCCTCCTCCGGGGCAAGCACAAGCCGATCTACGCCCCCCACGTCGACGCTGGTGACTTCGTCATCATCATCAACGCGGACAAGGTGCACCTGTCCGGCAACAAGCGGACCCAGAAGATGGCGTACCGCCACTCCGGCTACCCGGGTGGTCTGCGCTCCGTCCGTTACGACGAGCTGCTCGACAAGAACCCCGAGAAGGCCATCGAGAAGGCCGTCAAGGGCATGCTCCCCAAGAACACTCTGGGCCGTCAGATGCTCTCGAAGCTGAAGGTCTACAAGGGTGACCAGCACCCGCACGGCGCGCAGCAGCCGCAGCCGTACGAGATCACCCAGGTCGCGCAGTAAGTCCGGCCACCCCCTAAGACTGAAGAGAATCTGAGGAGAATCGTGGCCGAGACCACTGCCGAGCAGCCGCTCGAAGAGCTTGACATCGACAGCTACACCACCGAGTCCGAGGTCCCCGTCGAGGGTGAGTACACCTCGGAGTCCATGGCCTCCCGCTTCGGCGAGCCCCAGCCGGCCGCCGGCCTGGGCCGTCGCAAGAACGCCATCGCCCGCGTCCGGATCGTCCCGGGCACCGGCAAGTGGAAGATCAACGGGCGCACCCTCGAGGACTACTTCCCGAACAAGGTGCACCAGCAGGAAGTCAACGAGCCCTTCAAGGTGCTCGAGCTCGAGGGCCGTTACGACGTCATCGCCCGCATCGCCGGTGGCGGTGTCTCCGGTCAGGCCGGTGCGCTCCGTCTCGGTGTCGCCCGCGCGCTGAACGAGGCCGACGCCGACAACAACCGTGGCGCCCTCAAGAAGGCCGGCTTCCTCCGCCGCGACGACCGTGCGGTCGAGCGCAAGAAGGCCGGTCTGAAGAAGGCCCGCAAGGCCCCGCAGTACAGCAAGCGCTAATCGCGTAGCTGTCCTTGCGACTGTCTTCGCAACGATCGCCCCGGCGGCACCTTCCGTGCCGCCGGGGCGTTCACGTACACAACCCCTGCGGATGCCGGACGGTCCCGGGGGATGTACTGGAGCCGCACTCTCTCGCAATTCGGAGGACACCACAGTGGGACGACTCTTCGGCACGGACGGCGTGCGCGGTGTCGCCAACGCGGACCTGACGGCGGAGATGGCCCTCGGCCTCTCCGTAGCCGCGGCGCACGTACTGGCCGAGGCGGGCACGTTCGAGGGGCACCGGCCGACCGCGGTGGTCGGGCGTGACCCGCGCGCGTCCGGGGAGTTCCTGGAGGCCGCCGTGGTCGCGGGCCTCGCCAGCGCCGGCGTGGACGTCCTGCGGGTCGGCGTGCTGCCGACGCCGGCGGTGGCGTACCTGACCGGAGAGCTCGGCGCCGACCTCGGTGTGATGCTCTCCGCGAGCCACAACGCCATGCCCGACAACGGCATCAAGTTCTTCGCCCGTGGCGGGCACAAGCTTGCCGACGAGCTGGAGGACCGGATCGAGTCCGTCTACGAGGAGCACCGCACCGGCGCCCCGTGGGACCGGCCGACCGGGGCCGGAGTGGGCCGTGTGCGCGACTCCGAGGAGGGCGCCGACCGGTACGTCGAGCATCTGCTGCGTGTCCTGCCGAACCGGCTCGACGGGCTGAAGGTCGTCCTCGACGAGGCGCACGGCGCCGCCTCCCGGGTCTCGCCCGAGGTGTTCCAGCGGGCCGGTGCCGAGGTCGTCACGATCGGGGCCGAGCCGGACGGGCTCAACATCAACGACGGGTGCGGATCCACGCACCTGGACAAGATCAAGGCCGCCGTCGTCGAGCACGGGGCCGACCTGGGCATCGCGCACGACGGCGACGCCGACCGGTGCCTCGCCGTGGACCACACCGGCGAGGAGGTGGACGGTGACCAGATCCTGGCCGTCCTCGCCCTGGCCATGCGGGAGGCCTCCACGCTGCGGGCCGAGACGGTCGTGGCGACGGTGATGTCCAACCTGGGCTTCAAGCTCGCCATGGAGCGCGAGGGCATCCGGCTCGTGCAGACCGCCGTGGGCGACCGGTACGTGCTGGAGGAGATGAAGGAGCACGGGTTCGCTCTCGGGGGCGAGCAGTCCGGGCACGTGATCATTCTCGACCATGCGACGACCGGCGACGGCACGCTGACCGGGTTGCTGCTGGCGGCGCGGGTCGCGCAGAGCGGGCGTCCGCTGCGGGAGCTGGCGTCCGTGATGGAGCGGCTGCCGCAGGTGCTGATCAATGTGCCGGACGTGGACAAGTCCCGGGTGACGACGTCCTCGGAGCTCGCGGCGGCCGTCGCCGATGCGGAGCGGGAGCTGGGAGCCACCGGGCGGGTGCTGCTGCGGTCCTCGGGGACCGAGCCGTTGGTGCGGGTGATGGTGGAGGCAGCGGATATCGAGCAGGCTCGGTCTGTGGCGGGGCGGTTGGCTGATGTCGTGAAGTCTGCGTTGGGGTAGTCGGCTGTTCCGGGTTCGGGGTGGGGCTGCGGTTCGTCGCGGGCTGACCGTTTCGTCGTGGCTTGTTGCGCAGTTCCCCGCGCCCCTTACACACCTCGGCGTTGTTTCGACCAGAGCCACTTCTGGGCCAGCAGGGTCAGCGTGCCGGCGACGATGATGCCCAGCAGGTTCAGCAGGAGTTGTTCGGTGGAGCCCTTGGTCTGGGTCGTGTCGCCGTAGCTCAGGGCCACTGCCGCGTTCGCCGCGGCCGGGACCGTGGTCACCGAGATGGCCACGCCCACCAGGGCGCCCGACTTGGCCGAGGTCAGCGAGAGCGTGCCGGCGATGCCGGCCAGGACCGCCACGACGAAGGAGAACCAGTCGGGGGCGTAGATGAAGCCCGTGTTGGGGCGGTCCGCCATGAGTTGCCGCTCGCTGAACAGGTCGACCGAGTCCATGAAGAGGCTGAAGCCGACCGTCACCGCCATCGCCACCGCGAAGCCCACCAGCAGGGCGATCAGCGAGCGCAGGGCCAGGCGAGCTCTGCGCCGGACGACCGCGGTGCAGATGCCGGTGAGGGGGCCGAACTCCGGGCCCACCGCCATGGCGCCCACGATCAGGATCGCGTTGTCCAGGACCACGCCGCAGGCCGCGATCATCGTGGCCAGGGTGATGAACGCGAGGTACGTGGCGGAGAGGGTCGACTCCTCGTGCGTCGCTTCGGTCAGCTGCTCCCACAGGACCGCGTCCGCGCCCTCGCCGGGTGCGTCGGCCGCGGCCTGGTCGGCCCGCTCGGACAGCGACAGGTCGATGCTCTCGACCGCGATGGAGCCGCTCGTGTCGATGCCCAGCTCCCGCAGGCCGGTGAGCAGTTCGTCGCCCGCCTCGCGCGCCACGTCGCACATCACGACGTCCCCTGCGGGATTGCGGGCGGTGTCCGGCAGCACGACGAGATGGGTGGTGCCGACCGTCTTGTCGATCAGTCGCACCACGTCGTCGGTCTTCCCGGACGGCGTGATCAGGCGCAAGTGAAGCATGACGGCTATCCAACCGGTCTTTCCCCGGGCGTCACAGCTTGCGCAGGCTCAGGCGCTGCACCTTGTGGTCCGGCCCCTTGCGCAGGACGAGGGTGGCGCGGCCGCGGGTGGGGGCGATGTTCTCGACCAGGTTGGGCTGGTTGATCGTGCGCCACATCGTCCGGGCGTAGTCGAGGGCCTCCTCCTCCGAGACCTGGGTGTACTTGCGGAAGTACGAGGACGGGTTCTGGAAGGCGGTCGCGCGCAGCTTGCGGAAGCGGTTGAGGTACCAGTGCTCGATGTCCTCGACGCGGGCGTCGACGTACACGCTGAAGTCGAAGTAGTCGGCGAGGCCGACCCGGGTGCGGCCGTCCTTGCCGGGGAGGGCGGGCTGGAGGACGTTCAGGCCCTCGACGATGAGGATGTCGGGGCGGCGGACCGTGAGCTTCTTGTCGGGGACGATGTCGTAGATCAGATGGGAGTAGACGGGGGCCGTGACCTCGTCCTTGCCCGCCTTGATGTCGGCTACGAAGCGGGTCAGCGCGCGGCGGTCGAAGGACTCGGGGAATCCCTTCCGCGACATCAGGCCGCGGGCCTGGAGTTCCTTGGTGGGCAGCAGGAAGCCGTCGGTGGTGACCAGCTCGACGCGCGGGTGTTCCGGCCAGCGCGAGAGCAGGGCCTGCAGGAGCCGGGCGACCGTCGACTTGCCCACGGCGACCGAGCCGGCGACTCCTATCACGAACGGGGTGCCGGACTGGGAGCCCTGCTCGCCCAGGAAGGTGTTGAGCGCGCCTCTGAGGCCGTCCGTGGCACCGACGTAGAGGTTGAGAAGTCTGGACAGCGGGAGGTAGATGTCCCGCACCTCGTCGAGGTCGATGACGTCGCCGAGACCGCGCAGCTTCTCGACCTCCTCGGCAGTCAGCGGCAGCGGCGTCTTGTCACGCAACGCGCTCCACTCGGCTCGGGTGAGGTCGACGTAGGGAGTCGCCTCCGGCCGCTGCCGGTGGGCGCTCCGGGGCATCGAGGAGACCGGAGAGATCACAGTCCATTGTTACGGGCGTACGAACGGACCGTGAGGTGGGATCCGTCACCCTAGGTCCTTGGATTCTCCCATTCAGGAGAAAACCGGCCAAGGGGAGGAATGTCAGTGGCGTGCGTCACAGTTGTGGGAGAAATGGGCCCAGGTCGGGGTCCAGGAACGCCGAGGGGTGACCCATGACGCATGCGATAGAGGCGGAAGGCCTGGTCAAACGGTTCAAGGAGACCGAGGCGCTGGCCGGTGTCGACCTGGCGGCCCGCAAGGGCACGGTGCTCGGGCTGCTGGGCCCCAACGGTGCGGGCAAGACGACCGCGGTGCGGATCTTCGCGACGCTGCTGCGCCCGGACGGGGGCAGGGCCCGGGTGGCCGGCCACGACGTGGTCCGGGAGGCCGGGGTCGTGCGGGCCTTGGTCGGGCTGACCGGGCAGTACGCGGCGGTCGACGAGAACCTGACCGGCACGGAGAATCTGCTGCTCATCGGCCGGCTGCTGGGCCTACCGAGGCGGGAGGCGAAGGCGCGGGCGGGGGAACTGCTGGAGCGCTTTCAGCTGACGCACGCGGCCGGCCGGGCCGTGAAGACGTTCTCGGGAGGCATGCGCCGGCGCCTGGACCTGGCGGCCAGCCTGGTGGGGAGGCCGCGCATCCTCTTCCTCGACGAGCCCACCACGGGCCTCGACCCGCACAGCCGTGGTGAGCTGTGGGACATGCTGCGCGGCCTGGTCGCGGACGGTGCGACGGCCCTGCTGACCACGCAGTATCTGAACGAGGCCGATGTGCTCGCCGACGAGATCGTGGTGATCGACAAGGGCCGGGTGATCGCCGAGGGCACGCCGGACCGGCTGAAGGCCCAGGTCGGCGGCCAGGTGCTGGAGCTCCGGCCGATCCTCGGACAGGACCTCACGCGGGCACACGCCCTGGTGGCCGGGGCCGCCGGCCCTCAGGCCCGGATCGAGGGCGAGATGATCACCGCGCCGGTGAAGGACCCCGAGCTGATGCCGGCCGTCGTGCGCGCCCTGGACCGGGAGGGGATCGCGGTGGGCGAGCTGGCCCTGCGCCGCTCCTCGCTCGACGAGGTCTTCCTCGCCCTGACCGGCCACCGCGCCGAACCGGGCGAGCCCGAGCAGGACGGCGGCGCGTCCGTCCGGGACGAGGGCGAGGACGAGGACGAGAGGGAGAAGGCGGTGAGCCGGTCATGACCGCCACCACCATCACCGCGCCGGTCACCGGGTCGGGCCGCGTGCCGCCGCTGGCCGGGCTGCGGCAGACCTTCACGATGGCCTGGCGGAGCCTGGTCGCCGTCAAGCACAACCCGCTCGAACTGGTCGACTACAGCATCACGCCGATCATGTTCGTGTTCCTGTTCACCTATGTGCTGGGCGGGCAGATGGCCGGATCGCCCGACGCGTACCTGAAGTACGCGCTGCCCGGGATCATCGTGCAGAACACCCTGTTCATGACGATGTACACGGCGATGGCGCTCAACACCGACCTCACCAAGGGGGTCTTCGACCGGCTGCGCAGCCTGCCCATCGCGCGCTCCGCCCCGCCGATCGGACGGATCACCGCCGACCTCGCCAAGCATGTGTGGGCGATGCTGCTGATGATCGGCCTCGGACTGGCCCTCGGCTTCCGCATCACCGGCGGGTTCGGCGGGTTCCTGCTCGGCGCGCTGCTGCTGGTGGTGTTCGCCGCGGCCGTGTCCTGGAGCGCGGTACTGATCGGGATGCTGGCCGGTGACGCGGAGAAGGTGCAGGCGTTCGCCTTCACCCTCATCTTCCCGATCACCTTCACCAGCAGCGCCTTCGTCGTCGTCGACACCATGCCGGGCTGGCTCCAGGCGTGGAGCGACGTCAACCCGGTCACGCATCTGTCCGACGCCTTCCGCGGGCTGCTGCTCGGCGGGGCGGTGGCGGAGCCGGTGCTGTGGTCGCTGGTGTGGGCGGCGGGGATCGCGCTCGTGTTCTATCCGCTGGCCATGAGGGCGTATCGCGCGAAGGTCTGAGAGCCAGGGGGCTTCGTACTCCGGAGGTGAGGTCCTTGGTCTTCGTACCCCGGTGGGAATTTCCGATTTCGGGCACGCTGCGGCCGGTTCGGCGCGGAAATCGACCCTAAGCTGCCGCCCATGTGTGGAATCGTGGGATACGTGGGGCCGCAGTCGGCGCTCGATGTCGTGATGGCCGGGCTGAAGCGGCTGGAGTACCGGGGGTACGACTCGGCGGGCGTCGCCGTGCTGGCCGACGGCGGGCTGGCGACGGGGAAGAAGGCCGGGAAACTCCTGAACCTGGAGAAGGAACTGGACGGCCGGCCCCTGCCGGCCGGCACGACGGGCATCGGACACACCCGGTGGGCCACGCACGGCGGGCCGACGGATGCCAACGCCCACCCGCACATCGACAACGCCGGTCGGGTCGCGGTCGTGCACAACGGCATCATCGAGAACTTCGCCCTGCTGCGGGCCGAGTTGGAGGAGCGGGGGCACGAGCTGGTCTCCGAGACCGACACCGAGGTCGTCGCGCATCTGCTCGCCGAGGAGTTCTCGTCGTGCGCGGACCTCGCCGAGGCGATGCGGCTGGTGTGCCGGCGGCTGGAGGGTGCGTTCACGCTGGTCGCCGTGCACGCCGACGAGCCGGACGTGGTGGTGGGCGCGCGGCGGAACTCGCCGCTGGTGGTGGGCGTCTCAGAGGGCGAGGCCTTTCTCGCCTCGGACGTCGCCGCGTTCATCGCGCACACGCGGTCGGCGATCGAGCTGGGACAGGACCAGGTGGTGGAGCTGCGCCGGGACGGCGTGACGGTGACCGGCTTCGACGGCCGCCCGGCCGACGTCCGCTCGTACCACGTCGACTGGGACGCGTCGGCCGCGGAGAAGGGGGGCTACGACTACTTCATGCTCAAGGAGATCGCCGAACAGCCCAAGGCGGTCGCCGATACGCTGCTGGGCCGTATCGACGGCTCCGGTTCGCTGACCCTGGACGAGGTGCGGATCCCCGCGGGCGTGCTGCGGGAGATCGACAAGGTCGTCATCGTCGCGTGCGGTACGGCCTTCCACGCCGGGATGATCGCCAAGTACGCCATCGAGCACTGGACGCGCCTGCCGTGCGAGGTGGAACTGGCCAGTGAGTTCCGGTACCGGGACCCGATCCTCGACGCGCAGACCCTCGTCATCGCCATCTCCCAGTCCGGCGAGACCATGGACACGCTCATGGCGCTGCGGCACGCCCGCGAGCAGGGCTCCAGGGTGCTGGCGATCTGCAACACCAACGGCTCGACGATCCCGCGCGAGTCGGACGCGGTGCTGTACACGCACGCCGGTCCCGAGGTGGCCGTCGCCTCCACCAAGGCGTTCCTGACGCAGCTCGTCGCGTGTTACCTGGTCGCCCTGTATCTGGGCCAGGTGCGGGGCACCAAGTGGGGTGACGAGATCCGGGCGGTGATCCGCGACCTGTCCTCGATCGCCGGTGCGGTGGAGCAGGTCCTCGGCACGATGGAGCCGGTGCGGGAGCTGGCGCGCACGCTCGCCTCGAAGAACACGGTGCTGTTCCTCGGCCGCCATGTGGGGTATCCGGTGGCGCTGGAGGGCGCGCTGAAGCTCAAGGAGCTGGCCTACATGCACGCCGAGGGGTTCGCGGCGGGGGAGTTGAAGCACGGGCCGATCGCCCTGATCGAGGAGGATCTGCCGGTGGTCGTCGTGGTGCCGTCGCCGCGCGGGCGGTCCGTGCTGTACGACAAGATCGTGTCCAACATCCAGGAGATCCGGGCGCGGGGTGCGCGCACGATCGTCATCGCGGAGGAGGGTGACGAGGCGGTGGTGCCGTACGCCGACCACTTGATCCGGGTGCCGGCCACGCCGACCCTGCTCCAGCCGCTCGTGGCCACGGTGCCGCTGCAGGTGTTCGCGTGTGAGCTGGCGACGGCTCGCGGGAACGAGGTGGATCAGCCTCGGAACCTGGCGAAGTCGGTGACGGTGGAATGAGGAAGTGAGGAAAAGGGGCGAACGGCCGGTCGCCGTTCGCCCCTTGCACAGCCGATCAGCCGGTCAGCCGACCGGTCGGGCGACTACCAGTTGATGCAGGTCTTCGGGACCCAGCCGTTCACCTTGTCGCCGCCGTAGTACCACATGTTGCTCTTCTTGCCGCAGGCGTTGTAGGACCCGCCCTTGTAGGCCTTGCCGTCGTTGCAGATCCCGCCCCGCTTGCCCTTGCCCCAGATGCCGAGGGCGGTGGCGCTCGTCTTCGGCGAGGTCCGGACCTTGACGGTCTCCTTGGCCTTGACGTTGACGATCGCCTTGCTGCAGTCCTTCGGCGGGGCCGCGGCGGCAGTGCCGGCGGCGGCGACGGTGCCGGTGAGGGCCGTGGCGAAGAGGGCCGCGGCAGTGGCCGCCGTTCCCAGCGACTTGAACCTCATGGTCTGTGTCCTCCCGTTTGGCGCGATGCCGTTTGCACATCGCGATCATCGCGAACTGTACAAGCGGCAGGGGGAGTTCAAGGGCGGGGGGTGTCCGCTGGAGGTTCGTACGTGTGGTGCGAAGTGGTCGCTGCGTGAGGGACGTCAGTAAGGGAAGGTCCAGGGTGCCGGCGGCCTGGGGCTGTACGGGAGCTTGGTCCAGCCGTTGGGGGTCACCTGGTAGAAGTCCCCGTTGTCGCCGTCCATCCGCGAGCTGCCGTGCACATGCACGATGTCCGCGTGGAGGCGGTAGTGGAATCCGCCCATCATGCCGACCACCCGGAAGAAGATCCGCACATCCAGACCCTCCGTCAGGGGGGACAGTGGTGGCAGCAGATGCTCGGTCTCGTCGAAACAGCTGCCGGTCCGCTCCCGCAGCATCGCGTGGAAGTGGCGCTCCAGCACATCGGCGGGGGAGGGGAGCTGCCGCACCGCGACCGGCTCCAAGAGCTCCAGCAGATGCGTGTGACCCCGCTCCCGCGCGATGTCCACGGGGCGCCGTCCGTCCCGGGTGCGCTGCGTGCGCCAGGCACCGTGCGCGATCAGCCGGGAGACGACGGCGATGTCGGCTCCGTGCCAGGCGGCCTGGTGCAGCGGGGCGAATCCGCTGCGGCTCCCGGGCCGGGGGAGATTGACCCACCCGGGATTCTTCCCGAGCTCCCCGGACACGCCGTCCCAGTCCGCGTCCCGGGCCAGGTCCGAGAACCGGTCCCGCTCCTTCAGGTACCAGTCCCCGTAGCGCTCGCGGTCGGTGAGGCCGTCCCATTCCATGCTGATCATGCTAGTCATCACCGGCGAGGCCATGGACGGCAGCGGGTGGCCTCGACCCTTCCGGAAAACACCGAGGCCTCGCCGTAGGGTGCTGCGCATGAGCATCATCGGGGTCGGGATCGACGTCGCCGAGATCGATCGGTTCGCGGCGTCGCTGGAACGTACGCCCGCGTTGGCCGGACGGCTGTTCGTGGAGCGGGAGTTGTTGCTGCCCAGTGGGGAGCGCCGGGGTGTCGCCTCGCTGGCCGCCCGGTTCGCCGCCAAGGAGGCCCTGGCCAAGGCGCTCGGGGCTCCGGCCGGGCTGCTCTGGACCGATGCCGAGGTGTGTGTCGAGGACAGTGGGCAGCCCTGGCTGCGGGTGACCGGGACCGTGGCGGCGCGGGCCGCCGAGCTGGGGGTGCGGTCCTGGCATGTGTCCCTCAGCCATGACGCGGGTGTCGCCTCGGCCGTTGTGATCGCGGAGGGATGACCCCGGGGGCCCGCGGGGTCTGGGATTCACCCGTGACCTTGCGTGAAAGCCCGGCGTTCACGCCGGGGATGCAACGCAACTCAGGACTGCTCTGCCCCGCGGGCTGGAGCGGACGTTTTTGCTGCTCGTGGATGTGATCTTTTGCCGCGAGCGGCCACGAGCTCGTGTGGTGTGGAACGACTGCCTGCGCGACCGCGAGGAAGCGCACGCGGCCGGGCTGCCGTATGTGAAGTCGGCCGAGCCGTCCCGGGTTCGCATCACCCACGCCAAGCGCACTGAGGAACGCGCCTGGCTCACCGACGTGTCAGCGGTCGTCCCGCTACAAACTCAGACGCCTCGGGCGGGAGCTGTCCCGCAAGGCCAAGGGTTCGAAGAACCGGGCCAAGGCCCGCATCAAGGTCGCACGCCGGCACGCGCGTGTGTTCGAAGGACGCCGTATCGTCGCCGTCGGACGGGCGGAGACACCAAACGCCTGTGGAGTTCCGGTAATACGGGCACACGTGCCCGCACAGCGCGGTGAAGCAGGAAGCCCTCGGAAGGGGCGGACGACCCAGGCCGGACTCCCTGGGCTCTGGGCCAAGGAGCACGTCAAGACATGGACCACAGGAGCGTGACCGTGCCGAAGAAGCCCGCGGCGCCGAGAATGGTGCCCGCCGTCGCGGTCCACATGCGGCCCGTGCCCCGGCGGGCGTAGTGGATGCCCATCACGCCGAACGTGATGGCCAGCGCGCCGGCTATCACCGTCCAGGGGATCAGGAACGCCCAGGTACCCACGGCGGAGAAGAGGCCGAGGACGAGTGCCGTGGGGCCGAGGGCGGTGGCGGGTGTGTCGGTTTCCATGGGTGTGGGTGATCCGGTCATGTGGTGGTCCCCCTTTTTGAACGAGTTCAAAATGTTCCTCGATAGTACCGCGTCGGAGAGGGTTTGGCATGATCACGGTGAAGGGCGTCGATCCTCGCGGTACGCGGCACTGCGAGACGTCGGCTCTGGGAGTGTTGCTGCGGCACCAAGGACTCGATCTGTCCGAGCCCATGCTCTTCGGCCTCGGGTCCGGCCTGTCCTTCATCTACTGGGACAGCAAGAACATGGACTTTCCCTTCCTCGGCGGGCGGGTCAAGCCCTTCGAGCTCACCAGGAGCCTGGCCGCCGGGCTGGGGCTGGAGCTCGCGGTTCAGGAGACCGGCTCCGCCCGTAAGGCCTGGGAGGACGTGGCGACCGCCATCGACGCCGGCCGTCCCGTCGGGCTGCAGCTCGACAGCTACCACCTGGACTACTTCACCTCGAAGGTGCACTTCGGCGGTCATGTCGTCGCCCTGTACGGCTACGACGAAAACGACGCCTACCTGGTGGACACCGACCAGCAGGGCGGAGCGGTGTCCACCAGCCTGGGCAGCCTCGCCCGGGCCAGGGCCGCGCGCGGACCGATGACCGCCAGGCACCGGTCGTTCACGCTCACCGCCGCGGGGCAGGTGCCCGACCCGCGGAGCCGGATCGTTCCCGCCATCACCGCCTGCGCCGACGCCTTCCTCGACCCGCCGATCGCCAACCTCGGCCACCGGGGCATCGAGAAGGCCGGCAAGCTGGTCCGCACGTGGCTCCGGCGCACCGACGACCCGCAGCGGGATCTGCCGCAGGCCGCGCGGCTGATGGAGCAGGCCGGCACCGGCGGCGCCCTGTTCCGCAACCTGTACCGCGACTTCCTCGCCGAGTGCGCCGAGTGGCTCGACAGCAGTCACTTGCGTACCGGGCACAGGCTGTACGCCGAAGCGGCCGGCTTGTGGACGGATGTCGCGGGGCTCATCGCGAACGCCGGTGAGTCGGGCGACGAGCAGTACCTCAGGCGGGCAGGCACCGTCCTCTGCGACATCGCGCGCATCGAACGCGATGCCATGGAGGCGCTGAGCCGCCTGCGCGGTGAAGCCCCCGCCGGGTGAGGGCGAGGGCTTCGCGGGCGGGCGTCAGCAGATCGACTGGCTGCTGTTCACCCGCGTGATGTTGCGGAACGTCGTGTTCTCGCCGCAGGGGCTCTCCCTGATGGCCGAGTTGGTGACCGTCAGGTTCTGGATGGTGATGTCCTTGTTGTTCGGGAAGTTCGAGCGGGCGGCCAGGCGCAGTTCGCCGCCGCCCGTGATCGTGCCGCTCTGGGCCGCGAGGTTGACGTTGTAGCAGTTCTCGATCAGGACCGAGTTGTTGCCGGTGTTGGAGAGCGTCACCTTGTTGATGACGGCCCCGCCGCTCTCCGAGACGCAGAACACCCCGCGTCCGCCGCCGCGTGCGATGACCTCGCCGACCCGGATGTTGGTCGGGTAGCCGCTGCCGACCCGGCCGTTGCGGTTGGCCATGCGGAAGGCCGCGTAGCCGGTGCCCGTGCCCGCGTTCTCCGCGTCCACCTTGGTGACGTTGGCGTTGATGGTCTGGTTGAGCAGCAGGCCGGACTCGCCCACGTTGCGGGCGGTGACCGTGCCGATGGTGATGCCGTCGACGCCGTAGGTCTCGACCGCGTGGCTGGACGCGCCGGAGACGTAGACGTTGTCGATGCGGACGTTGCGCGTCCACTGGCTGGTGTCGCCGCGGTTGTCGATGCGGACGCCCAGGCCGCGGGAGAGGCGCATGTCTATCTGGCCGAGCACGACGTTCTGGACGTTGCGCATGAAGATGCCGTAGAGCGGGGTGCCGGTGAGCTTGAGGTTCCGGACCTCCACGTCGCGGGTGCCGCGGGAGTAGACCGGCGCCTGGTCTCCGGAGCCGCTGCCGGTGACGTTGATGGTGCCGCAGACGTCGAGGACGGTGTAGCTCGGGAGCGAGATGCGTGAGCCCGCCGAGATGGAGCCCGAGCCGCGGACCACGACCCGTTCCTTCGACGTACGGCCGGACGTGAGGCTGTTGACGGCCGCCTGGACGGCGGCACGCATGTCGGTGCCGGTGTAGACGGTGCTGCCGCCGCGCCGGGCGGTCCAGTTGCTGCCGCTCTGCACGGCCTCGGCCCGGTAGGAGCCGTCGCCGCAGGCCGTCGCTCGCGTGGGGGCGGCGGTGGCGGGGGCGGTCAGGGTGCCGGCGGCGGTGAGGACGGCGGTGGCACCGGCGGCGGCGAGTAATGCGGCTCTGCGTCCCATGGGGGCCTCGGTTTCGTCGAACGTGGGGGGTGTGCAAGCGCTTTCTGCGCGGCCGGTGAGTCTGGCAAAGGGCAGGCAAAGCGTCAATGGATGCGACACGGTTCGGAGTTGCGCCAGATACGGGGGAGTGGTCGGGCGGTCGTACGGGAAACTCGACCGCATGCGTAGTGCGTACAGCGTGGAGACGGTCAGGACCGCCGAACGGGAGCTGATGGCGCGGCTGCCGGAGGGGGCGCTGATGCAACGGGCCGCCGCCGGACTCGCCGCGGCCTGCGCCGACCTGCTGGGGCGGGTGTACGGGAGCAGGGTCGTACTGCTGGTCGGGAGCGGGGACAACGGGGGTGACGCGTTGTACGCCGGGGCCCGGCTGGCCCGGCGGGGGGCCGGTGTCACGGCGGTGCTGCTCGCGCCGGAGCGGGCTCACGTCGGGGGGCTCGCGGCGCTGCGGCGGGCCGGGGGGCGGGTCGTGAGCGCCGGTGGTGGAGCCGAAGGTGGCAGTGGGATCGCGGGTGCGCCGGGCGTCGAGGAGTTGGTCGAGCGGGCGGATCTCGTCGTCGACGGCATCGTCGGGATCGGCGGGAAGGGCGGGCTGCGGCCGGACGCGGTGCCGCTGGCCGCCGCCGCCGAGCGGTCGCGGGGCGCCGTGGTCGCCGTCGATCTGCCGAGCGGGGTCGACGCCGACACCGGGGAGGTGCGCGGCGCCGCGGTCCGGGCCGATCTGACGGTGACGTTCGGGACGCACAAGCCGGGGCTGCTGATCGATCCCGCGCGGGAGTACGCGGGGTCGGTGCGGCTGGTCGACATCGGTCTTGAGCTGCCGGTCGAGCCGGAGCTGGAGGCGTTGCAGCACGCGGACGTGGCGCGGTTGCTGCCGGTGCCGCGGGCCGAGAGCGACAAGTACCGGCGGGGTGTCGTCGGCATCGCCGCCGGGTCCGCGCGCTACCCCGGGGCCGCCGTGCTCGCCGTCGCCGGGGCGCTGCGGGGCGGGGCCGGGGCCGTGCGGTACGTCGGGCCGGCCGGGGACGCCGTGATCGCGCGGTTCCCCGAGACGCTCGTGTCGGACCAGGGGCCGAAGCATGCCGGGCGTGTGCAGGCGTGGGTCGTCGGGCCGGGGGCCGGGGACGACGCGGCGACGGTGGGGGAGGTGCTGGCGGCGGATGTCCCGGTGCTGGTCGACGCGGACGGGTTGCGGCTGGCCGAGGCCGGGGTCGTACGGGCGCGGCGGGCGCCGACGCTGATGACGCCGCATGCCGGGGAGGCGGCGGCGCTGCTCGGGGTCGACCGGGGGGAGGTCGAAGGCGGGCGGCTGGCGGCGGTGCGGGAGCTGGCCGGGCGGTACGGGGCGACCGTGCTGCTGAAGGGGTCCACGACGTTGGTCGCCGACTCGGGGGGCGGAGTGTTGCGGGTGAATCCGACGGGGACGTCCTGGCTGGCCACGGCGGGGAGCGGGGACGTGCTGTCGGGGCTGGCGGGGTCGTTGCTGGCGGCGGGGCTTTCGGCGGTGGACGCGGGGAGTGTGGGGGCGTATGTGCACGGGCTGGCCGGGAGGCTGGCGGCGGACGGGGCGCCGGTGGGGGCGCATGACGTGGCAGAGGCCGTTCCGGAGGCTTGGCGGAATGTTCTGGGCTGAGTGAGCGGATGTTCTCGGCCGAGTGAGGGAGAGGGTGGGGGTGCCGTGGGGATGGGTCGCCCCCTCCTCCCCTTCCCGTCCCGAGTCTTGGGGCTGCCGTCCCCGGGCCCCCGCTTCGGCCTGGACGGCCTCGCCCTCAAACGCCGGACGGGCTGTCAGTGGCTGAGGCCGCCGTCAGGTGCGGGCCGTCCGGGGGATCCGGCCGCGCGGCAACCCGGGGCCGCCCCACCACCCCCGTTTCTCTGATCACATGACCAGCAGACGTATCGCCGGGCGCGCCCTCGCCCTCCTGCTCGCCGCTGTCACCGCCCTGCCCGTCGGTGTCGCCGGTGCCGCTCCCGTACCGCCCGCTCCGGGGCCCCTGGGCGAGCTGGTGCCGGGGGTCGCTCCGGGGCCCGCGCAGCCCTGGTCCGTCGACACGCCCGACCAGGCGCTGCCGCCGGTGGTGTACAAGCCGTCCGCCGAGGAGGAGGCCGTCGAGCCGCGCAGGGCGGTGGAGGGGACGTACGCGCTCGTCGAGTACGTGCCGTTGGGGGATGCGGTCGCGCGGGTGAGCTGTACCGGCAAGACCGGGCCGTACCAGCGGCAGGTCGAGCGGTGGCTGGGGCTGAGGGTGGACGGGAAGCAGTCGGCGGCGGACTGCCGGGCCGTCCGGGCGTTCCAGGTGAGGCAGGGGATCAAGCCGGCCATCGGGTTCGCCGGGCCCGTGACGTGGGGCCGGATGCGGTATCTGTCGGCGCGCCGGAACCCCAATGCCGCCGGCCGCTGCCCGGTGCGGAGCTACCCCGTGGCGTGTGTGGATCTCAGCCGGCAGCTGACCTGGGTGCAGAAGGGGCGGAAGGTGGTGTTCGGGGCGGTGCCGATCCGCAGCGGGCGGGCCGGGTACCGGACCCGGGCCGGGTGGCACAAGGTCTACTGGCGGCACAAGAACCACTGGTCGACGCTGTACAACACGCCCATGCCGTACTCCCAGTTCTTCAGCGGCGGGCAGGCCTTCCACGGCGTCTACGGCAGTCTCAACACCGCCGTCGGCTCCATGGGCTGCGTCAATCTGTCCGTCCCCGACGCGCGGAGGCTGTGGAGCGTGCTGAAGAAGGGGGACCGCGTGTTCGTGTGGGGGCGCCGGCCCGGGACCTAGCCGGGCCGCCGGCGCGGGACGCAGCCGAGCCGGCGGCGGGGGCCGCTGCCTCGGGCGTGTCGGGCCCCTCTGAGACACTGGGCGCGATGAGCGAGAGAACAGCCCTGCGGACCGCGTCGCCGCTGCGCGCCCGTGCGGAGATCGACCTGGCCGCCCTGCGGGCCAATGTGCGGGCGCTGCGTGCCCACGCGCCGGGTGCGGCCCTGATGGCCGTGGTGAAGTCCGAGGCGTACGGCCACGGGGCTGTGCCGTGTGCCCGCGCGGCCGTCGCCGCGGGGGCGGACTGGCTGGGCACGGCGACGCCCGAGGAGGCCCTCGCCCTGCGGGCCGCCGGGCTGCCGGGCCGCATCATGTGCTGGCTGTGGACGCCCGGCGGACCCTGGCGCGAGGCCATCGAGGCGGACCTCGACGTGTCCGTCAGCGGGATGTGGGCCCTGGCGGAGGTCACCGAGGCGGCCCGGCTCGCCGGGCGGCCCGCGCGGGTGCAGCTCAAGGCCGACACCGGGCTCGGGCGGGGCGGCTGCCAGCCCGGGGACGACTGGGCCGAGCTGGTCCGGGAGGCCCTGCGCGCCGAGGCCGAGGGGCTCGTGCGGGTCACGGGACTGTGGTCGCACTTCGCCTGTGCCGACGAGCCCGGCCATCCCTCCATCGCCGCCCAGCTCGGCCGCTTCCGGGAGATGGTCGCGTACGCCGAGGAGCAGGGCGCCCGCCCCGAGGTGCGGCACATCGCCAACTCGCCGGCCACGCTCACGCTCCCCGAGAGCCATTTCGACCTGGTCCGGACCGGCATCGCCACGTACGGCATCTCGCCCAGCCCCGAGCTCGGCACCCCGGCCGACTTCGGGCTGCGCCCGGTGATGACGCTGTCCGCCTCACTCGCCCTGGTCAAGCACGTGCAGGGCGGGCACGGCGTCAGCTACGGACACCGGTATGTGACGCCCGGCGAGACCACCCTCGGCCTCGTCCCGCTGGGCTACGCCGACGGCATCCCGCGGCACGCCTCCTCGGCCGGGCCGGTCCTGGTCGAGGGCAAGTGGCGCACGATCGCGGGGCGGGTCGCCATGGACCAGTTCGTGGTCGACCTGGGCGGCGACGAGCCCGCGCCGGGCGCCGAGGCGGTGCTCTTCGGGCCCGGGGACCGCGGCGAGCCCACCGCCGAGGACTGGGCCCAGGCGGCCGGAACCATCGCCTACGAGATCGTGACCCGGATCGGAACGCGCGTTCCTCGCGTCTATGTGAATGACGAACAGGACGGGTAACTCGCACCGAGGACCGGTCACGCGAAGAACGACGGGCACCCTCGCAGCACCAGCACCAGCACCAGCACCAGCACCAGACCAGCATCGGCAACAGCACCCCGGCGAAGAGGAGTAGTACGTGAGCGAGAGCAGTGCGGAGGTCGTCGCGAACGCCGCCACCGCGGCCGTCGCGGCCTCCGCCGCGGGGGCGGCGGGGGGCTGGCGCCGGGCGACCGGCATCGCCGGTGTCGCGATAGGCGTGATGGCCGCGGGCGCGGCCGCCGGTGTCGCCCTGGAGCGGATGACGGTCGGCCGGGGCATGCGCCAGAAGGCCCGGCTCGCCCTCGACTCCGCGGGACCCTACGGCTCGCTGCGCGGCATGCCGGGCAAGGCGTTCTCCGACGACGGTACGGAGCTGTACTACGAGGTCGACGAGCTCGACCCGGAGGCCGCCCCGGCCGCCCTCGGCCCGCGCCGCCGGCGGCTCTTCGGCCGCAAGGCCCCCGCCCCCGTCACCGTCGTCTTCAGCCACGGCTACTGCCTCAACCAGGACTCCTGGCACTTCCAGCGGGCGGCGCTCAGAGGCGTCGTACGGACCGTCCACTGGGACCAGCGCAGCCACGGCCGGTCCGGGCGGGGCGTGGCCCAGGGGCGGGACGAGCCGGTCACCATCGAGCAGCTGGGCCGCGACCTGAAGGCCGTCATCGACGCGGCCGCGCCCGAGGGGCCGATCGTGCTGGTCGGGCACTCGATGGGCGGCATGACGGTGATGGCGCTGGCCGACCAGTACCCCGAGCTGGTCCGGGAGCGGGTCGTCGGGGTGGCCTTCGTGGGGACGTCGTCGGGGCGGCTCGGCGAGGTCAACTACGGGCTTCCGGTGGCCGGCGTCAACGCGGTGCGGCGGGTGCTGCCCGGCGTGCTGAAGGCGATGGGGCAGCGGGCCGACCTGGTGGAGAAGGGGCGCCGGGCCACCGCGGACCTGTTCGCCGGGATCATCAAGCGGTACTCGTTCGCGTCCCGGGACGTCGACCCGGCCGTCGCCCGGTTCGCCGAGCGGATGATCGAGGGCACGCCCATCGACGTGGTCGCCGAGTACTACCCGGCGTTCAACGACCACGACAAGACAGAGGCGCTGGTGCACTTCGCGGACGTGCCGGTGCTCGTCCTGGCCGGGGTGCAGGATCTGGTCACGCCCAGTGAGCACAGCGAGGCCATCGCCGATCTGCTGCCGGACGCCGAGCTGGTGCTGGTGCCGGACGCGGGGCACCTGGTGATGCTGGAACACCCGGAAGTGGTCACCGACCGCCTCGCCGACCTGCTCACCCGCACGGGTGCCGTGCCCGCAGGAGCTACCGTGAAGGGTTATGGAAGCACCAGCAGCACCGCACAACCCGGCTGAGTCGGGATCGGTCCAGATCGTCGTCACGTCCCCCGAGCAGATGCGGGAGTTGGGCCGCCGGCTCGCGAAACTGCTGCGCGCGGGTGATCTGGTGATGCTCAGCGGAGAGCTCGGGGCGGGCAAGACGACACTGACGCGTGGGCTGGGCGAGGGGCTCGGCGTACGCGGGGCCGTCACCTCGCCGACGTTTGTGATCGCCCGCGTGCATCCGTCGCTGGGTGACGGGCCGCCGCTGGTCCATGTCGACGCCTACCGGCTGTCCGGCGGGCTGGACGAGATGGAGGACCTGGATCTCGACGTCTCGCTGCCCGAGTCCGTGGTGGTCGTGGAGTGGGGCGAGGGCAAGGTCGAGGAGCTGACCGAGGAGCGGCTCCAGGTGGTCATCCACCGGGCGGTGGGCGACACGAGCGACGAGGTCCGGCGGATGACGATCACCGGTCTGGGGGAACGCTGGGCGTCGGCGGACCTGAGCGTGCTCGCGGCGTAGCTCCCGCAGCGTGGTGTTTTGATGAACGTTCCGACAAGGCGTCGGCAAGATGTTGCGTTCGGTGTCTTGTGCGTGGTCACATGGTATCCAGTCCGTAGTTAGGTGTGCCTAACTACGTCCGCCCCGCCTTCGGGAGGCGTCCATGTCGGCTACAGAGAGCAAGGGGCAGCCGCTGCCGTTCGCGGTCGCCGGGGTGTCCATGCGTGACCTGCTGGCGGCGGGCGAGGCGGCGGCGCTGATCTCCACGCCACCGCGCCCTCCGGAGCTCGCCGAGCCGACCGAGCGGGCAGCGGACCACCGCGAAGCGGCCTAGGGTCTGTCGTTTGGATCAGGTCGCAGACGCGGGGTCTGGCACGCGCATCTGCGGCGTTGTCGTCGGTTGCCGATTCCCCCACGCTCGGCTTCGCTCGCGCGGGCGGTGCCCCCATCGCATCGCCGCCCTCCTCCGCCTTGCAGCTGCACGCACCAGACCCCGCTCACCGGCGCTGAAGAGATGCCGTCGATTCCCTGCGACCTGATCCAAACGACAGACCCTAGGCCTGAACCGGACGGCACCCGCTAGCGGACGACCACGACCTTGCGGCCGATCGTCGCGAACGTCCACATCGCCTCGCCGTCCTCGCGTGACTCGCGGATGCCGCCCGTGCGTACCTTCGGGGCCGGTGCGGCGGTCGAGTCGTCCACGGCCGCGCTGAAGCCGATCACCACGTCGTCCACGCTGGTGAAGCGCACGACGTGCTCGACGGGGACGCCGTCGGAGCCGGTGACGGCGTTCGAGCGGGACGTGACCGAGTAGCTGCCCGGGGCGGGGTCCACCGTGCTCGGGTGAACCTCGAATGTGCGGGTGACCGTCTCGTCCTCGCCGACCAGCCACACCCGGTCGCCGCGCAGGGAGTACACGACCCGCGCGCCCTTGCCGGACCCGCCGGGCAGCGCGGCGGGCTCCTTCCTGGCCCGGGGCGGCGCCTTGGAGACGCCGACCACCGGCGCGACGCCCGTCTGCGTCCGGCCGAGGCCGGGCGGAAGGGCCTGTGACGCCTGGTGGGCGAGGTAGCCGACCGTCGCGAGGGCCGCGGCGGTGAGCCCGGCCACGATCCCCGAGCTGCTGACTGCCACCGGCGCCCACCTCCGCGTCGTACGTCCCTGTCGTGCACGGTGCGCATACCGCGCCGTGACGGTAGGTGACGGTAGCAGCAGGTGACGGCCCGACAGGTGCGGCCGTGCCGGGCCCCGGGTCCCGTGTCGGACCTCCCGCCCGCCCCGCGACGCCCGGCACGCGTCCCCCGGGTTCCCGGCTGCGATCGCACGCCCCCAAGCTCTCGGCTTCGCCCGAGCCGGGGCACCCCATGACGCCGCGGGGCCCGTCCTGCGGACGACGGCGCGGCCGTGCCGGGCCCCGGGGAGCCGTAGGCTGTTTGCGTGCTCTTGCTCGCTCTGGATACCGCCACACCCGCCGTCACCGTCGCGCTGCACGACGGCCGGGACGTCATCGCCTCGTCGAGTCAGGTGGACGCGCGCCGGCACGGGGAACTGTTGCTGCCCGCGATCGACCGGGTGCTCGCCGAGGCCGGTCTGAAGCTCGACGCCGTCACCGAGGTCGTCGCCGGCATCGGGCCGGGCCCGTACACCGGGCTGCGCGTCGGTCTGATGACCGCCGAGACCTTCGGGCTCGTGCTCGGCGTCCCCGTGCACGGCGTGTGCACGCTGGACGGCCTCGCCTACGCCGCCGACCTTCAGGGCCCGTTCGTCGTGGCGACCGACGCCCGCCGCAAGGAGGTGTACTGGGCGCGCTACGCCGACTCCCGCACCCGCGTCACGGACCCGGCCGTCGACCGGCCCGCCGACATCGCCGAGCGGGTCGAGGGGCTGCCCGCGGTCGGCGCGGGCGCGCTGCTGTACCCGGACACCTTCCCCCGGGCGCACGAGCCCGAGCACGTGTCGGCCGCGGCGATCGCCCGGCTGGCCGCTGAGAAGCTGGCGGCGGGCGAGGAACTCCCCGCGCCCCGGCCCCTGTATCTGCGTCGCCCCGACGCCCAGGTCCCCAAGAACTACAAGGTGGTCACCCCCAAGTGACCAAGGCCGAGACGTGTGTGCTGCGCGAGATGCGCTGGTGGGACATCGACCGCGTGCTGGAGCTTGAGCGGGACCTGTTCCCCGACGACGCCTGGTCGCGGGGCATGTTCTGGTCCGAGCTGGCCCATGCGCGCGGTCCGGAGGCGAGCCGGAAGTACCTCGTGGCCGAGGCGGGGGAGCGGATCGTCGGGTACGCCGGTGTCGCCTCCTCCGGCGAGCAGGCCGACATCCAGACCATCGCCGTCACCCGCGAGTACTGGGGCACGGGGCTGGGCGGCCGTCTCCTCACCGAACTGCTGCGGGCCGCGACCGCCTTCGAGTGCGCCGAGGTGATGCTGGAGTGCCGGGTGGACAACGTCCGCGCGCAGAAGCTGTACGAGCGCTTCGGCTTCGAGGCCATCGGCTTCAGGCGCGGCTACTACCAGCCGGGGAACGTCGACGCCCTGGTGATGCGACTGACCACGAAACCCGACAGCGGCTCCGCCGCGGGTTCGACTTCCGTACAAGGAACCCAGATCAATGACTGACTCACGCGACGAGCCTCTCGTTCTCGGCATCGAGACCTCCTGTGACGAGACCGGCGTCGGCATCGTCCGCGGCACGACCCTGCTCGCCGACGCCATCGCCTCCAGCGTCGACGAGCACGCCCGGTTCGGCGGTGTCGTGCCCGAGGTCGCCTCCCGGGCGCATCTGGAGGCGATGGTCCCCACCATCGACCGCGCGCTGAAGGAGGCGGGAGTCAGTGCCCGCGACCTCGACGGCATCGCCGTCACCGCCGGTCCCGGCCTCGCCGGTGCCCTGCTGGTCGGCGTCTCGGCGGCGAAGGCGTACGCGTACGCGCTCGGCAAGCCCCTGTACGGCGTCAACCACCTCGCCTCGCACATCTGCGTCGACCAGCTGGAGCACGGCGCGCTGCCCGAGCCGACCATGGCGCTGCTGGTGTCCGGCGGCCACTCCTCGCTGCTGCTGTCCTCGGACATCACCTCCGACGTCCGCCCGATGGGCGCGACCATCGACGACGCGGCCGGCGAGGCCTTCGACAAGATCGCCCGCGTGCTGAACCTGGGTTTCCCGGGCGGCCCGGTCATCGACCGCTACGCACGCGAGGGCGACCCGGACGCGATCGCCTTCCCGCGCGGCCTGACCGGTCCGCGCGATCCGGCCTACGACTTCTCCTTCTCCGGGCTGAAGACGGCCGTGGCGCGCTGGATCGAGGCCAAGCGGGCGGCGGGGGAGGAGGTCCCGGTGCGGGACGTGGCGGCCTCCTTCCAGGAGGCGGTCGTGGACGTGCTGACCCGCAAGGCCGTCCGGGCCTGCAAGGACGAGGGCGTCGACCACCTGATGATCGGCGGCGGTGTGGCCGCCAACTCCCGGCTGCGCGCCCTGGCCCAGGAGCGCTGCGAGGCGGCCGGGATCCGGCTGCGGGTGCCGCGGCCCAAGCTGTGCACGGACAACGGGGCGATGGTCGCCGCGCTCGGCGCCGAGATGGTGGCCCGGAACCGGTCCGCGTCGAGCTGGGACCTGCCGGCGGACTCCTCGCTGCCGGTGACGGAGCCGCACGTGCCGGGTCACCGGCACGGCCACGACCATGTGCACGAGATCAGCAAGGAGAACCTCTACTCGTGACGGTCGCCCTGATGTGGGAGGCGCGGGCGGTGCCCGGCCGGGGCGAGGACCTGCTGGCCTGGGCCCGGGCGCAGGAGCTGCCCCGTGCACCCCTGCGCCGGGAGACTCTGCGCGCTCCCCAGGACCGGGTCCTGGTCATCACCTGGTGGGACGCCCCGTACGACGCCGAGCTGCCGGAACTTCCCGAGCCGGACGGGGAGTTGGTCACGCGGGCCGTTCACCGGTGGCGGTTCGAGTCGGTGGGCGCCGGCTGACCGAGAGCTCCCAGGGCCTGCTGCCGACGTGACCCCGCCACAGCAGCAGGCCGTTGCGGCGCTCCCAGTGGGCGACCAGCGCGGCCTGGCCCAGCCAGTCCAGGGCCGACCACAGGGCGATCCCGATCACCCATGGCTCCCAGAACACGGAGATGGGCAGGACGAACAGGAGAAACAGGACGAGGACGGGCCAGTTGAACCAGCCGTCGCGCAGGGAGGAGTCGGCGGGCACGACCGTGCCGGTGTCCTCGACGGGGACGGCCCTGTCGTAGTCCCGTACCCAGCTGAACCCTCTGAGCCTGGTCCCCTTCAGGAAGGTCCACACCGCGGCGAAGGCCAGCAAACCGGCGAGGTACAGGGCCACTTTGCCGGGCTCCTGCGGGGCGAAACCGTGGGCGAGGCCCGCCCCCGTCACGGACACGGCGACGACGGCGAGCACCGAGAAGACGGCCCGCAACTCGTGGTGAAGCAACCTGTCCAACGCGTTCCCCCGATCACTCCCCGCGCGGAGGTCACCCCACCTCCGACACCTCCGTCCCACACCGCAGCATCCGATCGGCGTCGGGGACCCGTACCGGGCCCGTGAGGGTGAGGTGTGTCGTGTGGCGTACGTCTGCGCTGGACGCCGCCAAACGTAGTTCCAGGACGCCCGGTTCGACCACCCTGCGTCCTGAACGGTCGGTGAACGCCGAGAGGTCCGTGTGGAACCGGAACGTCACCCGGCTCGCCTCGCCCGGCGCCAGTTCCACGCGCTGGTAGCCGATCAGCCGCACGTCGGGCCGGGTCACCGACGCCACCGGGTCGTGCAGATACAGCTGCACGACCTCCGCGCCCTCGCGGTCGCCCGTGTTGCGGACGGTCACCGAGACGTCGTACGTCCCGTCCGTGCCGATCTGCGCCGGCTCCTCGCCGCCCGTGCCGTCCTCCCACGCGAACGTCGTGTACGAGCGGCCGTGCCCGAAGGCGTACAGCGGGGTCGGGTCGAGGTTGCTGACCTCGCCCGCGAGGCCGAGGGGCGGCTGGAGGTACGTCCAGGGCTGGCCGCCGGGGGCCTGCGGGACGCTCACGGGCAGGCGGCCCGAGGGGTTCACGCGGCCCGACAGCACTCCCGCCACCGCCGGGCCGCCCTCCTCCCCCGGGAAGAACGCCTGGACGACCGCGCCCAGGCGGCCGTGCCAGCGGCCGAGAGCGTAGGGACGGCCGGTCAGCAGCACCAGCACCACGGGGACGCCCGTGGCGACCAGCGCGTCCAGCAGCTCGCCCTGGGCGCCCGGCAGGGCGAGGTCGCTCGCGTCGCAGCCCTCGCCCGAGGTGCCGCGGCCGAACAGGCCGGCCCGGTCGCCGAGGACGGCCACGCAGACGTCCGCCTCGGCGGCGCGGGCGACGGCCTCCTCGAAGCCGGAGGTGTCCGGGTCCGTCACGTCGCAGCCCTGCGCGAACGTCACCTTGGCGTCGGGGAGTTCGGTGCGCAGGGCGTCGAGGACCGTCGGGATGTCGATGCCGGTCGGGACACCGGGGTGGTGGGTGAGGACGTGGGAGGGGAAGGAGTAGCAGCCCAGCATGGCCAGGGCGTCGGCCGCCCGGGGGCCGATCACCGCGATCCGGGTGTCGGGGGCCAGCGGGAGCAGGCCGTCGGGGTTGTCGAGCAGGACGACGGACTCCTCGGCCAGGCGGCGGGCCAGGATCCGGTTGCTCGTCGAGTCGAGGTCGACCGGGGCGGTCGGCTCGGGGGTCCAGTCCTCGTCCAGCAGGCCCAGTTCGCACTTCTGGAGCAGGACGCGGCGGGCCGCGCGGTCCACGAGCTCCTCGGGGATCTCGCCCGAGCGGACCGCGTCCACCAGCGGATCGCCGTAGCACTTCAGGCTCGGCAGTTCGACGTCGATGCCGGCCACCAGGGCCGCGTGGGCCGCCTCGGCCGGGGTGCCGGCGATCCGGTGGAGGGTCTGGAGGAAGCCGATGCCGAAGTAGTCCGCGACGACCGTGCCGGTGAAGCCCCACTCCTCGCGCAGGAGTCCGGTCAGCAGCTCGGGGTCCGCCGAGGCCGGGACGCCGTCCCGCTCCGTGTACGCGGCCATCACCGAACGGGCCCCGCCCTCGCGCAGCGCCATCTCGAAGGGCGGGAGCGTGACGTCCGCGAACTCGCGGACGCCGGCCCGTACGGGGGCCAGGTTGCGGGCGCCGGCCGAGGAGGCGTACCCGGCGAAGTGCTTCAGCGTGGCGACGACCCCGGCCGACTCCAGGCCCCGCACATAGGCCGTGCCGAGGGTGCCGACCAGGTACGGGTCCTCGCCGATCGTCTCCTCCACGCGGCCCCAGCGCGGATCGCGTACGACGTCCAGGACGGGCGCGAGGCCCTGGTGGACGCCGGCCGAGCGCAGGTCGTCGCCGATGCGGCGGGCCATCTCCTCGACCAGCGGGGGGTCCCAGGTCGCTCCCCAGGCCAGCGGGACCGGGTAGGCCGTGGCCTGCCAGGCGGTGAAGCCGGCCAGGCACTCCTCGTGCGCGATCGCCGGGATGCCGAAGCGGCCGGCCTCGGTGATACGGCGCTGGGCGCGGGCCAGTGCCTGCGCGCCGAGCGCCGGGTCCACGGGGGCGGTGCCGAAGGAGCGCGTGAGCTGGCCCAGGCCGCGGGTGATCAGCTCGTCCCACTCGTAGTCCACGGTCATGTCGTGCTGGTGCGGAGCGACTCCGTCGCCGTCCGTCGCGGCGCCCACCCACACGCCGTACAGCTGGGCGGTCTTCTCCTCCAGGGTCATCCGGGAGAGCAGGTCGTCGACGCGGGCGGTGGCGGGCAGGGCGGGGTCACGCCAGGGCGCGGTGGTCATGAAGCTCCTGTCGGGTGGACGGACGGCCCTCTCACGAACGGTGCTCACGAGCGTCTTTCACGCCCGCTTCAACGAATGTTTCGATAAGTATGTCGAATGTTCCGGGAACCTATGGCGCGACGGGGGCTTCGTCAAGGGGGCCCGCAGGGATACGATCGCCGCCATGACATCCCCGGAGCCGGTTGAAAGCCGGACGCAAACCCGGACGCAGGGGCGCAGCGCGCAGACCGCGACGCTCGCCGAGATCGCCCGTGAGGCCGGTGTGTCGGCGCCGACTGTTTCGAAGGTCCTCAACGGCCGGGCCGACGTCGCCCCCGGCACCCGGGCCCGCGTCGAGGACCTGCTGCGGGCCCACGGCTACCGGCGCCGCCGCGCGGAGGCGACCCGCTCACCCCTGATCGACCTGGTCTTCCACGAGCTGGAGAGCGCCTGGGCGCTGGAGGTCATCCGGGGCGTGGAGAACGTGGCCCGGGACGCGGGGCTCAGCGTGGTGCTGTCCGAGAGCGCGGGGCGGCTCACCCCCGGGCGGACCTGGGCCGACCAGGTCGCCGCGCGCCGCCCGCACGGCGTGATCCTGGTCCTGTCCGGGCTCGACGAGTCGCAGCGGGCGCTGCTGACCAGCCGTGCCATCCCGTTCGTGGTGATAGACCCGGCCGGCGACCCGGGGGCCGACGTGCCGTCGATCGGCGCGACCAACTGGCAGGGCGGTCTCGCGGCCACCCGGCACCTGGTCGAGCTGGGGCACCGCAGGATCGGCGCGATCAGCGGGCCGACGCAGATGATGTGCAGCCGCGCCCGGGTCGACGGTTACCGGGCCGCGCTGGAGACGGCCGGACTGCCGGTCGACCCCGGGCTGATCGCAGGCGGCGACTTCCACCACGAGGCCGGCTACCGGCTGGGCCTGGAACTGCTGCGCCGCCCGGACCGGCCGACCGCCGTCTTCGCGGGGAACGACCTCCAGGCGCTCGGGCTGTACGAGGCCGCGCGCGAGCTGGGGCTGCGCATCCCCGAGGACCTGAGCGTGGTCGGGTTCGACGATCTGCCGGTGGCGCCCCTGGTCGGGCCGCCGCTGACGACCGTACGGCAGCCGCTGACGGAGATGGCCGAGGCGGCGGCCAAGCTGGTCCTCGACCTCGGCCGCGAGGCGGGCACCCCGGCGGCAACGCGAGTGGAACTGGCGACGAGCCTTGTGGTGCGCAGCAGTACGGCGGCGCCTGCGGACGGCTGACCGCTGTTGCTGTATTGACGGGTGTTCCGGACGCCTCCACACTCACCGAAGCCAATCGGTTGCACCACCGAAACTTTCGGAGGCACCCGCAATGAGATCGCTGAGATCGGGCTTACTCGCATCCCTGCTGGCCGGCGTCGTCACGGCCGGCTCGCTGCTGCTCGCGGCCCCCGCGTCACACGCCGCCGACGCCCCCCTGCGCGACCTGGCCGAGGCCAAGGGCAAGGTCATGGGCACGGCGGTCACCGGCTCGAAACTCACCGGCACCTACGGCGAGATCGCCGGGCGCGAGTTCAACTGGCTCACCCCCGGCAACGCCATGAAGTGGGGCTCCGTCGAGCCGAGCCGGGGCAGCTACGACTGGGCCGAGGCCGACCGGATCGTGAACTTCGCCGAGGCCCACGACCAGCAGGTGCGCGGCCACACCCTGCTCTGGCACCAGCAGAACCCGGGCTGGCTGACGAACGGCAGCTGGACCCGGGCCCAGCTCAGCGCCGTCGTCCAGGACCACATCGCCACCGAGGTCGGCCGCTACAAGGGCCGGCTGGCCGCCTGGGACGTGGTGAACGAACCCTTCAACGAGGACGGCACCTACCGCCGGACCCTCTTCCACGACACCCTCGGCCAGGACTACATCGCACAGGCCCTCACCTGGGCCCGGGCCGCCGACCCGAGCGCCAAGCTGTACATCAACGACTACAACGTCGAGGGCGTCAACGCCAAGAGCACGGCTCTCTACAACCTGGTCAAGTCGCTGAAGGAGCGCGGAGTCCCGATCGACGGGGTCGGGCTCCAGGCCCATCTCATCGTCGGCCAGGTGCCCTCGACGATGCGGCAGAACATCCAGCGCTTCGCCGACCTGGGCGTCGACGTGGCGATCACCGAGCTGGACATCCGGATGGAGCTGCCGACGACGCAGGCGAAACTGACCCAGCAGGCCGCCGACTACAAGGCGGTCATGAACGCCTGCGTGGCGGTCGCGCGCTGTACCGGCGTCACCGTCTGGGGTTTCACCGACTCCGACTCCTGGATCCCGGACACCTTCCCCGGCCAGGGCGCGGCGACGCCGTACGACGAGAACTACCAGCCGAAACCGGCGTACCGCGCCATCGCGGAGGCCCTCGGCGGGACGACGACCCCGCCGCCCACGGGCGCCTGCTCGGCGACGTACGGCGTCACCAGTCAGTGGAGCACGGGCTACACGGGCCAGGTGCGGATCGCCTGCTCCGGGGCCTCGCTGTCGTCGTGGAAGGCGGACTGGACGTTCGCCGCCGGGCAGCGGATCGCGCAGGCCTGGAACGCGAACTGCACGCAGTCGGGGGCGGCCGTGAGTTGCACGAACGCCTCGTACAACGGGTCGGTGCCGGACGGCGGTTCGGTCACGTTCGGCTTCAACGGCTCGTGGAGCGGGAGCAACCCGGTGCCTGCGGTGACCCTGGGATGAGACCGGACCGGCAAGTCTGAGAATTTCCGAAGAAAATCGCCCTGGGGGTCCTGCTCGTAACAATTCGGACTTACGTTCCTGCCCGTGACGGGACGCGACGGGAACGGGGACGCGGGCAGAGCGGTGGGCCGGCGGTCGAGAGCGCTGCGGATCGCCGGCCTCGCCCTGGCGGGTGCGCTGGTGCTGGGCATCGGGGCGGCGGGCTGGGCCTACTGGCACCTCAACAACAACATCACCAGCGTCGACATCAACAACGCGCTGGGCGACAACCGCCCGCGGAAACCGGCGGTCGCACCGTCCCCTTCCGCGCCGGCCCCGCCCAGCGGGGCCCTCAACATCCTGGTCCTGGGCTCCGACTCGCGCAGCGGCGAGGAGAACCGGAGGCTCGGCGGCGGCGACAGCTCCGGTGCCCGCTCCGACACGGCGATGGTCGTCCACCTCGACGCCGGGCGCACCAGCGCGACGGTGGTGAGCATCCCGCGCGACACCCTGGTCACCCGCCCCTCCTGCCCGCGCCCGTCCGGCGGGTCGACGGCCGTCGCCTACGAGTCCATGTTCAACAGCGCCTACGCGGTGGGCGGTCCGGTCTGCGCGGTCAAGACGGCCGAGGCGGTCACCGGCGTCCGCATGGACCACTACATCGAGATCGACTTCTCCGGCTTCGCGAAGCTCGTCGACGCGCTCGGCGGCGTCATCGTCACCACGGAGAAGGACATCGCCGACGACGACAGCCATCTGCATCTCGAGGCGGGCACCCACCACCTGGACGGCACGCAGGCCCTCGCCCTGGCCCGCACCCGGCACGGCATAGGCGACGGCAGCGACCTGGGCCGCATAGGCCTCCAGCAGAAGCTGGTGAAGGCACTGCTGGAACAGATCGCCGCGCAGGACCTGCTCACCGACCCGGCGAAGCTGTACCGGGTCGCGGACGCGATGACCGCCGGCCTCACCACCGACACCGGCCTGGACTCCCTCGGCGAACTGACCCGGCTCGGGCAGAGCCTTGAGGGCCTGTCGGCGAGCACGGTGCGGACGGTGACGATGCCGGTGGTGCGGGCGCCGTCGGATCCCAACCGGGTGGTGGCCGAGGAGCCGGAGGCGAGGGAACTGTGGGAGTCGCTGCGCTGACGGTGTGCCGTGACGGCGTGCCCTACCGGTGTCCGAGCAGACCGTCCACCACGGCCGCCAGCTGTGCGGCCACGTCGTAGTCGCCGGTGATCTCCTCCCACTGCTCCGACAGGGCGGCGAGGCGCGGCAGTCGCCCTCACCTTCGGCGGGCTGCTCCTGCTCGGCGGGCGGCTCGCGGACGTGGCCGGGCGGCGCCGGGTGCTGGTGGCCGGGTTCGTCGTGTTCGGCGTGGCGAGCCTGCTCGGCGGACTCGCCCAGACGCCCGGGCAGTTGATCGCGGCACGTGCCGCGCAGGGCGTCGGGGCCGCCGCGCTCGCGCCCGTCGCGCTCGCCCTCATCACGGTCGACCACCCGCAAGGGGCGCCCCGTTCGCGCGCCTTGGGGCTGTGGGGGGCCGCGGGCGCGGCCGGCGGTGCGGTCGGTGTACTGGCCGGCGGAGTGCTCACCGACTGGACCGGCTGGCGGTCGGTGATGCTGGGCAACGTGCCCGTCGTGGCCGCCGCCCTCGCCGCCGTACGGCCCGCCGTGCCCGCCGACGACCGGCCCGCGGGCGGTCCGCGGCCCCGGCTGGACGCGGTCGGCGCGCTGCTCGCCACCGCCTGATGCCGGCCGGGCAGTTCGCCGCGTTCTACTTCACCTTCCCTCTACATGCAGCAGGTGCTCGGCTACGGGCCGACGGCCGCCGACAGCGCCTTCCTGCCGTTCTGCGTCGGTGTCGTGGCCGGCTCGGTGATCGCCACCCGTACGTTCGGCCGGGTCGGCCCCGGCGCCCTGCTGGTGGCGGGCGGGCTGCTCGGCGCCGCCGGGTTCACGGCGGCGTACTGGGTGTCGGCGGGACTGCTGGCGGTGGCGGCCGTGGCGGCCGGGCTGCTGTCCGGGAGAAGGCCGCTGCCTGCGGAAACGTCAGTCGGGAAAAAATCATCGAAGAAATCCGTGGCGGGTGTCGATCCGGACATCTCCCGATCGACGCAGGGGTGAGAGCGAGGAAAGGCCTCGCTCCGCAGAGCCCCGAGGAGTCACCATGCCGCGTTTTCTCACCCTGATCCGCATCGACGAGAAGAACGCCCCCGCCGAGGGCCCGAGCCCCGAACTCCAGGAGCGGATGGGCAAGCTCCTGGAGGAGATCACCAAGGCCGGGGTCATGCTCGACACGGCCGGGCTCACCCCGACCGCGGACGGCACCCGGGTGCACTGGGAGGACGGGAAGCTGTCCGTCACCGACGGGCCGTTCACCGAGTCCAAGGAGGTCATCGGCGGCTACTCGATCAGCCAGTGCAAGGACAAGGCCGAGGCGATCGAGTGGGCCAAGCGGTTCCTGTCCCTGCACGACGACTACTGGACGATCACCGCGGAGGTCCGGCAGATCGCCGAGGGCTGACCGGTTCGCCTTGGCGGGGAGGCGCCAGGGGTGTCTGATGGTGGGCTGTGACCCCGCAGCCCACCGCCGACCCGGGCGGTACCACCGCCGATCCGAGCGGTACCACCTCTGATCCGAGCGGCACCAACACCGCCATCGAGACAGTCTTCCGCATCGAGTCGCCCCGCATCATCGCCGGCGTCGCCCGGGTCGTCCGGGACGTCGGCATCGCCGAGGAACTCGCCCAGGACGCGCTGGTCGCCGCGCTGGAGCGGTGGCCGCGGGACGGGGTGCCCGACAACCCGGGCGCCTGGCTCATGGCCACCGCCCGCAACCGCGCCGTCGACCTGGTCCGCCGCCGCGAGAACTACGCCCGCAAGCTGGCGGAGATCGGCCGGGACCTGTCGACGGTGTCTGCCCCGGAGGAGCCCGCCGACCCGGACGACATCGACGACGACCTGCTCCGCCTGGTCTTCACCGCCTGCCACCCGGTCCTGTCCACCGAGGCCCGCACCGCCCTCACCCTGCGCATGCTGGGCGGCCTCACCACGGCCGAGATCGCCCGCGCCTTCCTGGTCCCGGAACCGACCATCGCCCAGCGCATCGTCCGCGCCAAACGCACCCTGGCGACGCGGAACATCGCCTTCGAGGTGCCCTACGGCCCCGACCGCGAGGCCCGCCTCGGCTCGGTCCTCGACGTCATCTACCTCGTCTTCAACGAGGGTTACGCCGCCACGGCCGGCGACGACTGGCTCCGCCCGTCCCTGTGCGAGGACGCCCTGCGCCTGGCCCGGGTGCTCTCGGCCCTCATGCCGAAGGAACCCGAGGTGCACGGCCTGACCGCGCTCCTGGAGCTCCAGGCGTCCCGCACGGCGGCCCGCACGGGCCCCTGCGGCGAACCCGTCCTCCTCAAGGACCAGAACCGCGCCCGGTGGAACCGCATGCTCATCGCCCGCGGCATCGCCGCGCTGGGCAGGGCCGAGGCCACCTCCTCCGGCGCTCCGGGCCCGTACCTCCTCCAGGCCGCCATCGCCGCCTGCCACGCGTACGCGTACACGTACGAGGAGACCGACTGGTCCCGCATCGCCACCCTGTACGGCCTGCTGGCCGCCCGCTCCCCGTCCCCGGTCGTGGAACTGAACCGCGCGGTGGCCGTCTCGATGGCCGAGGGCCCGGCCCCCGCCCTGGCCATCGTCGACTCCCTGCTGGCCGACCCCGCCCTGCGGGACTACCACCTGCTGCCCAGCGTGCGCGGCGACCTGCTGTCCCGCCTCGGCCGCACGGAGGAGGCCCGGGCGGAGTTCGAACGGGCGGCGTCGCTGACGCGCAACGAGCGTGAGAGGGAGCTGTTGTCGCGGCGGGCGGCGGAGCAGTCCTGACGGCTCCTGCCTAGGCGGGATGCCCGATGAGCATCGCCGGTGCCCCCGCGATGCGGGTCAGGAACACCGTGGCCGAGTGGGGCCCTTGGGGCTTGACCTTCCTGCGGAGCTCCTCCGGCTCGACCGCCGAGCCCCGCTTCTTCACCGTGAGGTTGCCGACCTGCCGCTCCCGCAGCAGGGCCTTCAGCTTCTTGACGTTGAAGGGGAGATGGTCGGTGATCTCGTAGGCGGTGGCGTACGGGGTCGGGCGCAGCGCGTCGGCCGTGACGTACGCGATGGTCGCGTCGAGCAGTCCGCCACCGACCTCGTCGGCCACCTCGGCGACCAGGTGGGCCCGGATGACGGCGCCGTCGGGCTCGTACAGGTAACGGCCGGGCGGGCGGACTGCCGGGTCGGGCAGGCCGCGGGAGAGCAGCGTGCGGGGGCCCGGCAGCAGGGTGGCCCGTACCGCGCCGGGCTCGGTGCCGAACCACAGCACCGCTTCCTTCACGTCGCCGCCGTCGGAGATCCACTCGGCCTCGGCGTCCTCCGGGACCGCCTCGTGCGGGATGCCGGGGGCGATCTTCAGCGCGGCGACGCGAGGGGCTCGGCGGGCGGCGGAGACCGCCCACGACAGGGGCGGCGAGTACGCCTCGGGGTCGAAGATCCGGCCCCGGCCGCCGCGCCTGGCCGGGTCGACGAACACGGCGTCGTACCCGGCCGTGTCCACCTCCGTGACATCCGCCTCCCGCACCTCGATCAGGCCGGCCAGCCCCAGCGCCTCGGCGTTCGCCCGCGCCGCCGCGGCCGTCGCCGGGTCCCGGTCGACGGCCAGGACCCGGATCCCGGCCCGGGCCAGCGCGATCGCGTCACCGCCGATGCCGCAGCACAGGTCGGCGACCGAGGTCACGCCCGACTCCGCGAGCCGCCGCGCCCGGTAGGCCGCCACACTCGCCCGGGTCGACTGCTCCACCCCGTTCGGCGTGAAGAACATCCGCCCCGCGTCCTCGGCCCCGAACTTCACCACCGCCCGCTGCCGCAGCCGCGCCTGGCCCAGCGCCGCCGACACCAGTTCGGCGGGGTGCTCGCGACGCAGCCGGGTCGCGACGGCCAGCTCCCGCGCCGGATCGGTGTCCCGCACCTCGTCGAGGAGGGCGTGGCCTTCGGGCGTGAGGAGGAGGGCGAGGTCGTTCACCGGATCATTGTCGGCCACGGGGCGGGGTGGGCGGTGGCGTGGTCTGGGCTGGGCCGCGGGCCGGTCGGGGTGTGGGGCGCGGGTCGGTCCGCGCCCGGGACCCGGATCGGTCTGGGCCCGGGACCCGGGTCGGTTTGGGGCCGAGCGGCGGGCGACGGGCTCCTGACTCCGCGCACGTCCGCCGCTCCGGCGGCTCCGGGCGCGCCGCCGGCTCCGGCATCCTGCGGCGCCGCCGGAACAGGGCGGCCGGCCCGGTGGTCCGTCGTGCGGAGGCCGGCCCGGGGCTGGGCGGCGGGCCGTGGTCCGTCTGTGTGCGCGCCGGAAGTGCGGCCCCGGTCCGGGTGGGCCGACGGTGGTCCGTCCGCGTGCCCGAGGAGTCGGACCATGTGTGGGCCAGTCGGTGGATGGTGCGCCGCCGGTCGCGGTGTCGAGGCCGATCCGGGAACGCCGGCTGCGAGGATCCCGCGTCATGCGAGCAGTCGTACAAAATGACAAAAGCCGGGCATCTGGCGGTGTGCGGATCGGCATCGCGGTGCTCGCCCTCGCAGCCATCGCCTCGGGCTGCGCGCAGGGCGACGGCGGCCGGATCACCCCGGCCGGCGGCCAGCAGCCCCTCGACGCGCCCCCGGCCCGCGCGCTCGACTCCTACGCCTCCAGGCTGCGCGCCGCGCACGCCGCCCGGATCGTCGCGACGCAGCGCTGGGGACTGAGAAGGGTCCCGCTGACCGCCCCGCCGGCCCCCGCGAAGAAGCCGAGGATCAGGACCCGCGAGGGCTTCGAGGTGGACGGCCACCGCAGCCTGAACCTGCCGCCCGTCTTCACCACGATCCCCACCCGGGACAAGGTCGTCTTCCTCACCATCGACGACGGCGCCGAGAAGGACCCGGCGTTCCTGCGGATGATGAGCGAGCTGGAGGTCCCCTACAGCGCCTTCCTCAGCGGCTACCTGATCAAGGACGACTACCGCTACTTCGAGAAGATGCAGGACACGGGTGTGGTCCTGAACAACCACACCCTCCGCCACCGCCATATGCCGGGCCTGTCCTACCGGGCGCAGAAGCGGGAGATCTGCGGCATGCAGCGCCTCATCGAGAGGCGCTACGGCAAGCTCCCGACCCTCTTCCGCCCGCCCTTCGGCAGTTACAACAGGGCGACCCTGCGCGCCGCCAAGGCCTGCGGCATCGAGTACGTCCCCCTCTGGAACGAGGAGGTCTTCGCCGACCGCTGGGAGTACCGCGAGTGGGACCGGAAACTGCACCCGGGCGACATCGTCCTCACCCACTTCCGCGGCCGCGGCCAGTGGCCGGGCACGATGCCCGACATGATCCGCCGCTTCCTGGACGAGGTCACGGCCGAGGGATACGCGGTGGGGCGGCTGGAGGACTACCTGTGAGGCGGCGGTCGCCGGCCGCCGTGGTGTGCGCGGCGGTGATCCTGCTGGCCGGCTGCGCCGGGGCCGCGCGGGAGCGGACGGGGACGGACGGCCGGGGCCAGTCGCCGGCGCACGCCTCGAGCGACGTCCGCGGGCCGGCCCGAGGCGGTCTCCCGCCCGTCGTGGACCACGTCCGCACCCGCGACCGGGTGGTCTTCCTGACCTACGACGACGGCGCCGAGCGCGACCCCCGCTTCGTCGGCCTCGTCCGCGAACGGCGGCTTCCGGTCAGCATGTTCCTCACGGACAGCGTCGTAGGGCCCGGCTACGGCCACTTCGCCCGCCTGCGCGCGGTCGGCGCGTCCATCCAGAACCACACCCTCGACCACCCCGCCCTGCGCGGTCTGCCCTATGCCGGCCAGCGCGCCGAGATCTGCGGCCAGCAGCACAAACTCCGCTCCCGCTTCGGCATCCGCCCCCGCCTCTTCCGCCCGCCCTACGGCACGTACGACACGACGACCCTGCGCGCGGCCGCCGACTGCGGCATCACGTCGGTCGTCCTCTGGCGGGCGTCCCTGGGCACCGACGGCGAACTGACGTACACCCGAGGCAGGCCCGGCCTGCGCCCCGGCGACATCATTTCGGTGCCGTCGGGCGAGCCGGCGTCCCTGACCCTGACGGAACGGACGGTGCGGCTGCTGCGGGAGATCGAGGGCAAGGGGCTGCGGGTGGGGCGGCTGGAGGACCACCTCTGACGTCCCGGTCGGCGGTTTCGTTCGGCCAGGAGGCCGACGCCGGACACCTGCACAAACGTACGGCGACCTCGGGACCTGGCCGACGCGCCGCCGGTAATTGGCACTCCGCTTGACCGAGTGCTAATCGCAGTCATAGTCTCGGCCTTGGCACTCCCCCCTGGAGAGTGCCAACACAGCGACGGGCAGGTCCGGCACCCGCGACGACGGATCCACCTGGTCGCCACCTCAGACAGTTAACCCCGTGAGATCTCCGAAGGGGGAGGTCGGATCGTGACGACCACCAGCTCCAAGGTTGCCATCAAGCCGCTCGAGGACCGCATCGTGGTCCAGCCGCTCGACGCCGAGCAGACCACCGCCTCTGGCCTGGTCATCCCGGACACCGCCAAGGAGAAGCCCCAGGAGGGCGTCGTCCTGGCCGTGGGCCCGGGCCGCTTCGAGGACGGCAACCGTCTTCCGCTCGACGTCTCCGTCGGCGATGTCGTGCTCTACAGCAAGTACGGCGGCACCGAGGTGAAGTACAACGGCGAGGAGTACCTCGTCCTCTCGGCCCGCGACGTGCTCGCGATCGTCGAGAAGTAATTCACCCCAAGCACATTGCTTTGAGCTGCGCCCCTGGCCCCCCGCGATCGATAAGAAGCCGGGCGCCCGGGGCGCAGTGCCGTTAACCCAGATTCCGGAAGAGGGCTCACGCTCCCATGGCGAAGATCCTGAAGTTCGACGAGGACGCCCGTCGCGCCCTCGAGCGCGGCGTCAACAAGCTTGCCGACACGGTCAAGGTGACGATCGGCCCCAAGGGCCGCAACGTCGTCATCGACAAGAAGTTCGGCGCCCCCACCATCACCAACGACGGTGTCACGATCGCCCGCGAGGTCGAGATCGAGGACCCGTACGAGAACCTCGGTGCCCAGCTGGTCAAGGAGGTGGCGACCAAGACCAACGACATCGCGGGTGACGGTACGACCACCGCGACCGTGCTCGCCCAGGCGCTCGTGCGCGAGGGCCTGAAGAACGTCGCCGCCGGTGCCTCCCCGGCCGCCCTGAAGAAGGGCATCGACGCCGCCGTCGCCGCGATCTCCGAGGACCTGCTGTCCTCCGCGCGCCCGATCGACGAGAAGTCCGACATCGCCGCCGTCGCCGGGCTGTCCGCCCAGGACAGCCAGGTCGGCGAGCTCATCGCCGAGGCGATGGACAAGGTCGGCAAGGACGGTGTCATCACCGTCGAGGAGTCCAACACCTTCGGTCTGGAGCTGGACTTCACCGAGGGCATGGCCTTCGACAAGGGCTACCTGTCGCCGTACTTCGTGACGGACCAGGAGCGCATGGAGGCCGTCCTGGACGACCCGTACATCCTCATCACGCAGGGCAAGATCTCCTCCATCGCGGACCTGCTGCCGCTGCTGGAGAAGGTCATCCAGTCCAACTCCTCCAAGCCGCTGCTGATCATCGCCGAGGACGTCGAGGGCGAGGCCCTTTCGACCCTGGTCGTGAACAAGATCCGCGGCACCTTCAACGCCGTCGCCGTCAAGGCCCCGGGCTTCGGCGACCGTCGCAAGGCGATGCTGCAGGACATGGCGGTCCTCACCGGCGCCACGGTCGTCTCCGAGGAGGTCGGCCTCAAGCTCGACCAGGTCGGCCTGGAGGTGCTGGGCTCCGCCCGCCGCGTCACGGTCACCAAGGACGACACGACCGTCGTGGACGGCGCCGGCAAGTCCGAGGACGTCCAGGGCCGCGTCGCCCAGATCAAGGCCGAGATCGAGAGCACCGACTCCGACTGGGACCGCGAGAAGCTCCAGGAGCGCCTCGCGAAGCTGGCCGGCGGCGTGTGCGTCATCCGCGTGGGTGCCGCCACCGAGGTCGAGCTCAAGGAGCGCAAGCACCGTCTGGAGGACGCCATCTCCGCGACCCGCGCCGCGGTCGAGGAGGGCATTGTCTCCGGTGGTGGCTCCGCCCTGGTGCACGCCGCCAAGGTACTCGAGGGCAGCCTCGGCAAGACCGGCGACGAGGCCACCGGCGTCGCGGTCGTCCGCCGCGCGGTCGTCGAGCCGCTGCGCTGGATCGCCGAGAACGCCGGCCTGGAGGGCTACGTCATCACCTCCAAGGTCGCCGAGCTCGACAAGGGCCAGGGCTTCAACGCCGCCACCGGCGAGTACGGCGACCTGATCAAGGCCGGCGTCATCGACCCGGTGAAGGTCACCCGCTCCGCCCTGGAGAACGCCGCCTCCATCGCCTCCCTCCTGCTCACGACCGAGACCCTGGTCGTCGAGAAGAAGGAAGAGGAGGAGCCGGCCGCCGCGGGCCACGGCCACAGCCACGCCCACTGAGGCACCGACCTCGCAGCAGAAGCCCCCGTCCCGCCTCGTGCGGAACGGGGGCTTCTCTCGTGTGGCCTGCTCCCGTGTTGCCCGCGCGGATCACAACTCCAGCGGATCCAGCGCCCCGAGCTGCTGCATCAGCCCCAGCCGGTCGTACTGCCACCAGCCCTCGGAGATCTTCCCGTCCGGCGTGCACCGGTGGACGGTCGTCCCGGTCATGGTGACGTCCTTGCCGGTCGGCGGGATCCCGAGGAAGTCGCCCTTGTGCCTGCCGTGGAAGGTCCACCGGGTGCACACCCGGTCGCCCTGCGCGATCTGGTCCTCGATCGTGAACGAGAAGTCGAACCCGCCCCGCCAGACCTCCACCTCGCGCCGCACCGCGTCGAGCCCGATGACGTCCTGCACATTGGCGGGATCGTGGTCGTGGTAGTCCTCGATGAACACGTCGTTGAACGCGGGCGCCGCACCCTGCCCGGGCGCCAGCTCGAAGAACCTGCGCGCGGTGGCCGAGTTCAGCTGCTCGTCCCGCACCACGTCCAGGTCCGTGAACGTCGGCGTCTCGTCGCAGAGCGCCACCATCTCCTGGAAGATCCGGTCGGTCTCCGGAAGCCCGGAGTTCCGCATCGCCTCCTCGTACGACGGGAACTCCACGATCTCGACGATGTGCGATGCGTCGGCCCGGTCCTTCGCCACCACACTGTGCGTAGCGGTCCGCTTTCCCTTGGTCTGTTCGACCCATCTGTCCATCAGCCGGTTCATCTCGTCGAGCCGACTGGTCCTGCATTCGATGAGCTGTACGAACGTCATGCTCTCGCCTCCGGCCCCCCTGGGTTCGGCTGAACAGCTCCATTGTCCCAACGAGAGTTGCTCGTCGCCTCCCGGCCGAGCTCCGGTATGAAGGGCAGCCGAGGACCGGCGGGGAACGCCGAGCCGGACCTACTGCGGACCGTACTTCCGCCCCGTCCTGGACGAAACCGCCCCCAGCACCCCCCGCGGCACCAGCTTCGCCGCCCCCATCAGCGCCTTGTAGCGCGGGTCCGGAATGGACAGGGTCTTGCCGCGCGCCAGGTCGTGCAGTGCCGCCGCGACCAGCTTGTCCGCGTCGAGCCACATCCAGCCCGGGATGTTGTCCGTGCCCATGCCGGCCCGCTCGTGGAACTCGGTGCGCACGAAACCGGGGCACAGCGCCATCAGCCGTACGCCGCTGCCGGCCAGGTCACGCGCGGCGCCCTGGGAGAACTGCACGACCCAGGCCTTGGACGCGCCGTAGGTGCCCCGCGGGACGAACGCGGCCACCGACGCGACGTTCACGACACCGCCGCGGCCGCGCTCCCGCATGGCCTCCGTCGCCGCCGACGTCAGCCGCAGCACCGCCTCGCAGTGCACCTTCAGCATCCGCAGCTCGTCTGCCATGGGGACGTCGAGATAGCGGCCCTTGTTGCCGAAGCCGGCGTTGTTGACCAGCAGGTCGACGGGGTTCTTGCGGTCGCCCAGCCGGTCGGCCACCGACTCGATGCCCTTGTCCTCGGCGAGGTCGGCCGTCAGCACCTCCGCCTCGATGCCGTGCCGGTCGTGCAGCTCGGTCGCCTGCTCCCTCAGCCGCTTGGTGTCGCGGGCCACCAGCACGAGGTTGTGCCCGTCCGCCGCCAGTCGCCGCGCGAACGCGGCCCCGATGCCTGCCGTCGATCCCGTAATCAGAGCCGTTGTCATGGCAGAAGGTTAGTGACCTGGAGCATGTGCATCCGCTTCCGTGCGGGGACCTCACCGGTGAAGGGCCGGTGGAGACCGCACGGTGAGCCCGCCGTCAGGCCCCGTGCTTTTGCGCGTACTCCCGCGCCAGCCTCAGCGACTCGGGGTGCAGCGCCTCGCCCGCCGCCAGCAGCCGCGGCAGCAGCGTCCGCTCGATGGTCACCGCCCGGAACTGGAGGGCCACGGTCACGTCGTGCTCCGGCCGGTGCACGATCTCGACAGGGTCGCCCGCCCGGATCTCACCGGGCTCGATCACCCGCAGATACGCCCCGGGCGCGCCCCGCTGAGTGAACCGCTTCACCCAGTGCTCCTCGCCCAGATGGCCCTGGAACGTGCGGCACGGGATCCGCCCGCAGGTGACCTCCAGCACCACCGTGTGCCCCACGCGCCAGCGCTCGCCGATCCGCGCCCCGGAGACGTCGAGGCCCTCGGTCGTGAGGTTCTCGCCGAACGCCCCGTGCGCGAGCGGCCGGCCCAGCTCGCGCTCCCACGCGTCCAAGTCCTCGCGCGCCATCGCGTAGACCGCCTGGTCGTCGCCGCCGTGGTGCTCCAGCTTGCACACCGCGTCCCCGGCCAGCCCGCTCCCACCGACGCCCTTGGGCCCGGGCGCCGACACCCGCACGGGCCCGTCCACCGGCTGCTTGTCGATTCCGGTCACACCCTCCGGATTGTCCGTGTACGGCACAGCCTTGGCGCGACCCAGATTCACAGACAGAAGCTTCATGCCCGCACGGTAGGGGACCCGGCCCCAAAGCGTCGACGCATTATTCGGAGCGACTTCAAAGGGTCGCTTATCCTCGAAGGGTGATCGAAGCTCGTCATCTCCGCGTACTGCGCGCCGTCGCGGCCACCGGCTCCTTCTCCGCGGCGGGGCGCGAACTGGGCTGCACCCAGCCCGCCGTAAGTCAGCAGATGAAGGCCCTGGAAGCCTCCGTGGGCACCCCTTTGCTGATCCGCACGGGACGCGAGATGCGCCTGACCCAGGCCGGCGAGGCGCTGGTGCGGCACGCCGCCGGGATCCTCGCCGGGCTCACGGCCGCGGAGGAGGAGGTCGCCGCCATCGCCGGGCTGCGGGCCGGGAGGGTCCGGCTCGTCTCCTTCCCCAGCGGCAGCTCCACCCTCGTGCCGACGGCCCTCGCCGCGCTGCGCGACGCACACCCCGGCACCCGGGTCTTCCTGGAGGAGGCCGAACCGCCCGCGTCCGTCGGCATGCTGCGCGAGGGCGACTGCGACGTGGCGCTCGCCTTCCGCTACGAGGGGGCGGCGGGCGCCGAGGAGTGGGAGGACCTCGTCGTACGGCCGCTGCTGACGGACCGGCTCGTCGCACTCGTGCCGGAGCGGCACCGGCTCGCGGGCGCGCAGTCCGTCGCGATCGGCGAGCTCGCGCGGGAGCCGTGGATCGCGGGCTGCCCGCGCTGCCGCGGCCAGCTGGTCGAGGTGTGCGCGGCGGCCGGCTTCACCCCGCGCATCGACTTCGCGACCGACGACTACCCGGCGGTCGCCGGCCTGGTGGGCGCCGGTCTCGGCGTGGCTGTGCTGCCCCAGCTGGCCGTCGAGTCCGTACGGCCGCGGGGGGTACGGGCCGTGACGCTGGAACCGGCGGTGCGCCGGGAGATCGTCGCGCTCACCCTGCCCGACCTCGCACAGGTCCCGGCGGTGGCGGCGACGCTCGACCAACTGGCACGGGCGGGCCACCGCTAGCCACAGCACAACGGCGTCAAAAACCAACGGCACGCGTGCGCGTGCCTGTCCCGCAGAAACGTTCCTTCAATTGTTCGAGGCGGCGTGCCCGCCGGATGTCGACGCCGACACCAGCCGGTTGCGCGCCCGCCCCATCAGCTCTTCGCGCTCGTCCTCGGTCAGCCCGCCCCACACGCCGTACGGCTCACGCACAGCCAGCGCGTGGGCGGCGCACTCTGCACGCACAGGGCATCTCATGCAGACCTCTTTGGCCGAGTTCTCGCGAGCGCTCCGGGCCGCACCGCGCTCGCCCTCCGGATGGAAGAAGAGCGAGCTGTCCACCCCGCGACAGGCAGCCAGCAACTGCCAGTCCCACAGGTCCGCGTTCGGTCCGGGAAGGCGGGAGAAATCTGCCATTGCGTGACCCCTTGTAGCCGTTCTGGGCGGATCTGGTGTCCACGACCGTACAACTACGATCTAAGGAGATGAAAATATGACTCATTGCGAATCTAGCTCCAGACACTGGCAAAGCGGAAGAAAAGGGTCTGAATGGGGCATAGGTTGTGATGAAAGTTCGAGGGTCTGTTGCGCATGTCTGCATCGTGTCCGGTCCCTCACGTAGAGTGCCGAAGATGTCAGCCGCCCCCGTAACTCTTTCGAGTGACCGTCGTTGAGAGTGCGAGGCGGTTGAAGGAACAAGCGCTCGGGCAGGCGTCCGAGGCGGTCGACCGCACAGGTGACGATTTCGTACCAGCCTGGAGGCTCAAGGTGACGCGCATCAGCTGCGGAGGGCGGCCATGACTTCCGTCCTCGTCTGCGACGACTCCCCGCTTGCCCGAGAGGCGCTCCGTCGCGCGGTCGCAACCGTGCCCGGCGTAGAGCGCGTGACGACGGCGGCCAACGGCGAGGAAGTCCTCCGCCGCTGGGGGGCCGACCGCTCGGACCTGATTCTGATGGACGTACGCATGCCCGGCCTGGGCGGCGTCGAGACGGTCCGGCGGCTGCTGTCCGCCGACCCCGGTGCGCGCATCATCATGCTCACCGTCGCCGAGGACCTGGACGGTGTTGCCCTCGCGGTCGCCGCCGGTGCCCGCGGCTATCTGCACAAGGACGCCTCCCGCGCGGAGCTCCGCGCGACGGTGACGCAGGCCCTGGCCGACCCGACCTGGCGGCTTGCCCCGCGCCGGCTGCGCTCGGCCGAGATGGGCGCCGCGCCGACGCTCACGGCGCGTGAGATCCAGGTCCTCGAAGGCATGAGCCACGGCCGCTCGAACGCGGAGATCGGCCGCGAGCTGTTCCTGTCCGAGGACACCGTCAAGACGCACGCCCGGCGCCTGTTCAAGAAGCTCGGCGCCTCGGACCGGGCCCACGCCGTGGCGCTCGGCTTCCGGTGGGGTCTCGTGCGCTAGGGGGTGTCCGCAAAGTCCCGCCTGCCCCGCGACGCCCGGCACGCTCCCCCAAGCTCTTCGAGCAGGGGGGACCCCCACTCGCCGCACCGGTCGAACACCCGCGTACAAGCAGTACGCGGGCGTCCGCCCGGCACGGCGAGAGCACGCACCGAACGCCGCAGGGCCCGCCCTCCGGGCGGACGACGGGACTTTACGGACACCCCCTAGGGGGTGTCCTTCGGATCGGGCCGGCTTCCACGCGCGGCGTCCGGCGCCGGCCGCAGAGCGGGGGCGTGCGGACGCCCCCGCGTAAGCCGCACGAGCGCGTGCGCAGGCCGGCGGCCGATGACAACGCCGGTGGGGGTCCCGTCCTGCCCGGGCGAGGTCGAGAGCCCGGAAGGGCGCGTCCGAGGACCCACGTCCCCGGGATGATCCGAACGACACCCCCCAGGGGCGATCGCGGGTGTGGCGGTGGTCGCAATGTGGGCACGGAAAGCCAGGTCGGCGGGGGCGGACCGGGGGTCCGCCGGGTGCCCGCTGCTCGTTTCGCCGCGGATGCCGCATCCTTGAGGGTGTGGAGTTCCTCGGGGACGAGTCGGTCGAGCGGAAGGGGAGGGCGCAGGGGATGAGTTCCGGCGCACCTGCTCATAACGCTTCGGTGCACAACAACGGGCGCGGTGCCACGGACCCGGCGGCCGCAAGGCACCATGGACCGATGCGCGACGACGAGGCGGTCAATGCCCAAGGGGCGATCGGCGCGCTCGTCCACCGCGCCGTCGACGGGGACGAGCAGGCCACGCACGACCTGCTCGCCCATGTCCACCCTCTGGCCTTGCGCTACTGCCGTACGCGTCTGTCCCGCCTCCCGGGCGACGCCCGGCACTTCGTGGAGGACCTCGCCCAGGAGGTCTGCGTGGCGGTGCTTCTCGCGCTGCCCCGCTACCGGGACACCGGGCGTCCCTTCGAGGCGTTCGTCTTCGCCATTGCCGCGCACAAGGTCGCCGACCTCCAGCGCGCGGCGATGCGGCACCCGGGCTCGACGGCCGTCCCCTCGGACGAGATGCCCGAGCGGCCCGACGACTCCCTGGGCCCGGAGGAGCGTGCCCTGCTGAGCAGCGACGCGGAATGGGCCAAGAAACTCCTGGCCAACCTGCCCGAGAACCAGCGGGAGCTGCTGCTGCTGCGGATCGCGGTGGGGTTGACGGCGGAGGAGACGGGTCAGATGTTGGGAATGTCACCCGGCGCGGTCCGTGTGGCCCAGCACCGGGCACTGAGCAGGCTGAGGGCGCTCGCCGAGCAGTAGTGCCTTCGTTGAACACGGGATGCGCCGGTTCCGTACGAAGATACGAAGCCCCCGGTCAGGCGGAACACTGGAATTCGGGCTCCCTGCTTCCCGTTAGCATGGACATCCGCACCGATCAAGGCCATTTGGGGAAGGTGTCATGACTGCCAACGTCGACGGCGTGCCCGACAAATTCGCGACACTCGGGCTGACCTACGACGACGTGCTGCTGCTGCCGGGTGCATCCGAGGTGCTCCCCGGCGCGGTCGACACCTCGTCCCGCATCTCTCGCAACGTCAGGGTGAACATCCCGCTGCTCTCCGCGGCGATGGACAAGGTCACCGAGTCCCGCATGGCGATCGCCATGGCCCGCCAGGGCGGCGTCGGCGTACTGCACCGCAACCTCTCCGTCGAGGACCAGGTCAACCAGGTCGACCTGGTCAAGCGCTCCGAGTCGGGCATGGTCACCGACCCCATCACGGTGCACCCGGACGCGACGCTGGCCGAGGCCGACGCCCTGTGCGCCAAGTTCCGCATCAGCGGTGTCCCGGTCACCGACCCGGCCGGCAAGCTGCTCGGCATCGTCACCAACCGCGACATGGCCTTCGAGACCGACCGCTCCCGGCAGGTGCGCGAGGTCATGACCCCGATGCCGCTGGTCACCGGCAAGGTCGGCATCTCCGGCGCCGACGCCATGGAGCTGCTGCGCCGCCACAAGATCGAGAAGCTTCCCCTGGTCGACGAGGCGGGCGTCCTCAAGGGCCTCATCACGGTCAAGGACTTCGTCAAGGCCGAGCAGTACCCCAACGCCGCGAAGGACGCCGAGGGCCGCCTGATCGTCGGTGCCGCCGTGGGCGCCAGCCCCGAGGCGCTCGAGCGGGCCCAGGCGCTGGCCGAGGCCGGGGTGGACTTCCTGGTCGTCGACACCTCGCACGGCCACAACAGCAACGCCCTGAGCTGGATGTCGAAGATCAAGTCGAGCGTCGGTGTCGACGTGATCGGCGGCAACGTCGCCACCCGTGACGGTGCCCAGGCACTGATCGACGCCGGCGTCGACGGCATCAAGGTGGGCGTGGGCCCCGGCTCGATCTGCACCACGCGGGTGGTCGCCGGCATCGGCGTCCCCCAGGTCACCGCCATCTACGAGGCGTCCCTCGCGGCCCGTCCGGCGGGCGTGCCGCTGATCGGCGACGGCGGTCTGCAGTACTCCGGCGACATCGGCAAGGCGCTGGCCGCCGGCGCCGACACGGTGATGCTGGGCAGCCTCCTCGCCGGCTGTGAGGAGTCGCCCGGCGAGCTGCAGTTCATCAACGGCAAGCAGTTCAAGTCCTACCGCGGGATGGGCTCGCTCGGCGCGATGCAGTCCCGGGGCCAGGGCCGGTCGTACTCGAAGGACCGCTACTTCCAGGCCGAGGTGGCCACCGACGACAAGCTCGTGCCCGAGGGCATCGAGGGCCAGGTGCCCTACCGCGGCCCGCTGGCCAACGTGCTGCACCAGCTCGTCGGCGGTCTGCGCCAGACCATGGGCTACGTGGGTGCCGCCACCATCGAGGAGATGGAGACCAAGGGCCGCTTCGTCCGGATCACCTCGGCGGGCCTCAAGGAGAGCCACCCGCACGACATCCAGATGACGGTCGAGGCGCCGAACTACAGCCGCAAGTAGCGGACAGGCCTGACGCGGGCGGCTCCGGAAGCATCCGGGGCCGCCCTTGCCGTACCCGTCGGCGATACTGGAAGACGCTGAAACGCAACAGGGAAAGGCCACAGACGTGACTGAGATCGAGATCGGGCGCGGCAAGCGCGGCCGCCGGGCGTACGCCTTCGACGACATCGCCGTCGTCCCCAGCCGCCGTACGCGGGACCCGAAGGAGGTCTCGATCGCCTGGCAGATCGATGCCTACCGCTTCGAGCTGCCGTTCCTGGCCGCCCCCATGGACTCGGTCGTCTCCCCGGCCACCGCCATCCGCATCGGCGAGCTCGGCGGCCTGGGCGTGCTGAACCTCGAAGGTCTGTGGACGCGGTACGAGGACCCGCAGCCGCTGCTCGACGAGATCGCCGAGCTGCCCGCCGAGGCGGCGACCCGGCGTCTCCAGGAGATCTACGCCGCGCCCATCAAGGAGGAGCTGATCGGCGCGCGCATCAAGGAGGTGCGCGACTCCGGCGTGGTCACGGCCGCCGCGCTCTCCCCGCAGCGCACGGCCCAGTTCTCCAAGGCCGTCGTCGACGCGGGCGTGGACATCTTCGTCATCCGCGGTACGACGGTCTCCGCCGAGCACGTCTCCGGTTCGCACGAGCCGCTGAACCTGAAGCAGTTCATCTACGAGCTGGACGTCCCGGTGATCGTCGGCGGCTGCGCCACGTACACCGCGGCCCTGCACCTGATGCGCACAGGCGCGGCGGGCGTACTGGTCGGCTTCGGCGGCGGGGCCGCGCACACCACGCGCAACGTGCTGGGCATCCAGGTCCCGATGGCGAGCGCGGTCGCCGACGTGGCCGCGGCCCGCCGGGACTACATGGACGAGTCCGGCGGCCGGTACGTGCACGTGATCGCGGACGGCGGTGTCGGCTGGTCCGGCGACCTGCCCAAGGCGATCGCCTGCGGGGCCGACGCGGTCATGATGGGGTCCCCGCTCGCACGCGCCACCGACGGCCCGGGCAAGGGCAACCACTGGGGCATGGAGGCCGTCAACGAGGAGCTCCCGCGCGGCCAGAAGGTCGACCTCGGCACGGTCGGCACCATCGAGGAGATCCTCACGGGCCCGTCCCACACCCCCGACGGCTCGATGAACCTCTTCGGCGCGCTGCGGCGGGCGATGGCCACGACCGGGTACAGCGAGCTGAAGGAGTTCCAGCGGGTCGAGGTGACGGTGGCGGACTCGCAGCACCGGCGGTAGTCGGTAGCCCCCAGGGCGAGGAAGGGCCTGGTCACTCGGGTGAGTGACCGGGCCCTTTCGCGTCTCCAACTGGCCCTGGCGGGGCGCGTGTTGGCGTATGGGGGGCGCGTGGTTGCCTTCGGGCGGATGGCTCGGTGGAGGGCGGTTTCGAGGCGCTAGTGTCCGTGATCGGCGCCCCAGGTTCTTCTGGGTGCCCCCTTCCAAGGACACGGTTCCGGACCCCGGCCCCTCGGGGCCCGGCCCGATTCCGACGTGCTGCCTACCGGGCCAATGGGTGGCGTCGTGGAAGGGGGCGCCCATGGGACGCCACCGCAAGCCCACCCGCTGGGACCGACTCCGTCTTCGGATGGTGCAGTGCCGGAGGAGGTGGATCTTGCGACTTTTCGGATGGTGAGCGGCCGCCCCCAAGAGAGCTAGGGGCGGACACTCCGTGATCCATCCAGGAGCCTGCCGCAGCGGCCACTGCGGTGGGCTCCGCCTTGCTTCGGACGGTGAGCGGCCGCCCCCAAGAAGACTAGGGGCGGACACTCCGTGATCCATCCAGGAGCCTGCCGCAGTACCCTCTGCGGTGGGCTCCACCGTCTCCCAAGGTACTGGCGGCGAGGTGTCCCGCGCCACCAGCCCAGGGGGCTCAGCGCCCCCACGCGCCCCTCTTCACAACCGATGCGCCGCCCCCGTGGGCGCCGCCCCCCGCGTGTCCAGCAGCAGCTGTGCCTTCACCGACAGGCCTTGCAGGTCGTACGTGCGGTGCTGCTGGAGGAGGATGGTCAGGTCCGCGTCGGCGACCGCCTCGTAGAGGGAGTCCACGCGGGGGATCGGGCGGTCGAGGACGCTCCAGGCGGGCACGTGCGGGTCGTGGTAGCTGACCGAGGCGCCCAGTTCCATCAGGCGCAGGGCGATCTCCTGGGCTGGGGTGCCGTGCAGGTCGGCGAGGTCGGGCTTGTAGGTGACGCCCAGGAGCAGCACGCGTGCGCCGCGGGCCGACTTGCCGTGCTCGTTGAGGAGCGTGGCGGCGCGCTGGACGACGTAGCCGGGCATGCGGCTGTTGACCTGCTGGGCCAGTTCCACCATGCGCAGGGTGCGGCCGCCGTGGGCGGTCAGGTCCTGCGGGACGGCGTGGCCGCCGACGCCGGGGCCGGGGCGGAAGGCCTGGAAGCCGAACGGCTTGGTCTCCGCGCAGCGGACGACGTCCCACAGGTCGACGCCCAGGTCGTGGCAGAGGACGGCCATCTCGTTGACGAGGGCGATGTTGACGTGCCGGTAGTTGGTTTCCAGGAGCTGTACGGTCTCCGCCTCGCGGGGTCCACGCGCGCGTACCACCTTGTCGGTGAGCCGTCCGTAGAAGGCGGCGGCCGACTCCGTGCAGGCCGGGGTGAGGCCGCCGATGACCTTGGGGGTGTTGGCCGGGGTGAAGTCGCGGTTGCCGGGGTCGACGCGGCTGGGGGAGTAGGCGAGGTGGAAGTCGCGGCCCGCGCGCAGACCCGATCCCTCTTCGAGGAGGGGACGCAGGAATTCCTCTGTCGTCCCGGGGTACACAGGTGACTCCAGGATCACAGTGGTGTGCGGGCGCAGGTGCGCGGCCAGGGTGCGGGCGGCCGCCTCCACCTGGCTCAGGTCGAGCCCGCCGTCCGCGCCCCGCGGGATCGGTACGCAGATGACCGCGGTGCGCACCCGGCCGAGTTCGGTGGCGTTAGTGGTCGGCCGGAAGCCCCCCGAGAGCATCCGGCGCTGTTCAGCTGGGCTGAGGAGGCCGGCCTCGGGGCCGGTCCGGTAGCCGATGGTGGCGACGCCGGCGGCGACGGCGGCCTGGGCCAGGGGCAGGCCGTACGGGCCGAGTCCGATGACGGCGAGATCTGCGGGCATGGCGTGGCCGTCCTTCCCGATAGCCGAAGTGGGACAGGTGCGCAAGCCCTGTGGACAGGACGGGCGAGCGCAATGTCAGACTAGGAGTAAATATGACCGATATGCGGGATTGCTCGCCCGAGTTTCGGTGAGTGTTCCGTGGGCGTTGTCCACAGGCTGACGGCCCGTGGTGGCTGAAGTCGGGCAACACGGTCAGAATTTGGGCATGGGGGATACGGACGGGGTCTCACCCGAAGGGTGCGGCCGGCGCGACCGATGAGCGGGAGGCAGCGGTGAGGACAGCGACACTCGGGCCGGCGCAACGCGCCGAGTCACTCGCATCTATGGCCGAGCGCGAGCTGGACGTGCTGGTGGTGGGCGCAGGCGTGGTCGGTGCGGGCACCGCCCTCGACGCCGCGACCAGGGGCCTGTCCACGGGCCTGGTGGAGGCGCGTGACTGGGCGTCGGGCACCTCCAGCCGGTCCAGCAAGCTGATCCACGGCGGCCTGCGCTATCTGGAGATGCTCGACTTCACGCTCGTACGGGAGGCCCTGAAGGAACGCGGCCTGCTGCTGGAGCGGCTCGCGCCGCACCTCGTGAAACCCGTGCCGTTTCTGTACCCCTTGCAGCACAAGGGCTGGGAGCGCCTGTACGCCGGGTCGGGCGTCGCGATGTACGACGCCATGTCCATGGCCCGAGGTCATGGCCGGGGCCTGCCCATGCACCGTCACCTGACCCGCTCTCACGCCCTGCGCGTGGCGCCCTGCTTGAAGAAGGACGCGCTGGTCGGGGCGCTTCAGTACTACGACGCCCAGATGGACGACGCCCGGTACGTGGCGACCCTGGTGCGCACGGCGGTGGCGTACGGCGCGAAGGCCGCCAACCGCGCCCGTGTGACGGGCTTCCTGCGTGAGGGCGAGCGGGTCGTCGGCGCGAAGGTGCAGGATGTCGAGGCGGGCGGCGAGTACGAGATCCGGGCCAAGCAGGTCGTCAACGCGACCGGCGTGTGGACGGACGACACCCAGGCGATGGTCGGGGAGCGCGGCCAGTTCCACGTACGGGCGTCCAAGGGCATCCACCTGGTCGTACCGCGCGACCGGATCCACTCCACGACGGGGCTGATCCTGCGCACGGAGAAGTCCGTGCTGTTCGTCATCCCCTGGGGCCGGCACTGGATCGTCGGGACCACGGACACCGACTGGGACCTCGACAAGGCCCACCCGGCCGCGTCCAGCGCGGACATCGACTACCTGCTGGACCATGTGAACTCGGTGCTCGCGGTGCCGCTCACGAGGGACGACGTCCAGGGCGTGTACGCGGGCCTGCGGCCGCTCCTCGCGGGCGAGTCGGCCGCCACCAGCAAGCTGTCGCGCGAGCACACCGTCGCGCATCCCGTGCCCGGGCTCGTCGTCGTGGCGGGCGGCAAGTACACCACCTACCGGGTCATGGCCAAGGACGCGGTGGACGCGGCGGTGCACGGGCTCGACATGCGCGTCGCCGAGTGCGTCACCGAGGACGTGCCGCTGCTGGGCGCGGAGGGCTACCGGGCGCTGTGGAACGCGCGGGCGCGGATCGCGGCGCGGACCGGACTGCATGTGGTGCGGGTGGAGCACCTGCTGAACCGGTACGGGACGATGGCCGAGGAACTCCTCGCGCTCATCGCCGAGGACCCGTCGCTGGGTGAGCCCCTGCCGGCGGCCGACGACTATCTGCGCGCCGAGATCGTGTACGCGGCCTCGCACGAGGGGGCGCGGCATCTGGACGACGTGCTGACCCGGCGTACGCGCATCTCCATCGAGACCTTCGACCGGGGCACACGAAGCGCTCGCGACGCCGCCGAGCTGATGGCGCCGGTCCTCGGCTGGGACAAGGACCAGATCGAGCGCGAGGTCCAGCACTACGAGAAGCGGGTGGAGGCGGAGCGGGAGTCGCAGCGCCAGCCGGACGACCTGACGGCGGACGCGGCGCGGCTGGGGGCGCCGGACATCGTGCCGCTGTAGGCGGCTGCTCCCGCGGACGGAGCGAGGCTGCCGACATCACTCGAACGAGTGTCGTGAGCGGGGATCCCTGTTCGGAGCCCGTCCGTTCTACGGGGTGCGGGGGCAGAACTCGGCCGTGAGCACCGCGGGTTCGAGACCGGGATCTGCGATCGCGTCCGTGTTCACGCGGAAGGTGAGGACACGCCGGCCGTCGACGGTGGCCGCGCTGCGCACGTAGCTGCCGGATATGTGTCCGTTGTGCCCCCACACCGTGGTGCCGCACGGAAGTTTCTCTGGGAACAGCCCCATGCCGTACGCGCCGTGTGCGGCACGGGTGTCGAGCATCTCGCGCAGCCAGCGCGAGGGCAGCAGCCGCCCGCCGAGCAGGGCCGAGTAGAAGCGGTCCAGATCGGCGAGCGTGGTCACCAACTCGCCCGCGGCGCCGGCCACCCGCGGGTCGAGGTCGGTGACGTCGGTTCCGTCGGCGGCGTAGGCGCGGCCGTGCGGAGAGGGCAGCGAGGATCGGGATCCGGGGAAGGAGGTGCCCGTCAGATCCAGGGGAGTGATGATGCGGTGCTCGGCCTCGGTGGCGTACGAGTGGCCGGTGACCTGCTGGACGACCAGGCCGAGCAGGACGTAGTTGGTGTTCGAGTAGGAGAAGCGGCCGCGTTCGGCCGGGGGGTGAGTGAGTGCGATGCGTACGGCCTGACGGGGTGTGACGGGTGCGGTTCCGCCGGTGGCCGCGGTGTAGTCGTACAGGCCGCTCGTGTGGGTGAGCAGGGCACGCAGGGTCAGCGCGCGGCCGTCGTTGCCCGCTCCCCGCACCAGGCCCGGCAGGTGCTGCTCCACGGTGTCGGACAGCGACAGCCGGTGCTCGGCGGCCAGTTGCAGCACGACCGTCGCGATGAACGTCTTCGTGACGCTGCCGGCGCGGAAGTGGTCCGACCGGGCGATTCCATGCCCGGCATGGGCGTAGCGGATGGTCGTTCCCTCCTGCGCCAGCAAGGCCGCGGCGGGTGCTCTGCCCTGGGTCACCAGCAGCGGGAGCACCGCGTTCGTGGGCGGAACGGACAGAGCCGACGAGTCGGAAGGAGGCAGGCCGAGGAGGGCGACGGACACAGGCAGGGCCAGCAAGGCCCGAAAGGGCGGCACGCGGGCTCCTCCCTCGTCGGGGCGTCGGGGCGTCGGGGGCCCATCATGCAAGGCGGCGCCCGGTGTGCCGCACCCGGGTTCCGGGTGGGCGGCCCCTGGGGGCGTTTGGCCAGGGGGCCCCTGGGCGCCGGGCACTTGTCGGGTGAGAGACAATGGAGGCTCGGTCAGGGCGGGTTGTATGAGGGGACGCATGTCGGAGGCGGAGCGGGCGGGCACATCTCGTCAGGACACTCGTCAGGACAACAGGGAGCGTCTCCTCGCGGGGCGTTATCGGCTGGGCAAGGTGCTCGGCCGCGGGGGCATGGGCACGGTGTGGCGGGCCGAGGACGAGACCCTCGGGCGGACGGTCGCCGTCAAGGAGCTGCGGTTCCCGTCGAACATCGACGAGGAGGAGAAGCGGCGGCTGATCACGCGGACGCTGCGCGAGGCCAAGGCGATCGCGCGGATCCGCAACAACAGCGCCGTGACGGTCTTCGACGTGGTCCAGGAGGACGACCGGCCCTGGATCGTGATGGAGCTCGTCGAGGGCAAGTCGCTCGCCGAGGTCATCCGGGAGGACGGCCTGCTGGAGCCCAGGCGTGCGGCGGAGGTCGGGCTCGCGATCCTCGACGTGCTGCGGTCCGCGCACCGCGAGGGCATCCTGCACCGCGACGTGAAGCCGTCGAACGTGCTGATCGCCGAGGACGGCCGGGTCGTGCTCACGGACTTCGGGATCGCCCAGGTCGAGGGTGACCCGTCCATCACCTCGACCGGCATGCTCGTCGGCGCGCCCTCCTACATCTCCCCGGAGCGGGCGCGCGGGCACAAGCCGGGCCCGGCGGCCGACCTGTGGTCGCTCGGTGGGCTGCTGTACGCGGCGGTGGAGGGCGCGCCGCCGTACGACAAGGGATCGGCCATAGCGACCCTCACGGCCGTGATGACCGAGCCGTTGGAGGAGCCGAAGAACGCCGGCCCGCTGAAGGACGTCATCCACGGACTGCTCACCAAGGATCCCGCCAAGCGGCTCGACGACGCGGGCGCCCGGGCGATGCTGACCGCGGTCATCCACGCCCCCGAGAAGGCCGAGCCGGAGCCCCTGGACGCGACGAAGGTCGTGCCGCTGCCGGCGCAGCCGGACAAGTCCTCGCGCAAGGGGAGTTCCGCGGGTTCCGGGAGCAAGCGGGGCGAGGAAGCCGGGGAGCGGTTGCGCGGGGCGCTGCGTTCCGTGCGCAAGGGCGCTGCGGGAACGGCCGGGGCGTCGGCCGCGGCCCGGAGTACCGAGTCCGAGGGCGCTGCGGCCTCGTCCGCGCCGGAGGGCGGGAAGGCCGGGTCCGGGGACGCGGGTGCGTCCGTGTCGAAGCCGGGTTCGGCGTCGGACTCGAGGGCGGCGGCCGGGGCCGGTGAGCGGGGTGCGCAGGGGGCGAAGGCGGCCTCCGGAGGCCGGAGTTCGGGGTGGCCCGTCATGACGCCGCCGGACCTGCCGCCGCGGCCCGCACCGCCCAGGGCGCCGCTCACCGACGTCGTGCCGCGGCGGACCCTGATGATCATCGCGGTGGTCGTGGCGCTCGCCGTGATCGGCACCGTGCTCGCCATCGCGCTCCGCGGAGACGACAAGGGCTCCAAGGGGGCCTCCGGCGAGAGCGGCGGCAAGACCGTCGCCACCGCGTCGAGCGGCGCCGACACCAAGGGCGACGAGAGCGACGGCACGCGCACCGACGGCGCGGCGACACAGCCCGCGCCGTCGAAGCCCGCCTCGAACAGCACGCCCGGCGACCAGGCGAGCGGGTCGTCCGGCGGCGACAAGGGCACCGCCGCGGAGTCGACGCACCAGGGCAGTCAGGGGTACTCGATCGGACTGCCGAAGGGGTGGAAGTACCAGTCCACGGGTGCCGCGGGCGACCGGTTCACCGGGCCCGACGGGCAGAAGCTGCTCATCGCCTGGACGTCCACGCCCAAGGGCGACCCGGTGGCGGACTGGAAGAGCCAGGAGCGCTACATGCAGCGCGCGCAGTACAAGAAGATCCGAATAGAGCAGGTGGACTACCGCAGCTGGAACACGGCCGACTGGGAGTTCACCTACATGGACGGCGGCACCAAGTACCGGACCATCGACCGCGGTTTCGTCGTCGACGACCGGCAGGGCTACGCGCTGATGTACACGGCGAAGGCGGCCGACTGGGACGGTGAGCTGCGCAAGCAGACCTGGCGGACACTGACGAAGACCTTCGAACCCAAGTCCTGAGCATGAGCGGCCCCGGGTTTGGGGAGTGAGATCTGGCATCCCCACATTGCGGGTTGTCTGCGGCACGTATCGTGAATGTTTGCGGACCGTACGCAGCCGGAACGGACCGTGGGGCGAACGGATGTGACCGACCAGGCTGCCGGGGGAGGCAACGTGGACGACTATGCGGGACGGGTGCTCGCCGACCGCTACCGCCTGCCGCTGCCGCCGTCCGACGAGTACGAACTCACCGAGTCCCGGGCTTTCGACACCTACAGCGGCCAGGAAGTCCTGGTCAGGCAGGTGCCGTTGCCGGAGGTGGTCGAGGCGGAGGTCCTCGACGCGGAGGGGCTGCCCGACGGCTTCACGGCACGTGACGGCGGCGCGCGCAGGCCCGGCGCCCGTCCGGGTACCCGGCGGCCCACGGATCCGGTGGTACGGCGGGCGGTCGAGGCCGCGCAGGCCGCGGCGGCCATTCCCGACCACCCCCGACTCGACCAGGTCTTCGACGTGTTCGCCGAGGGCGGTTCGCTGTGGATCGTCAGCGAGCTGGTGTCCGCGCGTCCGCTGGCGGCGCTGCTCGCCGAGAAGCCGCTGACGCCGTACCGGGCGGCCGAGGTGGCCTCCGACGTCCTCATGGCGCTGCGCGTGCTGCACGCGCACGGCTGGGTGCACCGGAACGTCACCGCGCGCACGGTCCTCGTCTGCGACGACGGCCGGGTGATGCTGACCGGGCTGGCGGTGGGTGCGGCGGAGGAGGCGCTGTGCGGGTACGACCCCGTTCCGGCTCCGGCCTTCGACGAGCCCGGCCAGGAGACCGGCGGTTCCGGGCCGGTCGATGGCGGCGGTGGTCCGGGTGGTGCCGGCGGCCCAGGAGGCGTCGGTGGCGCGACTGATCCCGAGGCCGCGCGGCGGGCCGCCATAGAGGCTCGGGAGTCCCGCGGGCTGCCGACGGCCGGAGTCGACACGGGGAGCGGGGGTTCGGCCGTACCCGCCCGCAGGAGCGTGGAGGACAGCGAGGACCCGCGGGCGGCGCGAGCCGGGGCGATCGCGGCCTACCGGGCGGGGGCCCGGGCCGCCGCCCGGGTCCAGGAGACGCAGCAGAACGGCCGGGCGGCACTGCCCGGCGCCCGGCCCGCCCCGGACGGCGGGCCCGGGCCGCACAGCTCGCCGTACGTCCCCGGGCAGAGCACGGGGCCCGGTGCGGCCCCGCCAGGGCGGATAGCCGACCCCTACGGCATGGGCGGCGGCCCCCGCACGACCGCCTGGCACGGCGCCACACCCCGCGGTGGAACCGGCGGCGCGCCCTCGGCGCAGGGACACGAGCAGACGGCTCTCCCCCCGGCCCCGGACCCCGCTGCCCACAGCGAGCCCACCCGGTGGGACGACCTGGTCGCCCACACCCCCGCACCCCGGCGTGGCCCGGCCACGGCGCTGGCCGCCGAGCGGGCGCGGCAGGCGCGGATGGCCGTGGTGGGACCCGTGACGGAGCGCTGGGCACCGGAGCAGGCCGGACCCGTGCACGAGAACTGGCAGTTGGCCGCGCCGATCGGTCCGGCCACCGACCTGTGGGCGCTCGGCGCCCTGCTCTTCCGGGCCGTACAGGGGCATGCGCCCTACCCGGAGGAGTCGACGGCGGAGCTGGTGCAGATGGTGTGCGCCGAACCGCCCGCGTACGCCGAGGAGTGCGGGCCGCTCAGGCCGGTGGTCGAGTCGCTGCTGCGCCAGGACCCGACCGAGCGCCTCGACTTCGAGGAACTGCGCGGCTGGCTGCGCTCACTCGTGCGCTCGGCGCCCGAGCCGGAGGCCGGTGTGCACGTCGTCGCGGCCCCGCCCGTCGACGCGAGCCGGCTGCCCGTCGTACGGCGCCGGGGCGAGCTCGTACGCAGGCGGCGGGCCGGGCTGCCCGCGCACCACGGGCGGCACAAGCGGGCCAAGAAGGAGTCGCGGTCGCCGCACCGTCTCGGCCGCACGCTGCTCCTGCTCGTCCTGCTCGCGATGGCCGCGGCGGTCGCCTACGCCATGCTCTTCATGCCCAAGTCGGGGACCGACGGCGCGGAGGGCACGGACCGTACCGGTGCCGCCGGTGAGGTCAGCCAGGCGCCCGAGCCGGACGCCAGCGGCGAGCCCCGGCCCGAGCAGACGTCGCCCGAGCCGGAGAAGAGTCCGTCGACGTCGGCCGGTTCCACTCAGGCGCAGACCACCGGCCCCGAGGTCGCCGACGGCTTCACCCTGCGCAAGGACTCGGCGGGCTTCCAGGTCGCCGTCGCCGAGGGCTGGGACCGCACGGCGCGGGGCGGCAGCGGCCAGGTCGTCTACGCCAAGGGCGACTTCGAGCTCATCGTCGTGCCGGGCCGGGACAGCGCGTCGGAGTACGGCAGCGATCCGATGGCATACCAGCGGGAGGAGGAGCGCGAGTTGCAGCCGTACCGCGACTCGAGCTGGGCCACCTCCACGGGACTGAAGACGATCGAGGTGGGCGGGCGGACCATGGCCGAGGGGCAGTTCACCTGGACCGGCGACGACGGCGGCGAGCTGTATGTGCGCAACCTCGCGATGCTGGTCGACGGGCGGTACCACGTGGTCCAGGTACGCGGCCCGGAGTCCGAACGGGACGAGGTGACGCGGCTGTACGAGCAGGCGGCGGCGACGTACCGGGCGACGAAATGATCTCCTGACCCGACTGCCGTGCACTGGCGTTCACCTCGTGGTTCCCTCCTGTCCCAGTCGGCTGCAACCGTCACAGTGCGGTCACCGTGGTACCCCGCTTGTTCCCTGGGGGAGGGCGGGTCCTTACGCTGACCCTGTCAAGAACATTGCGGGGCAACGTGAATCAGATGCAGGGCCTGCTCGTCGCGGGCCGCTACCGGCTCGCCGACTCCATCGGCAGTGGCGGTATGGGCCGGGTATGGCGCGCACATGACGAGGTGCTGCACCGGTCCGTCGCCATCAAGGAGCTGACGGCTGCCCTCTACGTCTCCGAGAGCGAGCAGGCCATCCTGCTGGCGCGCACCCGGGCCGAGGCCAGGGCCGCCGCGCGGATCAATCACTCCGCGGTCGTCACGGTGCACGACGTGCTGGAGCACGACGGCCGCCCGTGGATCGTGATGGAGCTGGTCGAGGGCCGCTCCCTGGCCGACGCGGTCAAGGAGGAGGGACGCGTCGAGCCGCGCGAGGCGGCGCGCATCGGCATGTGGGTGTCGCGGGCCCTGCGTGCCGCGCACACCGCCGGCGTCCTGCACCGCGACGTCAAGCCGGGCAACGTCCTCCTCGCCCGGGACGGACGTGTCCTGCTCACCGACTTCGGAATCGCGCAGATCGAGGGCGACACGACCATCACGCGCACCGGAGAGGTCGTCGGCTCGGTCGACTACCTGGCGCCCGAGCGTGTGCGCGGCCACGACCCCGGCCCGTCCTCCGACCTGTGGGCGCTCGGCGCGACGCTCTACACGGCGGTGGAGGGCCGGTCGCCGTTCCGCCGCACCACACCCCTGACCACCATGCAGGCCGTGGTCGAGGAGGAGGCCGCCGAGCTTCAGCACGCGGGTCCGCTCACGCCCGTCATCACCGCCCTGCTGCGCAAGGATCCGGCCACCCGGCCCGGACTCGCCGCGGTCGAACAGATGCTCGCAGAGGCGGCGGAGGGACGGCGGCCGAGCGGGGCGCAGGCGTATGTGCCGACGCAGTACGGGGGGTCGTCGCCGTACCGGGACGTGCACAGCGGCACGGGCGCGTCCGGCACGAACCCGTCCGGCACGAACCCGTCCGGCACGGGTACGTCCGGCACGGGCACGGCCGGTACCGGCTCGGGATCGCACGCCCGGACTCCGCTCCCGCCGCTGGCCGGGACGCCATTGGCCGGGACGCCGACGGCCGGTGCCGCCCAGGCCGGGACTCCCGCAGCCGGGGCCTTTGCCACCGGGCGTGGGACGACCGGTCCCACCACGGTCGGCCCGATGACGACGGGTCCGCAACCGACCGGTTCGGGCCGACGCCGCCGGCTTCGGACCCTCGCCCTCGTGGTCGCGCTCGCGGCCATCATCGGCGGAGGCACCGCGGTGGTGCTCCAGCAGTGGAACGAGAGCCGGCAGACGCCGGGCGCCTCCGGCTCGGTCGGTCCCACGGCAGTGGAGCAGCCCGGGGGTTCGGTTCCCGCAGGCTGGACCCGCCGCGACGACCCCGCGGGTTTCAGCCTCTACCTGCCCAAGGGCTGGAAGCGCAAGACCTTCGGCCCGCAGGGCGAGCTCAAGCAGATCGACTACACGCCCGACGGCGGCCGGCACTTCGTCCGGATCGCCGTCGACACCTCCCCGGACTTCGCCGACCCCTACGCCCACCAGCTCGACCTGGAGCAGCAGTTGCAGGATCTGGTCGACTACAAGCGGCTGAAGCTGGAGCGCAACGTCTACCGTGACCGGGGCGGCGCGCTGTGGGAGTACACCTGGACCGCGCAGGCGAAGGACACCAAGTTCCCCGGTCCGCGCAGGGCCATCGAGGAGACGTACGTCGCCCGCGACGGCACCGAGTACGCGCTCTACATGTCGGCGCCCGCGCAGGACTGGGCGAAGGCGCGCAAGCAGTTCACGTCGCTGTTGCAGGGCTGGCAGGAGAAGACACCCTGACGTGGCAGGCCCCTGACACAGGGCCATGTGTTTCGGCCACCCGCAGGCCGCTGCCCCGGAGCCCGTCCCTCCGGTGGGGCATGATTGCCGCATGGGGACCGAGGGGCACAACATGCGTGTCATCGCGGGCCGTTACCGGCTCGAGGCGAGGCTCGGACGCGGTGGCATGGGCGTGGTCTGGCGGGCGACCGACCAGCTGCTCGGCCGGGGCGTGGCCGTCAAGGAACTCCCCTTCGACGAGTCGCTCTCCGCGGCCGAAGCGCGCCGGCAGCGGGACCGTACGCTGCGCGAGGCGCGGGCCGTCGCCCAGCTGAGCCACCCGCACATCATCGTCGTCCACGACGTGGTCGAGGACGACGAACGCCCTTACATCGTCATGGAGTTGATCGAGGGCGGCTCGCTCGCCGACCGGCTCGCAACCCTTGGTCCGGTCGACGCCGACGAGGCCGCGCGGATCGGCATCGCCCTGCTCGGCGCGCTGCGCGCCGCGCACGCGGCCGGGGTGCTGCACCGCGACCTCAAGCCCGACAACGTACTGCTGGAGGCCGGTACCGACCGGGTCGTCCTCACCGACTTCGGCATCGCGCAGGTCGCGGGCGCCCCCACGCTCACCGAGAACGGTTCCTTCGTCGGCTCGCCCGAGTACACCGCGCCCGAGCGGATGTCCGGAGTCAGGACCGGCCCCGAGTCCGACCTGTGGTCGCTGGGCGCGCTGCTGTGCGCGGCCCTCAGCGGAGAGTCGCCGTTCCACCGCGACTCGCTGGGCGGCGTCCTGCACGCGGTCGTCGTTGGCGACATATGCCCGCCCGCGCAGGCCGGGCCGCTCCTGCCCGTCGTACAGGGACTGCTGGAACGCGATCCGGACCGGCGGCTGGACGCGGACCGGGCGGAGCGGATGCTGCGGGCGTTCCGCGAGACGGGCAGGACGCCGCAGGCGCCGCCGCCCGGGTACACGCCGCCGGTGCGGGATGCCTCACACGGCCGGCCGCAGGGCGACGCCGACCGGCAACCGCCGGTGCCGCCGTTGGCCATGCCCGGACCGGATCAGGAGCACGAGCAGTTGATCCGGCAGCCCACGCGCCGGGTGCTCGTGGCCGCGCTGCTGGTCGCCGCGATGGCCGGGGCGGGTGTGTCGGCGGCGGCGCTGCTCATGGACGAGGGCGGCGGGGACGGCGGGCGTACGCCGAAGAGTTCGGCGCCGAGGACGCCTTCGGCCGGCCCGTCCTCCACCGGCACGCGCGCTCCGAGCACTCCCGCAGCCACCAGCGCCACCACCGCCGCCACCTCGCCCTCGCCCTGACACGGCGTGCGGCCGATGAGCCCCGTACCGGCATGAAGAGGAGATAAGCCCCGAACCGCGTCACGGGTCTGTGACCGGGACGCGTCCGTGCTGGATGCGCAAGCGCTTGGCGCGATATGGATGAACCCATGAGCAACAACGGGGGAGCCCGATCCGGGGCCGACGAGCCAACGAGTTTCGCTCTGCAACCACCCAACCCGCCGCAACAGCCGGTGCCGGTACCGGGCAACCCGTACGCGACGCCTACCCAGGTCGTGCCGCCCCAGTCGGCGGCGGCGGTCCAGGAGCCCGGTGCCGGGCGGCTCATCGCAGGGCGTTACCGGCTGATCGCCAAGCTCGGGCACGGCGGCATGGGAACGGTGTGGCGCGCCAAGGACGAGACGGTGGACCGGGAGGTCGCCGTCAAGGAGCCCCGCGTCCCGGAGCATCTTCCCGAACGCGAACGTGTCAACGCCTTCGAGCGAATGCGCCGCGAGGCACGTGCCGCGGCCCGGCTCGACCACCCGGCGGTGGTCGGCGTCCACGACGTCGCGGTCGTGGAGGGACAGCCGTGGATCGTGATGGAGCTCGTGCGGGGGCGTTCGCTGGGCGACGCCCTCCAGGAGGGCACCCTGTCCGCGCGCGAGGCGGCCCGGATCGGCCTGGAGATGCTCGGGGCGCTGGAGGCCGCGCACGCGGCGGGCATCCTGCACCGGGACGTGAAACCGGACAACGTGCTGCTGGGCCGGTACGACCGGGTCGTCCTCACCGACTTCGGCATCGCGCAGATCGAGGGCGAGACCAATCTGACCGACACCGGCGGCTTCGTCGGCTCGCCCGAGTACATCGCGCCCGAGCGGGTGCTGGGCCAGCGCCCGGGTCCGGCCAGCGACCTGTGGTCCCTGGGCGTGGTGCTGTACGCGGCGACGGAGGGCGTCTCGCCGTTCCGCCGCAGCAACACCCCCGCCACACTCCAGTCCGTCCTCAACGCCACGCCCGCGCCGCCCGCCTCCGCCCAGGGCCCGCTCGCCGAGGCCATCACGGGCCTGCTGCACAAGGATCCGGCCCGCCGCCCGAACGCCGCCCGGGTGCGGGCCCTGCTGGAGGCCGCCGCGAGCCCTCAGGCCGTCCAGCCCACGCGGATCGTCCAGGTCGCGGGCGGTGCGGGCCGAAGACTCCGGCTCGGCCGCAAGGCGTGGACAGGGCTTGGTGCGGCGGTCGTCGCGGCGGCGGTGACGGCGTACCTGGTGCTCGCGAACCCGTTCGCCGGGCCGCTGCCCGAGGGGTGGAAGACCCGCCAGGAGAAGGGCCTCGCCGCATCGCTGGCCGTCCCAGGCGACTACCAGCGGACCGTGCCCGACCGGGAGTCGGACCAGGGGCACCTGGTCACGTACACCGACTGGAGCGGCAGCATCTGGATCGGGCTGACCCTCGACAAGAAGGCGGAGGACACCGGCAACACCATCGCCGGTTCCGCGGCCGCCGAGATGTACGACGACGACAGTGGGTTCAAGGACAGCGGCAGCTACCGCCTGGACATGCCGGAGAACCCGAAGACGGACCCCAAGGTGACCACCTACAGGGGCAAGAAGGCCGCCGAGAACACCGTCACCTACGACACGGACGACAGCGACGACCCCCGTCCCCGCGAGCTCAGGATCTTCTACTACAAGGCCTCCGGCGGCGACATGTACAAGCTCACCGTCAGCTACCCGGGCAAGGGCGACTTCACGGAGCGCGGTCGTGAGGTGGCCGACACGGCGATCACGAACCTGGACATCGACGGGACGTGAACCGGTGTGCGGCCACTGCCTCGCGTCGACAAGCGGCCGCCCCGCGGGGTACTGATGGGGCATGAGCAACGACGGGGGCGGTACGGTCGCCCAGGGCCGGTCGGTCGGTGGGCGGTACCGGCTGATCGAGCGCATCGGCTCCGGCGGAATGGGCACCGTCTGGCGAGCCTACGACGAGCTCGTGCAGCGTGAAGTCGCCGTCAAGCAGCCCCGGTTGCCGGGCGACCCGGAGGACGAGAGCCACCGGCGTGCGGCCCACCGGCTCTACCGCGAGGCCCGCGCCGCCGCCCGCGTCGACCACCCCGCCGCCGTCACCATCCACGACGTGGTCGTCGAGCCGGAGCAGCAGCCGGACACGCGCGACGGGCGGATCGATCGCCACCGGCCGGTCGGACGCGACGGGCTGAACGCGGTCGACGCGGCGCTCGACGGGCTCCCCTGGATCGTCATGGAGTTGGTCCAGGGCGAGTCCCTGCACGAGGTGCTCCGGCGCGGCCCGGTCGACGCGCGTGAAGCCGCCCGGATCGGCGTCGCCGTCCTCGGTGCCCTGCGCGCCGCGCACTCCGTCGGCATCGTGCACCGGGACGTGAAACCGGCCAATGTGCTGCTCGGCCCGCACCAGCGCGTCGTCCTCACCGACTTCGGCATCGCGCATGTGCAGGGCGAGGAGTCGCTCACGGCCGACGGCGAGTTCGTCGGCTCGCTGGAGTTCGTCGCCCCCGAGCGGATGTCCGGCCGCATCGCCGGGCCCGCCTGCGACCTGTGGTCCCTGGGCGTCCTGCTGTACGCCGCCGTAGAGGGGGCGTCCCCGTTCCGCCGGACCACGCCTCAGGCCACGCTCGCCGCGATCCTCGCCGCCGAGCCGCCCGAACCGAAGCAGGCCGGCCCCCTCGGGCCGCTGATCGCGCGACTGCTGGTGCAGGACCCCGAACAGCGGCCGGACGCCGAGGAGGTCGCGAAGGCGCTGGAGGCGGCGGCCGGGCAGTGGCCGGCGGCGGAGGAGATACCGCAGGAGACCCAGGAAGCCGCGGGCATACGGGAGACCGCGGAAGAGGACGCCGGCACGCTCCGGCTCGCAGACGCCACGGCCGCACCGGCGGAGGGCCCCCGCCCCGGACCCGTGACGCTGAACTCACCGCCGGAGCGTCCCCGCCCCCGACCCGTGACGCGGAACGACCCCGTCCCACCGAAGCGCCACAGCCTTCTCCGCCCCGGCTCCCTCGCCCTGATGAGCGCGCTGCTCGTCGGCGGCATAGGCGCCGCCACCCACCTCGGCGGCGCCGACGACAAGGACCCCAACAGCGGCGACACCACCGAAGAGGCCTCCCGCGCAACCCCGGCCCCCAGCACCCCCGCCCCGAGCCCCGACGACTCCTGGACCCCCCACCGCGAGCAGGACATGGCGGCCGTACTCCGCCTCCCGAGCGACTACCGCGAACTCGACAAGGTCGGCAGCGCGACCGACCAGCCCCGCATGGCGCTCTACGGCAGCGAGCGGGGCGGCTCGATCCAGGTCCGCCTCCTCCTCTGGGACAAGGCGCCGGGCTCCCCGATGGACCAGGCCAGGAAGGCGCAGGTCGTCTGGGGCGGCGACGAAGAGGACGCGCACACGCAGTACACCCGCACCAGCGTCCAGGGCTACGAGGCCGCCCTCGCCGACACCACCTACAACCTGGACGAGGACCCCAGGCGGGTCATGCAGGTGATGATCCGCACCGACGACGACCGCATGTACGAACTGCGCGTCGACATGCCCAAGGGCACGCCCGAGGAGAAGGAGGGCACCTCGGTGTTCAAGGGCGCCCGGGACCGGCTCGGGATCGTAAAAGGCTGAATCACACCAACCGGTCATCCCTCAACGCCCTGATCAGGGCGTTCGTTGCCAGCAGCCACTGGCGTCGTGTGTGCACTCGGTGAAGCCGTATTACCGACGGGTACCCAAAGGCTCCGCCGGGGCATACCCTGCGCCACATGACGGACGCGCACGCCCCGGAGAAGACCGGCACGAATCCCCTCGCCCCCGCCCCGGAGGGCGCCCGCACCGCCGCCGACGTGGTCACCCCCGAGCTGGTCGCCCAGCTCACCAAGGGCGTGGCCGGTTCCGGCCGGACCGCCAACCACACGCCGTTCAACGGTGAGAAGCTGGCCGACCTCCCCGAGTCGACGCCCGAGGACGTGGCGAAGGCCTTCGAACTGGCCCGCGCCGCCCAGGCCGTGTGGGCGCAGACCCCGGTACGGCAGCGCGCCGCCGTCCTACTGCGCTTCCACGACCTGGCGCTGGAGCGCCAGGCCGAGGTGCTCGACCTGATCCAGCTGGAGACCGGCAAGGCCCGGCTGCACGCCCACGAGGAGGTCCAGGCCGTCGCGGTCGCCGCCCGGCACTACGGCCGCAAGGCCTCCGCCTACCTCCGCCCGAAGCGGCACGCCGGCGCCATGCCGACCCTCACCAAGGTCACCGAACTGCGCCACCCGCGCGGCGTCGTCGGCCAGATAGCCCCCTGGAACTACCCCCTGGAACTGTCGGTCGGCGACGCGCTGCCGGCCTTCGTCGCCGGCAACGCGGTCGTCATGAAGCCGGACACGGAGACCTGCCTCACCGCCCTGTGGGCCCGTGACCTGCTCATCGAGGCCGGCCTGCCCGCCGACGTCTTCCAGGTCGTCCTCGGCGACGGCCCGGTCGTCGGTCCGGAGGTCGTCCGGCACGCCGACTACGTCTCCTTCACCGGTTCCACCCGCACCGGCCGCGAGGTCGCCCAGGGCGCCGCCGCCCGGCTGGTCGGCGTCTCCCTCGAACTCGGCGGCAAGAACGCCATGCTGGTGCTGGAGGACGCCGACATCGAGAAGGCCGCGGCCGGCGCCGTCCGCGCCTGCTTCTCCTCGGCCGGTCAGTTGTGCATCTCCATCGAGCGGCTGTACGTCCACGAGTCGATCGCGGACGCCTTCCTGGAGCGCTTCGCCGCCCGCACGAAGGCCATGCGCCTCGGCACGTCCCTGGCGTACGGCGCCGACATGGGTTCCCTGGTCGGCGAACGCCAGCTGGAGACCGTCACGCGGCACGTGGAGGAGGCGGTCGCCAAGGGCGCGAAGGTCGTCGCGGGCGGCGTGGCCCGGCCGGACATCGGCCCGTACTTCTTCGAGCCCACGATCCTCGACGGGGTCGGCACGGACATGTCCGTCTGCGCGGAGGAGACGTTCGGCCCGGTCGTGTCGGTCTACCGCTTCAAGAGCGAGGACGAGGTGATCGAGCGCGCCAACGCCACGGCGTACGGCCTGAACTCCTCGGTGTGGACGAGGAACGGCCGACGCGGCCAGGAGGTCGCGGCCCGCCTGCGTACCGGCACGGTCAACATCAACGAGGGCTACGCCCCCGCCTACGGCAGCGTCCAGTCGCCGATGGGCGGCATGAAGGACTCCGGCCTCGGCCGCCGCCACGGCTCCGAGGGGATCCTCAAGTACACCGAGGCCCAGACGGTCGCCCACCAGCGCGTGCTCCCGATGGCCCCCGCCCTGGGCATGGACGACGAGAAGTACGCCCAGTTCATGACCAGGAGTCTCCGCCTGATGAAGGCGTTCCGGTTCCGGTGACTCAGCGAGGAGAACACGTGCCTCAGGACGCTTACGACTACGACGTCATCGTGGTCGGCTCCGGCTTCGGCGGCTCGGTGACCGCCCTGCGCCTCACGGAAAAGGGCTACAAGGTCGGCGTCCTGGAGGCCGGCCGCCGCTTCACCCGCGAGTCCCTCCCGAAGAACTCCTGGGACCTCAAGAACTACCTCTGGGCGCCGAAACTCGGCATGTACGGCATCCAGCGCATCCACCTCCTGGGCAACGTCATGGTCCTGGCGGGAGCGGGCGTGGGCGGAGGCTCCCTCAACTACGCCAACACCCTCTACGTCCCGCCCAAGCCGTTCTTCGAGGACCCGCAGTGGCGGGACATCACCAACTGGCAGGAGGAGCTGAAGCCGTACTACGACCAGGCCCGGCGCATGCTCGGCGTCCGGCTGAACCCGACCATGACCCCGTCCGACGTGCACCTGAAGGCCGCCGCGGAGCGCATGGGCTGCGGCGACTCCTTCCATCTCGCACCGGTCGGCGTCTTCTTCGGCGACGGCGAGGACGCCGACGGCACGGTGAAGGCGAAGCCGGGCCAGGAGGTGCCCGACCCGTACTTCGGCGGGGCGGGACCGGCCCGCAGGGCCTGCGCGGAGTGCGGCGAGTGCATGACCGGCTGCCGCCACGGCGCGAAGAACACCCTCAACGAGAACTACCTGTACCTCGCCGAGAAGGCCGGCGCGGTCGTGCACCCCCTGACGACGGTCGTCTCGGTCACCGACGACTCGCGCGGCGGGTACGCGGTCGCCACCCTGCCCACCGACGACCGCCGCAAGGCCAAGGGCCGGACCTACAGGGCCCGCCAGGTCGTCCTCGCCGCCGGCACGTACGGCACCCAGACGCTGCTGCACCGCATGAAGGCCGGCGGCCAGCTGCCGTACCTGTCGGACAAGCTGGGTGGACTGACCCGCACCAACTCCGAGGCCCTGGTCGGCGCCCAGACCGACGACCGGCGCTACCGCAAGGCGCACGGCGCGCCGAAGGCCGACTTCACGCGGGGCGTGGCCATCACGTCCTCGATCCACCCGGACGAGAACACCCACATCGAGCCGGTCCGCTACGGCAAGGGCTCCAACTCGATGGGCAGCCTGTCGATCCTCCAGGTCCCGTACACCGGGAACAACTCGGGCACCTCGCGGGTCCTGGGATTCCTCGCCCACGCGGCGAAGCACCCTTTGCTGGTGCTGCGCTCCCTGTCCAACCGCCGCTGGTCGGAGCGCACCATCATCGGCCTGGTGATGCAGTCGCTGGACAACTCCCTGACGACGTACCTGAAACCGTCGGGCGTCGGCCGCGGCCTGCTCACCGCCCGCCAGGGCCACGGCGCGCCCAACCCGAAGCAGATCAAGGCGGCCACGGAGAGCGCGTCGGCACTCGCCGCCGAGATCAACGGCTTCGCGGGCTCGAACGTCGGCGAACTGATGGGCACCCCGCTCACCGCCCACTTCCTGGGCGGCTGCCCGATCGGCGCCTCCCGCGAGACCGGCGTGATCGACCCGTACCACCGCCTCTACGGCCACTCCGGCATCTCGGTGGTCGACGGCGCCGCGGTCTCCGCCAACCTGGGCGTCAACCCGTCGCTGACCATCACCGCCCAGGCCGAGCGGGCGATGTCGTTCTGGCCCAACAAGGGGGAGCCCGACCCGCGGCCGAAGCAGGGCGCGGCCTACGAGCGTCTCCAGCCGGTCGAGCCGAAGTCCCCGGCGGTCCCGGCGGACGCGTTCGGCGCGCTGCGGCTGCCGTTCCTGGGCATGCCGGCCATGCCGCCGAAGAACTGACCGGCAGCGGACAGCAGAAGAGGGACCTGCGCCCCCCTCCGAGCGCAGGTCCCTCCTCTGCTTGGCATCGCCCCTCGCGGGGCGCTACGTCTTACGCCTGCGCACCGGCCTTGCGGCGGCGCACCACGAAGATCGCACCGGCACCGGCGACGACCGCGGCACCGCCGACGAGGCTGATCATCGGCAGGGCGGAGCTGGAGCCGGTCTCGGCGAGGCTGCCGGTGACCTCCGGCGTGTTGCCGCTCGGCTTCTCGTCGGTGACGGGCGCCTTGCCGCCTTCCTGCGGCTTGGTGCCATCGGTGTCCGTACCGGCCGAGACGATCTGGAACTTGTACGACACGTCACCGAAGCCGACGCACTCGTCGTCGTTGTCGCTGTAGATCGTCGCGCCGAGCGAGAAGCCGGCGCCGACCGGGGCGGACTTGCTGACGTTGAGGCGCAGCGGGATGTTGACCTGGTAGTCGGGCTTCAGCTCGTCGGTGTAGCCGACGTAACCGACCGCGTAGCCGCCCGCGTTGAGGTCGAACCAGATCTTGTCCTGGGGGTCCCAGGCCTGGAGCTGGACCTGCTTGCTGGAGAACAGCTCCTCGCCGTTCTTGTCGGGGGAGGCCCCGGCGAAGAAGTCGAGGTCGTTCAGCGTGGAGTCGGAGTTGTTCAGCACGTTCAGCGAGAACTTGTGCCAGCCGCTGCCCGCGGCGATCTTGCCGGGCAGGCCGCTGATGCTGACGTCGACCTTGGTGTCCTCGCACACCGCGTCGGGGTCCGGGGACTCGGACTCCTCGGGCTCGGAGGTGGACGGCGCCGGGGAGGACGGGCTCGCGGACGTGCTCGGCGAGGGCGACGTCGACGTCTGCGGAGCGGACTCGCTCGTGGAGGCGCTCGGAGTCGGAGTCGGCGTCGGCTCGGCGGGCGTGGACTCGGGAGCCGACGGCGACGTCGACGTCTCGGGGGTGGACTCGCTCACGGACGTGCTCGGCGTGGGCGTCGGTTCGTCGGTCGCGTACGCGGCCGGCGCCGCGAGCAGCGCGACCGGGGCTAGGACCGCCGTGGCGGCCGCTGCTGCCATGGCGCGGCGAAGCTTCATGAAGACCTCGGAGAGTCCGGGCGTACCGCGAGGTGCGGCACGAACGTTGGGGGAGGCCTCCGCGTGTGGGGCGCGGGAGTGGCCCTTGGTTCGGCAGGTTTGATCCATGAAGCCTGTGAATGGTTGTGTTGACATTCACAGAATTCTTATGTGGGCTGAGTCACATCCAAGACCTTCTTGTGAAGGCGCTTCCCATCCGCTTAGATCTGGACTTTGTGTCTGAAAAGCCGTCCGACGATCAGCCGTCGGCCTCGGAGATCCCCGACGACGTCTGGGAGCAGTTCACCCGCGACAGCGAGCGGGACATCCACACCTCCGCCCCGAAGGAACCCTCCGCGCGGGCGCGCATGGTGACCGAGCGGCTGCGGCAGCAGGAGGCCCGGGGCGAGGTGCCTGCGGGGTGGCGAACGGGCCCCGTCCGGCAGGAGATGAACGGCCGGGCGGCGCGCCGCGGCAAGCTGTGGGCCGTTCTCGGCGTGCCCGTCGCCGTCGCCGTGGCCTTGGTGGCGCTGAAACCGTCGCTGCTGCCCGGCGACCCCTTCGGCACGGACGAGACGCGGGCCGAGGCCTCACCGCTGCCCGTCGAGACAGCGGCCCCCACCGCCGCGCCCGGGGCGTCGGACCCCGAAATCCCCACTCTGGACGAGCCGTTCGCCGGCTCTCCGGCGCTGCGCTGGGCCGACGGCGAGGCCGGCATCGTGCTCCCCGAAGCCAAGGCCGTCGGTTCGGTTTCCAAGGACCGCGTGGAACAGGCGCTGAAGCTGACGAAGAAGCTGCTGGTGGGCGCCAACCTCGACCCGAAGACAGTGCGCGGCGCCCGCCCCGAGGCCGCGCTCTCCGTGCTCGACCCCAAGCAGCCGAAACTCCTCGACGAGCTCGACACCGCCCTGCGTTCCCCGAGCAGGACGCACGACCCCGTGACGCTGTTCAGCCGTTTCCACCCCGACGAGGTGCGTCCGGTCGGGGACGTGATCAAGACGCGTGGGCACATGACGTTCAAGAAGGGATCACACGGGGGCGTGGCCGTGCGCGCCGACTACACCTTCGTCTACCCCGTCGTGCGGGCCGACGGTCCCACCGAGGTCACCCGCACCATCGTGCGCCGGGTGCTCGACGTCGAACTCGCCGACCCCGCGCGGTACGAGGTCACCCAGGGCCGGCTGCTGCTCATGGAGTACGACCAGGAGATCGGCAATTCCTCCTGCGACGTCCACGACGGCTACCTGCACCCGGAGTTCTCCTCGAGCGAGCCCACGGGCGCGGCGCCGAGCGGCCCGACGACCGATCCCTACGACCGGAGCAAGGACATCGACCGCGACGTGGACGTGTGCGGATCGGTGTCGCGCACCTGATACGGCCCTGGGGGGCACCCCCTGGGGACCGGTGCCGACACAGAGCGAAGGGCCCCGCGGAGTGGAGCCGCGGGGCCCTTCTTCTCGTCAGCACCGACGTCAGGGCGGCGCCGGTGCCTGGAAGCGGCGCCGGGGGGTTGCGCCGCTGGTCTCGACCGGACCCGACCGAGCCATTGGTCTCGACCTCTGGCAGTCGGGTCATGCGGGTGTCCGCGAGGGGGACTTGGGCTGTGTACGCATCGTGCTGGATGAACGCGGCGCCCGCAACCGTTTGACCCAGCCTCGTGCATTTTTGCAAGATCCGCCGGTCGGCCCCGGGCGTCCCCGGAGCCGACCGTTCTCTTGGGTGACCGGGCTGCTGTCCCCTGCCGTCCGGTCACTTCCCTGGAGCGAGGTCCCACGACGCACGGCACGATCCGTACGTCTCATCGCTCCAGCGAGCCACGCGTGGTTCTCTCGGGCCCGCGCCTGGCTGGCACGGGCACCGGGACCAACGAAGCGGCGCGCGGGACGGTCACGCGCCGTACGGGTGAGAAGGGGGCGCACGTCTGTACCGGGAACGGGGATTCAGATCCTGCCGCGGCACAGCTCCAGCAGGGTCATCGCGAGGGCCGTGCCCGGCTTGCCCAGCGCCTGACGGTAGCGGCCGAGGACCTCCATCTCGCGGGAGAGGTTCACGCGCCGGCCGCCGGAGGAGATCCGGGCCTCCTGGATGACGGCGGAGACGGCCGCCCGTTCCTGGATCAGGCCGATGATCCGGTCGTCCAGCGCGTCGATGCGCTCACGCGCGCCGGTGATCACGCCGGCGGCCTCGGGAGTACGGGCACCGGTCACGTCGGTGGCGTTCATGGGGGCTCCTTGTCGTCGAGGGGTGCCCCGGAGCGGCAAGGCCCGGACGACGACAGGCGCCCCGGACCTTGTCGGCCCGGGGCGCCTGGGAAGTCGCTTGTCAGTTGCTCAAGCAGCACGACCATGGCAGCCGGCGGGCCGGATGCCATAGGTAAAGACGTACGTCTGGTGCTGGAGCATGGGGCAAGTATGCCCCGCTCCCCGGGGGTGTCCAACACGGTTCGCATCCTGAGACGGCCCCGGTCCCCGGCGCCCGGACGGTGCCCGGCGGCACCCCGGTAGAATCAGGTGGCACAAGACCCCCGCCCCACCGCCGGAAGGCACCCTGTGTCATCAGCGACTCCCGCTGCCAGCGCCACCGACACCGTCCTGGTCGTCGACTTCGGCGCGCAGTACGCCCAGCTCATCGCCCGTCGTGTCCGCGAGGCGCGGGTCTTCAGCGAGATCGTGCCGAGCACCATGCCGGTCGCCGAGATGCTCGCCAGGAACCCCGCGGCGATCATCCTCTCCGGCGGCCCCTCGTCGGTGTACGAGGAGGGCGCCCCGAGCCTGGACCGCGAGATCTTCGAGGCCGGCGTCCCCGTCTTCGGCATGTGCTACGGCTTCCAGCTGATGGCGCGGACCCTCGGCGGCACCGTCGACAACACCGGAGCCCGCGAGTACGGCCGCACCGACCTGCACGTCTCCAAGTCGTCCTCCACCCTCTTCGAGGGCACCCCCGCCGAGCAGGCCGTCTGGATGTCGCACGGCGACGCCTGCTCCGCCGCCCCCGAGGGCTTCTCCGTCACGGCCTCCACGGACGTCGTGCCGGTCGCCGCGTTCGAGAACGACGAGAAGAAGCTGTACGGCGTCCAGTACCACCCCGAGGTGATGCACTCCACGCACGGGCAGCAGGTGCTGGAGCACTTCCTGTACCGGGGCGCGGGCCTGACCCCGTCCTGGACCACGGGCAGCGTGATCGAGGAGCAGGTCGCCGCGATCCGTGAGCAGGTCGGCGACAGGCGCGCCATCTGCGGGCTGTCCGGCGGTGTGGACTCCGCCGTCGCCGCCGCCCTCGTGCAGAAGGCCATCGGCTCCCAGCTGACCTGCGTGTACGTCGACCACGGCCTGATGCGCAAGGGCGAGACCGAGCAGGTCGAGAAGGACTTCGTCGCCGCGACCGGCGTGCAGCTGAAGGTCGTGGACGCCGAGGAGCGGTTCCTCAAGGCACTCGCCGGGGTCTCCGACCCCGAGGAGAAGCGGAAGATCATCGGCCGCGAGTTCATCCGCGTCTTCGAGCAGGCCCAGGCCGAGATCATCGCCGACGAGGGCCCGGCGGTGGAGTTCCTCGTCCAGGGCACCCTCTACCCGGACGTGGTGGAGTCCGGCGGCGGCACCGGCACCGCCAACATCAAGTCCCACCACAACGTGGGCGGCCTGCCCGAGGACCTCGAGTTCAAGCTGATCGAGCCGCTGCGCAAGCTCTTCAAGGACGAGGTCCGCATGGTCGGCCAGGAGCTCGGCCTGCCGGACGAGATCGTCCAGCGCCAGCCGTTCCCCGGCCCCGGCCTCGGCATCCGTATCGTCGGCGAGGCCACCAAGGAGCGCCTGGACCTGCTGCGCGAGGCCGACGCCATCGCCCGCGAGGAGCTCACGGCGGCCGGCCTCGACCGGGACATCTGGCAGTGCCCGGTGGTCCTGCTCGCGGACGTCCGCAGCGTCGGCGTCCAGGGCGACGGCCGTACGTACGGCCACCCGATCGTCCTGCGGCCCGTCTCCTCCGAGGACGCGATGACCGCCGACTGGTCGCGCCTGCCGTACGACGTCCTCGCGAGGATCTCGACCCGGATCACCAACGAGGTGCGTGACGTCAACCGCGTCGTCCTCGACGTGACCTCGAAGCCGCCGGGGACCATCGAGTGGGAGTGACCCCTACGTGCGCTTGATCGTGCGCAGGGGCTCGCCGGGCTTCCATACCTGGACGACGAGGTATTTGTCGTCCTCGACGTAGGTCCGTACGACCTGAGTGAGCTCGGTGCGAAAGAGGTGGAACGGCTCCGGCGGTTCCACCTCTTCGACGTATCCGGCCTTCGTCTCCACGTCGTCGACCTCGATCGCCCGGCCGCTGATCCGGACGTCGCCGCCGCCCATGCCGGTGCCCTCCCCGGGGTTCGCCTGGAGCGTGAAGCGCGGGTCGCGGCGCAGGTCGAGCGCCTTGAGTGAGTCGGGCATCATGCCTAGCCACAGTTCGCCGTTCAGGAACCGCACCTCCAGGCCGCTGGTGCGGGGCGAGCCGTCCTTCCGGAGGGTGGCGAGGATGTGATGGGTGTAGGCGCCGAAGCGCTTCTCGACGGTGCCGGCCAGATCCGGTTCGGCGGTGGCGAAAGCCTCCCAGTTCGCTGTCATACGTCAGAGTCTGGCGCCGAAACCCGACATCCTCTGTCGGCTATTCGTGGGATCGGGGAGACCGGGGGCGAAAGGGGTGCGCACGGGTGCGCATGGGTGCTCACGGGGCGTTCGCCGGGGCACTCGTCTCATCTTCACGAAACGGTTCTGTTCTTCCCCGCCCGACCGGCGGTAGCTTCCGCCCCGTACGTAGAACCAGCGCTGGAGGACCTATGCACGGGCCCACCCCGCCCCTGCCCCTGCCCACCGACCGGCTGCGGTTCGCGATGCCGCCGATGCACGAGTCGGTCGAGGACGAGCGCCGGCACCGCAAGGAACGGCTCGCCGGCGCCCTGCGGATCTTCGGGCGGCTCGGCTACGAGGACGGCGTCTCCGGGCACATCACCGCCCGCGACCCCGAGTACAGCGACTGCTTCTGGGTCAACCCGTTCGGGATGCCCTTCCGGCACGTCACCGTGAGCGACCTGGTCCTCGCCAACCAGGACGGTCAGGTCGTCGACGGCGCCTACCACGTCAACCAGGCCGCCTTCACCGTGCACGCCCAGGTCCACGCCGCCCGCCCCGACGTGGTCGCCGTCGCGCACTGCCACTCGGTGCACGGCCGGGCGCTCGCGGCCCTCGGCGAGCTGCTGGAGCCGATCACCCAGGAGAGCTGCGCCTTCTACGAGGACCACGTCCTCTACGACGCCTACACCGGCGTCGCCGTCGACGCCGAGGAGGGGCGGCGCATCGCGGCCACGCTCGGCTCCCGCAAGGCGCTCGTGCTGCGCAACCACGGGCTGCTGACCGTCGGCGACTCGGTGGACGCGGCCGCCTGGTGGTTCGTGTCGATGGAACGGTCCTGCCAGGTGCAGCTGACGGCGCAGGCGGCCGGGCGGCCGGTCCGCATCGACCACCGGATGGCGGTGGCGACGCGGGAGCAGTTGGGGGGCGACCTGGTGGCGTGGATCAACTACCAGCCGATGTGGCAGGAGGTCAGCCGGAGTGAGCCGGATCTGCTGAGCTGAGCGGCCGGCCCGTCAGAAGCCGCGGAGCACTGCTGCCTTCGTCATGGCGAACTCCTCGTCGGTGAGCACACCGTCCCGGTGCAGCTCGCCCAACTCGCGCAGGCGGCGCAGCAGTACGTCGTGGTGGTCGGCCGCTAGCGGTACGGCGGGTGCCGGGCGGGGGCCGTGCGCGTCGGCCTCGTGGCTGTCGGCCGCGGCGCGGGTGGACGGGTGCGGCAGCCGGGCGGTGACCGCCGTCGCGACGAGCGCGGTCAGCAGGTCGCGGCGGGCGCTGCCCCACAGATCGAGGGCGTACGGGTCCTTCTCCGGCGGCAGTTTCGAGAACACCGTCTCGCGGGTGACGAAACGCAGGAAGCCGTCCTCGTGGCCGGAGTTCGGCAGCCACTCGACCTGGACCAGGTCACCCAGGTTGATGACGCGCGGGCCGGTGGCGCGTTTGACCCGCTCGGAGGTGTCGGCCCAGTCGATCCGTACCCGGGTGCCGTCGAAGGAGACCGTCCCGTCGGACGAGCGCACCGATACCGGAACCGGCGGGCCGGGCAGCAGGTAGGCCTTCGCCGGCTCCTTCGGGATCTGGTCGAGAAGCAGCGCGCGGCGGATCTCCTCGGCGACGTACTCGGCGACCCCCGTCCGGTCGGCGTCCACCGCCAGCCGGTACGGATCGGCCGCGTCCGGCAGCCGCCCGCCGGTCGCCTGGAGCAGCGGATCTGCGCCCTCCCGCAACCGCAACCGGAGCCGTCCGCGCTTGCGTTCGGGTTCGAGGACGACACCCGAGACCGCCTCCAGCGGCACGGCGATCTCTCCGTACGTCTGCCGGAACAGCGGCACGGAGCGGTGCAGACCGGGCGTGATCCGGATCGTGCTGCCGTCGAAGGCCCAGGTCCCGTCACGCTGGATGATCTCGGCCATAAGGGAATTCTCGCAGCCAGGTCAACAGTGCGCGCCAAAATTCACCCGTGCTGACCGGACCGGGCGGACGCGGACCGGGTGGTGAAGGGATAATCCGCTGTCGTCGCACGGGAGTTGTACAGCGGTGTTTCCGGGGTCCGGAAGACCGACGGTGGTTGGGTCGCGGGAAGGCGGGCGTCGGGCGTGACGGTGCGCGAGACGGGACAGGGCGGCGCGGACGCGAGTGCGTATGCGGACGCGGGTGCGTATGCGGGGCGGTACACCGGTGGGGCCGCGGGTGCGTATGCCGGTGGGTATGCGGGCGGGCACGGCGGTGTGCACGGAGGCATGCACGCGGGTGCGCCCGGAGGTGTGCATGGAGGCGGGTGCGCCTGTGGGGACTGTCCGCACGGGGCGCGTGAGGGGCACCGGCGGGCCGTCGCCGCGTTTCTGCGCAGGCGCGACGAGTTCGCGGCCGGGCAGGGGCTGCCGGCCGCGGTGGCGCACTCCGCCTCGGCTTCCCGCCAGTGGGTCTCGGAGGAACTGGCGCAGTCCGCGGAACTCGTCGCCGAGCGCGGCCGGGCCGAGGGCCAGGCCTGGCTGGCCGGCCTGTGGCGCCGCACGGCGGGTGTGGTGTGGGCGGCCGTCGTGCTGTTGCTGCTCGGGCAGTCCCTCACCGCGGTCGGCGCGGGCTGGACGGCGGCCCGTACGGCCGGGCTGGCCGCCGCGCTGGTGGTCGCCGGGGCGCTGACGGCGGCGTCGTGGTTCCACCGGGCGAAGGGTGGTGCGCTGGCGCCCGTCATCGGTGAGGACAACCGGCTGTCCACCTCCCGTACGGTCGCCGGGGCGTGGGTGCTCTTCGTGGCCTACTCGGTGCTCGTGCTCGCCGGGCGGCTGGCCGGCGCCTCCCGGCACGCCGACCGGGACGCGCTGCTCTCCGGGCTGGAACTCGCCCGCGGAGCAGGGGTCGTGACCGTGCTCGCCGTGGTGTGCGGGATCGCCGTGCTCGTGCGGCGGGTGGTCGGGCTGCGGGTACTGGGGCAGCGGCTCCAGAAGGTGCCCGCCGACCGGCCGCGAGCCGCCGACCTGCTGACCGACGACGCGGGCCGGGGCACCTTCGCCGACATCCAGTACGTCGTGATCAGCGCTGTCGCCCTGGTCTTCGCGGCGGTACGGCTGGCCAGGCGGCCGGACCAGTTGCCGGATCTGCCGTGGGGGCTGGCGGTGGTGGTCCTGGTGTCGGCGGCGACGTACCTGGCCGGCAAGTACGCGGAGGGCGGCCGGCCGGTCATCCTCTCCGTCGTACGGTCGCGGGAGGCGGGGGACCTGGACGGGCCGATCCGCACGGGTGACGACATCGAGATCCGGGGTGCCGGGTTCGTGCCGCCGGGCGCGCAGGGGGCGGACCGGCTGGCCCGCATGGTCGTCCGGGTCGGTGCCGTGCATGTGCACGTCCCGTTGGTGCCGGTGCCCGGGGGTTTCAGCAACCCGACGGACACGCTGCTGACTGTGCCGGTGCCGGCGGATGTGGAGCCGGGGCGGGTTGAGGTGCAGGTGGTGACCGCGGCCGGGGTGGAGACGAACCGGTACGCGGTTGATGTGACGGAGTGAGGCCCGGCTGTGTCTGCTGCTGCCTGAGCCTGTTTCCGCCGGGCTGCGGACCCACCCGGCCCCAGCACAACCTCCGAGCACCTGGAAACGCCGGTTGCCCGGCTCCCCGGTAACAAAAGCCGCCGCGCAGGATTGAGCCGGGCCGGTTTGTCATACGTATGGTCTGTTGAGGGGGTCTCGGCACCGGCGGGCGAGAGGCGGCTAGCAGCGATGACTCACGGTATGAGAACGGACACGCACACCCCCCACTTCGGTCGGGATGGAGACTGGCGGGACACCGCCGTCCGTTACGCCCTCCTTCCCCTACGGGTCTTCCTCGGTGTCACCTTCATCTACGCCGGCCTGGACAAGCTCACCGACAGCGCCTTCATGAAGGACGCCGGTTCGGGCTCGGTCGGCGACATGATGCGTGCCGTCCGCGACTCCTCCGCCATCCCCGCCCTGGTCGACCTCTCTCTGAAGAGCCCCGTCGGCTTCGGCTACGCCATCGCCTTCGGAGAACTGGCCGTCGGCATCGGCACCCTGCTCGGTCTGCTCGCCCGTCTCGCCGCACTCGGCGGCGCGCTGATCTCCCTCAGCCTGTGGCTGACCGTGAGCTGGGCCTCCGACCCGTACTACTACGGCAACGACCTCGCCTACCTCATGTCCTGGATCCCCCTCGTGCTCGCGGGCGCTCCCCTGCTCTCCGTGGATGCCGCCTTGCGGTCACGGCGACGGGAGAGGGCAGGGGGTTACAGGTAGCGAGCGACAGTGGGCTGAGCGGCGGGCGTTGCGCGTCGTCAGGCGGTCATGTCCGGGCCGGGCTCGTCGGTGGTGGTACGGCCCGACGTGCGGCGTCGGCGTATACGGCCCGTCAGGAACCCCACCACGCCGGCCAGGCACAACCCGCCCGTGACGAGGGGTATCGCCACGAACCACGGGATCTGCCAGGCGCCGCCCGCGTCACCGGCATAGAGGACGCCCGCCAGGACGAGGACGGTGCCGGCGACCAGCTTCCCGGGTTGGAGTTCATGACGCAGCACGGGCCACCTCCGCCTGTCCCATGCCGACCTGGAGGTCCAGGTCGACGGTGCCCGACCTCTTGACGCCCTGGGCGGGGGAGAGGGTTATCTCCTTGTGCTGGCCCGGTTCCACGTCCACGTCCTTCTTGTCGTCGCCCGGCAGTTGGAGGTCTCCGATCCCCACCTCGACGTTCAGCCGCACGGTCACGCCCTCGGGCACGAGCACCTTCACCTGGCCCACGCCGACGTCGGCGCGTGTAGTGACGGTCTGGCCCCGGTCCACCTCCAGCCTCGTCAGGTCCAGCGTGCCGACGCCCGTGCCCAGGTCGTACTGCCGGCGTACGTCCGCCGCCGTGGTGGGCTGCCAGGTCGTGCGGGTCCAATGCGTGCCGATGTCCTTGGGCACTGCCGCCGAGCCGGCGAGCAGGCCGGCCGTGATGATCGCCAGGAGGATCGAGCCGGCGCCGGTCCGCCCCAGGAAGGCGCTGACCGCTATGCCCAGGCCCAGGACGGCGAGCGCGCAGGACAGACCGGTCTGGAGACTCGTGCCGAGCGGATGCCGGTCCCAGGTCAGGCTCGTGCCCAGGGCACCCGCCAGCAGGGCCAGCAGGAAGACCCAGCCGCCGATCCAGCGGGGGCCGCGCGGCTCGGGCGGCCGGGTGTGGGGGGCGGGTATGTCCTCGCGGTCGCGGGACTGGACGCCGAGGCTGATATTGATGGCTGCCTCGACGTCCAGGTCGCGGGAGTCGCGGGGGCCCCAGAGATAGCCCGTGCCGCCGATGTGGGTGCCGTCCTTGACGATGGGGTCGCGCCACCAGGAGGGGAACGTGAGGAAGACCGGCGGCGCCTGGGGCTCCGGCGGTGCGTCGGCGACGGCCTGGGCGGCCAGAAGGTCGGGGCTGGGTGCGCCGCGCTGGCGCGACCAGTAACCGGCGCCCGCGAGGAGGAGGGACAGGACGACGGCGAAGGTCAGCACCCCGCCGTTGCGCAGCATGGTCAGGAACACTCCGCAGCCGACCAGCGCGAACAGCACGGCCGTCAGGGCCTGGCCGTCGACGCGGCCGGTCAGCAGCTTGCGCACCTCGTTCTCGTCCTCGTCGTCGTACGGGACGAAGAGCCAGGCGAAGCCGTAGAAGAGGAGGCCGATGCCGCCGGTGGCGGAGAGCACCGCGAGGGTGATCCGGAAGATCACCGGGTCCATGTCGCACTGCCGTCCGAGCCCGGCGCAGACGCCGGCCAGGACCTTGTGGCGGCGGTCGCGCCGGAATCTGTGCGGTGGTCCGGGCGGGATGGCTTCCCCTGCCGGGTCGGTCGCCTCGGGCGAACCTCCTCGCTGCTCTCCCGCTTCCGCGTGCCCGTGCGCGCCCGGGGGCGCGGGGGAGCCGGCGGGGGCGGCGTCCGCGGCGGGCGCGGCATCCTGCGGCCCGGCGCCCGGTGCGGGGCGCGGGCCGGAGCCGGGTCCCGGACCCGTCGCGGCGTGGTCGTGATCGGTCATGGGTCCATGGTGACGGGCGCGGCGGTGCGGCGGCAGTCGGAATGACCCTGGCCGGACCCTGATATCGGCCCTGAGGGACGGCTCGGGAAGCGTTCGAGGGCCGGGGTCCGGAGATCAGGGGAGTATCCGGGGTCGACCCTGATGCTCCGGCCTTCCGGCCGTGTGACCATCAATGGCATGTCGGAAGCCGCAGCAGCGCCACTCGCCGAGCCGCGGCCGCCGCGCAAGCTCTACCGCAGCAGTGACGGACGCTGGCTCGGTGGTGTGGCGCGGGGGCTCGCCGGGCACCTCGGGCTGCCCGTGATCTGGGTACGGCTCGTCTTCGTCGGCCTGTTCATGGCCGACGGCCTCGGTGCGCTGCTGTACGCCGCGTTCTGGTTCTTCGTCCCGCTCGGCGTCGGCGGAGTCGAGGCGCAGAAGCCGCCGTCGCTGGTCTCTTCGGAGACGTCTCCCGACGGCCGCCGCAGACTCGTCGCCCGCAGGCCCGACAAGGGCCAGATGGTGGCCCTGCTCCTGATGGTCGTCGTGGCCATGGTGTTCGTGGGCAATGTGAACCTCAGCGGTGGGGCCAGGGCCTATCTGTGGCCGACGGTGCTCGTCGGCGCGGGCGTCGCCCTGGTCTGGCGGCAGGCGGACAACGCCCGCCGGGCCCGCTGGGTCGAGGTCGGCCGCCGCCGGCGCACGGTCACGCTGCTGCGCTCGGTGGGCGGTGTGCTGCTGGTGACGGCCGGCGTCTCCGGCATCTTCGTCCTGCAGGGCTCCGCCGCCCACCTCGGCTCCGTCCTGCAGGCGGCGCTCGCGGTCCTCGTCGGGATAACGCTTCTCGCCGGGCCGTATCTGGTGCGCATGACGCAAGACCTTTCCGAGGAGCGCCTGATGCGCATCCGCGCCCAGGAGCGCGCGGAGGTCGCCGCGCATGTGCACGACTCGGTGCTGCACACCCTCACCCTGATCCAGCGCAACGCGGAGAACGCCAGCGAGGTGCGCCGCCTCGCCCGCGCCCAGGAGCGCGACCTGCGCACCTGGCTGTACAAGCCGGAGGGCACCGGCAAGGACGAGGCCGACGAACCCACCACGCTCGCCGACGCCGTGCGGCGCAACGCGGCCGAGGTGGAGGACAAGCACGGCGTGCCCATCGAGGTCGTGGTCGTGGGCGACTGCCCGCTCGACGAGAGAATCGCCGCACAGATGCAGGCCGCGCGCGAAGCAATGGTGAACGCCGCCAAGTACGGTGGCGAGGGCGGCGCCGTACAGGTCTACGCCGAGGTCGAGGGCAAGACGGTCTTCGTGTCCGTTCGGGACCGCGGCCCCGGCTTCGACCTCGACTCGATACCCGCCGACCGGATGGGTGTCAGAGAATCGATCATCGGCCGCATGGAGCGCAACGGCGGTACGGCGCGGCTGCGCGCGGTGCCGGACGGCGGCACGGAGGTCGAGCTGGAGATGGAGAGGGCGGAGAAGACGTCATGAGCGACCCGACCGAGGCGAACGGTACGGCGGGATCGGCGGAGGCGGCCGGGCCCGCGGAGTCGGGCGGCGGCCCGGGGCGTCGCGTGCGCGTGGTCCTCGTGGACGACCACCGCATGTTCCGTACGGGGGTCCAGGCCGAGATCGGCCAGACCGAGCAGACCGGTGTCGAGGTCGTAGGCGAGGCAGCGGACGTCGACCAGGCGGTCACGGTCATCACCGCGACCCGGCCCGAGGTCGTCCTCCTCGACGTGCACCTGCCGGGTGGCGGTGGTGTCGAAGTGCTGCGCCGCTGCGCCCCGTTGATGGCCGACGCCGAGCAGCCCGTCCGCTTCCTCGCGCTGTCCGTGTCGGACGCCGCGGAGGACGTGATCGGCGTGATCCGCGGCGGGGCCCGCGGATACGTCACCAAGACGATCACCGGCACGGACCTCGTCGACTCCGTCTTCCGAGTCCAGGAGGGCGACGCGGTCTTCTCCCCGCGGCTGGCCGGGTTCGTCCTCGACGCCTTCGCCTCCACGGACGCGCCGCCGGTCGACGAGGACCTGGACCGCCTCACCCAGCGCGAGCGCGAGGTGCTGCGGCTCATCGCCCGGGGGTACGCGTACAAGGAGATCGCCAAGCAGCTGTTCATCTCCGTGAAGACGGTCGAATCGCATGTCTCGGCGGTCCTCCGCAAGCTCCAGCTCTCCAACCGGCACGAGCTGACGCGGTGGGCGACGGCTCGCCGGCTGGTGTGACGCCGCGCCCGGTCAGACCACCCGGGTGGCGCCCGTGAACGGCATCTCGTCGAGCGGGGCGACCCGGACCGGGGCGGAGGGGTTCGGGGCGTGGATCATGCGGCCGTTGCCCACATAGATGCCGACATGACTGATGCCGGCGTAGAAGAACACCAGGTCACCGGGGAGCAGTTCGGAGCGGGAGACGCGGCGGCCCGCGTCGATCTGGGAGTACGTCGTGCGGGGCAGGGAGACGCCCGCGGAGCGGTACGCGGCCTGGACGAGGCCCGAGCAGTCGAAGGCGTTCGGGCCGGTCGCGCCCCAGACGTAGGGGCTGCCGAGCTTCTGGTAGGCGTAGGACACGGCGGCGGCCGCGCGGGAGTTGGGCGCCTGGGCGGCGGCGGATCCCGGGGCGGCCAGGGTGCCGCGCGGGCCCGTGGAAGAGCGTGAGGCGCGGTCCGTGCCTGGCGCTTCGCCGAGCCCGGAACGTTCCTGCGCGCTGAGCCGGGACAGCAGCTGCCGCGCGGAACCCAGCTTGCCGGTGACGGTCTTCTTGTGCCGCTTCAGTTCCGTCTGCCGCGACTTCAGGGACGTCAGCTCGATGTGGGCGGCGCCCCGCAGCTGCTCGATCTCCCTCAGCTGCTTGCGTACGCGCGTGACGGCGGCGTTCTGCCGGTTTCCGGCCCGCTCGACGAACTCGGCGTTCTTCAGGTACCGGTCGGGATCGTCGGACAGGGCTAGCTGCACCGCGGGGTCGAGGCCGCCCCCGCGGTACTGGGCGGCGGCGACCGCACCCAGTTCCTCGCGGGCGGAGTTGAGCCGTTCCTCCTTGCGTGCCGCCTGGTCCTGGAGGTCCTTCAGCCGCTGTCCGGCCGCCTCGGCCCTCTCCTTCGCGCCGTTGTACTTCTCGGTGGCGACCTCCGCCTCCTGGTACAGCTCGTCCACCTTGGCCTTGACCTGGCCGGTGGTGAGCTCAGGTTCGGCGTGTCCGGTGCCGTCGAAGCCCGTCGCGGTCGCCGCGCCCGCGAGGGCGATCGTGGCGGCCGTACGGGCCTTGTTGCCGCTAACGGAGCGCTGGCGGGGCTTGCGGTGCGCTGCCACCTGGGGGCCACGTCCTTTCCTGCGACCGCCGACGGGTGCGTACGGCCGCCAGGGGGGCGGACGGGCGGCCTGCGCGTCCGGCGACGGCCCGCACAGGGGAAGCGGACCGCCGCCGGACCTTCTCGGCGGTGGTGTCCGACTGCCGCCCCTGGCCCGGGCGGCGGTGGGAGCCGGGCACCTGGTGGAGGACGCTAAGCCTCGCCGCGGCGGCCCGGGGGCGGGTGCGCGGAAGTGTCCCGAGAGGACCGACGGTGACCGTATGCGACCGTGATCTCGTCTCGCCGCCGTCGACTTAACTCAGCGTGATGACCAATGCGCCGATTCGCGGGCGCGGGAGGGCGGGCGGGTGCTATGGGGCGCATATATGCATCCGACGGGCCGGTGCCGGGGGGGTGTGGAGCCCCTGATTAGGCTCCGGCCTCATGGACGTACTCATCCACCTCTTCGTCGGCCTCCACATCATCGGCATCGCATCCCTCCTGGGCGGTTTCCTCACCCAGATGAAGGCGATGGGCGAGGGCACCGCCCGCTACACCCCCGCGATGCTGCACGGCGCGCTGACGATGCTGGTCACCGGTGTGATCCTGGTCGGCCTCAACCAGGCCGACGACCAGTCCGTGAACAACATCAAGATCGGCGTGAAGCTGGCGCTGCTGATAGTGATCCTCGGTCTGGTCTACGTGAAACGGGACGACGAGAAGGTGGACAAGGGTCTGTTCGGCCTGGTCGGGGCGCTGACCACGGCGAACGTCTTCATCGCCGTTCTCTGGACCTGACCCGGCCGGGCAGGACGTAGGCCCGGGCCGAGGCGACCGCCCAGGCGGTGGTCCCGAGCCACGCGGCCACCGCGACCCACAGCAGGACCTCCCCGAGGCCGTCGAGCCAGGAGACGTCGAAGGTGGCGGCGACGGCCAGTGCGGCCGCCGCCGTCTTGGCCCAGGTGAACACGGTCGCCCAGCGGCGGATGTCGGTGCGGGGCCGGGGCCGTAGGAACTCGGCGGCGAGCAGGACGGCGTAGCAGGCCAGTGCGAGCACGAGCAGCACGGCGGTCACATGGCGCAGGACGCCGCGGTCGTCGTCGTTCCACAGGTACAGGCGTGCGCTGTCGGAGCTGATGAGCCGCGCCCCGGCCAGCGCCGAGATGGCGAGCGCCCCGCCCGCGAGCCAGTGGTCGCCGCGCCCCTCGGCCACCTGCCGCACATCGAAACGGGCCAGGGCGAGGACATACAGCACGAGCCCGAGCCAGAACAGCACCAGCGCCGCGTGCGCGAGCCAGGCCGCCGACTCCTCCGCGGCGAGCGTGGCGGCGAGCACGGCGAGGCCCTGGGTGGCCATGCAGCGCGCGAACACCGTCCCGGGCCCGCGCCGCTCCCCGTCCTGCGCGGGGAGGGCGAGCGGCAGCGGCCAGAGCAGTACGGCCAGCACCAGCAGTGCGGCTGCCAGAGACTGCGAGCCGGACGCCGAGAAGCCGGCGCCCAGGACGGCCGTCGCCGCCACGGTGGTGAGGGCGGCCGTCGCCACGGTGTCCAGGAGGCCCGGCACCCCCGCGTACGCCCGCCACCTGGTGCCGGCGAGCAGCAGCCGCAGGGTGAAGTCCGCGGCGAGCATCAGCCAAGCCGCGCAGGCCAGACCGATGGCGATGCGCGAGAGGACGTCGTACCCCGCCAGATCCAGACCGACCGACAGGGTGCCGGTCGCCAGCACGGCGGCACTGGCGGACGGCGCTCGCTGCGCCCACCAGGCGGTGGAGGGGGAGGGGCCGGGCATGTGGCCAAGGCTAGGAGGCGCCGCGCGCGTGACGAGCGGGGCACGCACGCGTGCGCCTCGAAAACACGCGAGTACCACCACGCGTGCGTGCCCTCGGTGACGTACGGGCCCTCAGGCCGGCCGCACCACGCTGTGGATCGACGACTCGCCGTCGTAGTAGATCGACTCCTCGCGCACATAGGTGCCGGGCTTCGGGGCGTGGATCATCATCCCGTTGCCGATGTAGATGCCGACGTGGGTGATGTCGTCGTAGAAGAAGACCAGGTCACCGGGCTGGGCCTGGGAGACGGGGACCGTGGTGCCGGCGTCGACCTGGTCGTAGGTCGTGCGCGGCAGGGTCACCCCGGCGGCCTTCCACGCGGCCTGGGTGAGGCCGGAGCAGTCGTAGGAGCCGGGGCCGACGGCGCCCCAGACGTACGGCTTGCCGATCTGGGCGCGGGCGAAGGCGAGCGCCTTCTCGGCCTTGGTGGCGTACGAGGAGTCGGCCGGGGCCGTCGAGGTGGACGAGCCGGAGCCCGCCGACGAGGAACCGCTGTCCTGCTGCTGGGCGGCCTCCTCCTCCTGCGCCTGCTGCTGCGCGGCCTGCTGCCGGGCCAGCTCGTCGGCCTTGCGGGCGGCCTCCTGCTGCTTCTCCCTCTCGATCGCCGCGAGCCGCGCCTTCTCCTCGGCGGTCAGCTTCGACAGCAGTTCGCGCGCGTCGGCGAGCTTGCGCTGGACGGTGGCCTTGGCCGTCTTCAGGTCGCCCTGAGTCTCGTTGAGCGTCTCGAGGCTCTCGGTGGCCTCCTGGCGCTCCTTCATCGTCTCGGACTGCTGGGTGACGTAGTCGTCGACCGCTTCCTTCTGACGGCCGGTCATCCGGTCCATCAGCTGGGTCCGGTCGAAGTAGTCCTGCGGGGTGTCCGCGAGCAGGAACGTCGCCGTGTCCGGGACGGAGGCGCCGGTGCGGTACTGGGCGGCGGCGAAGGAACCCAGTTTCTCCCGCGCCTCGTTGAGCTTCTGGGTGCGCTGCGCGACGCCGTCGAGGAGGGTGTCGACGCGCTTGCGCTGCTTCGCGGTCTTCTCCTTGGCCGCGTTGTACTTGTCGGTGGCCGACTCTGCCTGGCGGTAGAGGTCGTCGACCTTCTTCTCGACTTCCTCCAGGCTCGGCTTGCCGTCGGCCTCGGGGGCTGCGTTGGCCGACTGGGAGAGCAGGGCCACGGACGTGAGGGCCGCCGTTGCGAGGGCGGGGGTCCGTATGCCTGCGACGCGCGTACCTGCGGGACGCGACTTGCGGTGCGACGCCAAGGGAGGCGACTCCTTCCGTGCTCCGCCTACCGGGTTAGCTGTCGGGTTCGGGCGGGTACATCGGAAGGGTTGCCCTACGGCCGTCTCCGCAAAGGGAGTCGGGCCGATTCACCCCAGAGTTCTCGGTTGGGTCCCCGGCTCCGGCTGCCGCTACGGCATACCGGACTCGGCGGAGGCCGCGCGGCCCGGCGACGTTCGCCGGTGGGGGTCGTGCGGCCTGCCCGCACGGTAGCCAACTCGTGTGGCCCTTGTGAAGGTTGATGGGCGATATGCCCGATACATTTTCGTGACCTTACCCGAGAGCGTCGCCGAGAGGCATCGGTGGAGGGGGGTTGGTCACGACTTCGTCATAATTGTGACGGCCATAGCAGGCTGTGACCATGCGGGGGTGCAGGGTGACGAGGGGGTCATTCCGGCGATGTTCTCAGGGCGGCGGCGGGCTGTCAGTGGGGCGCCCTAGACTCGGAGAGCGATGAGCAGCCTCTTTGACGACAGCTTCCTGGCGGACCTCCAGGCCCAGCGGGGCCCTGCGGACGAGCCCCCGCCGCCACCCGAGGACGATCACTCTCCGGAGCCGGTTCCGGACGATCTGTTCGGCGGGAAGTTCGACGTGCCGCCGGACCGGGACGCCTACTACCGCGACGGCGCCCCGCGCCCGGTGGTGGACACCGCCGCCCTCCTGGAGGGGCTGAACGACAACCAGCGCGCCGCCGTCGTCCACTCCGGCTCCCCGCTGCTCATCGTGGCCGGCGCCGGCTCCGGCAAGACCCGCGTGCTCACGCACCGCATCGCCCACCTGCTCGCCGAGCGGGGCGTGCACCCGGGCCAGATCCTCGCGATCACCTTCACCAACAAGGCCGCCGGCGAGATGAAGGAGCGCGTCGAGCAGCTCGTCGGCCCGCGGGCGAACGCGATGTGGGTGATGACCTTCCACAGCGCGTGCGTGCGCATCCTGCGGCGGGAGAGCAAGAAGCTCGGCTTCACATCCTCCTTCTCGATCTACGACGCCGCCGACTCCAAGCGCCTGATGGCCCTGGTCTGCCGCGACCTGGACCTCGACCCCAAGCGCTTCCCGCCGAAGTCCTTCAGCGCCAAGATCAGCAATCTGAAGAACGAGCTGATCGACGAGGAGGACTTCGCCGCCCAGGCCTCCGACGGCTTCGAGAAGACCCTCGCCCAGGCCTACGCGATGTACCAGTCGCGGCTGCGCGAGGCGAACGCCCTCGACTTCGACGACCTGATCATGACGACGGTCAACCTGCTCCGCGCCTTCCCGGACGTCGCAGAGCACTACCGCCGCCGCTTCCGCCACGTGCTGGTGGACGAGTACCAGGACACCAACCACGCCCAGTACGCCCTCGTCCGGGAGCTCGTCGGCACCTTTGAGTACCCCGTCGACCTACCGCCGGGCCCGGACGACATCCCGCCCGCCGAGCTGTGCGTGGTGGGTGACGCCGACCAGTCGATCTACGCCTTCCGCGGCGCGACGATCCGCAACATCCTCCAGTTCGAGGAGGACTACCCGGACGCGACGACGATCCTGCTGGAGCAGAACTACCGCTCCACCCAGACGATCCTCAGCGCGGCCAACGCGGTCATCGAGCGCAACGAGTCCCGCCGCCCCAAGAACCTGTGGACCAACGCGGGTGCGGGCGCCACGATCACCGGCTACGTCGCCGACACCGAGCACGACGAGGCGCAGTTCGTCGCCGACGAGATAGACCGCCTCACGGACGCCGGCGAGGCGAAGGCCGGCGACGTCGCCGTCTTCTACCGCACCAACGCCCAGTCCCGTGTCTTCGAAGAAGTCTTCATCCGCGTCGGCCTGCCCTACAAGGTCGTCGGCGGCGTCCGCTTCTACGAGCGCAAGGAGGTCCGGGACGTCCTGGCCTACCTGCGCGTGCTGGCCAACCCGGAGGACTCGGTGCCGCTGCGCCGGATCCTCAACGTCCCCAAGCGGGGCATCGGCGACCGAGCCGAGGCGATGATCGACGCCCTCGCCCAGCGGGAGAAGATCAGCTTCCCGCAGGCACTGAAGCGCGTCGACGAGGCGTACGGCATGGCCGCGCGCTCCACCAACGCCGTCAAGCGGTTCAACACGCTGATGGAGGACCTCCGTACGATCGTCGAGTCCGGCGCCGGACCGGCCACGGTGCTGGAGGCCGTCCTGGAACGCACCGGGTACCTCGCCGAGTTGCAGGCCTCCACCGACCCGCAGGACGAGACCCGGATCGAGAACCTCCAGGAACTCGCCGCCGTCGCCATGGAGTTCGAGCAGGAGCGCGGCGAGGAGGAGCAGGGGACACTGTCCGACTTCCTGGAGCAGGTCGCACTGGTCGCCGACTCCGACCAGATCCCCGACGAGGAGGACGGCGACGGCGTCATCACGCTGATGACCCTGCACACCGCCAAGGGCCTGGAGTTCCCGGTCGTCTTCCTGACCGGCATGGAGGACGGCGTCTTCCCGCACATGCGCGCCCTCGGCCAGACCAAGGAGCTGGAGGAGGAGCGGCGCCTGGCGTACGTCGGCATCACGCGCGCGCGGGAACGGCTGTATCTGACGCGGTCCACCCTGCGCAGCGCCTGGGGCCAGCCGTCATACAACCCGCCCTCCCGCTTCCTGGAGGAGATCCCGCCGGCCTACGTGGAGTGGAAGCGGACGGGAGCGACCGCGCCCGCGTCCTCCGGCCCGGTCTCCGGGGTGGCGGCCTCGCTGTCGTCGTCCCGTTCGCGTTCGTCGGCGTCGGGCGCGTCCGGTTTCGCCACGCGCCGGACCTCCGAGAAGCCGGTCGTGTCGCTGGCGGTCGGGGACCGGGTCACGCACGACCAGTTCGGGCTCGGGACCGTCGTGGCGGTGAAGGGCACGGGCGGGAACGCCGAGGCGACCATCGACTTCGGGGACACCAAGCCGAAGCGGCTGCTGCTGCGGTACGCGCCGGTGGAGAAGCTGTAGCCGTATGAGATCAGCCCCCGTTCGTCCGACGGGCGGGGGCTGCCGGGACGTTACGTCGGGTCGATGCCGTGGCTGCGCAGCCACGGGAGCGGGTCGATCGGCGAGCCGTCGGCCGGGCGCACCTCGAAGTGCAGATGAGGGCCGGTCGAGTTGCCGGAGTTGCCGGAGCGCGCGATCGGATCGCCGGCCTTCACGGTCGTACCGGAGGGGACCGTGTAGGTGGAGAGGTGGCAGTACCACGTCTCCGTGCCGTCCTTCGCGGTCACGATCATCATGTTGCCGTACGCGCTGTTCCACTGCGTGCGGACGGTTCCGTCGGTCGCGGCCATCACGGTCGTGCCGTACGAGACGGGGAAGTCGATGCCGGTGTGCAGGGACATCCAGTTGATGCCGGACTGGCCGTAGTAGGCGCTGAGTCCGTGCCGGGCGACCGGCAGGGCGAACTTCGGGCGCAGCCGCTCCTTGCGGGCCGCCTCCTCCGCCGCCCGCTTGCGCTCGGCAGCCTGCTGGGCCTTGAGGTCGATGCGCTCCTGCGTACGGCTGGCCCGGTCGGCGAAGTCGTCGGCGCCGGCGGCGAGGCTCTGGAGCTGCGTGTCCAGCTTGTTGTTGGCCGCGGCCGGTTTCACCGGCTGCGCGTCCGCCGCGGTCGTCTGCGCCTCCACGGCGCCGTCGTCGGTGAAGCTGCCGACGGAGGCGGCGGCGATCCCCGCGACGCCCATCACGCATGCCGAGGGCACCGCGATGGTCAGCAGCGCCGAGCGCTTGGGGGGCGTACGGCGGCGGGAACGGGACCCGGCGCGCGAGGCCGCCCGTGAGGCGGCGCGCTGGCCGGCCTCTTCCTGGCCGTCCAGGAGCGGGGCGACGGTGGGCAGTTCGCCGGTGGCGACCGGCTCGCCGCCGTCCTCGGCGGGGTCGTGATAGGCGGCCCCGGCGGCTTCGTCGTAGGCGACCTGCTCGAACGTCGCGGTCTCGTGCTGCTCGAAGGTTTCGCCGTGCTGCTCGTAGGCGTCGGGGGCCGGCGCGGCGGCGCCGTCGGTGTTCCACTGCGTGGCGTCGTAGGCACCGGTGTCGAAGGCCTGCGTGCCCCATTCCCACTGCTGGGTCTGGTCGGCCGGATTGCCGGACTGGTCGGGCTGGAGCCAGGCACCGGCGTCCCACTGCCCAGTGCTGTCCGGGGAGGTGGCCTGCGGCGGGATGACCGAGAGCGGCTGCTGCTCGGCCGTCCAGGACGTCGTGTCGTAGACGCCGGTGTCGTAGCCGGCGTGATGCTGGGCCGCGTACGCGTCGTAGTGCGGGTTCTCGTGCGCACCCGTGGGCCAATGGCCGGTGTCGTACGTGCCCGAGTCGTGGCCGGTGCCCGGCATGTCGCCGAAGAGGGGATCGGTGGCGAAGGTCGCGGTGGTGTGGCCGGTGGCGGCGAAACCGGTGCCGTCGGTGCCGGTGGTGTCAAATCCCGTGGCGGCGTAGTCGCTGTACGTGGTGAAGTCGCCGTACTGGGCTTCCTGGGTGCCGTACGACGCGTAATGCGCCGAGTCGGCGTCGGAAGCCGGAGCCGGGGTCATGGTCCCCGACGGGTGACGGTCGTTCACCAACTTCTCTTTCGCCTCGACAACAGGGGCTGCCAGAGCAGTGCGGCGACTGTACCCGGCGGTACGCGGGCACGACAATCTTCGGCAGGTTTCGCGCGCGCAGGAAAGGGGCATTCGGCCGTGTTTTGGCGGACTGCGGGCACGGGTTTGGCCCTGTGTTCGAAGTTTGTTCGAGGCTGATCGAGGCTTCGACGCTGTGTGCCGGCTGTATGACGAGTCTCAGGCCACCGTCAGACCGCCGGTCCGGCCGGCGGACGGTTCACCCGGGCGGGCCGTGTCGAGAACCTGCCGTATTCCGTTGGCGACGGCGGGGTGCACGGGCAGGGCGAGATGGCCGATGCCGGTCACGCGCACGTTCTCAACCGTCAGATCGGGATGGTCGATACAGGCCGTCTCCAGCGGATCCATCACGTGGTCAAGGTCGCTCCAGAAGCTGACGAAGTGCGTACGGCAGCCCGGGGCCGGCCGAGTGAGCTCCTCGAGCACCGGTGAGCCGGGGCGCATCTGGCGCACGATGGGGTGCGCGTTGGCCAAGGGCACCACTCGGGTGCCCGAGTGCGGCGTGCCGAGCGTCACGAGGGTCCGCACGCGCGTGTCGCCGCCGAGCCGCTGCACGTAGTAACGAGCAATCAGGCCGCCGAGGCTGTGCCCGACGACGTCGACCTGCGGGGCGCCGGTCCGCTCGCAGACCTCCTCTATATGCCGGCCGAGCAGTTCGGCCGCGGCGCGTATGTCGCAGGTCAGCGGCGAGTAGTTGAGGGACTCGATCTGCTGCCTGCCGTGCTGGGCGAGGCTGCGGCGCAGCAGGACGAAGACCGAGCGATTGTCGATGAAGCCGTGGAGCAGGACGACCGGGGGCTTGGCCTCCGTGGGCAGTTGGGCGGCGCCGCCCGTGGGCAGTGCCGGGGCGGGGGCCCGTCGCTCCTGGGTGATGCCGGAGGGGTAGAGGAGGAGATGCCCGGCCAGGATCGCGAACTCCAGGGCCGTGGCCTTCAGGAGCGCCAGGGAAAGTCCCGCCAGGCGGCTCGGCAGCAGACGCTGGCAGAACGGAAGAAAGGGCAGACCTGCCCTGGTGACCTTCATGGCCGACCTCCTGTCGGCACGCGGGAGGACAGCCGCCCCCGTGTGCCCTCGTGGAAAGCAACGGCGAAGACGGCCGATGACTGCGTGAGCGGCGTGAGCCGCGGGGACGGAGCGCGGCTAGTGGCGCGTGTGACGCCGGTGGTTCGACGGGGTCCCCTGTCGGTGCGACGAGGCTCCCCGCTGGTGCGCCGTGTCTGCCCTGCGTGCTGTGCGTGCCCTGCGTGTCCCGCGTGCCTTCGCCGAAGTGCCGTACCGCCGCTGTGAGTGGTGGGTGGGGCGGCGGTACGGCAACTTCGTCGCGGCTCCCCTTGCGCTTGTCCCATCGTGTGATTTCCCCCTCGGTCCGCACCGCGAAACTGCCGGTCGCGGGATCCTGGAGATAACGTTCGTTCACTTGCCCGGACGGTTCGGGGCGGGGTGTCCGTGCTGTACGACGTGCGCGATGTGTGCGGTACTTGTCGGTACGGATGGATGTAGTCGCTTCATGGAGGCAGTGATGGGTGTGGCAGCCGGTCCGATCCGCGTGGTGGTGGCCAAGCCGGGCCTCGACGGTCACGATCGCGGGGCCAAGGTGATCGCGCGGGCTCTGCGCGACGCCGGTATGGAGGTCATCTACACCGGGCTCCACCAGACTCCCGAGCAGATCGTCGACACGGCGCTCCAGGAGGACGCCGACGCGATCGGGCTGTCCATTCTCTCCGGCGCGCACAACACGCTCTTCGCGGCGGTGATCGACCTGCTCAAGGAGCGGGACGCGGAGGACATCCTGGTCTTCGGCGGAGGAATCATCCCCGAGGCGGACATTCCCCTGCTGAAGGAGAAGGGCGTCGCGGAGATCTTCACGCCCGGTGCGACGACGGCGTCGATCGTGGACTGGGTCCGGGCGAACGTACGCCAGCCGGCCGGGGCGTAGGCCTCCGGCGGTGGCGCCGCGTTCTGCGCCGGTGGCCCGGGGTGTCGTAGGTGGGCGATTGCCCTCTGTGGTGACGGCGACCTGCGTGGCCGCTGCGGCTCGTGTCGGCCCTGTGACGTGGACCGGGGTCAGGGAGTGCTCAGCTCCTCGGTCATCGCCGCTCGCAGGCGCAACGTCGTGACCAGGCGCTGGAAGGCCTCCGCCCAGTAGCCCCCGGCGCCGGGTGAGGCGTTCTCCGGCTCGTCGGGTACGGCCAGCAGGGCGTCGAGGCGGCCGGACTCGGACGGGTCCAGGCAGCGCTCGGCCAGGCCCATGACTCCGCTGAAACTCCATGGATAACTCCCAGCGTCCCGCGCGATGTTGAGCGCGTCCACCACCGCCCGGCCGAGCGGCGGCGCCCACGGCACCGCGCACACCCCGAGCAGCTGAAAGGCTTCGGACAGGCCGTGCGTGGCGATGAAGCCGGCCACCCACTCGGCCCGCTCGGCGGCGTCCAGCGCGCCGAGCAGCTTGGCGCGCTCGGCCAGGGACACCGCGCCCGGGCCGCCCGCCTCCGGCGCCGAGGGCTCCCCGAGCAGCGCGCGCGACCACTCGGCGTCCCGCTGGCGCACCGCGGCCCGGCACCACGCCGCGTGCAGTTCGCCCTGCCAGTCGTCCGTGACCGGCAGCGCCACGATCTCCCTGGGCGTCCGCCCGCCCAGCCGCCGCGACCAGGTCCCGAGCGGGGCCGCCTCCACCAACTGGCCGAACCACCACGACCGTTCACCCCGTCCGGCGGGCGCCTTCGCCACGACGCCGTCGCGCTCCATGCCCGGATCGCACTCGTGCGGCGCTTCGACCGTGATCGTCGGCGTGGCCACAGTGGCTCCCGAAGCCGCAACCCCCGCTGCCCGGGTGGGCCGCGTGTGGTCGATGGCCACGCACGCCTCCGCCCTGACTGCCATCCGCGCGGCGAGCGCCGAACCGGGCAGCGCCGACAGCAGTTCCGCCGCCGTCGCCCTTACGTTGCGGCTGCGGTCGGCCAGGGCCTGTTCCAGGAACGGCTCGTCGTCCGGGCCCAGGCCCGTGCGCAGGGAGTCCAGGAACATCAGCCGGTCCTCGGCCCGTTCCGTCGCCCAGGTCGTCGCGAGCAGTTCGCGCGCGGCGGCGGGTTCGCGGGAGCGCAGCGCGGACAGGAGGGCGACCCGTTCGGCGAACAGGCCTTCCTGCCACAGTTGCCGGACGCTGTCGTCGTCCTCAAGATGCGGCAGGGCCGCTCCGCCGCCCGGTGTCGAGCGCAGGGCGAACCGCCAGTCCGGGTTCAGTCGCGCCAGCCACAGGGCCCGCGGCCCCGCGAACTCCAGCGCCGCCGGACGCAGGTCGGTACGCCCCCGGGCCGCGTCCAGCAGCGCGGGAAGCATCTGCGGAGGCGGTGCGAAACCACGGGCGTTGGCCGTCGCGAGCCACTGGGGCAGCAGCTCCGTCAGGTCGGGCGCGGTGCCCCGGCGGCCGCCGCCGGACGCGCCGGGGCGGTCGGCCAGCAACAGCGCGAGTCTGCGGGCGGCCGCCGGCGGCAGAGCCGGACGCGGGTCCTCCGGGGCCGGCTGCGGACGCTCCGCCGCCCGCGCCGGACGCAGACCGGCCCGTCGTCGTACGGTCTCCACGGCCGCCGCGTCCAGCAGGGCCGCCGGTGCCTGAGGGCCCGCGCCGGTGCCCGGTGGGGTGCGCCGGTCCGTGCCCAGCAGCGCCGTGGTGACGAGCTCCTCCCAGGCGCCCGTCGGGGGCGCGGCCACAGGAGCGAAGGTCCTGTTCATGAGCTTCCTTTCCGTGGGGCGCCCGGGGGTTGTTGAAGGCTCACCCTTACCGGTTGTCCCGGGATGCCTGAAAGATTCGTGGATTTGAGAGAAGGGTGGGTCGGGTCGGAAAGGCCAGGCCGCCGGACTTGGCTTTGGCGTCTGCGCTGGCTTCGGAGTCGGCGTCGGCGTCGGCTCAGCACAGGGCTATCGCGTCGCCCCGGCCCTCGGGCCAGGCCGTCAGCGGAGTGAAGCCCTGGTGGCCGCATTCGCCGAAGACCCTGACCGGGGCGCCGCCCGACAGCGCGACGAGCCGCCACAGGCCCGGCCGGGAACGCGCGGCGGGAGTGAGCGGCAACGCCGCGTCCTCGTCCGCGTCCGCCAACTGCCAGGAGTCGCCGTCCGGCGTGGGGACGACCCGGTCCAGCGTCACCGGGACGGACTCCAGCCAGGGATCGTCGCGCAGGGCGTCGCCGTAGCGGGCGGCCGCCCGGGACGTCGTCACCCCCTGCGGACGTATCGCCGTCGGCGCGGGCGGTGCGAACTGTTCGCCCAGGGCCACCCGCAGCTGCCCGGCGCCCGGGTAGGCGGACACCTCGGCCTCCAAGGTCAGGCCCACCGGCAGCGCCAGCTCCGGGGCGCGGCCGGCGGCGCCGTAGGAGAGGAGCAGTACGGTGCGGTCCGAGTCGGCGCCGTACAGCCAGATCCGGCGGGTCGTCAGGCGCGTGTCCGCCGTGTCGTACTGCGCGAGCACCAGCCAGCGGTCCCGCAGCGGCGGGCCGTCCGCGGAGGCCGGCAGGCCGATGCGGGAGCGGACCGTGGCGGCGAGGGCATCGGGCAGCCGCTCGCGGCGCAGCCAGCCCTGCCCGAGGAGATGCAGCAGCGCGCACTCCTCCAGCAGTCGCACCGGCCAGCCCGGTCCGGTGGACGGGATCGCCCCCAACTCCCGGACCCGGCCGGCCAGGCCCTGCGCCTGGGCGTCGACCATGCGGGCCGCCGTCTCCTCCCACAGGCCGTAACCCGACTGCCCCGCCGTCGCCAGACCGCCGCGCAACAGATCCGCCAGGCGCTGCTCCAGCTCCACCGCGCCCGCCGTGACCCGCTCTGTCCGCCGCTCCGCCCGGAGCCGCGCCGCCTCCGGATCAGCGGACCCGGACGGGGAACCGGAGCTGTCCCCGGACTTCGTCTCCTGCGCGCGCTTACGCCGCCCCGCTATCCACTGCCCGGCCCACTCCGGCGCCTCTCCCGTCGGCACCGCCGCGTCGCCGCCCGACCAGAGCAGCAGCAGCCCGAGCGCGTGCTTGCACGGGAACTTGCGGCTCGGACAACTGCACTTGTACGCGGGCCCGGAGGCGTCCGCGATGTCGACGATCGTCTGATACGGCTTGCTTCCGCTGCCCTTGCACAGCCCCCACACCGTCCCCTCGTCGGAACTCCCCGCCTCGGACCACGGCCCCGCCGCGCCGAGTTTGCTCCCCGCTTTGCGTGATGCCGCGTCAGGCGCCAGTGCCAGCACCTGGTCCGCGGTCCAGCGCACCCCCTGCTGAGTCATGCCATCGAAGGTAGATCCCACCACTGACAATCGGGTCCGCGAGCGGCTGCGGCCGGGCGTTTGCGCAGGTCAGAACGCATTGTCAGTGGTGTGGTGCAACGTGGATGCCAGATCCGAACCGGCCGAGCTGGAGGGGGACTCAGCCATGCCTGTGTCCGTAGAACCGACGTCCGTCGACCCGAGCCAGAACGGGTCCGCGCCCGCGAACGCGGGGGCGGGCGCACCCGCGGACGTAACCGAGGCGGAAGCACTGCGGCCGCACGCCGAGGACGCCTTCGCCGGCGAACTCGCGGCGCTGGCCGCGCAGGACGACCGTCCGCGTCCGGCCCGCTGGAAGCTGTCGCCGTGGGCCGTGGCGATGTACCTGCTCGGCGGGACGCTGCCGGACGGCACGGTGATCACACCGAAGTACGTCGGCCCGCGCCGCATCGTCGAAGTCGCCGTCACCACGCTCGCCACCGACCGCGCCCTGCTCCTGCTCGGCGTGCCCGGCACGGCGAAGACCTGGGTTTCCGAGCATCTGGCCGCGGCGGTCAGCGGCGACTCCACGCTGCTGGTGCAGGGCACCGCCGGCACACCGGAGGAGGCCATCCGGTACGGCTGGAACTACGCGCAGTTGCTCGCCCACGGCCCGAGCCGCGACGCCCTCGTGCCCAGCCCGGTCATGCGGGCCATGGCCGAGGGCATGACCGCCCGGGTCGAGGAGCTGACGCGTATCCCGGCCGACGTGCAGGACACGCTCATCACGATCCTGTCGGAGAAGACCCTGCCGATACCGGAGCTGGGCCAGGAGGTGCAGGCGGTTCGCGGCTTCAACCTGATCGCCACGGCCAACGACCGCGACCGCGGGGTCAACGACCTGTCCAGCGCCCTGCGCCGCCGGTTCAACACCGTTGTGCTGCCGTTGCCGGAGACCCCCGAGGCCGAGGTCGACATCGTCTCGCGCCGCGTCGACCAGATCGGCCGCTCCCTCGACCTGCCGGCCGCGCCCGACGGCCTCGACGAGATCCGCCGGGTCGTCACGGTCTTCCGCGAGCTGCGCGACGGGGTCACGACCGACGGCCGGACGAAGCTGAAGTCACCGAGCGGCACGCTGTCCACGGCCGAGGCGATCTCCGTCGTCACCAACGGGCTCGCTTTGGCAGCCCACTTCGGCGACGGCGTGCTGCGGCCGGGCGACGTGGCCGCGGGCATCCTCGGCGCGGTGGTCCGCGACCCGGCGGCCGACCGCGTCATCTGGCAGGAGTACCTGGAGACGGTGGTCCGCGAGCGGGACGGCTGGAAGGACTTCTATCGCGCCTGCCGGGAGGTGAGCGTGTGAGCGACGCGGGGCGAGGGTCGGCCGCGGGGCCGGGTATGGGATGGGAGGGAAACACGTGACGGGCGTACAAGAGGCTGAGGGCCGGGCGGCCGGGGCGGGGCCGTTGTTGCTCGGGGTGCGGCATCACGGGCCGGGGTCGGCGCGGGCGGTGCGGGCGGCGCTGGAGGAGGCCCGGCCGCGGGTCGTGCTGATCGAGGGGCCGCCCGAGGCCGATGCCCTGATTCCGCTCGCCGCCGACGAGGAGATGCGGCCGCCGGTCGCCCTGCTCGCCCACGCCGTGGACGAGCCCGGCCGTTCGGCGTTCTGGCCGCTGGCCGAGTTCTCCCCGGAGTGGGTCGCCATCCGCTGGGCCCTGGAACACGACGTCCCGGCCCGTTTCATCGACCTGCCTGCCACGCACACGCTGGCCTGGGGAAGGCAGGAGGACGAGGCGGCAGTGGAGGGGGACTCTCCTGCGGACGCCGAGACGGCGGACAGCGAGGGTGACCCCGGCCCCGGCCCCGCCGACCTGCGGGTCGATCCGCTCGGGGTGCTCGCCGAGACCGCCGGTTACGACGACCCGGAGCGGTGGTGGGAGGACGTCGTGGAGCACCGGGGCGTGGGGAAGGGCGACGCGCTCGCGCCGTTCACCGTGCTGGAGGAGGCGATGGGGGCGCTGCGAGAGGCCTACGGCAGCGGGGGACACGACCGGGACCTGGTGCGCGAGGCGTACATGCGGCTCCAGGTGCGGGCCGCGCAGCGGGAGTTCGAGGACGGCGTGGCCGTCGTGTGCGGGGCGTGGCATGTGCCCGCCCTGCGGCGGAAGACCACCGTCGCCGCCGACAAGGCGCTGCTGAAGGGGCTGGCCAAGGTCAAGGCGGACATGACCTGGGTGCCGTGGACGCACCGCCGGCTGTCCCGGATGAGCGGCTACGGCGCCGGCATCGACTCGCCGGGCTGGTACGGACACCTGTTCAGCGCCCCGGACCGGCCGGTCGAGCGGTGGATGACCAAGGTGGCGGGGCTGCTGCGCGCCGAGGACCGGCTCGTCTCCTCCGCGCACGTCATCGAGGCCGTGCGGCTGGCCGAGACGCTCGCCGCGATGCGCGGCCGACCGCTGCCCGGCCTGAGCGAGACGACCGACGCGGTGCGGGCGGTGATGTGCGAGGGCTCGGACGTGCCGCTGGCGCTGGTGCGGGACCGGCTGGTCGTGGGGGACGTGCTGGGGGAGGTGCCGCCGACGGCGCCGGCGGTTCCGTTGCAGCGGGACCTCGCCCGGCTTCAGCGCCGGCTGCGGCTGAAGCCGGAGGCGCTTGAGCGGGAGTTGGAGCTCGACCTGCGCAAGGAGACCGACGCCGCCCGTAGCAGACTGCTGCACCGGCTGCGGTTGCTCGGCATCGCGTGGGGCGAACCGGCCGCCTCGCGGGGCAGCACGGGCACGTTCCGGGAGACATGGCGGCTGCGCTGGGAGCCCGAGCTGTCCGTGCGGGTCGCCGAGGCCGGGGTGTGGGGGACGACCGTCCTGTCCGCCGCGACCGCCAAGGCCGAGGCGGACGCCGTCGCCGCGCAGGGTCTCGCCGACGTCACCGCACTCGCCGAGCGCTGCCTGCTGGCCGAACTGCCCGACGCGCTGCCGACGGTGATGCGGATCCTCGCCGACCGGGCGGCCCTCGACACGGATGTCGGCCAGCTGGCCCAGGCACTGCCTGCCCTGGTCCGTTCCCTGCGCTACGGCGATGTGCGCGGCACGGACACCGGGGCCCTGGGAGAGGTCGCGGCGGGTCTGGCCGAGCGGGTCTTCGTCGGCCTGCCCCCTGCCTGCGCCGCGCTCGACGCGGACGCCGCCGAGGAGATGCGGCGTCATGTCGACGCCGTGCACGGGGCCGTGGGGCTCCTCGGGGACGCCCCCGCAGCGGGACAAGGTCACTTGAGAGCCCGTTGGCAGTCGGTGCTGCGTGTGCTGTGCGGGCGGGACACCGTGCCCGGAGTGATCAGGGGACGTGCCGTCCGGCTCCTGCTGGACGACGGGGAGTTGGCGCTGGACGAGGCGGCGCGCCTCATGGGGCTCGTCCTGTCCCCGGGCACGCCACCGGCGGACGCGGCCGCGTGGATCGAGGGCTTCGTCGGAGGAGGCTCCGGGGGCGGGATGCTCCTGGTGCACGACGAGCGGCTGCTCGGGCTGGTCGACGCGTGGCTGACCGGGGTGCCGGCGGAGGCGTTCACGGACGTGCTGCCCCTGCTGCGGCGGACGTTCTCGGCGTACGAGCCCGGGGTGCGGCGGACCCTCGGCGAACTGGTCCGGCGCGGGCCGGGGGCCGGGAGCAGTGCGGCAGGAGCCGGCTCCGGCATACCCGGCTTCGCGGCGGAGCTCGACACGGTGCGCGCGGACGCCGTGCTGCCGGTCGTGCGGCTGCTGCTCGGGCTGGACGAAGGGGAAGAGCACATCGGCAATGACCTGGTGGGGGTGACGGGATGACGACCGACGGACTGAAGCGGCCGGCTCCGAGCGCGGAAGCGGGAGACACGATCAGGAACGGTTCGCCGGCGGAAGTCCGGCCGACGGCGGCCGTGCCGGTGATCCCGCTGTGGGAGCGGCCTCGCAAGGGAGGACGCGGATGACGGCCGAGGTGACGGACCCGGCGCGGGAGCGGTTGCGGCGGTGGCGGCTGGTGCTCGGGGGCGAAGCGGCGGACGGCACCGGCTGCGAACTGTCCGGGCGGGACGCGGCGATGGACGGAGCGCTCACCGCGCTCTACGGCAAGGGGGAGAAGCAACAGGGAGGCCGGGACCGCTCGGCGGGGCTCGGGGCGTCGGCGCCGTCCGTGGCGCGCTGGCTCGGGGACATCCGGACGTACTTCCCGTCCACCGTCGTGCAGGTCATGCAGCGCGACGCCATCGACCGGCTCGGTCTCGCGACGCTCCTGCTGGAGCCGGAGATGCTGGAGGCGGTGGAGGCCGACGTGCACCTCGTCGGCACGCTGCTGTCGCTCAACAAGGCCATGCCCGAGACGACGAAGGAGACGGCACGGGCCGTCGTGCGCAGGGTCGTCGAGGACCTGGAGAAGCGGCTCGCCACCCGCACCCGGGCCACCCTCACCGGCGCTCTCGACCGCAGCGCCCGGATCAACCGGCCCCGCCATCACGACATCGACTGGAACCGCACGATCGCGGCCAACCTCAAGCACTACCTGCCCGAGTACCGAACGATCGTGCCGGAGCGGCTGATCGGGTACGGGCGGGCGTCCCAGTCCACGAAGAAGGAGGTCATCCTCTGTATCGATCAGTCGGGATCCATGGCGGCATCGGTCGTGTACGCATCGGTGTTCGGAGCGGTGCTCGCCTCGATGCGGACGATCTCCACGCGACTCGTCGTCTTCGACACGGCGGTCGTCGACCTCACGGACCAGCTCGACGACCCCGTCGACGTCCTGTTCGGGACACAGTTGGGCGGCGGCACGGACATCAACCGGGCACTCGCCTACTGCCAGTCGCAGATCACCCGGCCCGCCGAGACGGTGGTCGTGCTGATCAGCGACCTCTACGAGGGAGGCATACGGGACGAGATGCTCAAGCGGGTCGCGGCGATGAAGGCCTCGGGGGTGCAGTTCGTGACGCTGCTGGCGCTGTCGGACGAGGGGGCGCCGGCGTACGACCGGGAGCACGCGGCCGCGCTCGCCGCGCTGGGGGCACCGGCGTTCGCCTGCACGCCGGATCTGTTCCCGGAGGTGATGGCGGCGGCGATCGAGAAGCGTCCGCTGCCGATACCGGATGCGGCGTGACATGCCGAGCGCCGTGGTGGTGAGGGCGGCCAGATGGCGACTTGTCGACGCATCGTCGTCCAACTTCGGTCAGCAAAAGGGATATGACTGACCATCAGCGGGGAAGGGCTTGCGCAACCTCCGCACTCCCGTGCGAGGATCGGCGCCTGCTCGGCGGTGTGTCGCGCCGCGCCGGGCAGTACCGCGTTGTGCCGACTCGTTGCTCGTAACGCGTGATGCGTTCCGCACTTGTTCCGTAGCACGGGAGGAAGCTCCCCCTCTTGACCTGGTCAGCAGCCCTGCCCGGTGCCGCTGTGCGCGTGTTGCGCACAGCGGCCGGGTGGCGTGTGCTCCAAGTGGCGCTGCTGGTGGGCGGGGTGCTCGTCATCGGGCTCCTGTGCGGGGAGCGGGCGCATGCGACGGACGGCGTACGGGCGCTGACGCACGGCACGGCCGGGCGGATCGACTCGCCTGGTCCTCACTCCGTGTCCGGAGTCGGCAGCGCTCCCCTCGCGGGGGCCGGTGCGGGAGCCGTGGGTGAGCGGGTCGTGCGGACGGCTGGTCATACCGGCGAGGCGGTGAGCAAGGAGCTGGGAGCGGCGCAGGCGAAGGAGCGGTCTTCGTCTTCTGCGTCGCCGTTGCCCAAGCTGCCGGCCATGCCCAAGCTGCCGGCGCTGTCCGAGCTGCCCCCACCGTCCGACCCGCCAACGGCCCCGAAGCCGCCGACGGCCCCGAAGCCGCCGACGGCCCCGAAGCCGCCGACGGCCCCGAAGCCGCCGACGGCCCCGAAGCCGCCGACGCTGCCGGTGCTGCCGGACGCGCCCGCACTGCCCATGCTGCCAGGCCTCCCAGGCCTCCCAGGCCTCCCCGACCTGCCGAGGCCGTCGGACCTCCCGCCCGAACCCCCCGCCGGTGAAGTCACGCTCCCGGGAGCGCCCGCCCTTCCCGCGCTTCCCGGACTCCCCAGCCACCCCCCACTCCCGAGCCACCCCCTCCCCACCCCGGTCACACCCGATCCGCAGCCGGGCAGGACGGCACCGACCCCGGCCGACGCCCCTGCCACCGTCGGACGGACCAGTGGAACGGAGTCAGTCGCTGCGGAGTCGGACACCGTAGTGCGCGGCGTCGAGCACCACGCCGCCGGCCGCACAGAGCACGCGGGCCACGTCGGCCGCGCAAAGCACGCCGGCCACACCAGACGCGCAGAGCACGCCGGCCAGTCCGCCCACGTCGGACCTGCCCCGGGCGGCCACGGGCCCGCAGGCCGGCCTGACGGCACGCTCGGCCACCGGTCCACGGCCGACCACAGCACATCGCGCCACGGCGAACCGCACGCCGTCACCCTGAGCCATCGGGCCCCGCTGAGACTCCTGCCCGGTGTCGCGGCCCGCTCCTGCGCGGCCGGCACCCGGGACGGTCACCGGGACATCCCCGTCTTCCCCGGCTAGCACGGGGAGACCAGCCGCTCCTCGGTGCCGCTCCACCAGTACCGCCCTCGGTCTCTCACCATCGCCCTCACCCACCGACTCCACGAGGCATCGCCTCCGGACGGCCGAAAACCGTCGGTCGCCCGAGGCCGAAAGCTCGTGGATGGGGTCGGTTGGTCCCCATTGGGGTGGGGACCAACCACCCCGCGCCCCGGAGAGCCGGGCTCTGAACAGGGCCTTTGTGCTCCTTCGGGGGTGTCGCACGGGCCTCACCGGGTCAACCCCAGCCCGGTGAGGCCCCTCACCCCAGGCACGCCGTGCCAGAGAGTGCGGCATCATGTGACAGGTATCACCGCTCAGGTGTGACCCTCGATTTAGAGGCCCCCCGCAAGCAGCGATAACCTGCGAGACGGACATGCCGCGCGCTCGGACACCGTGTGCGCCTCCCTTGTGACAGACAGCGGACGTCACGTTGCCCTCGCGGCACGCCCACGCAGACAACGAACCGCGAGATCACTGATAGGGACGGAAGCGCGTGGACCTGTTCGAGTACCAGGCGAGGGACCTCTTCGCCAAGCACGATGTACCGGTGCTGGCCGGTGAAGTCATCGACACGCCTGAGGCGGCCCGCGCAGCCACCGAGCGCCTCGGTGGCAAGTCCGTCGTCAAGGCCCAGGTGAAGGTCGGCGGCCGTGGCAAGGCCGGTGGCGTGAAGCTCGCCGCCACCCCCGACGAGGCCGTCGAGCATGCGACCAACATCCTCGGCATGGACATCAAGGGCCACACGGTCCACAAGGTGATGATCGCCGAGACGGCCCCGGAGATCCTGGAGGAGTACTACGTCTCCTTCCTCCTCGACCGTGCCAACCGCACCTTCCTCTCCATCGCCTCCGTCGAGGGCGGCATGGAGATCGAGGAGGTGGCGGCCACCCGCCCCGAGGCCGTCGCCAAGACGCCGATCGACGCCAACGAGGGTGTCACCGAGGCGAAGGCCCGCGAGATCGTCGAGGCCGCGCAGTTCCCGGCCGAGGTCGCCGACAAGGTCGTGAACGTCCTCGTCAAGCTGTGGGACACCTTCATCAAGGAGGACGCCCTCCTGGTCGAGGTCAACCCGCTGGCCAAGGTCGCCTCCGGTGACGTCATCGCCCTGGACGGCAAGGTCTCCCTGGACGAGAACGCCGAGTTCCGTCAGCCGGAGCACGAGGCGCTCCAGGACAAGGCCGCGGCCAACCCGCTCGAGGCCGCCGCCAAGGAGAAGAACCTCAACTACGTCAAGCTCGACGGTGAGGTCGGCATCATCGGCAACGGCGCGGGTCTCGTCATGAGCACCCTGGACGTCGTCGCGTACGCCGGTGAGGCGCACGGTGGCGTCAAGCCCGCCAACTTCCTCGACATCGGTGGTGGCGCCTCCGCCGCCGTCATGGCGAACGGCCTGGAGATCATCCTCGGCGACCCGGACGTCAAGTCCGTGTTCGTCAACGTCTTCGGCGGCATCACCGCCTGTGACGAGGTCGCCAACGGCATCGTGCAGGCGCTGCAGCTGCTCAAGGACAAGGGCGAGGAAGTCACCAAGCCCCTCGTCGTCCGTCTCGACGGCAACAACGCCGAGCTGGGTCGCAAGATCCTCTCCGACGCCAACCACCCGCTGGTACAGCGTGTGGACACCATGGACGGCGCGGCCGACAAGGCCGCCGAGCTCGCGGCTGCGAAGTAAGGGACGAGGGACTAAACAGCCATGGCTATCTTCCTCAACAAGGACAGCAAGGTCATCGTCCAGGGCATGACCGGTGCCACGGGCATGAAGCACACCAAGCTCATGCTGGCCGACGGCACCAACATCGTCGGTGGCGTGAACCCGCGCAAGGCGGGCACGTCGGTCGACATCGACGGCAACGAGATCCCGGTCTTCGGCACGGTCGCCGAGGCGATGGAGAAGACGGGCGCGAACGTATCCGTCCTCTTCGTCCCGCCGGCCTTCGCCAAGGCCGCCGTCGTCGAGGCCATCGACGCCGAGATCCCGCTCGCGGTCGTCATCACCGAGGGCATCGCGGTCCACGACTCGGCCGCGTTCTACGCGTACGCCGTGTCCAAGGGCAGCAAGACCCGCATCATCGGCCCGAACTGCCCCGGTCTCATCACGCCGGGCCAGTCGAACGCCGGCATCATCCCGGGCGACATCACCAAGCCGGGCCGCATCGGCCTGGTGTCGAAGTCCGGCACGCTGACGTACCAGATGATGTACGAGCTGCGGGACATCGGCTTCTCCTCCGCCGTCGGCATCGGTGGCGACCCGGTCATCGGGACGACGCACATCGACGCCCTCGCCGCGTTCGAGGCCGACCCCGACACCGACCTGATCGTCATGATCGGTGAGATCGGCGGCGACGCCGAGGAGCGGGCCGCGGCCTTCATCAAGGAGAACGTGAAGAAGCCGGTCGTCGGCTACGTCGCGGGCTTCACCGCGCCCGAGGGCAAGACCATGGGCCACGCCGGCGCCATCGTCTCCGGCTCCTCCGGCACGGCCGCCGCGAAGAAGGAGGCCCTCGAGGCCGCCGGCGTCAAGGTCGGCAAGACGCCGACCGAGACGGCGAAGCTGGCGCGCGCGATCCTGGCCGGCTGAGCAGGGGCAGCGCCCTACGGCTCAGTCGCACAGCACAGCTCATAGGTGGGCCCGCTCCCCGCACGGGGGCGGGCCCACCGCCTTTTGGCGGAAGCAGGCGTCAGTGTGGCTGCGGCATCAGCCGGACCGGCCCCCGCAGCTCCTCCTCGCGCAGCTTCGCCCGTAGCTCCCGCTCCGACTCCGACAGCGGTCCGGGAGCGACCGGCGGCGGCACGCCCTGGACGGGCACGCCCTGCGGCACCGGTGGCTCGTAGTGCGTGGGGGCCGTGCGGGCGGTGAGGGCCGTGGCTCCGATCAGGGCGATCGTGAAGGCGATGGCGGCCCGGGTCCAGAAACGGGCCCGGCGTTCCCCGGTCCGGCGCACGTCCAGTGGTTTGGCGGCCCGTAGCCGCTCGATGGAGGCCAGTTCGACCAGCCGCCAGTGGAGCACCTCCGGGTCCGCCAGCTCCGGCAGCCGCTCGGCGACCGCCTCCCGCGCGTGCATCAGCCGGTTCGCGGCCGCGCGGCTGCTCGCCTCCGTCTCCGCCGCCGTCTCCGACAGGCCGAGACCGACACCGACGTGCAGCAGCAGCGTGCGGCGGTACGAGGGCGGCAGCTTCAGCAGGGTGTCCAGCAGCGCGCGGTCGAACGCGTCGGAGGGCGGCGGCTCGGGGTGCCGGAAGCGGGGGCGCAGCCGGTGCCACGGGGAAAGGGCCCAGTCGTACGCCACCGCCCGCACCCAGCTCGCCGGGTCGCGGTCGCGGGCCACCTCGGGCCAGCGCTGCCAGGCGATGTGAAAGGCCCACTCGACCGCCTCCCGCGCCAGCTCGCGGCGGCCGGTCAGCAGGTAGGTCTGCCGGACGAGTGCGGGCGCGCTGGACGCGTACAGCGCGTCGAAGGCCTGATCGGGGGTCAGGGCGGCGGTCGAGTCGTCCGGCCGCCGCGGGGTTGCTGCGCGGGCGGGGACGGCGAGTCGGCCGGTGCCGGTGGTGTGGCCGCGGTCGGCGAAGGTGGTGTGACGGTGGTCGGCGACGGGGGTGCGACCGCGGTCGGTGCCGATGGCGTGGTTCCGGTGGGCGACGCGGCTGCGTTCGGTGGTCGAGGCGCGGCTTCGGTGGCCGGCTGTGGTGCGGTCCTGGTCCGTGACGGAGTTGCGGCCCCGGTTCCTGCCGGAGGCGCGGCCGCGGTCCCCGGCCGAGGGGCGGCTGCGATCGCTCGCGGTGGCGGCCTTGCGCTCCGCATGAGGCGGTGTCACCTCCGCCTGGGCGCCCAGTGAGTTCAGCAGCTTCGCGTACTTCTCCCCTTTCCGGCCGCGCGGCGTCGAGCGGCCGGTCTCCCATCCGCGCACCGTCTCGCTGGTGACACCCACCCGGGAGGCCAGCTGAGCCCGCGTCAGCGAGGCGGCCTCGCGCAGGCGGCGGCGTTCCTTGGGCGGGGGAAGCGGGACGGCAGGGCTCTGTGTCACAGGGCGCCCCTCCGTACAGAAAAGTACATAAACGTATATTGAGCGACACAACGGTGGTTCGCCTGTTACGGCGGGAAAGCGCGTGTCGTTGGGAGCATGGCGGCGTGATCGAGATGACCGCTCGCCGCCGTCCGCCGTCGCCCCTGCTCACCCGGATGCGCGACCGTTCGCCCGGACTGGTCGGCGCCCTCATGGGGGGTGCGGTCGCGGCGGGCCTCGGGCTCGCGTCGTTCGCCGTACTGGTGATGATGCTGTGGATCACCTCGCCGTACCCCGACAGCGGGCCCGGCGGCGCGCTGCACGTGGCGGCGGCGCTGTGGCTGCTGGCCCACGGAGCCGAACTGGTCCGCACCGACACGCTCGCCGGCGTCCCGGCCCCCGTGGGCGTCCCGCCGCTGCTGCTGCTCGCCCTGCCGGTGTGGCTGCTGCACCGGGCGGCGCGGGACGCCACCGACGGCGGGGCGGTGGACGGGGACGACGGCACCGACGACGGCTTCGACTCGGGTGTCGAGGAGGCGCAGGGCATCGCGGTGATCGCGGAACCGCCGCTGGTCTCCGTCCGTACCGCCTGGACGGGCGTCGTCCTCGGCTACCTCGCCGTCGCCGTCCCCGCCGCCCTGTACGCCGCGGGCGGTGCGCTGCGGCCGTCGTGGGTGTGGACCGGGGTGTGCGTGCCGCTGGTCGCGGTGGTGGCGGCGGGGGCGGGCGTGTGGTCGGCGTACGGCCGTCCGGGCGGGCCGCTGCGGCGGCTGCTGGGCGTGCTGCCGGTGGGAGTACGGCCGCTGCTCCTCGGGCCGGACGGGCGCCCGGGTGTCGCCACCCGGGCCGCGGCGGCCGGGGCGGCGGTGCTCCTCGGAGGCGGTGCGCTGCTGGTGGCGTTGTCGCTGGTGGGGCACGGTGCGGCGGCCCAGGCGGCGTTGCTGCGGCTGACGGAGGGGTGGTCGGGACGGTTCGCGGTGCTGCTGCTGTGTGCGGCCCTGGTGCCGAACGCGGCGGTGTGGGCCGCCGCCTACGCCCTCGGCCCCGGCTTCGCGCTCGGCACCGGTCACGTCGTCAGCCCGCTGTCCTCCGCGCCGGCTCCGTTCCTCCCGCCGTTTCCGCTGCTGGCGGCGGTGCCGGAGGCGGGGGAGGGGCGGTTGGTGCACTGGGTGGCGGCCGGGGCCGTGCCGGTGGTCGCCGGGGTGGTCGTCGGCCGGGTCGTGGCGAAGGGGGCGGCCTCCGCGGAGCGCGGCGGTACGCGGCCGGGCGGCGGGCGCGATGTCGTCTGGTCGCCGGGGCGCACCGCCCGTGCCACCGCCCTCGCGGCCGTGCTGTGCGCGGCCGTACTGGCGGGGCTCGCCGCGGTGGCGGGCGGGCCGCTCGGGGTCACCGTCCTGGCCCGGTTCGGGCCGGTGTGGTGGCAGGTGGGTGCGGCGACGCTGGCGTGGCTGGTGCTGGTGGCCGTCCCGACGGCGGTGACCGTACGGGCCTGGCGGTGCCGGGCGTCTCAGGCGGACGGGCCGACAATCGGCAAGCAGCGGGAGGGTCCGGCCGCGGATGCCCGAAAGGTCAGCCGACTGCGGAAGGGCTCGCGCCCTGGCCGGGGCTGGTTCACACGCACCGGTATCGCCGGTATCGCCGGGGATGCAGGGAGCGCCGGGCTCACCGGAAGCGCTCCAGCCGCAGGAGGCGATGCCTCCCCGCCCGACGGGGACGCGAAGCCGAAGACCTCACCCCCCACACCGGACGCCCTCTACGCCCCCTTCGACCACGACACCCTGTACGACCTCCAGGACCAGGACGACACGTACGACTTCCCGCCCCCGCACGACCCGGTCCCCAAGCCGGACAGCCCCTGAAGCAGCGCGGCAGGCCGCCCGTCAGCCGTTGTCCCCCAGCAACCCCCGCAGGTCCTTCGGCAGAAGCTCCGTGCAGGACTGCTTGGCCTTGTTGGTGAGGGCGTCGTTCATGCAGGTGTAGTAGTCGCGGTAGACCAGCTGGGCCGTGAAGGACGCGGCGACCAGGGCGATGGCCAGGGACGCCGTGACCAGGCCGCTCACCGCGGCCGTCGTGTGGGGGCGGCCCGGCTGCTCGGGGACCGGGGAGTCCGGGTCGGCCCTGCGGGGCTTGGCGCGCAGGGCGCTGATGCCCCAGTAGAGGGAGAGCGCGCCGAGCAGCAGTGCCACGTACGGCCAGCTGAAGAGGGCGAAGAAGAAGGCCCACATGCCCGAGAGCAGGGCATAGCGCGCACGGCGCTGGGCGGGGTCCGTCGGGTCCCAGCGCGGGTTCTGGCCGCCCTGGGGGCCGCCCGGGCCCTCGGGGCCGCCGCGGGGGCGGTCGCCGAAGCCGCCGGAGGAGCGGCCGGGCTGCCGGTCGCTCCACTGCCCGCCCCACGGCGCGCGGTCGCCCTCGCCGCCGTCCGGGGAGTCGTCACCCGACGGGCGCCGCGGCTGCCAGGGCCGGTCCGGGGTGCCCTCGGGCGGCGGGGCGAAGGGGTTGTCCTCCTGGGAGCCGCGCCCTCGCTCGTCGCCGCGGTCGCCGTCCGAAGGCGCGTCGGGTGGTGAGCTGGGGCGCTCCCGCAGCAGCACGCTGCCGCGCTCCCCTCCCTGCGCCGAGAGCTGGGGGAACGTGAGGAGTCGCATGCTGCGGTCCGGCATCAAGTGAGCGTCTTCCCGTTGATGAGGAGGAATGAGTCGGTGGGCAGGAACGAGTGGACAGAACTGAACGGTGTCGGACCCGGGTCCGACACCTCCTGAACGCATCGCGTCCGGACGGCGTTCCCGAACCGGCTCCGCCCAGACGCTACCTTCCGGCCATGCCCCCGTCCCGTGGGGGCTGCCCGGTGTGCCGGTATCGTTGCTGACGGTCGGCCGGTTCGTAGGCTTCCCCGTATCCGGGGACGCGAAGCATTCGTATGAATGTACAAACGCCACAGGCCGGCCGCCTGGACAGACGCTTCCCGAGAAAGGCCCCCACCGTGGCCGCCAAGCCCGTGGCCCAGCGCGCCAAGCGCCTCGTCGTGCTGGTCTCCGGATCCGGCACCAACCTTCAGGCGCTCCTCGACGAGATCGACGCCGCCGGTGTGCAGGCGTACGGGGCCAAGATCGTGGCCGTCGGCGCCGACCGTGAGGGCATCGAGGGGCTGGCGCGCGCCGAGCGCGCCGGGCTGCCGACCTTCGTGCGCAAGGTCAGGGACTACGGCGGCCGCCAGGAGTGGGACGCCGCCCTCGCCGAGGCCGTCGCCGCCTTCGAGCCGGACCTCGTCGTCTCCGCCGGGTTCATGAAGATCGTCGGCAAGGAGTTCCTCGCGCGGTTCGGCGGGCGGTTCGTCAACACGCACCCCGCCCTGCTGCCCAGTTTCCCGGGGGCCCACGGCGTGCGGGACGCGCTCGCGTACGGCGCCAAGGTCACCGGCTGCACCGTCCACTTCGTCGACGACGGCGTCGACACCGGACCGATCATCGCCCAGGGCGTGGTCGAGGTCCGGGACGAGGACGACGAGAGCGCTCTGCACGAGCGCATCAAGGAAGTCGAGCGAAGGCTGCTCGTCGAGGTCGTGGGGCGGCTCGCCCGCAACGGCTATCGCATTGAGGGACGAAAGGTAGTTATCCAGTGACCGCCGAGAGCAACAAGCGGCCCCTTCGCCGGGCGCTCGTCAGCGTCTACGACAAGACCGGGCTGGAGGAGCTCGCCCGCGGCCTGCACGAGGCCGGTGTGGAGCTCGTCTCCACCGGGTCCACGGCCGCCCGCATCTCCGCCGCCGGCGTCCCGGTCACCAAGGTCGAGGAGCTCACCGGCTTCCCCGAGTGCCTGGACGGCCGCGTCAAGACGTTGCACCCCCGGGTCCACGCCGGCATCCTCGCCGACCTGCGCCTGGAGGACCACCAGCGGCAGCTCGCCGAGCTGGGTGTCGAGCCGTTCGACCTCGTCGTGGTCAACCTCTACCCGTTCCGCGAGACCGTCGCCTCGGGCGCGACGCCCGACGAGTGCGTGGAGCAGATCGACATCGGCGGGCCCTCGATGGTCCGGGCCGCCGCCAAGAACCACCCCTCGGTCGCGGTCGTCACCAGCCCGGCCCGCTACGCCGACGTCCTGTCCGCCGCGCAGAGCGGCGGCTTCGACCTCGTCACCCGCAAGCGGCTCGCCGCCGAGGCCTTCCAGCACACGGCCGCGTACGACGTCGCCGTCGCCTCCTGGTTCGCCTCCTCCTACGCGCCCGCCGACGACTCCGTGTTCCCCGACTTCCTCGGCGCCACCTGGGAGCGCGAGCACACCCTGCGCTACGGCGAGAACCCGCACCAGCCCGCGGCCCTCTACGTCTCCGGGACGGGCGGCCTCGCCCAGGCCGAGCAGCTGCACGGCAAGGAGATGTCGTACAACAACTACACGGACACGGACGCCGCCCGCCGTGCCGCGTACGACCACGCCGAGCCCTGCGTCGCGATCATCAAGCACGCCAACCCCTGCGGTATCGCGGTGGGTGCGGACGTCGCCGAGGCGCACCGCAAGGCGCACGCCTGTGACCCGCTGTCGGCGTTCGGCGGCGTGATCGCGGTCAACCGCCCGGTCAGCAAGGAGATGGCCGAGCAGGTCGCGGAGATCTTCACCGAGGTCATCGTCGCGCCGGACTACGAGGACGGCGCCCTCGAAGCCCTCACCAAGAAGAAGAACATCCGCGTGCTGCGCTGCCCTCAGGGCCCGTCGAACCCCGTCGAGGTCAAGCCCATCGACGGCGGCACGCTGCTCCAGGTCACCGACCGGCTCCAGGCCGACGGCGACGACCCGGCCAACTGGACGCTGGCGACCGGCGAAGCGCTGGACGGCGACGAGCTCCAGCAGCTCGCCTTCGCCTGGAAGGCCTGCCGCGCGGTGAAGTCCAACGCGATCCTGCTCGCCAAGGACGGTGCCTCGGTCGGCGTCGGCATGGGGCAGGTCAACCGGGTCGACTCCTGCAAGCTGGCGGTGGAGCGGGCCGGGGCCGAGCGGGCCCGGGGCTCCTACGTCGCGTCGGACGCGTTCTTCCCGTTCCCCGACAACATCGACGTCCTGGGCGCCGCCGGCGTCAAGGCCATCGTGCAGCCCGGCGGTTCCGTCCGCGACGAGCTGGTCGTCGAGGCCGCGCAGAAGGCCGGCATCACGATGTACTTCACCGGGACGCGGCACTTCTTCCACTGACGGCGGCGCAGCGGGTCGGCGGCACCGCCGGCCCGCTCTCCGGACGACTCAGCCGTCCACCTCGTACCGCCCGACCTCCAGGAAGTACCGCAGCTCCTCCGGCGTGCCGTCGATGACCTCCTCGGCGGCGGCCCGCAGCGCGTCGCTGATGGTCGGATCGGCCAGGATGCGGGCGACGGCGACGCGGTCGTCCTCGGCCTGGGCGAGGCGGTAGCCGGTCTCCAGGAACGTGCGCAGCGCTTCCGGGGTGTTCACGTCGAGGGCCTTGGTGGCCTCCCTCTTGACGCCCCGGCCGGAGTCCGGGTCGCTCAGGATGCGGACGATGGCGACGCGGTCGTCCTCGGCCTGGGCGAGGCGGTAGCCCGTCTTCAGGAAGGCGCGCATGTCCTCCACCGTGCCGTCGAGGGCCTCGTTGGCCTCCCTGACGACGCCCCGGCCGCTGTCCTCGTCGGTGATGATGCGCAGGATCGCGATCCGCAGATCGTCCACCGACATCTCGTCGACCGGCGTGCCGTCCGTCACCGCCGTGGCGGTCACGGCGGAGGTCGCCGGGGCCGTGCCGGCGGCGACGGACGGGGTGGTGAGCAGGAGGGCCGGCGTCAGGGCGGCGGTGACGATCAGGGCACCGCGGGTGGGTCTCATGTGTGAACCTGCCTAGGGTCAAGGGAGTTGGTGAGGCCGGGGCGTGCCAAGGCAGGTGCCTGGGCCCCGGTGCGGACATCCTCACATTCCCCGCCGCGCTCAGCAGCGCCATTTTTCACGTCGGGGAGCGCAGCGCCGCCCACGTCCTGGGGCCGACCTTGCCGTCGGGGTCCAGCCCCTTGGCGCGCTGGAAGACGCGCACCGCCACGGCGGTGTCCTTGCCGAACTGGCCGTCCACGCCCGCGCCGCCCACGTCGTAGCCGCGCTTGGTCAGCATGCACTGCACCTGCACGACGCGCTGGCCGACATCGCCGCGCCGGGTGAGTTCGGTGCCGGAGTAGTAGGTGCAGTCGGTGAGCCACGGGGGCCTCGCCGGGGCGGTCGGCGTCTTCGGCGGTTCCGTCGCGGAGGGCCGGGGCCGCGTCGTCTTCGGCGAGGGAGCGGGGGTGGTGGTACGGGTGTCCGCCTCGGCCTCGTTGCCCGTGGGGCTGGGCGCGGTGCCGGCCGGCGTCCCCTCGCTCTCAGGGACCTGCTTGGACGGTGAGGAGGAATCCGGGCGGTCGAAGCCCGGCAGGGCCCTCTGGTCGTGACCGTCGCGGGACGCGCTGGCCGTGGGGGCGGCGGAGCCGGTGTCGCCGGTCGACGAAGGGCGGGTGGCGAGGAAGGCCGTCAGGGCGGCGACGGCGCACACCGTGAGCAGGGCGGCGAGGGCGGCGTACGGCTTCAGCCGCCACCGGGCCGGAGTTCCGGCCGCCGGCCCGGGGGCTAGGGGAGCCGACCCGGCGGATACGGGCGCCGGTCCGGCGGATGCGGGCGCCGGTCCGGCGGATGCGGGCGCCGGTCCGGCGGATGCGGGCGGCCCGAACCCCGGCCCCGCAGCCGCCGCCGGATGTCCCACCGCCCGCTGCACGCGCCGAGCCGGCAACGGACTGTCCCGCAGCACCTCGTAAGCCTGGTGCCGGGCCAGGATGCGGCTGTCCAGCGGCTCCTGCCAGGAGGCGGACCGGGGCCGGGACAAGGCCGCGTCGACCAGGTCCCGGGGGCCGGGGCGCAGGGCCGGGTCCTTGGAGAGGCAGGCCGTGAGGAGGGCGGCCAGGGCCGGGTCGGCCGTTTGCACCTCGGCCATGACCTCCGCGTTCGGTTCCTCCGAGGCGATGCGGTGCAGGACGTCCACGCCGGTGCCGTCGCCGAAGGGGGCGTGTCCGGTGACCGCGTGGACGACCGTGCTCGCGAAGCAGAACACGTCGGAGGCCGAGTCGCAGCGGCCGTCCCTGAGGTACTCGGGGGACATGTAGGCGGGCGTGCCGACGCGGTTGCCGGTCGTGGTGATCGCGCTGGCGTCGACGGCCTGGGCGATGCCGAAGTCGACGACATGTGCGCCCTGTCGAGTCAGGAGAACGTTGGACGGCTTGAAGTCCCGGTGCACGATCCCGGTCGCGGCCAGCGCGCCGAGCGCCCGCCCGAGATCACCCACCAGCCGCCAGGCGGCTTCCGGTCGCAGGACGCCGCATTCACGCACCGCCTCCGCGAGGTTGAGACCGGGTAAGTACACGGTCGCCATCCACAGCAGCTCGCTGTCCGGCTCGAAGCCCGTGCCCAGCAGCTCCGGTGTGTAGGGCGCGCCCACGCGCGCGTGCACGGTGGCCTCCCGCTCGAACCGGCGCCGGAAGTACGTGTTCTCGGCGTACTCGGGCCGGATGACCTTCACCGCGGCGAGCCCGGGCGTCCCGTCCCCCTGCCGCGCCAGGTAGACCCGGCCCATGCCGCCGCTGCCGAGCAGCCCCAGCGGTACGTACGGTCCGACCCGCACCGGATCGGCGGGCCGCAGCGGCACCGCACCGGTCTGCGCGAAGGCGGCGTCTGACATGGATCCCCCGGCTGGTCCTGGCAGCGATTCCGGAAACGGTACCGGAAGCAGGCTTCCCGCCCGACGTAACCGGCGCCGGGGGAGTACCTGTGAAGTCTCAGGGTCACTTCTTCGCGGCCGGGGTGTACTCCTTGAGGTAGTGGGCGACGCGGGCGGCGTAGTCGCGGTACTTCGGGGGAACGCCGCCCGCGTTGTTCACCGTCTTGTACGACGTCCGGTACGCGGCGGCGACCAGCACCCGGCGGTCGCCGCGCAGTCCGGTCTCCAGACGCGGTTCGGCAAAGCACAGGTAGCGGGCCATGGCCGGGATGGACTCGGAGGGCGTGAGCGGCGGCCTGGGGGTCTCCTTCGCGGGGACGCCGTCGGCCCGGATCCACCAGCGCAGGATGCTCGGGGTCCAGCGGGCGATGCCGTACTCGCCCTCCTCGCCCGCGTCCGGGTCGGAGAGATCGGGGTCGAAGTCGCTCTCCACCTTCAGCATCGCGGCCATGAGCGCCGGGGTGATCTCCGGCTGGACGCAGTCGTGGGCCGAGTCGACGATGAGCCGCCGGTAGGCGACCGGGACGCCCTTGTCGGTGCGGAGTTCCAAGGCGCCGTAGGCGGCGGGCGTCACCTTGCGGGTCTCGCCGGCCTTGTCCCCGCCGCCGTCGCCGGGATCGGCCCAGGTGGCGACGCCGTAGCCGAGGGCGGCGACGGCGACACCGGCCGCCAGGACCGCCGTACGGCGGGAGCGGCGGCGGGCCGGGCGCAGGCGGGGCAGGCGGAAGGAGCGGTGGCCCGTGCCGGCGGCCGCCCGGACGCGGCCGAGCAGGGTCTCGCCGGAGATGCGGTCCTGGTGGGTGCGGGTCAGGCAGGCGGAGATGATCTGCCGCCAGTCATCGGGCAGTTCGGGCGACAGACGCAGCTCGTCGGCGCCCCGGGCGTAGGCGGCGGCCGCGTCGCGGCGGGCCGTCGGGGTCGCGCCGGGCAGCGGGAAGGAGTCGGTGAGGACGAGGTGCGCGAGGACGCCGAAGGCCCATACGTCGGCGGACAGGCGGATCCGGCGGCCCCGTTCGCCGATCTCGGTCCACAGGAGCTCGGGCGGGGTGTAGTCGGGGGTGGAGAACGCCGGGGTGTAGGCGTGGGTGCCCTCCAGCTCGGCGGCCATGTTGAAGTCGGCGAGGCGGACCGAACCGTCGCCCATCAGCAGCACGTTGGCCGGCTTCAGGTCGCCGTGCACCCAGCCGGCGCCGTGCAACTGGGCCAGGCCCTCGCAGATCTGCGCGAGCAGCGCGGGACCGGCCTCGGGCCGGGGCGTGGCGGTGAGCAGGGCGGACAAGGAGCCCTCGGCCCGCTCCAGCACGAGGACGGTGGCGCCGTCCAGCTCCGGGCGGCCCGGGTCGTCGACCGTCAGCGTCTCGTACATCCGCACCAGCCGCGGATGCTTCAGCCGCCGGTACAGCTCGACCTCCCGCTCGATCAGCTCGCGCAGATGGGTCAGCCGGCGGGGCGTGGCCGTGCCGGTGGGCAGGAACTTCAGGGCGGCCGTCGCGGGCAGTTCCGTGCTCTCGCCGGTGCGCCGGGCCGCGTACACACTGCCGAAGGCGCCGGTCGCGAGGGGCTCGCGCACCTCCCAGACGCCGACCCGGTAGCCCTTCGGCACCGCAACGGCGTACGGCTCGGTCACCGGGTCACCGGCCCGACGGGCCGGCCAGGACGCCCAGGTCGTCCTCGCGGACCAGGTCGAAGCGGAGCGCGAGGGAGACCAGGGACTCCTTCTTGCCGTTGAGCCGCGGGCCGGTGTCCGCGCTCTCCGGGCCCGGCTTGAGGCGCAGTTTCACGGCGAGGTAGTCGATGTTCCACTGCACCGACGTGCGGGACGCGGCCGGCCAGGCGGGGCGCAGGCGGTCGGCGACCTGGTCGATGGTGGGCAGCGGGGCGTGCGGGGTGCCGCGCAGGCGCGGTTCGCACAGGGCGGCCAGCACCGCGAAGTAGCGTTTGCTGCGGTCCAGGGAGAAGGCCGGTGCGGTCGTGGCGCCGTCGAGGCCGCCCGTGCCGCTCAGGTAGTCGTGGCGCGGCGCCCAGACCTGAAGCGCCAGCAGGTCGCCGGCGGCGGGCAGCACGATCCGCGAGAACTCGAAGGGGATCGGCGCGTCCAGCCGCCCGGGCGCGACCTTGACGTGTTCGCCCGCGCCCTCCGGGTTCTCCACCACGTAGGTCTGTTCGCGGCTGAGGTTGCTGAGGATCCAGAAGGCGCCGTGCGCGGTGATCTCACCGGCCCGGCGGGAGACTCCGTCGTGGGTGATGCGGAGGCCGTTGTCGGACGCGGACCGGCCGAACGTGAGGCGTTCGCCGGGCGCGAGTCTGATCTGGCTGCGGTCGCGCTCGTCCTCCGTGGTCGGCGGAGGTACCACGATGATGCTGTACAAGGTGCTCTCCCCGTGCCTGACAGCTACCACCGCCAGACTAGGGCGACGCACCAGGGCCGTGCCCCCCTCGTACGGGTGAGACACGGCCCTTGGATGTGATTGGCGTGAACTGGTCCGCTCGCCGGGGTCCGTTCAGTAACGGGGGCGGTTGAACCAGGCCTTGCCATTGGCGTTGCCGACGAACACCGCGACCAGGATGGCCAGGACGGTGTGCACCAGGCCCACGAGGATGAACGGGTAGATGCCGAGGACGGCGGTGATGATGGCGAAGACCAGGATGGTGACGCGGGCGCCGTTGCCACCGTTCTTGAACTTCGTCGCCAGGACGGCCGCGAACACCAGCCAGGCCAGGCCGAACACCACGTAGCCCCAGATCACGCCGGTCGACTGGCCGACCAGGTCCTGGAAGGCGGTGTTGTCCTTGAGGGACTCTTCGTCCTTCGCGGCGTTGAGGGCCACGGCGGCGAAGGCGCAGAACGCCACGCCGAGGACCTGGAGACCGACGATGACCCACATCATCACCTTGGCCGCGTTCACCGAGCCCGGCATCGTCGTCGGCGCGGCGGGCCCGCCGTAGGGGGACACCGGAGGGGCCTGCGGGTAGCCGTAACCGGGGGCCTGCCCCTGCTGCTGCGGGTAGCCGTAGCCCGGCTGCTGCGGCTGTCCCTGGGGAGCGCCGTAGGGGTTGTTCGGGTCGCCGTAGCTCATGGGGGCTTTCCTCCGTTGGTCCGAGTGCGGGGACGACGCGTGGCATCCGTACGGAGGACATGTCTTCAGATTGCGGCCGTCCCCCCGTTGAACTGCCCGCGGCACTTGTCAGGTCATCGTTCTTCACCACTGACCGGCTTGTCCAGCCGCATTCCCGATGTGTTGTGCAAGTGCAACATCGCTGATCATGGGCGGATACGGGAGGACGGGCCCCGCGGTGCCCGGATTGCGGCCGGATTGGAACCGCGGGCGGGTCATCCGCGAGGATGGGGCCATGACCGCCCAGATTCTCGATGGCAAGGCCACCGCAGCCGCGATCAAGTCCGATCTGACCGCCCGCGTGGCGGCGCTGAAGGAGAAGGGCGTCACGCCCGGCCTCGGCACGATCCTGGTCGGGGAAGACCCCGGCAGCCAGAAGTACGTCGCCGGCAAGCACCGTGACTGCGCGCAGGTCGGCATCGCCTCCATCCAGCGTGAGCTGCCGGCCACGGCGACGCAGGAGGAGATCGAGGCGGCCGTCCGCGAGCTGAACGAGGACCCGGCCTGCACGGGTTACATCGTGCAACTGCCGCTGCCCAAGGGCATCGACGAGAACCGCATCCTGGAACTGATGGATCCGGACAAGGACGCTGACGGCCTGCACCCGATGAACCTCGGCCGCCTGGTCCTGAACGAGCCGGCCCCGCTGCCCTGCACCCCCAACGGCGTGCTGACCCTGCTGCGCCGCTACGGCGTGGAGATCAAGGGCGCGGAGGTCGTGGTAGTCGGCCGGGGTGTGACCATCGGCCGGCCGATGCCGCTGCTGCTGACCCGGCGCAGCGAGAACGCGACCGTGACCCAGTGCCACACCGGCACGCGTGACCTGTCGGCGCACCTCAAGCGCGCGGACATCATCGTCGCCGCGGCCGGTTCCGCCCATCTGATCCGCGCCGAGGACGTCAAGCCGGGCGCGGCCGTCCTCGACGTCGGCGTCTCCCGCAGCGCCGAGGGCAAGATCGTGGGCGACGTCCACCCCGACGTGGCCGAGGTCGCCGGCTGGATCTCCCCGAACCCCGGCGGGGTCGGGCCGATGACCCGCGCCCAGCTGCTCGTCAACGTGGTCGAGGCGGCGGAGCGCAGTGTCGGCTGAACGGGACGCGCGCAGCGCGGGCAGCGCCTCGGGCGCCGGGAACACGGAGAGTGCCCCGGCCGGCCGGAGCGCGCAGGACGGTGCGGGCGCGGAGGGTGTCACGGCCGTCCGGAGCGCGCAGGCCGTACAGAGCGAACAGGACGCGCCGAGTGCGCGCGACGGTGACGCCGAGCCGGCGGTGCGGGACGAGGACGGCGATCTCACCGTGCGGGATCCCGTCAGCGCGCCCGATGCCGAGGGGCGGCCGCGGCGGGTCACCCGGCGCTTTCCGTTGTTCACCAAGGACACCGCGCGGCCCGAGGGCGGTGGCCGGGCCGCGTCCGGGGACGCGTTCGCACCGGCCCGGCAGTGGCCCGTCCTCGCCGTGCTGGGGCTGGTGGGACTCGGGCTGCTGGTGACCGCGTTCGGTCAGTTCCGGCTCGGGACACTGCTGATCGGCATCGCCCTGCTGGGCGGTGGCGTGATGCGGTGGCTGCTGCCGGACGTCGGCATGCTCGCCGTCCGCTCCCGGTTCACGGACATCGTCACGTACGGCGTCATGGGCCTGGTGATCGTCCTGCTGGCGATGATGGCGCAGCCGAATCCCTGGCTCCAGATCCCGTTCCTGAAGGACACGCTGCACTTCACGGTCACCAGCGAGTGACCGGACGGCGGTCCGTCCTCTCCCCCGAGGAAGGACGGGCCGCCGCCACGGCCCACCTTCCTGCACGGCGAAGAGCCTGTTCAACGGCTGTCAGAGCGCTGTGGCACGGAAGTGACGGTTCCGGTACTGGGTGCGGTACTTCCTCCGGCAGATTCGGCACGAAGTGGTGCAACCACGGGGTTGGCATGGACAATCGGGACGGTCCAGGGTGTATCGCGCGCGGCTCCCGTGCTTCTGTGCGCCCCCGCTCAGGGAACTGAGATCCTGAGTGGGCGCATCCCTGTGGGTAGCCAGAACGGGGACTCGGCCAAGGCCGCCATCGCGCGGGGCGAACAGCGCGGGAAACACAAGCACGACCGGGGGGAAGAGGGGGGAAGCAATGCCTCGTTGGAGGGCCTTGCCGGATGAGCTCGATCCACAGATCAGGGAGTTCACCAGCCAGCTGCGCAGGCTCGTGGACCGCAGTGGTCTGAGCATCGCGTCGGTGGCGGACCGCACGGGTTACAGCAAGACGTCGTGGGAGCGTTATCTGAACGGCCGGCTGCTCGCGCCCAAGGGCGCGATCGTGGCGCTGGCCGAGGTGACCGGGACCAACCCGATGCACCTGACCACCATGTGGGAGCTCGCCGAGCGCGCCTGGAGCCGCTCGGAGATGCGGCACGACATGACGATGGAGGCCATACGGATCTCCCAGGCGCGCGCCGCGCTCGGGGAGTTCGGAGGGCAGGACTTCGGGAGCCCCTCGGCCGGCTCCAAGAGCGACGGCAAGTCGGCCTCCGCGGGCGGCGGCCGGCCGGCCGGCAGAAGCGGCAGCGCCACGGTCACGCCGGGGATCGCGGGCCCGGCCGGTGTCGCCCCGACCGTGCCGCCGCAGCCGACGGCTCCCGAGGTCCAGGACTCCACGGGCAGCGGTGCACGGGAGGACGGCGGTGGCCGGGGCGGTGCGACCGGGGGCAACTCGTGGGGAATGGCCGGGTATCAGGGCCCGTCCCAGAGCCGCGGGCATGCCGCCGGCACCGGAACCGGCCGGACGTCGGGCGCCGGTGCGGGCGCGTACGGCGCACCGCCGCAGGACGCGGTCCCGGCGGGCGCCGGTGGTGTCGGCGGTTCTGGTGGCACTGGCGGTTCTGGGGGCTCGGGGGGCTCTGGTGGCAAGCGGCGGACCGCGACGTTCCTCGCGGGTGTCGTGGGTGTGCTCGTGGTGATCGCCGGTGCGTTCTACCTCACCGGTGGCGGTGGCGGCGACGAGGCCAAGGGCGGCACCAAGTCGCCCGCGCCGACCGCCGGCACGACCCCGGATCTGCCGCCCGGCGTGAAGTGCAGCGGCGACAGTTGCACCGGTAAGGACGCGGAGAGCATGGGGTGCAGTGGTGACCTGGTGACCACGGCCCAGACCGCGACCGTCGGCACGACCGTCGTCGAGGTCCGCTACAGCGAGACCTGCAAGGCGGCCTGGGGCCGTATCACCCAGGCGGCACTGGGTGACGCGGTCCAGGTCGGCTCGGGCAAGGCGAAGCAGACCGGAAGCATCACCGCCGCCGGAGACACGATCGCCTACACCCCGATGGTCTCGGTGAAGAACGCCACCGACGCCAAGGCCTGCGCAACCCTGGCGTCCGGCCAGCAGGGCTGCACGGAGTAGACGGAGGCAGGACGACCGCACCCAGTACGAGGACTGGCGGGGCGCGTGAGTGTCGGCCGGGGGACTGGGATCCGGCCGGGAGGGTGGGATCCGGGGGTGCCCGGCATACGGCGGGTCGCCTTGTCCCCGGTGGGTGTCTGGCTTCCGGGGCGAGGCACCGGGATTCGGTGGCACGCTGCGGGCCGTCTCGCGTTCGGGGGACCCGTCGCGTCCGGCCGTAGCGCCCGGTGCGGGCTGTCCAAGGTGCCGGGGGCCGTGGCGGGAGGCCCGGTCGGGAGGGAATTTCGGGCAGGGAGGATTGCTCGGCGGAATCGGGGGCACGCGAACCGTACCCCCACGGGAGTCCGGCTTGGTCGGTTCCCCCCGGCGGCCGCCTTCGTCCACCTCTCCCGGACGGGCGGCCGCCTTTTGTACGGGTGCGGGGTGAGTTGTGGGGTGGGCCACACCGACCCGGCCGTCCGGGATCCCGGATGCGCGATAGCCTGACCGCTGGATGGATCTCTTGACGCCAAGAGATCGATCAAACGTCCGGGGCAGGGACGCCCCACCGCCAGCTGTCATACGGAGAACGCCATGACCCGCACTCCCGTGAACGTCACCGTCACCGGCGCGGCCGGCCAGATCGGTTACGCCCTGCTCTTCCGCATCGCCTCCGGTCAGCTGCTCGGCGCGGACGTGCCGGTGAAGCTGCGCCTGCTGGAGATCACGCCCGCCCTGAAGGCGGCCGAGGGCACGGCCATGGAGCTGGACGACTGTGCGTTCCCGCTCCTGCAGGGCATCGACATCACGGACGACCCGAACGTCGCCTTCGACGGCACGAACGTGGGCCTGCTCGTCGGCGCCCGCCCCCGCACCAAGGGCATGGAGCGCGGCGACCTGCTGGAGGCCAACGGCGGCATCTTCAAGCCGCAGGGCAAGGCGATCAACGACCACGCCGCGGACGACGTCAAGGTCCTCGTCGTCGGCAACCCGGCCAACACGAACGCGCTCATCGCCCAGGCCGCCGCGCCCGACGTACCGGCCGAGCGGTTCACCGCGATGACCCGTCTGGACCACAACCGCGCCCTGACCCAGCTCGCGAAGAAGACCGGCTCCACGGTCGCCGACATCAAGCGGCTCACCATCTGGGGCAACCACTCCGCCACCCAGTACCCGGACATCTTCCACGCCACGGTCGCCGGCAAGAACGCCGCCGAGGTCGTGAACGACGAGAAGTGGCTGGCCGAGGACTTCATCCCGACCGTCGCCAAGCGCGGTGCCGCCATCATCGAGGCCCGTGGCGCCTCGTCGGCCGCCTCCGCCGCCAACGCCGCGATCGACCACGTCCACACCTGGGTCACCGGCACCGCCGAGGGCGACTGGGTCTCCATGGGCATCCCGTCGGACGGCTCCTACGGCGTCCCGGAGGGCCTGATCTCCTCCTTCCCGGTCACCTGCAAGGACGGCAAGTACGAGATCGTCCAGGGCCTGGAGATCAACGAGTTCTCCCGCGCCCGGATCGACGCCTCCGTCAAGGAGCTCGAGGAGGAGCGCGAGGCGGTCCGCGGCCTCGGCCTCATCTGAGTCGTCCGACTCCTCCGACCGGAGTCTCTCCGCGTTCCCTCGCAGGCCCCGTACCGGTTCCGTCCGGTACGGGGCCTGCGGGCGTTTTCGGCGTCGGTCCTCGCCGAGTGGCCGGGGCGTGGTCGCCGGCGTGGCGTTGTCAGACCCCGGTTCGCCCTCGTCGAGGGGCGCAGACGGTCGCCCGGTCCCGGACACCACCCGCGACGGCCGGTCCCCGAGCGTGCGGCGCGTGGGCGAGGACCCGCCGCCGGAGGACTTCCGACCTCGCACGATCCGACGTCGCCATGCCTGATCCGTGCCCGCTTTAACCCTGTTTGCCCGCATCTCCAGTGACGCAGCGCACTTTCGGCCACCGATCGCGCATGCATCCGGGGGACCAGGGCAGGCGCACTCGGTCTCTTAGTGACACATGTGTGACACAGGGGCGCTGATCAGGAACGGAAGGCGAAAGCGATCATGGCGGAAAGCAACGAACTGCAGGCGCGCAGCACCATCCACGCGGGAGGGGAATGGCGTGCGGCCGTCTCCGGCGCCACACGCGAGATCCTCGACCCCGCGGACGCCCTGCCGTTCGCCGTGGTCGCGGAGGGTGACGAGAAGGACACCGATCTGGCGATCGCCGCCGCCCGGCGCGCCTTCGACGAGGGGGAGTGGCCGCGCACACCGGCCGCCGAGCGGGCCGCGCTGCTGCGCCGCGTCGCCGACCTGCTCGTGCGCGACCGCGAGCAGCTCGGGCTGCTGGAGAGCCGTGACGCCGGCAAGACCGTCGAGGAAGGGCGCGTCGACATCGACTGCGTCGCCGACGCCTTCCGGTACTTCGCCGACCTGGTCGCGGCCGAGAGCCCGGGCCGGGTCGTGGACGCCGGCTCGACCGACATCCACAGCGTCGTCGTGCACGAGCCCGTCGGCGTCTGCTCGATGATCGCGCCGTGGAACTACCCGCTGCTCCAGGCCAGTTGGAAGATCGCCCCGGCCCTGGCCGCCGGCAACACCTTCGTCGTCAAGCCGAGCGAGATCACCCCGATGACGACGATCGCGCTGATCGAGCTGCTCGTCGAGGCCGGATTGCCCGCCGGAGTCGCCAACATCGTCACCGGGCCGGGTCATTCGGTCGGCGCGCGGCTCTCCGAGCACCCCGACGTCGACCTGGTCTCCTTCACCGGCGGCCTGATCAGCGGCACCAAGGTGGCTCAGGCCGCCGCGCCCACCGTCAAGAAGGTCGCCCTCGAACTCGGCGGCAAGAACCCCAACGTCGTCTTCGCCGACGCCTGCGCCACCGACGAGGGCTTCGACACCGCCGTCGACCAGGCCCTCAACGCCGCCTTCATCCACAGCGGCCAGGTCTGCTCGGCCGGCGCCCGCCTCATTATCGAGGAGTCCGTGCGGGACCGGTTCGTCGCCGAACTCGCCCGCAGGGCCGAGAAGATCCGGCTCGGCCGGGGCACCGAGGACGGCGTCGAGTGCGGCCCGCTGGTCTCCGAGCAGCAGCGCGCCAAGGTCGAGATGTACGTCGAGTCCGCCCTCAAGGAGGGCGCCGTGCTGCGCTCCGGCGGCAAGCGCCCCGCGCCCTCCCCGCAGCGCCCGGAGAACGGCTACTTCTACGAGCCGACCGTCCTCGACCACTGCCACCGCGAGATGCGCGTCGTGCGGGAGGAGGTCTTCGGGCCGGTCCTCACCGTCGAGACCTTCCGCACCGAGGACGAGGCCGTCGCCCTCGCCAACGACACCGAGTACGGGCTCGCGGGCGGCGTCTGGACCGCCGACGCGGGCCGCGCCCGGCGCGTGGCCGGCCGGCTGCGGCACGGCACGATCTGGATCAACGACTTCCACCCCTACCTGCCGCAGGCGGAATGGGGCGGTTTCGGCAAGAGCGGTGTGGGCCGCGAACTCGGCCCGGCCGGTCTCGCCGAGTACCGCGAGACCAAGCACGTCTACCAGAACCTCGCGCCGAAGCCGGTGCGCTGGTTCGCGGGCTGACCTCCACCACCCGCTGACCTCCCCCACCCGGACCCGCCGGCCTCACCACCCTTCGAGCCCGGCCCCCTTCGCCCCCCTCTGGTTCATCCCCTCTGGAGCAAGCACGCCATGTCCCACACCAGTCACGAGTACGACTATGTCGTGATAGGCGGCGGAACCGCCGGTTCCGTCATCGCCTCCCGCCTGACCGAGAACCCCGACGTCTCCGTCGCCGTCATCGAGGGCGGTCCCAGCGACGTCGGCCGCGACGACGTGCTGACCCTGCGCCGCTGGATGGGCCTGCTCGGCGGCGACCTCGACTACGACTACCCCACCACCGAGCAGCCACGCGGCAACTCCCACATCCGGCACAGCCGGGCCCGGGTCCTGGGCGGCTGTTCCTCGCACAACACGCTGATCGCGTTCAAGCCGCTGCCTGCCGACTGGGACGAGTGGGAGGCCGCCGGCGCCAAGGGCTGGGGCGCGGTGCAGATGGAGGCGTACTTCGCCCGGCTGCTCAACAACATCGTCCCGGTCGACGAGAAGGACCGGAACGCCATCGCCCGCGACTTCGTCGACGCGGCGCAGGCGGCGCTGGACGTGCCGCGCGTCGACGGCTTCAACAAGAAGCCGTTCGCCGAGGGCGTCGGCTTCTTCGACCTCGCCTACCACCCCGAGAACAACAAGCGGTCCTCGGCCTCGGTCGCGTACCTCCACCCGGTGATGGACGAGCGCCCCAACCTGACGATCCTGCTGGAGACCTGGGCGTACAAGCTGGAGCTGGACGGCAACCGCGCCGCGGGCGTGCACGTGCGCACCAAGGACGGCGAGGAGATCCTCGTCAAGGCGCGGGGCGAGGTCCTGCTGTGCGCCGGCGCCGTCGACTCGCCCCGGCTGCTGATGCACTCCGGCATCGGCCCGAAGGCGGACCTGGAACAGCTCGGCATCCCCGTCACGCACGACCTGCCGGGCGTCGGCGAGAACCTGCTCGACCACCCCGAGTCGGTCATCGTGTGGGAGACCAACGGCCCCATCCCGGAGAACTCCGCGATGGACTCGGACGCGGGCCTGTTCGTGCGCCGCGACCCCGAACTGCCGCATCCCGACCTGATGTTCCACTTCTACCAGATCCCGTTCACGGACAACCCGGAGCGACTGGGCTACCAGCGGCCGGAGTTCGGCGTCTCGATGACCCCGAACATCCCCAAGCCGAAGAGCCGCGGCCGGATCTACCTGACCAGCGCCGACCCCGAGGTCAAGCCCGCCCTGGACTTCCGCTACTTCACCGACGAGGACGACTACGACGGCCGCACCCTCGTCGACGGCATCAAGATCGCCCGCGAGATCGCCAAGACCGAACCGCTGGCCGGCTGGCTCAAGCGCGAGGTGGCCCCCGGCCCGGACGTCACCGGCGACGAGGAGCTCGGCGAGTACGCCCGCAAGGTCGCCCACACCGTCTACCACCCGGCCGGCACCTGCAAGATGGGCGACGCCGACGACCGGCTCGCGGTCGTCGACCCCGAGCTGCGCATCCGGGGCCTGGAGGGCATTCGCATCGCCGATGCCTCCGTGTTCCCCGCCATGACCACCGTCAACCCGATGATCGGCGTGCTCATGGTCGGGGAGAAGGCCGCCGAGCTGATCGGTGGTGGTTCCCAGTGACCGCGACCCTCGAACCCCCCACGGAGCAGACCATGGACACCACACCCGTCTTCTCGGTGGAGGGACTGTGGAAGGTGTTCGGCCCGAAGGCCGAGCGCGTTCCCGCCGACCCCGAGCTCGCCGCCCTCGACCCCGCCGAGCTGCGCACCCGCACCGGCTGCACGGCCGCCGTCCGGGACGTCAGCTTCGACGTGCGCAAGGGCGAGGTCTTCGTCGTCATGGGCCTGTCCGGCTCCGGCAAGTCCACGCTGGTGCGCTGTCTGACCCGGCTGATCGAGCCGACCGCCGGCACCATCGCCATCGACGGCGAGGACGTCCGCGCCATGGACCGCTCCCGGCTGCGCGAACTGCGCCGCCACCGCGCCGCCATGGTCTTCCAGCACTTCGGCCTGCTGCCGCACCGCACGGTCCTCGACAACGTCGCCTACGGCCTGGAGATCCAGGGCATGGGAAAGGCCGAGCGGCGTGAGCGGGCCGCCGAGGTCGTCGCCAAGGTCGGCCTGGAGGGCATGGAGCACCGCCGCCCCGGCCAGCTCTCCGGCGGCCAGCGGCAGCGCGTCGGCCTCGCCCGCGCGCTTGCCGTCGACCCCGAAGTCCTGCTGTTCGACGAGCCGTTCAGCGCGCTCGACCCGATGATCCGGCGCGACATGCAGGAGGAGGTCGTCCGGCTGCACCAGGAGGAGGGCCGCACGATGGTCTTCATCACCCACGACCTCCAGGAGGCCCTCAAGCTGGGCGACCGCATCGCCCTGATGCGCGACGGCCGCGTCGTGCAGCTCGGTACGCCCGAGGAGATCGTGGGCTCGCCCGCCGACGACTACGTCCGCGAGTTCGTCCGGGACGTCCCGCGCGAGCAGGTCATGACCGTCCGCACGGCCATGCGCCGTCCCTCGGCGGACCAGGACGGCAGCGGGCCGGCGGTCCGGCCCGAGGCGACGGTCTCCGAGGCGATCGAGGCGGTGGCCCGCGCCGGCGCACCGGCCCGTGTCATGGACGAGGGCCGCTGCGTGGGCGTGGTCGACTCCGACACCCTGCTCGGCGTCGTCGCCGGCACGGAGCATCCCGCCCCGCCGGGGACCGAGCAGCCCAAGGAGGCGGTGTGATGGCGACGATCACCGCCTCCCCGCCCCGTATCGGCCTGCCCGGCCTCCTCAGGCACCCGGCTGTCCGCAAGCTGCTGCTGCTCGCCCTGGCCGCCGCGATCCTCGTTCCGCTGGCCAACGCCCGCTGGGCGAGCGGCACCTGGCCGAGCGCACTGACCGTCGACTTCTCCGAGCCGCTCGCCAAGGCCAGCGACTGGATCATCGACAACCGCGACAGCCACCCGCTGTTCCTGTACTTCTTCGGCCACGTCAGCAACGTCGTCGTGATCGCCGTACGGGCCGTCTACCTCACCCTCCTCGCCATCGGCTGGGCGGGCGTCACGGCCCTGGGCGCGCTGGTCGCCTGGCGCGTGGCGGGCGTCCGGCTCGCGCTCGGCACGGCCGTCGCGTTCCTCGCCTGCGGCCTGCTCGGCATGTGGGTGCCGACCATGCAGACGCTCGCCCTGATGGTCGTCGCGGTCGTCGCGTCGGTCGTCGCCGGCATGCTGCTCGGGCTTGCCGCCGGGCTGTCCGACCGGATGGACCGCGTCCTGCGCCCGGTCCTGGACACCATGCAGGTGCTGCCCGCCTTCGCCTACCTGCTGCCGGTCGTGCTGGTCTTCGGCATCGGCGTCCCGGCGGCCGTCCTGGCCACCGTCATCTACGCCGCCCCGCCCATGGCCCGTCTGACCTCGCTCGGTCTGCGCGGCGCCGACAAGGAGGTGCTGGAGGCCGTCGAGTCGCTCGGCTCCACCGCACGGCAGCGGCTGCTGACCGCCCGGCTCCCGCTGGCCCGCAAGGAACTCCTGCTCGGCGTCAACCAGACGATCATGATGGCGCTGTCCATGGCCGTCATCGCGGCCGTCATCGGCGCGGGCGGTCTCGGTGACCGCGTGTACCAGGCGCTGGCCTCGGTCGACGTGGGCGCCGCGCTCGCCGCCGGTATCCCGATCGTGCTGCTGGCCGTCGTCCTGGACCGCGTCACCGGCGCGGCGGGGGAGAAGCTCGGCGCCGAACCGGAGCCCCGCAGCGGACTCGGCTGGCTCCTCGCCCTCATCGGCGTGGTCGCCGTGGCGGTCGCCGGGCGTTTCGCGGGCCGGCTCGACTGGCCCGAAGCCTGGATCGTCGGCATCGCCGAGCCCGTCAACCGCGCCGTCGACTGGATGACCGCGCACCTGTACTCCGGCGTCCCCGTCATCGGCGGCACCGCCGACTGGGCCGGCCACTTCACCACCTGGGTCCTCGACCCGGTGCGCGGCGGCCTCCAGTGGCTGCCCTGGTGGTCGGTCCTGCTGATCGTCGCCGCCCTGGCCTGGGTGATCGGCACCTGGCGCACCGCGCTCACCGCCGTCCTCGCCATGGCCGCGATCGGCGTCCTCGGCGTCTGGCAGCCGTCGCTGGACACGCTGTCGCAGGTCCTCGCGGCCGTCGCCGTCACCCTCGTCGTCGGCTTCGCCACCGGCATCGCGGCGGCCCGCAGCGACCGTCTCGAGCGGCTGCTGCGCCCGGTCCTCGACGTCTTCCAGACGATGCCGCAGTTCGTGTACCTGATCCCGGTCGTCGCCCTGTTCGGCGTCGGCCGTGCCCCGGCCGTCGCGGCAGCGATCGTGTACGCGCTCCCGGCCGTCGTCCGCATCACCACCCAGGGCCTGCGCCAGGTCGACCCGGCCGCGCTGGAGGCCTCCGGCTCGCTCGGCGCGACCAGCTGGCAGCAGCTGAAGCAGGTCCAGCTCCCGCTGGCCCGCCCGGCCCTGCTGCTCGCCGTCAACCAGGGCCTGGTCCTGGTCCTCGCCGTCGTCGTCATCGGCGGCCTGGTCGGCGGTGGCGCGCTCGGCTACGACGTCGTCTTCGGCCTCGCCCAGGGCGATCTGGCGACCGGTCTCGTGGCCGGCGCGGCGATCGTCTGCCTCGGCCTGATGCTCGACCGGGTGACCCAGCCCACCGAACGCCGCGCGAAGAAGGGAGCGTGACATGCGAGTCCGCAATACGGCTCTGGTCGCCGCTCTGAGCTCCCTGGCGCTGCTCACCGGCTGCGGCGCCGCCGACATGACCAAGCAGGCCTCGCCTTTCGCGGGCGCGCAGGGCGCCAAGACCGTGACCCTGTCCGTGCAGTCCTGGGTGGGCGCGCAGGCCAACGTGGCCGTCGCCCAGTACATCCTGGAGCACGAGCTGGGCTACCGCGTCGACACCGTCCAGGTCGACGAGGTGCCCGCCTGGGACGCCCTCAGCCAGGGCCGCGTCGACGCGCTCCTGGAGGACTGGGGCCACCCCGAGCAGGAGCAGCGGTACGTCAAGGACAAGAAGACGATCGCCCCCGGCGGCGAACTCGGCGTCACCGGCCACATCGGCTGGTTCGTCCCGACGTACCTCGCCAAGCAGCACCCGGACATCACGAACTGGAAGAACCTCAACAAGTACTCCCACCTGTTCCGCACCCCGGAGAGCGGCGACAAGGGCCAGCTGATGGACGGTTCGCCGTCCTACGTCACCAACGACAAGGCGCTGGTGAAGAACCTGAAGCTGGACTACCAGGTGGTCTTCGCGGGCTCCGAGGCGGCCCAGATCACCCAGATGAGGCAGTTCGCCAAGGAGAAGAAGCCCTTCCTCACCTACTGGTACACGCCGCAGTGGCTCTTCAAGAAGGTCCCCATGACCGAGGTGAAGCTGCCGCCGTACAAGGAGGGCTGCGACGCCGACCCGGAGAAGGTCGCCTGCGCCTACCCGCACACGCCGCTGCAGAAGTACCTGAACTCGGGCTTCGCGAAGAACGGCGGCAAGGCGGCGGCCTTCCTGAAGAAGTTCAAGTGGACGACCGAGGACCAGAACGAGGTCTCCCTGATGATCGCCGACAAGAAGATGACGCCGGAGGAGGCGGCGAAGAAGTGGGTGGACAGCCACCGGTCCACATGGAAGAAGTGGCTGTCCTGACGCCCCCTACGTCAGCCCTGACGCTCCCTGCGCCAGCCCGGCGGCGATCTCCCGCAGTGCGCGGGTGGCCTGCCGCTGGAGGCCCGGCCCGAAGGTGATCCGGGTGGCCCCTCGCGCGCCGAGTTCGGCGGGCGAGGGGCCGTGGCCCGGGACGGCCACGACGTTGATCGGCCCCTGGATCCCGGCCCGCAGCAGCGGCAGCACCTCCGGCGGGGCCTCGATCGGATAGACACAGTCGGCGCCCGCCGCGACGTACAACGCGGCCCGCTCGATGGCCCGTTCGGGATCGGTGACCCCGCGGGCGAAGGTGTCCACGCGCGCGTTGACGAAGAGCCGGCCGGCGGCGGCCGACCGTACCTCGGCCAGCCAGTCGGCATGCTCGTGCGGGTCCCTGAGGACGCCGTCGACGGAGTCCTCCAGGTTGCAGCCCACCGCCCCCGTCTCCAGCAGCCGCTCCACGAGCTCCTTCGGTGCGAGCCCGTAACCGCCCTCCACGTCCGCCGACACCGGCACGTCGACGGCCCGGACGATCCGGGTGACCGCAGCGAACATCTCGTCGGCCGGGACCTGCCCGTCCTCGTAGCCGAGGCAGGCGGCGACCCCGGCACTGGGCGTGGCGAGCGCCGGGAAACCGGCCTCGGCGAACACCCGGGCACTGGCCGCGTCCCAGGGGCCGGGCAGCACCAGGGGATCGCCGGGCGGCCGGTGCCGGTGCAGAGCGCGGAACACCGCGGCCTTGCTCATGGCGTGTAACCCCCTGGCGGAATCCGGCGGCTGACCATCACCCGGTTCCAGTTGTTGATGGCGACGATCAGGCCGATCAGATGGGCGAGCCGGGCCTCGTCGAAGTGCTTGGCGGCCCGCTCGTACACCTCGTCCGGCACGAACCCGTCCGTCAGTAGGGTCACCGCCTCCGTCAGCGCCAGCGCGGCCCGCTCCCGCTCGTCGAAGACGTCCTCGGCCTCCTCCCAGGCCGCCAGCAGGTCGAGCTGCTTCTCGCTCACCCCGTACTCGCGGGCGATCGCGAGGTGCATGTCCAGGCAGAACGCGCAGTGGTTGAGCTGTGAGGCGCGGATCACCACGAGTTCGGCCAGGGCCGGGTCGCCGAGGCCCTTCTTCGCCGTGGCGCTCAGAGCCGACATGGCCCGGGCGACCGCCGGGTCGAGCGCCCGCGTCCGAGCCGTCACTTGTACTGGCCCGGCTGGTAGTGCCCCGGCGCCATACGGCAGGTCACCCCGAACCGGTTCCAGGCGTTGATCGCCGTGATCGCGGCGATCAGCTGCGCCAGCTCGGCCTCCTCGAAGTGCCTGGCTGCGTTCTCGTACACCTCGTCCGGCACGAACCCGTCCGTCAGGACCGTCACGGCCTCCGTCAGCTCCAGGGCCGCGAGCTCCTTCGCGGTGTAGAAGTGCCGCGACTCGTCCCAGGCGCTGAGCTGCACGATCCGCTCGAGGCTCTCGCCCGTCGCGAGGGCGTCCTTGGTGTGCATGTCGATGCAGAAGGCGCAGTGGTTGATCTGGGAGGCGCGGATCTTCACCAGCTCGTACAGCTTGTTGTCGAGGCCCTGCCGGGCGGCGATCTCCAGCCGGACCATCGCCTTGTAGACCTCGGGCGCGTGCTTGGCCCACTCCAGGCGGGCGGGCTGCTCGGGGGCGTACTCCACGGTCGTCGTGTCAGGGGTGTGCGTCGTCATGCCCTCGACCCTAGGAGGAAAGCAGCCCAGGTGTATGGTCCATTTCCATGGCGGAACAGTGGGCCACTCTGGGTATCGACCTGCACCTGGAGCCGACCGGCCCGGGCCTGCGCCGGGGGCTGACCGACGCCCTGCGCGAGGCGGTGCGCTCCGGCCGGCTGGCCTCCGGCACCCGGCTGCCCTCCTCCCGCGCGCTCGCCGCCGACCTGGGCATCGCCCGCAACACCGTCGCCGACGCCTACGCCGACCTGGTCGCCGAGGGCTGGCTCACCGCCCGGCAGGGCTCGGGGACCCGGGTCGCCGACCGGAGAGTCGTCCCGCCGGCCGGCACGGCGCCCCACCCCCGCGAACGCACCCGCCCCGCCTACGACCTGCGCCCCGGCAGCCCGGACCTGGCCTCCTTCCCGCGCGCGGAGTGGCTCAAGGCCGCCCGCCGCGCCCTGACCGCCGCGCCCCACCACGCCCTCGACTACGGCGACCCCCGCGGCCGTCCCGAGCTGCGCGCCGCGCTTGCCGGCTACCTCTCCCGGGTCCGGGGCGTACGCGCCGACCCCGAACGGATCGTGATCTGCGCCGGGTTGGCGCACGGCCTGAAGCTGCTCGGCACGGCCCTGCGGGCGCGCGGGGCACGGACGGTCGCCGTCGAGTCGTACGGGCTCGATGTGCACTTCAGGCTCCTGGCCGCGTCCGGTCTGCACACGGTCCCGCTGCCCTTCGACCGGCTGGGCACCGACCCCGGCGCGTTGTCCGCCGCCGACGCGGTCCTCCTCACGCCCGCCCACCAGTTCCCCATGGGCGTCCCCCTGCACCGCGACCGCCGAGCGGCCGTCGTGGACTGGGCGCGCCGCACCGGCGGGCTGGTCCTGGAGGACGACTACGACGGCGAGTTCCGCTACGACCGTCAGCCCGTGGGCGCGCTCCAGGGCCTGGACCCCGACCGGGTGGTCTACCTGGGCACCGCGAGCAAGTCCCTGGCCCCCGGACTGCGGCTGGCCTGGATGGTGCTCCCGCCGGACCTCGCGAAGGAGACCGCGGCGGCCAAGGGCGAGATCGACACCTGCGGGGTGCTGGACCAGCTGACCCTCGCCGAGTTCCTCACGTCCGGGGCCTACGACCGCCATGTCCGCGCGAGCCGCCTGAGCTACCGGCGCCGCCGGGACGCCCTGGTCGCCGCCGTCGCGGCCCGGGCCTGCCAAGCCCGGGTCACCGGCATCGCGGCCGGCCTGCACGTCCTGCTGCGGCTGCCGCCCGGCACCGAGCGGTCGGTGCTCCAGGCGGCCCACTGGCAGGGCCTGGCGGTCCACGGACTGACCCGCTACCGGCACGCCGCCTCGGTCGTGGAGCCGGCCGACGCCCTGGTCGTCGGCTACGGGACACCGCCGGACCACGCGTGGTCGGGGGCGCTGGACGCGCTGTGCGCGGTACTGCCCGGATAATCGCGCGAATTCCCCTCCGGAATGCCGTGCAACGGATATGGTCACTCCATGAGTGAAAGCACTTCCCTATCCCGCGTGGCCCTGAAGAAAACAACCCCAGACGTCTCCGCCGCGATGGGCTCCCTGCACAGCGCCGCCGTTTCCGCGGCCCAGGAAGCCGAACTCGAACCGGAACTGCTGGAACTGGTCAGGATTCGCGCCTCGCAGATCAACGGCTGCGCGTTCTGCATCGACATGCACACCAGGGACGCCCGCGCCCGGGGCGAGACCGAGCAGCGCGTCTATGCGCTGAACGCCTGGCGGGAGACGCCGTTCTTCACCGAACGCGAGCGCGCGGCACTGGCGTTGACCGAGGCGGTGACGCTCGTCCACGACGGTCGCGTCCCGGACGCGGTGTACGCCGAGGCGGCCGAGGTGTTCGACGAGAAACAGATCGCGGCGCTCATCTGGTCGGCCACGGTCATCAATGCGTACAACCGGATCGCGATAGCGACGCGTATGGTGCCGAAAAGCTGAACTAAATGCGGAAGAAGGCAGCGTGAAGCGCGCCGGGTCGAATTCGACCCGGCGTTTCCATTTCCTCGATTCAGTCGGCCGGTAGCGGCTCCATCATGCTGTCCAGCCAATTCCGCCATTCCTCGGCCCGTTCCGCCGGAGGCACTCGCATCGACCGCCCGATCCAGGCCGTGACGGGCCGGATCCCGTGCAGCGCGTTCACCAGCCACACCTCACGGCCGTCCAGCTCGGCCACGGTCCGCTCCCGGTGCGCGATCCGGATCCCGGACCGCAGCGCCCGCTCCTGGACCAGCCCGGCCGTCACACCCGGCAGGACGGGCAGCCGGGGCGGCGGCAGGCACAGGGTGTCGTCCTCCCACCACAGCACGCTGGCGGTGGCCGACTCCAGCACCGTGCCCGAGGGCGCGATCAGCACCGCCTCCTGCGCGCCCTCGCCGCGGGCCCGGCGGCGCACCCGGGCCAGGGTGTCCAGGTCCGGGCCCTTGCGGCGGGGCACGGTCCGCGGATCGGACTGGCCCGCCGCCCACAGCCGCACCTCCGTGCCGAGTGGCGGCGCCGGCCGCAGCAGCAGCCGCAACTCCAGGGACCCCGCCGCGAGTTCCACCCGCGGGAACCACTCTCCCGTCCGCGGCAGTACGGCGGTCACGTCCTGCCAGAACGCGTCGAGCCGACACGGCTCCGGTCCGCCGCAGGCCCCGCAGGCCCGCGCGAACCGCTCCAGGTGCCGGGCATGGGCCCGCACCCGGCCCTCGCGCACCAGCCACGAGTCCGCGACGAGCAGCCGCCCCCCGGCCGCCTGGTCCGGGGCCGGAGCCAGGCCACGGCCGGGCGTCCACGTCCACAGGCCTTCCGCCACCGCCGGTCTGGTCACCAACAGCCTCCTCAGTACTTGCGCCCCGCGACGGCCGGTGCCCCGTGCCGGGGTCCGTACGGCGCGTGCTCCAGCCACGACCCGCACCACGGCAGCACCGGCGCCAGTGCCGCCGCCGCGCGCTGTCCGGCCCGGACGATCCGGCGGCGCGGCCGCAGATGGTCCAGGGCGGCACCGGCGGCGGCACTGTTGAACAGGGCCGCCGCCCGCCGCACCCCGGCGAACCCGGCGACCGCCTCGCCGGTCCCCGCGGCGATCGCCTCGGCGGCGGCCGCCGCGTCCGCGATCCCGCTGTTCATCCCGCGCGCCCCGAACGGCGGGAAGAGATGCGCCGCCTCGCCGGCCAGCAGCACCCGCCGGTGCGGATCGGTGAACGAGGCCGCCACCTTACGCAGGAAGCGGTACGTCGACACCCACAGGATCCGCTCGCCGTAGCCGTCCCCGACGACCGAGGGCAGCCAGCGCCGTACGGCCTCCTCGGTGCCGAACTCCTCCTGCCGGTCGTCGTCCCGGCACTGGAGGTCGACCTGGAAGCCCCCGGTGAACGGCACCCGCATCACACTGCGCCCGCCCACCCCGGGATGCTCGTAGTGGAAGACCCGCTCCAGCGGCAGCTCGGCTCCCGGAACGTCGGCGACGTCCACGACGACGTGGAAGCCCTCGCCGTGCGTGCCCTCCAGGGCGATGCCCAGCTCGCGCCGGACCGTGGAGCGGGACCCGTCGGCGGCGATCGCGAACGCGCCGGCCCACACCCGCCCGTCCTCACCCGTCAGCCGGACCTCCGTCCCGGTGGTGCGCACGCCCGTCACGCGCGCGCCCCACACGAACTCCACCCCGGCCTCCGCACAGGCCGCCCGCAGGAACCGTTCGGTGTCCGTCTGGCGCAGGCTGGTGAAGGGCGGCGGGCCGGACGGGGGCGGGAAGGTGCGGGCGTAGACCTCGCGGCCCCGGTAGAGGGTGCGCCTGGTGTGCCAGGTCCGCCCGTACGAGGTGATCTCGGCGGCGAGGCCGGGCCGCATCGCGTCCAGCAGGCCGAGGGTCTCCCGGTGCACGAACAGGGCCCGGCTGCCCGGCCGTTCCCGATCCCCCGGCTCCGCCTCCAGCAGGACGGCCGGCAGGCCGTGCGCCCGCAGCGCCAGAGCCGCCGACAGGCCCACGGGACCGGCGCCCACGACGAAGACCGGGGTCATGCCCGGACGCCTTCGGCGAGCATCCGGGCGATCTCCACCCGCTTCACCTTCCAGGTCGCGGTCATCGGCAGGTCCTCGAACCGCCACTGCCGCGGCTCGGCCATCGCCGGCAGCCCCGCCGCGGCCCGCCGCCAGCGCTCCGGGTCCAGGGGCCGCTCGCCGCGCACGCACACCACCGGTACCGGCTCCCGGTCCGCGCCCGGCACGATGACGACCTCGCGCAGCTCCTCCAGCCGGGACATCAGCGTGTCCTCGACCTCCAGATTGCTGTGCACGGCGTCGATCTGGTCGACTTCCCGGTCGATCAGATACAGGGCGCCCAGACGGCTCCGGTAGCCCATGTCGCCCATCTCCCACCAGCCGTCGGTGAGCTGACGGTCGTAGCGCTCCGGCATGCCGAGGTAGGTGAGGATCCGGCCCCGGGTGCGGGCCTCGATCCGGCCCGGGGTGCCGGGCGGGACCCGCCCGCCCCCGGCGTCGGTGACCCGGACCCGGGTGAAGCCCGGTATGCCGAACCCGACCCGGCGGCCGTCCGCGCGGGCCGCGCTGCGCCGGGTCACCACCTGGAACGCCACCGGTCCCGTCTCGCTCTGCCCGTACAGCTGGACCAGCCAGGGCGTACGGCGCCGCGAGGCGCCCAGCAGCCGCCGTACGGTGCGTGGATGGATCGCGTCGAACGTGGAGCCGTACGCCCGCACCCGGGACAGCGGGGCACCGGGCGCGTCGGCCAGCTCCTCCCACAGCACGAACGTGTTGGGGTGCGTCTCCACGATGCCGGGCCGGTGCCGGACCAGCAGCGGGCCCACCGCCGCCGGATCCGGGTCGGTGATCAGCACGAGCGGGCTGCCGAAGTGCAGCAGGACGCCGAGCAGATGGTAGAAGCGCGAGTGGACGAACGACATGTGCAGCGCCGCCGGCTCGCCACGCGTGGGCCAGCCCAGCGCCTGCTGCGGCACGAGCCGGTTCCACATGGTGTGCGCGCAGTGCACGGCCAGTTTGGGGACGCCGGTGGTGCCCGAACTGTGGGTGATCAGGGCGGGTTCGCGCGGATGCAGCCGGACCGGCGGGGGCGGCTCGGCGCCGGCGTACTTCGCCAGGGACTCCGCCCCGGTCGCGTCGTCCACGCAGAGCGTCCGCCGCACGAGCCCGGACAGGGGCAGCTCCCGCAGACCGTCCAGGGTGGCGCTGTCGGTGACCAGCCAAGGCCGGCGCAGCCGTTCGAGCAGCTGCCCGGCCACGGCGGGGGCCAGCGCGGGCGACAGCAGCACCGGCACGGCACCGATACGCGCGACGGCGCAGGTCAGCAGCATGATGTCGACGTTGTCCGCCTTGTGCACGACGACCTGCTCCGAGGGCCGCACCCCGGCGTCCCACAGCCGGCCGGACAGGTCCTCGACCAGGTCGGCCAGCACGGTGTAGCTCAGGTCGACCCCGAGGGAGGGGGCCACGTCCAGCGGCCGGTCCAGGGTGACGAAGACGGCACCGTGCCGGTCGGCCGCACGCCGGAAGACCGGTCCCAGATAGAAGCCGCGGTCGGCGAGCAGAGGCTGTCGCATGGGGTGGTTCCTTTCCGAGAGGTTCACCAGGCGCCCCGGCGGACCAGATGGCGGCGGAGCTTCCCGGTCGCCGTGCGCGGCAGCGACGGGACGAAGCTGACGCTGCGGGGGACCTTGAACGCGGCGAGGCTCTCCCGCGCCAGGCCGATGAGCTCGTCCGCCAGGCCGTCCCGCACCGGCGACGCGGGGACCACGAAGGCCCGCAGCCGGCTCGCGCCCCGCCCGTCGGGCACGGCCGCGACGGCCACCTCCCGCACCGCCGGATGGCCGCGCAGCACGGCCTCCACCTCCAGCGGGGAGACGGTGATGCCGCCGACCATCTCCATGTCGTCGGCCCGGCCCAGATGCCGGTAGGAGCCGTCCGGTTCGCGGCACGCCCGGTCGCGGGTGGCCAGCCAGCCGCCGGCCAGGGCCCGGGCGGTCTCCTCGGGCCGGTTCAGATAGCCGGGCGTCACCGTCGGCCCGCGCACCCACATCTCGCCCTCCTCGCCGTCCGGCACCGGGTGGCCGTCACGGTCCCGCAGCTCCACCTCGAAGCCGGGCACGGGACGGCCGACGGTGCCCGGGTGGTTGTGGGCGAAACCGTTGGCGCAGAACGCGTGACCGGCCTCCGTGGAGCCGATCTGCTCCAGCACGGGCGCGCCGAGCAGCGCGGTCACCTGCCGTGCGAGCCCCTCCGGCAGCCCCTCGCCGGCCGACACCGCGGCCCGCACCGAGGCGAAACAGCCCTCGTGCCCGTGGCCCCGCTCGGCCACCAGCGCGGCGTACGCGGACGGCACGGAGTACAGCAGCGTCACCCGGTGCCGGGCGACGAGTTCGTCGATGGTCGCCGGGGTGGGACGCCGGTCCACCAGCACCGCGGACGAGCCGGAGAAGAGCGGGAAGACGAAGGCGTTGCCGAAGCCGTAGGCGAAGAACAGCTTCGACACCGACAGGGTGACGTCCTCCGCCGTGATCCGCAGCACCCGCCGGCCGACGAGGTCGTGGTACGTGCGTGGATCGCCGTGCGTGTGCACGACGCCCTTGGGACGGCCCGTGGTGCCGGAGGTGTACTGGACGTAGAGCGGGGTGTGCGCGTCGACCTGGTGGGCGGGCGCGGGCGAGGCGGCGGGGGCGAGCGCCATGAGCTGGTCGGCACCCAGGCGGGCCCGGCCGGTGAACCGCTCCTCCAGGCCCGGCCCCGTCACACAGAGCGCGGCCCCGGTGTCCTCGGCCAGGAACGCGTGGTCGGCCGCGGGCAGTTCGGGGTTGACCAGGACCGCGACGGCGCCGAGACGGGCGGTGGCGAGGAACGCCGTCACCCAGGCGAGGGAGTCGGGCAGCGCCAGCAGCACACGGTCCCCGGGGCGCACGCCGTGCCCGGCGAGCACGGTGGCGGCCCGGGCCGCGAGGTCGTGCACCTGGCCGTGGGTCCAGGCCCGGTGCCCCTGGTGGAAGGCGGGCCGCCCGCCCCACCCACGCCGCTCGGCGAGCTCCGCGAGCTGGGCCGCGAGGTTCCCGGGCGCCTCGGCCTCGGCGGGGTGCAGCACGGCCTGCGGACTGGTCATCGCCGCGCCTCCTCGGCCGCCCCGGCCCGGTCCCCCGGCGGGGCCTGCTGCCGGATCCGGTCGGCCGTGTGCTGGTGCAGGGCGCGCATCGAGGCCGCCGTCTTCAGCAGCATCTCCTCGTACTCCGCGTCCGGATCGGAGCCGAGGACGATCGCTCCGCCCGCCCCCAGATGCATCCGGCCGTCGGCGAACACCGCGGTACGGATGACGATGCTGAGATCCGCACCGCCGCCGCACCCGAAGTAACCGAGGGCGCCGGAGTACACGCCCCGGGCCTCGGACTCCAGCGAGTCGATGATCTCCAGCGTGCGCAGCTTCGGCGCGCCGGTCATCGACCCGCCGGGAAAACAGGCCCGGACACAGTCCACCGCGTCCGTGTCCGCCCGCAGCCTGCCCTCGACGGTCGACACGAGCTGGTGCACGGTGGCGTACGTCTCCGTGGCCATGAGCTTGGAGACCCGCACCGACCCCGTCCGGCACACCCGCCCCATGTCGTTGCGGAGCAGATCGACGATCATCAGGTTCTCGGCCCGCGTCTTGGCGTCCGACGCCAGCGCGTCCCGCAGCCGGGCGTCCTCCTCCGGCCCGTCGCCCCTGGGCGCGGTCCCCTTGATGGGCCTGGCCTCGGCGGTGCCGTCCCGCCCGATCCGCAGGAACCGCTCGGGCGAGGACCCGGCCACCTCCAGCTCCCCGAACCTCAGGAACGCCGCGTACGGGGCCGGGTTGTCGCGGCGCAGCGTCCGGTAGAACTCGAACGCGTCGGGCGGTGCGGGTAACCGGGCGGCGTTGGTCAGGCAGATCTCGTAACTGGTGCCCGCCCGCAACTCCCGCTTGCAGGCCTCGATGTCCGCGAGATACGTCGCCCGGTCGCGCACCAGCCACGGCTGGGCGGCGCCGGGGTCCGCCGGACCCGTCGGCACGGGCAGGGGCGGCCGCTCCGTCGCCACGCACGTGAGGTCGGCCAGCGCGCTCTGAAGCCAGTCGGCGGCCTCCCGCGCGGCCTGCGGAGTGTCCTCCGCCAGGCAGACGGCGTACGTGAAGCCCTCCTGGTGGTCCACCGCGATCACCCGGTCGGCGAACAGCCAGGCGGCGTCCGGGACCGGGGAGCGGTGACGGTTGGGCGACCCGCAGTCCGCCTTCACCTCATAGCCGAAGTAGCCGACGTAGCCCCCGGTGAAGTCGAACGGCAGCCCGGTCGCGTCCACCCGGCGGCTGGTCAACTGCCGCTTGAGATAGTCGAAGACACTGGCCGCGACCTTCCGCACCGGCCGCCCCGCCCGCTCGATCTCACAACGCCCGCTGCCGACGTCGTACCGCACGAACTCCGCGAGCGGCCCCCTGTCGTCCCCGAAGAACGAAAACCGCGACCGCCCCGGCTCCACCAGCGAACTGTCCAGCCAGAACGCCCGCGAGGACCCCGCGTACATCCGCGCAAAGGCCGCCTCGGCATCCACCGCCCCGACGATCCGCCGACTGTGCAGCCGGTACCCGACGCGCTCGGGGCGACGGGGGCGGGGGATGGTGGCGGTGGGCGGGGCGACCGCGTCGGACGGGGTGCGGGTGATGGGCAGGTCGGCCTCGGCGAGCGGCTTGTGCCCTGCGGGCGGCGCGGCCTGGCCGGGCATGTCGGCGTCGGCGGCCGGACCGGCCGGGCCGGACCAACCGGCCCCTGCGGATGGGCCCGCCCCGTGGGACATCCCGTCGTCGGCGGACGGACGGGCCCCGGGGGTTGGACCGGCCGCGATCGACGGCACAAGCCCGTCCGACGGCACAAGCCCGTCCGACGACACGGCCCCGCCGGACCAGGCCGCCCCGCCCGGCGGCATCCCCGCTGCCCGGGGCGCGGCCGCAGGCCGACGGTCCGCTGCCGGTGACCGAGAGACCCCCGCCTCGCACTCCGGTACCACCACGCGGCGCCGGGCCGGTGACTCGTGCGACGGCACCGCCGTGTTCTTCGCCCGCAGCTTGCCGGCCCGCTTCGCGGTCAGGTTGCGGAAGTTCACGAGCATGCGGTGGCCGAACTCCGTGAGGACGGACTCGGGGTGGAACTGCACGCCCCACAGCGGCCGGTTGCGGTGCCGCAGGCCCATCAGGACGCCGTCCTCCGCCCAGGCCGTGGCCTCCAGCATCTGAGGCAGCGGCTCGCGCACGGACAGCGAGTGGTAGCGGACGGCGGTGAAGTTCTGCGGCAGGCCCTGGAACAGGTCGCGTTCGTCATGCCGGATCGTGGACAGGTGCCCGTGCCGCGGCTCCGGAGCGGGCCCCACCACCGCGCGCTCCCCGAGCGCGATGCCCTGATGGCCGAGACACACGCCGAGCACCGGAACCGGGGAGGTCGCGACCAGCCCGGCCGCGATGCCGAAGTCACGCGCGTGCGCCGGGTGCCCGGGGCCCGGGGAGACCACCAGGTTGTCGAACTGCCTGAGATCCGGGACCCCGTCGACGGCGGCGTCGTTGCGGACGACCACCGGCTCCTCGCCGTTGACCTCGGCGATCAGCTGGAACAGGTTGTACGTGTACGAGTCGTAATTGTCGATGAGCAGGGTCTTCACCCGCCCACCTCCCTCTGTTCGTTCGCGGGCCTACGTGGCCCGGCGTTTGTGCCGTCCGCGGAGCGCCTGGAGCGACGGGTACAGCCATTTCCTGAAGAAACGCTGGAGCCGCGGCATGAGAATCCAGGTGACAAGGGCGGTTACACACAGACACAACAACAGCGTGCGGATCAGTGCATTGAGATCACCGAGATAGGGAAGCACTGTCAGATTGAACAGGAGCACCGGCGGAAAAACCGCGCTCATATTCACGAACCACAGTTTCCATTTCGACGGCGGAGCCGGCGGCGCCGGTGTCAGGGTCTGCGCCTCGAACCAGGCCCGGGCGCCCCGCACCCTCCTGCGCTCCGCCTCCCGGGCGAGCCCCTCCAGCCGGGCATCCCACTGTGCCCGGGAAGGCGATTTCTCCCAGGCCAGGGCCGAACCCTCGCTGGCGAAGCGATAGACGACATGCCACTCCGCCCCTCCGTCGACAAGTACCCCACCCCCCAGAAACCCCGGTTGCAGAGCGGTCGCGCCCAGCATGGCCCACCCCCAGGAGTGGAAGTCGGCCGCCCGGCCCGGCATCACCCGATAGGCCACGGTGACCGTGACGGGATTACTGGTCACGCCGTCCCATACGGAAAGCGGTTCACGCGCGTTCAAGATTCAACAAACAATTTTCCGATCGTCCGGAAAGTGAAGCTTTTCGGCAGATGGGAAACATCCCCGATCATCTGCGCGTAAGCGCGCTCCCCGCGTGCTCCACCGGCGCCTCCCCGAAGCGCGACAACGCCAGCGCCCCGGCCACCGCCACCGCGAACCCGAGCACCGCCGGCCAGCCCAGCCCCGGCCGCGTACGGTCCCCGAGCCACACCACACCGATCAGCGCGGGCGCGACGGTCTCCCCGAGCACCAGGCCGGCGGTCGCCGTGGTCACCGACCCGCGCTGGAGGGCGGACGTCAGCAACAGGAACGCGGCCCCGCCGCCGAGCAGCAGCGCGTACGCCGCCGGGTTCGTGAAGAGCGCACCGGGCGTCAGGCCGTCGACGAGCCGCACCGCCACCTCCACCACCCCGAACCCGAGCCCGGCACCCAGCCCGAGCGCGAGCGCCCGCCCCCGCTCCGGCAGCCGCCCACCCACCGCCCCGAGCAGCAGCACCCCGCCCGCCGCGGCGAGCATCGCCCACTTCAGCCAGACCGGCCCGGCCTCCTCGCCCTCCGCCCCGGACGCCAGCCCCAGCAGCGCCAGCCCGGCGCACACCACCCCCACCGCCGCCCACTCCGTGCGGCTCAGCCGCACCGTGAGCAGCCGCGCAGCGACCACGGCCGTCACCGCGAGACTCGCGGCCAGCGCCGCCCCCACGGCGTAGATCGGCACCGACCGCAGCGCGGCGACCTGGAGCAGGAAACCGAGCCCGTCCATCCCGAGCCCGACCAGATACCGCCACTGCCGCAGTGCCCGCCAGAGCAGCGCCACGTCCCCGCCCGTGCCGGTCGCCACCGCCCGCGCGGCCATCGCCTGCAACACTGTCGCCGTACCGAAGCAGACCGCCGCACCAAGGGCGCACACCATTCCAAAGATCACAAAAGGACAGTAGGGGAGGGGGCGTGAGCCGGGGGGCCATGCGCGCGTCTTCACACCGGTCTCTAGGCTGACCGCTCGGCAGTACATGACAGGGACGCGCAGTACACGACGGGGACACGGGGAGACACGGATGGCTGAAACACGGCGACGGCTGCGCTCGAGCACGGTGGTGCTGGGCGGCATGGGTGTCCTCGCGGCGGCCCTGTCCGCGTGCGGCTCCGACCCGGACCGCCGCTGCGTGGACCGGGACAGCCACGACTACATCAACGGCTACAAGATCGTCGCCGACAAGAACTGCAAGTCCGGCTCCACGTCCTCCTCCTACGGCAAGGGCCGCAAGACGACGGGCAAGACCAAGAGCACGGACGCCGACTGGTACTACGACGCCGACGTCAGCGGCCGCTACGCCGACAACGGCACCTTCAGCCGCAGCGAGGCCGTCGACCGGGGCGGCTTCGGCTGCTCGGGCTCCGGCAGCAGCGGCGGCTGACCGGGCCGTACGCACATGGAACGCCGCACCATCACCCCCCGCCCCGGCTGGCAGCAGACCGTCGAGGAACAGGGCCTGATCTACCCCCTGACCCGCTACCCCGACGACTCCCTGCGCCCCTACTGGGACGAAAGCGCCTACTACGTCTTCGCCCTTCCGGAGATCGAGGCCCTGGAAGAGGTCGTCGAGGAACTCCACCGCATGTGCCTGACGGCGGCCGAGCACATCGTCGGCGAGGACCGTTTCGCGGACCTGGGCATCACCGACCCCCGCGTGGCCCAGGCGGTCGCCGAGTCCTGGCACCGCCGCGCCGAACTCCCCTCCCTCTACGGCCGTTTCGACCTCCGCTACGACGGCACCGGCCCGGCCAAACTCCTGGAGTACAACGCCGACACCCCCACCTCGCTGGTGGAGGCCGCGTCCCCCCAGTGGTTCTGGATGGAGGACCGCTTCCCCGGCGCCGACCAGTGGAACTCCCTCCACGAACGCCTGATCGACGCCTGGCGGAAACAGGCCGCTCTCCTCCCGCCGGGCAGCCCCCTGTACTTCGCGTACTCCTCCGCCGACGAACTCGGCGAGGACATGATGACGGTCGCCTACCTGAAGGAGACAGCCGAGCAAGCGGGCCTGGCCACGGACTGGATCTCCATGGAGGAGATCGGCTGGGACCGCCTCTCCGGCCGCTTCGTCGACAACCGCCTCCGCTTCATCCGCAGCGTCTTCAAGCTCTACCCCTGGGAGTGGCTCACCACCGACCGCTTCGCCGACCACGTCCTGGACACCCTCGACAACGGCGGCGGCACCGGCTCCACCCTCTGGATCGAGCCGGCCTGGAAAATGCTCCTCAGCAACAAGGCGCTCCTGGCCATCCTCTGGGAGCTGTACCCCGACCACCCCAACCTCCTCCCGGCCTACCTGGACGGCCCCCGGGACCTACCGGGCTGGGCCGCCAAGCCCCTCCTCGGCCGAGAGGGCGCTGGCGTCACGATCCACGACCCCGGATCCCCCCGGACCCTCCGGGACGAACCCTGCTGCTACCAGCAACTGGCCCCGCTCCCCACCTTCGACGACAACCACGTGGTCCTGGGCGCATGGGTGGTGGAAAACGAGTCGGCGGGTCTGGGCATCCGCGAATCATCGGGCTTGATCACGGACGAGTACGCCCGCTTCCTGCCGCACGTGATCCTTTAGAAGGGGCTGAGGGGACACGCCCTTCTTTCAAGCGGCGCGGGGAACTGCGCGACCAGCCCCCACGAACCCGCAGACGGCAAGGGTCGGCAACCCGGCAGACGCTCCCGCTCCACACCCGGTAGGCTGATCACCGGGCCGTGACTGGCGTGCTGGGATGGGACCGACCATCGGGAAGCGGCCCCCGGACCCGGCTGACCCCCGGGGACCGGAACCGTGCCGTGCGCCTGGGCCGTACCGTGAACGCTGAACGCAACGTCCGGAGGTCCTACATGCCAGCCGAGCCCCTCTCCACCGCTTCCACCGCCTACCGCGCCGCCCTCGACGTCATCCGCGCCGTGGAGCCGCGCGTAGCCGACGCCATCGGCCAGGAGGTCGCCGACCAGCGCGAGATGCTCAAGCTGATCGCCTCGGAGAACTACGCCTCCCCGGCCACGCTGCTGGCGATGGGCAACTGGTTCAGCGACAAGTACGCGGAGGGCACCATCGGCCGCCGCTTCTACGCCGGCTGCCGCAATGTCGACACCGTCGAGTCCCTCGCCGCCGAGCACGCCAAGGAACTCTTCGGCGCCCGCCACGCCTACGTCCAGCCGCACTCCGGCATCGACGCCAACCTCGTCGCCTTCTGGTCGGTCCTCGCCCAGCGCGTCGAGGTCCCGGCCCTGGAGAAGGCCGGCGCCCGCCAGGTCAACGACCTCTCCGAGGCCGACTGGGCGGAGCTGCGCCGCGCCTTCGGCAACCAGCGCATGCTCGGCATGTCCCTGGACGCCGGCGGCCACCTCACCCACGGCTTCCGCCCGAACATCTCCGGCAAGATGTTCGACCAGCGCTCCTACGGCACGGACCCGGCCACCGGCCTGATCGACTACGAGGCCCTGCGCACCTCCGCCCGTGAGTTCAAGCCGCTGATCATCGTCGCGGGCTACTCGGCCTACCCCCGCCTGGTGAACTTCCGGATCATGCGCGAGATCGCCGACGAGGTCGGCGCGACGCTCATGGTCGACATGGCGCACTTCGCCGGCCTGGTCGCGGGCAAGGTCCTGACCGGCGACTTCGACCCGGTCCCGCACGCCCAGATCGTGACGACGACCACCCACAAGTCGCTGCGCGGCCCGCGCGGCGGCATGGTCCTGTGCGACGACTCCCTCAAGGACCAGGTCGACCGCGGCTGCCCGATGGTCCTCGGCGGCCCGCTCCCGCACGTCATGGCCGCCAAGGCGGTCGCCTTCGCGGAGGCCCGCCAGGAGTCCTTCCGCGACTACGCCCAGCGCATCGTCGACAACTCCCGCGCCCTCGCCGAGGGCCTGATGCGCCGCGGCGCGACCCTCGTGACCGGGGGCACGGACAACCACCTCAACCTGATCGACGTCGCCACGTCCTACGGCCTCACCGGCCGCCAGGCCGAGGCCGCCCTGCTCGAGTCGGGCATCGTCACCAACCGCAACGCGATCCCCGCCGACCCGAACGGCGCCTGGTACACCTCCGGCATCCGCATCGGAACCCCGGCCCTGACCACCCGCGGTCTGGGCACGGCGGAGATGGACGAGGTGGCGGCCCTGATCGACCGCGTCCTCACCACGACGGAGCCGGGCACGACGAAGTCGGGCGCCCCCTCCAAGGCGGCCCATGTCCTCGACGCGAAGATCGCCGACGAGATCAGCCACCGCGCGACGGACCTGGTGGCGGGCTTCCCCCTGTACCCGGAAATCGACCTCGGCTGAAGCGCCCCAGGGGCGCGGGGAACTGCGTGACCAGCTACAACGGGTCCGCAGTTCCCCGCCGCCGAAACCACCCACGGCGCTCTGAGACAATAAGCAACATGGCCTCTGACCGACCTCGCGTGCTCTCCGGAATCCAGCCCACCGCCGGCTCGTTCCACCTCGGCAACTACCTCGGCGCCGTCCGCCAGTGGGTGGCCCTCCAGGAGACCCACGACGCGTTCTACATGGTCGTCGACCTGCACGCGATCACCATCCCGCAGGACCCGAAGGACCTGCGGGCGAACACGCGCCTGGCCGCCGCCCAGCTGCTCGCCGCGGGTCTCGACCCGGACCGCTGCACGCTCTTCGTCCAGAGCCACGTCCCCGAGCACGCCCAGCTCGCGTGGGTCATGAACTGCCTCACCGGTTTCGGCGAGGCCGGCCGGATGACCCAGTTCAAGGACAAGGCCGCCAAGCAGGGCGCCGAGCGCGCCTCCGTCGGCCTGTTCACGTACCCCATCCTCCAGGTCGCGGACATCCTGCTCTACCAGGCGCACGAGGTCCCGGTCGGCGAGGACCAGCGCCAGCACGTCGAGCTCACCCGCGACCTCGCCGAGCGCTTCAACGGCCGCTTCGGCCAGACCTTCACCGTCCCGAAGCCGTACATCCTCAGGGAGACGGCGAAGATCTACGACCTCCAGGACCCGTCGATCAAGATGAGTAAGTCGGCGTCCACGCCGAAGGGCCTCATCAACCTCCTCGACGAGCCGAAGGCCACGGCGAAGAAGGTCAAGAGCGCGGTCACCGACACGGACACGGTGATCCGCTACGACGTCGAGAACAAGCCGGGCATCAGCAACCTCCTCACGGTCTACTCGACCCTCACCGGGGAGGGCATCGCTCAGCTGGAGGAGAAGTACGCGGGCAAGGGCTACGGCGCGCTCAAGACGGACCTCTCCGAGATCATGGTCGAGTTCGTGACGCCGTTCCGGGAGCGCACCCAGCAGTACCTGGACGACCCGGAGACGCTCGACTCGATCCTGGCCAAGGGTGCCGAGAAGGCCCGCGCCGTCGCAGCGGAGACCCTCGCCCAGGCGTACGACAAGGTCGGCTTCCTGCCCGCCAAGCACTGAACCCGCTCCCGCGCACACCCGTACCACCGCACAGCGCTGTACATCACTTCGGTTGCGCCTGCCTGTAACCGGGTCGTGGCCGTACAGTCGATAACCGGGTGGTCGTATCAGCGGCCACTCCCGCTCGATCCGGCAGGACTCGCTCCGCCAGGACGGGTCTCACCAACTGAAACGACAGGAGACGACGTGGGGACCGTAACGATCGGTGTCTCGATCGCGGTCCCGGAGCCTCACGGCAGCCGGCTTCAGCAGCTGCGCGCGGGCTTCGGCGACGCCGCGGCTCACGGCATTCCCACGCACGTCACCCTGCTGCCGCCGACGGAGATCGACGAGTCCGCCCTGCCGGCCGTCGAGGCGCATCTGGCCGAGGTCGCCGCGGCCGGCCGGCCGTTCCCGATGCGGCTGTCCGGCACCGGCACGTTCCGGCCCCTGTCGCCGGTGGTGTTCGTCCGGGTCGTCGCGGGTGCGGAGGCCTGCGCCCGGCTCCAGGAGCAGGTCCGCGACCCCGCCGGGCCGGTCGTACGCGAACTGCAGTTCCCGTACCACCCGCACGTCACGGTGGCGCACGGCATCGAGGAGGCGGCGATGGACCGCGCCTTCGAGGAGCTCGCCGACTACGAGGCCGAGTGGCCGTGCACCGGCTTCGCCCTCTACGAACAGGGCGCCGACGGTGTCTGGCGCAAGCTCCGCGAGTTCCCCTTCGGCGGCTCGGTCGTCCCGCCCCAGGCCGGGCATGTGGAGCGCGGCTCGGTCCCCACCTGGTGATCCGCTCCTAGGGGGTCCCCCTCAGGTCAGATCGGCAGCCGCCGGAACACCCCGCGCGGCAGGTGCCGCAGCGCCGCCATCACCACGCGCAGCGCGCCCGGCACCCACACCGTCTCCGAGCGGCGCCGCAGCCCCAGCTCGACGGCCGTCGCCACCGCCTCGGGCGTGGTCGCCAGGGGCGCCTCGGGCAGTCCGGCGGTCATCCTTGTCCGGACGAAGCCGGGGCGTACGACCATGACGTGCACGCCGGTGCCGTGCAGCGCGTCGCCCAGGCCCTGCGCGAAGGCGTCGAGGCCGGCCTTGCTGGAGCCGTAGATGAAGTTCGCGCGGCGGGCCCGCTCGCCCGCGACGGAGGACATGACGACCAGTGAGCCGTGCCCCTGGGACTGGAGCGCGCGGGCGCACACCAGGCCGGCCGAGACCGCGCCGGTGTAGTTGGTCTGCGCGACCCGCACCGCCGCCTCCGGCTCCCGCTCGTCGCGGGCCTGGTCGCCGAGGAGGCCGAAGGCGAGCAGCACCATGTCGATGTCGCCCTCGGCGAAGACCTTGCCGAGCACGGCCTCGTGGGAGGTGGGGTCGAGCGCGTCGAAGGCGACGGTGTGCACGTCGGCCCCGAGTCCGCGCAACTGCCCTGCGGCCTCCTCCAGTGCGGGCGACGGGCGGCCGGCCAGCCAGACCGTGCGGGTGCGGCGGGCGATCAGCCGGCGGGCGGTGGCCAGCGCGATCTCCGACGTACCGCCGAGGACGAGCAGGGACTGGGGGAGACCGAAGGCGTCCTTCATGACAGCTCCTAGAGGTTGCCTGGTGTGCCTGTGCCTAGAGGCTGAGGCGGCGGGACAGATCGGACGTGAAGACCCCGTGCGGATCCAGTTCCGCCCGCAGGGCCCGGAAGTCGTCCAGCCGTGGGTACATGGCCGCGAGCAGTTCCGGGCGCAGCCGGGCGTCCTTGGCGAGGTAGACGCGTCCGCCGGCGGTGGCGACCTCCTCGTCGAGTTCGTCGAGGAACGCGCCGAGGCCGGGCAGGCCCGCCGGGATGTCCAGGGCCAGCGTCCAGCCCGGCACCGGGAAGGACAGCCAGCCCGGGTCGGGCTCCCCGAAGCGCTTGAGGACGGCCAGGAAGGACGGGCAGCGGCGTTCGGAGATACGGCGCACGATGCGGCGCAGGGCGTCCTCCTGGCCGTAGCCGACGACGAACTGGTACTGCACGAAACCGCCCCGGCCGTAGACGCGGTTCCAGTGGGGCACGCCGTCCAGGGGGTGGAAGAAGGCGGAGATGCCCTGGAGTTGGCCGACACGCGCGCGGGGGGCCTTGTGGTACCAGAGCTCGTTGAAGAGACCCACGGTCGTGCGGGTGAGCAGGCCCTCGGGCAGGACCGCGGGGGCGGACGGGAAGCGGGAGGTGCGGAAGGAGAGCGGGTTGGCACGCGTGCGTGCGGGCACCGCGTCCAGGGGCGCGTGGTCGCCCCGGGTGAGGACCGCGCGGCCGGTGGACGCGCCCCGGGCCAGCAGGTCGATCCAGGCGACCGAGTAGCGGTAGCGGTGATCGGTGGCCGCCAGCCGGGCCATCAAATCGTCGAGGTCCGTCGCGCGTTCGGTGTCGACCGACATCAGCGAGGTCTCGACCGGCTGGAGCCGGATCGTCGCGGTGAGGATCACACCGGTCAGCCCCATGCCGCCCGCGGTGGCGTCGAACAGGGGTGTGCCCGGGATCACCGTGCGGATCTCGCCGTCTGCGGTGAGCAGTTCGAAGGCCAGCACGTGGCGCGAGAAGGAGCCCGAGACGTGGTGGTTCTTGCCGTGGATGTCGGCGCCGATCGCCCCGCCGACGGTGACGTAGCGCGTGCCGGGGGTGACCGGCACGAACCAGCCGAGCGGCAGCAGCACCTCCATCAGCCGGTGCAGGGAGACGCCCGCGTCGCACAGCACGGTGCCGCCGTCGGCGTCGATCGCGTGGACGCGGTCCAGGCCCGTCATGTCGAGGACGGACCCGCCCGCGTTCTGCGCCGCGTCCCCGTACGCCCGTCCCAGGCCCCGGGGGATCCCGCCGCGCGCCCCGCAGTCGCGGACGGCCGCCGCGGCCTCCTCGTAGGTCTGGGGGCGGATGAGCCGGGCGGCGGTGGGAGCGGTGCGGCCCCAGCCGGTGACGGTGGTGTGGTCCAGGCCCATGACGTCCGGGACGGAATCGGTGTCGGCAGACATGTCTGTGACCGTATCGCCCCAATGTGAGCTATTAGTTAGAGAACATGACGCCCCTCCCCGAAACGGGTGATTAATGGGATGTCGCTCAATATTGCCGGAGTTCAGGCCAGGTGGGCGTGAACAGTGAGTCCACATGGACGACCTCGACGACCTGCACGACATGGATCACCGGATCGTTTCGGCCCTCAGGGCGTGCGGCACCGACCCGCGCGTGGCCGGCGCCGCGCGTGCCCTGTCCTGGGCGGGGGAACACGCGGCGCTGTGGCTGGCGGCGGGGCTCGCCTCAGCCGCCGTGGACGGCAGACGGCGCGGCGCCTGGCTGCGCGGCACGGCCCTCACCGCGGGGGCGCACCTCGTCAGCATGGGGGTGAAACGGGTCGTGCGCCGACCGCGCCCCGCGCACGTCGAGCCCCTGGTGCGCACCGCCGGCCGGCACTCCTTCCCCAGCTCGCACGCCACCTCGGCCGCTGCCGCCGCCGTCGCCTTCGGCGCCCTGGGAGCGCGCGCCGTCCCACCGCTCGCCGCCGCCGTGTGCGTCTCGCGGCTGGTGGCCGGCGTCCACTACCCCTCGGACGTCGCGGCGGGCGCGGCCCTCGGCGCGCTCACGGCCCGGCTCGGCGCCCGCTGGATGAGGGGAGAGGCCCACCATGACTGAGACGGCCGTCCTGCGGCAGCGCACCCCCCAGGGGCGGTCCGCGCCACCCCGCAAGGGCAGTCTCCTGGCCGGTCTCGTCCGGACCGCGCGGCCCAAACAGTGGGTGAAGAACGTCCTGGTGATCGCCGCCCCGGCGGCCGCCGGCGAGCTCTTCTCCCGGCACGCCCTGAGCCAACTCGCCCTCGTCTTCGTCCTCTTCACCGCCTGCGCCGCCGCCGTCTACCTCGTCAACGACGCCCGCGACGCCGAAGCCGACCGCGCCCACCCCACCAAGCGCCACCGCCCGGTCGCCGCCGGGCAGGTCCCCGTGCCCGTCGCCTACGCCGTCGGCGGCTGCCTCGGCCTGCTCGCGCCCGCCGCCGCGGCCTGGCTCTGCTCCCCGGCCGTCGCCGCCCTGCTGACCGCCTACCTCGGCATGCAACTGGCCTACTGCGTCAGCCTCAAGCACGTCCTCGTCGTCGACCTCGCCGTCGTCACGACCGGCTTCCTGATGCGGGCGATGGTCGGCGGGCTCGCCCTCGGCATCCCGCTGTCACGCTGGTTCCTGATCACGACCGGGTTCGGCGCGCTGTTCATGGTGTCGGCCAAGCGCTACTCCGAAGCCGTGCAGATGGCCGGAAAAGCGGGCGCCACGCGCGCGTTGCTCACCGAGTACACCACCGGCTACCTCCGCTTCGTCTGGCAGCTCGCGGCCGGTGTCGCCGTCCTCGGCTACTGCCTGTGGGCCATGGAGGAGGGCGGCGTCCCGCACACCAGCGTGCTGCCCTGGCGGCAATTGTCCATGGTCGCCTTCATCCTCGCCGTCCTCAGATACGCCGTCTTCGCCGACCGCGGCACGGCCGGCGAACCCGAGGACGTCGTCCTGCGCGACAGGGCGCTCGCCCTCATCGGCCTGGTGTGGGTGGCGATGTACGGCCTGGCGGTGGCCAATTGGTGACCACGCGCGCGTGGTCGAGCCCCACGGCCCCCCGCCGCCGGGAGCTCCTGGGGTTCGCCACCGTCGGTCTCCTCGCCTACGCCGTCGACCTGGCCCTGTTCACCTGCCTGCGCGGCCCCGCCGGACTCGGCCCGCTCACCGCCAAGGCCCTGTCCTTCGTGGCGGCCTGCTCGGTCGCCTACGCGGGCAACGCCCTCGGCACCTACCGGTCCACCCGGATCCGGGGCCTGCGCCCGTACGCCGCCTTCTTCGCGGTGAACCTCGCCGGTGCCGCCGTCCAACTGCTCTGCCTCGCCGTCAGCCACTACGGCCTCGGGCTCACCTCGCAGCGCGCGGACACCGTCTCCGGCGCGGTCATCGGCATGGCGCTGGCCACGATTCTGCGGTTCTGGGGTACCCGTACATGGGTCTTCCGGGCGGAGGGCAGAGTCGGATCATGGACTGGCTGAAAAAGCTCCCGGTCGTCGGGCCGTGGGCGACACGGCTGATGATCACCCACGCGTGGCGGTCGTACGAGCGGCTGGACCGAGTGAAGTGGACGCGGCTGGCCGCCGCGATGACCTTCACGAGTTTCGTGGCGCTGTTCCCGCTGCTGACGGTGTCCGCCACCATCGCCGCCGCCACGCTCAGCACGGAGCAGCAGGACAGGCTCCAGGACAAGATCGCCGAGCAGGTGCCCGGCATATCCGACCAGCTGGACATCGCCGGGCTGGTGGAGAACGCCGGCACGATCGGCCTCATCGCGGGCGCCCTGCTGCTGTTCACCGGCATCAGCTGGGCCGGTTCGATGCGCGAGTGCCTGCGCGCGGTGTGGGAGCTGCCCGACGAGGAGGAGAACCCGGTCCTGCGCTACGCCAAGGACACGGGCGTCCTGATCGGCCTCGGCGGCGCGCTCCTGGTCACCATCGCCGCCTCCGCCGTCGCGTCCGCGATGATCGGCTGGGCCACCCGGCAGCTGGGCATCGACGAGGGCGGCTGGAGCGGTGTCCTGCTGCACAGCGCCGCGTTCCTGATCGCCGTACTCGCCGACTTCCTGCTGCTGCTCTACGTCCTGACGCTGCTGCCCGGCGTCGAGCCCACGCGCCACCGCCTGTTCGTGGCGGCGCTGACCGGCGCCGTCGGCTTCGAACTGCTGAAGCTGCTGCTCAGCGGCTATCTCCAGGGCGTGGCAGCGAAGAGCATGTACGGCGCGTTCGGCGTGCCCGTCGCGCTGCTGCTGTGGATCAACTTCACCTCGAAGCTGGTGCTGTTCTGCGCCTCCTGGACGGCGACGCAGAGCAAGGAGGAGGAACTCCCGGGCGTCACGGGCGAGTCCGGCGGCGCACCAGATCCGGCAGCGGCCAACGGCGGTTGACCAGGAACGCACCGCCCGCGAGCAGCACCAGCACCCCGCCGGTGATGCCGAGCGCGATCCCGATGCCGCTGGAGCCGCCTGCCGCCGGGGCACTGGCCACCGGCTTCGAACCGGTCCCGGCCGTGGCGCCCGCGCCGTTCCCGGAGCCACCGGCCTCGCCGGAGGGGTTCGCGCCGGGCTGGGCGCCGGCCTGCGCGGCGCCCTTCGGCGGCACCAACTCGCCCACGGGCTGCACCTTCCCGGCCGCCTTGAAGCCCCAGTCGAACAGCCGCGCGGTCTCCTTGTAGACCTCGTTGGGCTCGTCCTTCTCCGGGTTCATCACCGTGACCAGCAGCACCTTGCCGTTCCGCTCGGCGACACCGGTGAAGGTGGCGCCCGCGTTGGTGGTGTTGCCGTTCTTGACGCCGGCGATGCCCTGGTAGACGGGCAGGCCCGTGTCGCCGCTCAGCAGCCGGTTGGTGTTCTGGATCTCGAAGGACTTGCGGACCGTCTTGCCCTTCTTGTCCTTCTTCGTCTCACCAGGGAACTTCGCGCTGACCGTCGAGGCGTACTCGCGGAAGTCCTTCTTCTGCATCCCGGAGCGGGCGATCAGCGTCAGGTCGTACGCGGAGGAGACCTGCTCCTCGGCGTCGTAGCCGTCCGGGCTGACGACGTAGGTGTCGAGGGCCTGAAGCTCCTCGGCGTGCTCGTTCATCTCCCTGACGGTGTTCTCGACGCCCTTGTTCATCGCGGACAGTACGTGCACGGCGTCGTTGCCGGAGCGCAGGAAGACGCCGAGCCACAGATCGTGGACCGTGTAGGTCTCGTCCTCCTTTATCCCCACCATGCTGGAGCCCGAGCCGATGCCCGCCAGGTCGGAGGGAGCGACCTTGTGCTTGGCCGTCCCCGGGAACTTCGGCAGCAGGGTGTCCGCGAACAGCATCTTCAGCGTGCTCGCCGGGGCCAGTCGCCAGTGCGCGTTGTGCGCGGCCAGCACGTCACCGGACTCGGCGTCGGCGACGATCCAGGAGCGGGCGCTCACGTCCTTCGGCAGCACCGGCACGCCGCTCGCGAGGTTCACCTGCGTCCCCGGCTGCCCGAGCCGGGCGCCGCCCACGGTCGACATCGACGCCGGGGGAGTGGCCGAGGGGCTCGCCGACGGGCTGCCCGAGGGGCTCGGGGCCGCGACGGCCGCCGGTGCGGCCAGGGCGAGGGACGACAGGACGGCGGAGGTGACCAGCAGGGATCGCCTGGCGGTCTTCTTCGGAACGGGCACGATCGGAAACGTACATGCCGTACGGGGGGAAGTCCCGCCGGTGCCCCCACCCCGGGAACGGAACCGGACAGGCTCCGGCGATACTGGTCTGATGAAGCTCAGCCGCCCCGTCTCCTGGTTCCTGCTCGCCTTCGGGGTGTGGAGCTGGGTCATCTGGATCACTTTCGTCAAGAACCTTGTCAAGGACAGCAGCGGGCTCGCCTTCGACGACGGTCATCCCACGGCGTACTTCTGGGTGCACTTGCTGCTCGCCGTCGTTTCCTTCGTATTGGGGACGGCCATCGGGGCCATCGGGTTGCGTGGTCTGCGCGCACTGCGCCGGACGTCATAACGGAAATCGGGAGACACGACACCGTGGCCATCGTCTTCGTGCTCGTCGCAACCCTCGTCCTGACCGTCATCGTGACGGCCAACTGGTACGTGTGGCGCCGCCTGTTCCGCGACACGACCCGCGGCCCGGGCCTGACCCGCCGCGCGGGCGCGGTCCTGATCGCCGGCGGCTGGACCCTCGCGATCACGGCCCTGGTCGCCGAACGCTCGGGCGCCCCCTTCTGGCTCCAGCAGGTCCTCGCCTGGCCGGGCTTCCTGTGGCTGGCCCTGTCGATATACCTGCTGCTGGCGGTGCTGGCGGGCGAGGTCGTACGGCCTGTGCTGCGGCGGTTCCTGGAACGGCGGGCGAGATCGACGACGGAGCCGGGCCCGCATCCCGACATGACAGCCGACCCGGAGGAGAACGGCATCGCGGGTGCGCCCGGGGACGCTTCCGCCGTCACGGCGGTGGTCGGCCCGCAGGGGGACGGCGGCGCGGGTGCGCCGGGTGCCGCGACGGCGGCCGCGGCGCAGGTGTGCCCGGGCGGAGCAGCGTCTGCTCCCGCGTCGACCGCCGGCCCGCGGGAGGATGGCGACGCGGGCGTGCCTGCCGGTACGCCGGCTGCCGCGGCGGCAGCGGCCTCGCAGGTGGGCCGGGGTGATGGAGTGGCCGGCGGCGCGGTGAGCGTCGGGCCGCCGGGGGAGGGCGGCGCGGGTGCGTCCGGGGTGGTAGCGGTGGCCGGGCCGCCGACGGACGGTGGCGTAGTCGCGCCCGCTTCCCTCGCGGCTGCCTCCTCTGCGGGCGCTCCCCACCCGCAGACCGACAACACCCCCGAGGGCTCGCCCCAGCCGCTCACCGCCCCCGCCCCCTCCGGGCCCTCCCGCCGCCTCTTCGTCTCCCGCATCGTCGCCGGGGCCGCCGCGGCCGCCGCTGTCGGGACCGTCGGGTACGGGACGTACGGCGTGCTGCGTGGGCCCAAGGTGAAGCGGGTCACCGTGCCGCTGGCCAAGCTGCCGCGCGCGGCGCACGGGTACCGGATCGCCGTGGTCAGTGACGTGCACCTCGGCCCGGTCCTGGGCCGCAGCTTCGCGCAGAAGGTCGTCGACACGATCAACGCGACCCAGCCCGACCTGATCGCGGTCGTCGGCGACCTGGTCGACGGCAGTGTGAAGGACCTGGGCCCCGCGGCGGCCCCGCTGGCCCAGCTGAGGGCCCGTCACGGGTCCTACTTCGTCACCGGGAACCACGAGTACTTCTCCGGCGCCGAGCAGTGGGTCGAGGAGGTCCGGCGCCTCGGCCTCGACCCCCTGGAGAACGCCCGCAGACAGCTGCCGCACTTCGACCTGGCCGGAGTCAACGACGTCACCGGCGAGGACGAGGGCCAGGGCCCCGACTACGCCCGGGCCCTCGGCGACCGCGACACCGCACGCGCCTGCGTGCTCCTCGCCCACCAGCCCGTGCAGATCCACGACGCCGTCGAGTACGGCGTGGACCTCCAGCTCTCCGGCCACACCCACGGCGGCCAGCTCTGGCCCGGCAACCTCCTTGCCGCCGCCGCCAACCCGACCGTCGCGGGCCTGGAGCGCTACGGCGACACCCAGCTCTACGTCTCACGCGGCGCGGGCGCCTGGGGCCCGCCCACCCGGGTGGGGGCACCGTCGGACATCACGCTGATCGAGCTGGCGTCGAAGCAGGCCTGACCCTGTGTGAGCGCTGTGAAACCAGACCGAAACGACCATCGGTAAGTTCTTTCCCAACTCGGCAGATCTCCCTTCCGCCAGGTCAAACACCTGTGATTGGGTGAGGCCGCCGCAAAAGGGTGTGGCACTGGCACAAGGGCCCAAGGGCCTCGGGAGGGCAAGGCCGATGCGATCGGTTCGCATGCGGATACTCGCGGGACTGCTCGTCCTGGCAGTCGTGGGGGTGGGAGCCTGGCAGCTCGTGCCGTCGAAGAAGGACGGCAGGACCATCACCGTCGGCACGACGGACGCCGTCACGTCCCTCGACCCGGCCGGCGCCTACGACGCCGGTTCCTGGGCGCTGTTCAGCAACGTCTTCCAGTCGCTGCTCACCTTCGCCCCGGGCGGCACCACACCCGTACCGGACGCGGCCAGGAGCTGCGCGTTCGCCGGCGGCGATCTGACCACGTACCGCTGCGAACTGCGCTCCGGCCTCACCTTCCCGAGCGGCCGGAAGATGACCGGTGAGGACGTGAAGTACTCCTTCGACCGGATCATGAAGATCAAGTCCCCGGTCGGCCCGGCGCCCCTGCTCGACACCCTCCGTTCCGTGGACGCAAACGGGCCGACCGTCACCTTCCACCTGTCCTCGCCCGACGCCACGTTCCCGTTCAAGGTGGCCACCGGCGCGGGCTCGATCGTCGACCACACCGCGTACCCGGCCGCCAAGCTGCGCACCGGCGACGGTGTCGACGGCACCGGCCCGTACACCCTCACCTCCTACACGAAGGACGACAAGGCGGTCCTCGCGCCCAACAGCCGCTACCAGGGCGCCGTCAAGGGCGGCGCGGACCGGCCCGTCGAACTGCGCTACTACGACACCCCCGACGCCCTGGACACCGCCTGGAAGCACAAGCAGGTCGAGGTCGCGACCCGCCAGCTGCCGCCCGACGTCCTCGCCGACCTGAACCCGAGCGACCCCACGCAGCGGGTCTTCGAGGCGGACGGCTCCGAGACCCGGAACCTGTACTTCAACACCCGCGCGGGCAAGCCCCTGCACGACCCGAAGGTCCGGCAGGCCATGGCCTGGCTGATCGACCGCGAGCGGCTGGCCGCCACCGTCTACGACGGCACCGTCGACCCGCTGTACTCGCTGATCCCGGCGGGTATCACCGGGCACACCGCCTCATTCTTCGACGACTACCCCAGCCCGGACCCGAAGAAGGCGCGGCAGTTGCTCACCCGGGCCGGCGTGACCTTGCCGGTCCGCTTCACCTACGGCTACGCCAAGGGCCGCGGCGCCGGTGCGCAGGAGGCCGCCGAGATCAAGCGGGAGCTGGAGGCGAGCGGCCTGTTCAAGGTCACCCTCCAGGGCTACGAGTGGACCGACTTCCAGAAGCGGTGGGCGAGCGGCAAACTCGACGCGTACGCCGTCGGCTGGGTCGCCGACTTCCCCGACCCGGACACCTTCGGAGCCGCGCTCGTCGGCACCGGCAGCGCCATGAACACCGGCTACAGCAGCAAGACCGTCGACCGGCTCATCCAGGACAGCCAGCGCTACGCCGACCGCGGCGAGGCCGACCGGGACTTCCGCTCGGTGCAGCAGACCGTCGCCAGGGACGTGCCGGTGCTGCCGCTGTGGCAGGCGAAGGAGTACGTCGTCACCACCGAGGACATCGGCGGCGGCCAGTACCTGTCGGACGGCACGGGCGTGTTCCGCCTCTGGAGCCTCGCCGGAATCTGACGCCGTGCTTCGGGCGCCGTGCTCAGGAGCCGGTGCGACGCGGTGCCGCCGGATCCGGGATCGCCCGCGTCATCCCCGGCAGGAAGTCCGTGAACAGCTCGTGCACCTCGCGCACGAGAGGCCGCAGCACCCGGAAGCGGGCCAGGGCGACGCCCCGCGCGGTGATCCGGGCACCGCGCTCGGCCAGCCGGTAGCTGCGCTCCCGTCCCTCCGTCCGGTCGAAGATCCAGTACAGGACGAGCCCCATCTGGGACAGCCACATCAACTCGGGCAGGATGTCCCGCAGTTCGTCGGGCACCTTGCTCTTCGTCGCCCCGGCCAGCACCTCCCGGTGGATGCTGATGGCCTCCTCGCGCGCGTGCTCCGACTCCGGGGAGAAGGGGCTGAGCGGGCTGTCCGGGTCGGCGGCGTTCTTGAAGAACTGCACCGCGAACTCGTGGTACGGCGCGGCGATGTCCAGCCACGCCCGCAGCACGCCCGCGAGCCGGGCCTCCAGATCGGTCTCCCGGTCCAGGATCTCCCGGACCGCCACCTGGTGCTCGGCGGCGATCCGGTCGTAGAAGCCCTGGATCAGGTGCTCCTTGCCCTCGAAGTAGTAGTACGCGTTCCCGACGGAGACCCCGGCCTCCTTGGCGATGGCCCGCATCGTCGTCTTGTCGTAGCCGCGCTCCTGGAACAGCCGCATGGCCGTCTCCAGGATCAGGGCGCGGGTCTGCTCGGACTTGGTCGGGGTGGCGCCGTCGTCGGGGCCGTCGTTCTTCGCGGGCACGGAAAGAGAGCCTAACGTCAGCGCTCCGGCACCCGGCGCGGGGCGCAGGTGCCGTCGGCGCAGCCCGGCGCGGTGTAGGACCAGCCGAGGTCCGGGTCGTACGCCCACCCGTCGCCCGCCGGTACACCCGGCCGCCCGCCGGTACACCCGGCCGCCCCACTGTGCCCCGCCCCGCTGCCCCCGGTTCCACTGCGCCCCGCGCCACTTGGCGGCGGCCGGCACCGCGCCCTTGGCGAGCCGGGCGCCGGACGGGGCGCTCAGCCGGAGAGCGAGCGGCCGGTGCTCGCGCAGCGCCCACAGGGTGACAGAAGATGAGGCGGACAGATCTGCACCAATGCCTGACCGCAAGGCCGAACACCCCGGCCCCTCAGAGCGCGCACCCCCCGATCCTCCGCGTGCTCAGCGCGATGTCGTCCATCCGGACGTCGTACGAGGAGGGGCTCGGGTCGGACTGGTACAACTGCCAGCCCAGCTTCAGCTTGTCGAACGTCGGGAAGGCGAACGGGTCCGCCGTACCGCCGTGCCGGTCGGTGGAGACGGTCAGGTCGGGCTGGGGCACGCCGTCGAAGTAGACCGTGACGCGGTTGTCGGTGGCGTCCAGGTGGAACTCGACGCACTGCCACCGGCCGGCCGTCGCCGGCGCGGAGGTCTTCCACGCGGTCCAGTCCCCGGTCGGTCCGAGGTCGGAGCCGACGCCGTAGAAGTTGCGCTTCTCCGTGGGCACGTACTGGCCGCCGAGCGGACGGACCAGGGTCGGGGAGTCCGGGCCGGAGGCCTCCGCCAGGGTCCAGTGCGCCCAGTCGGGGGCGGTCGGGAACGCGTCCACCCACAGCCGCATCCGGGCCCAGAAGCTGTTGCCGGGCGGGGCGAGGTGCGGGAACACCAGGAAGGCGCGGCCGTTGCCCTCGGTGTGGATGCGCAGTTCACGGCCGTGGCCGATGGAGGCGGGGGTGACGGTGAGCGTCCCGTCGGAGGTGTCCGAGGTCCAGTCGCGGCCTTCGGTGACCGGGCCGAGGGGGAGGCGGTCGAAGCTCTCCCGCGCGAGGACCGGGGAGGGTGTCGCCGAGGCTGTGGGGGATGCCGTGAGCAGCGCGGCCGTGGCCAGCAGCGCGGCGGCGGCCCTTCTGAGGTATGCCATGCGGGAAGTCTGGCCACGGGAGTCACACCCGTGACAGACACCGAGCCCCAAGTGGCTGGGCAAGTTCCGTTTCTGTCCGGATCGGGTCACCCGACCTTTTTCGCTTGGCCCGCTTTCAGGATCTCTGCAACGTCCAAGGTGACCTTGGCGCCGATGGAGTCGGGAAGGGTGACGATCTCGCCGGGGGCGTGAGGACGGTGGTTCTCGTAAGTGGTCCCACTGGGGTCGGTGAGGACGTGAAGGCGCTGGTGCTTGCGGTCGACGATGACGTAGACGGGCACCTTGGCCTCGGCGTAGGCGGCGACCTTGGTCTTGAGGTCGTCCTTCCAGTTCCCGGAGGTGACCTCCAGGACGAGACGGAAGCAGGCCGGGTCGTACGCGTTGTTCTCGACGAAGTGGTCGTCGATGTCGGCGTCCACCACCACGAGGTCGGGGATGGCGTAGTCCTCGGCGCCTGTGGGGAGCCAGAGCCCGACGTTCTGGAGTGTCTCGGTTTCGCCGCCGTGCAGGCCGGCTGCGATGAACGGGATCATGAGGCCGGTCAGGGCCCGAGCGTGGGGAGCATCCGGGGACGGGGTCACGAGGAGATGGCCTCCGATGATCTCGACGCGGTAGCCCGGATGGCGCTCCATGATCTCGTCGGCGATGGTCGTCAGGGTGACCGGCTCTTCGTGGTCGAAGGGCTGCTCGACGGAAGCTGCGGACATCAGGTGCCTCCTGGGGTCTGGTGTCGAGACCGTCATCGTAGGTCGGACGACGTCTGTGCGTCCTTCGCGGCCGCGTTCACCCGTTGGTGTGGCATATGCCCGAGGGCCCCGTTTCCAGCGGAAACAGGGCCCTCGACGTACTGCGGTCGGACCTCAGTAGCGGCGGGTGATCAGCGCTCGCTTCACCTCGGCGATCGCCTTCGTGACCTCGATGCCGCGCGGGCAGGCGTCCGTGCAGTTGAAGGTCGTGCGGCAGCGCCAGACGCCATCGCGGTCGTTGAGGACCTCCAGGCGCTGCTCGCCCGCCTCGTCACGCGAGTCGAAGATGAAGCGGTGGGCGTTGACGATGGCCGCCGGGCCGAAGTACTGGCCGTCGTTCCAGAAGACCGGGCACGACGTGGTGCAGGCCGCGCAGAGGATGCACTTCGTCGTGTCGTCGAAGCGCTCGCGGTCCTCGGCCGTCTGCAGACGCTCGCGCGTGGGCTCGTTCGTGTCCTTCGTGATGAGGAAGGGCATGACGTCCCGGTACGCCTGGAAGAACGGCTCCATGTCCACGACCAGGTCCTTCAGGACCGTAAGGCCCTTTATGGCCTCGACCGTGATCGGCTTCTCGGGGCTGATGTCCTTGATCAGCGTCTTGCAGGCAAGGCGGTTCTTGCCGTTGATCCGCATCGCGTCCGAGCCGCAGATGCCGTGGGCGCAGGAGCGGCGGAACGTGAGGGTGCCGTCGAGTTCCCACTTGATCTTGTGGAGGGCGTCGAGGACGCGCTCCTTCGGGTCGATCTCCAGCTGGAAGTCTTCCCAGCTGGCCTCCGCCGCGACCTCCGGGTTGAACCGGCGGATGCGGAAGGTGACCGTGATGTAGGGGGAGTCGGCGAAACCGGGCTCGGGCTTGCCGGCCGCGTCTTCCTTGTCCAGAACAGGGGTAGCCATCAGTACTTACGCTCCATCGGCTGGTAGCGGGTCTGGACGACCGGCTTGTAGTCGAGACGGACGGTTTCGGAGCCGTCGGCGCCGACCTCGCGGTACGCCATGGTGTGGCGCATGAAGTTGACGTCGTCGCGGTTCGGGTAGTCCTCGCGGTAGTGACCGCCGCGGGACTCCTTGCGGGCGAGTGCGGAGACCGCCATGACCTCGGCGAGGTCGAGCAGGTTGCCCAGCTCGATGGCCTCCAGCAGGTCCGTGTTGAACCGCTTGCCCTTGTCCTGGATCGACACGTTCTTGTAGCGCTCGCGCAGCTCCGCGATCTTCTCGACCGCCGTCTTGATCGTCTGCTCGGTGCGGAACACCATGACGTTGGCGTCCATGGTCTCCTGGAGCTCACGACGCAGCGTCGTCACGCGCTCGGTGCCGGTGGAGTCGCGCAGCATCTCCACCTGCTCGAGCACGAACTCGGCCGGGTTCTCCGGCAGCTCGACGAAGTCCGCCGTCTGGGAGTACTCGGCCGCGGCGATACCGGCCCGCTTGCCGAAGACGTTGATGTCCAGCAGCGAGTTCGTGCCGAGGCGGTTCGCGCCGTGCACCGACACGCAGGCGACCTCGCCGGCCGCGTACAGGCCCGGGACGACCGTGGTGTTGTCCGCCAGGACCTCACCCTCGACGTTCGTCGGGATGCCGCCCATCGCGTAGTGGGCCGTGGGCTGGATCGGGATCGGGTCCGTGTACGGCTCGATGCCGAGGTACGTACGGGCGAACTCCGTGATGTCGGGCAGCTTGGCGTCCAGTTGCTCCGGCGGGAGGTGGGTGAGGTCCAGGTAGACGTGGTCGCCCTCGGGGCCGCAGCCGCGGCCCTCGCGGATCTCCGTGTAGATGGAGCGCGAGACGACGTCACGCGAGGCGAGGTCCTTCATGACCGGCGCGTACTTCTCCATGAAGCGCTCGCCGTCCTTGTTGCGGAGGATGCCGCCCTCACCACGGGCGCCCTCCGTCAGCAGGATGCCCATGCGCCAGATGCCGGTCGGGTGGAACTGGAAGAACTCCATGTCCTCCAGCGGGATGCCCCGGCGGTAGACCGCCGCCTGGCCGTCACCCGTCAGCGTGTGCGCGTTCGACGTCACCTTGAAGAACTTGCCGCAGCCGCCGGACGCGTAGATCACGGCCTTCGCCTGGAAGATGTGGATCTCGCCGGTGGCGAGCTCGTACGCCACCACACCGGCCGACCTCTTGACGCCGTCGACCTCGGTGATCAGCTGGTCCAGGACGTAGAACTCGTTGAAGAACTCCACGCCCTCCTTGACGCAGTTCTGGTACAGCGTCTGGAGGATCATGTGGCCGGTGCGGTCGGCCGCGTAGCAGGAGCGGCGGACCGGGGCCTCGCCGTGGTTGCGGCTGTGACCGCCGAAGCGGCGCTGGTCGATCGTGCCGTTCGGGGTGCGGTTGAACGGCAGGCCCATCTTCTCCAGGTCGAGGACCGAGTCGATGGCCTCCTTCGCCAGGATCTCGGCGGCGTCCTGGTCGACCAGGTAGTCACCGCCCTTGACCGTGTCGAAGGTGTGCCACTCCCAGTTGTCCTCCTCCACGTTGGCCAGCGCGGCGGCCATGCCGCCCTGCGCGGCGCCCGTGTGGGAGCGGGTGGGGTAGAGCTTGGTGAGCACGGCGGTGCGGCTGCGCTTCGTCGACTCGATGGCGGCGCGCATACCGGCGCCACCGGCGCCGACGATGACGGTGTCGTACTTGTGGATCTTCATGATTCTCGCAGCCCCGTGCCTAGCGGATGTTCGGGTCGAAGGTGAAGATCACCAGCGTGCCCAGCAGGATGGTGAACACCGTGGCGGTGTAGAGCAGGCCCTTGAGCCATAGCCGGGTGTTCGCGCGCTCCGCGTAGTCGTTGATGACCGTGCGCAGGCCGTTGGCGCCGTGCAGCATCGCGAGCCACAGCATCAGCAGGTCCCAGACCTGCCAGAAGGGGCTCGCCCAGCGGCCCGCCACGAAGGCGAAGCCGATCTTGGAGACACCGCCGTCCAGCACGAGCTGGATCAGCAGGTGGCCGAGGACCAGCACGACCAGCACCACGCCCGACAGGCGCATGAACAGCCAGGCGGCCAGCTCGAAGTTGCCCCGGGTGGTCTTCGGGGTCTTCTTGGTGCGCTTGCGCGGGGCCTCGATGAAGGGGGCCGGGTTGTCGACGGTGTAGACGGCGCCGCCCTCGACGGGGCCGACGCCCGCAGCGGTCTTGTCAGTCGTGGACATTGGCGTCAGCTCCCGAACAGTTCACGAGCGGCGTGGCCGAGGACGGGGTAGATCGCCCCGAGCATCAGCACGACCCACAGGGCGACGACGGTCCAGAGCATCTGCTTCTGGTAGCGGGCGCCCTTGATCCAGAAGTCGACGGCGATGACGCGCAGACCGTTGAGCGCGTGGAAGAGGATGGCGGCGACGAGGCCGTACTCCAGCAGCGCGACGATCGGCGTCTTGTACGTGGCCACGACGGTGTCGTAGGCCTCGGGCGACACACGGACGAGTGCGGTGTCCAGCACGTGAACGAACAGGAAGAAGAAAATGAGGACGCCGGTGACTCGGTGAGCCACCCAGGACCACATTCCTTCCCGGCCGCGGTACAGCGTTCCAGCCGGCACGGAAGTTTCCTCCGGGAGCGGGGATTGGGGCCGCGCCGGCTTGGTGTGTCGGTCGGGCCCGGCCGGGTACGGTCCACCGGCCCCCAGCATCGTAGCGATGCGCTGCCGCTGGACTGAGCCGGGGTCTGGCTGTGTGATCAAACTGGCATGCGTACGGGCTAGGCTCCGGCGGCTTCTGGGGTGGGGTGTCCTGTTATCGGCCGGGTGCGGGTTCGTTGTGGTTGGTCGCGCCCACGCGGCGGTAGCCGCATATCGATTACAGCCCCGCGCCCCTGAGGATGCCAACCAACCGCTCCCTCGCCAGGCGGCGCAGTTCGTCGGCCACCACCATCCGCTCTTCCTCTGGATCGTTGGTCAATCGTGACCGGATGCCCTCGAGGATGTGGTCGAGGCATTCACCCTGCGGCACGCCCTCCAGACAAATGACGAACACATGTCCGAAGCGGGCCTCGTAGGCGGCGTGAGCTGCGCTGAGGGCCGTGTGGGCCGCGGAGTAGGTGTCCGGCGGGAGGGGCGGCAGGGACTCGGCTGCCAGGGCCTCGGTCAGGTCGGGCCAGGTCAGGTCGTAGGCCGCCTCGTCCGCCGCGGCCAGCAGGGAGTTCAGGTCCGGGTAGGGGCGGTGTTCCGCGACGCGCCGCGACCAGCGGGGGCTGCGCAGGCAGGACAGGAGCGTCTGCTCCAGGGCCTCGGCGGAGGCTGCGTTGAAGTGCTCCACCGGTATGGCGAGTCGGCCGGGGAGGTCTGGGAGACGGTGCGCAGGCAGCGTGTGTCCTCGTGGGCGTCACGTGTGTCGGCAGGGCAATGTTGTGAGAGATGTGACGTCACGCTATCGAGTACGACCATGACGTGTCCGACGGATGCCCGAATTTCACCCGGGAGAGAGAGATTCGGAACGCGTGGTGGACGCGCGCGGGACGGGGTCGGGTCTTAGGTTGGCGGGTGTGAGTCAGCACAGGCGCCGGGGTTCGGCGAAGCAGGTGAAGCAGCGGCAGCAGCGGCAGGTGCTGGTCGTGGCCATGGCCATCGCCCTGGTCGTGGTCGCGGCCGGGGTGAGTCTGGGGCTCTGGGCGGCCTCGGGCGACGGCGGAGCCATCGGGCCGGAGGCCAGATCCTCCCAGGGCCGGACCGCGGCCGCCCCGCACGGCACCTCGCCGGAGGACGCCCCGAGTCCGAGCCGCTCGTACGCCCTGTCCAAGGCGCCGCAGACCATCCCCGCCGTGCGCGAGCACACCGCGGCGCGCGGCCCGGGCTGGCGTCCCGCGAGCGGGAACCGCGTCGTCGTGGACGACCCGGCGCTGGCCGACGAGGGCCGGCTGATCGCCGGCGAGCTGGGGCTGACGTACGAGGGCGAGAAGGACGACCGGCGCGCCGGGGACCTACGGCTGACGCTGAACGAGGACAAGGGCGCGAACCCCGAGTCGTACGTCATGAATGTGCGCGGCGGGCGGGTGGAGATCAGCGGGCCCGCCGACGCGGGCGTCTTCCACGGCACCCGCACCCTCAAGCAGGAGGTGCACGACGGCGGCACGGCGCCCGAGGGCGTGGTGCGGGACGAGCCGGCCAAGGCACAGCGCGGGTTCATGCTGGACATCGCGCGCAAGAACTTCACGGCCGACTGGATCGAGGACCGGATCCGGGAGCTGGGCGATCTGAAGTTCAACCAGCTCGGCCTGCACTTCTCCGACGACCAGGGCTTCCGGATCGAGTCCACATCGCACCCCGAGATCGTGTCCCGGCAGCATCTGACCAAGGCGCAGGTCCGGAAGATCGTCGACCTCGCCGAGAGCCGGCACATCACGGTCGTGCCCGAGATCGACTCGCCCGGGCACCTCGGCGCGGTCATCGACGCCCACCCCGACCTCCAGCTGCGCACCGCGCAGGGCTCGGCGGTGCAAGGGGCCATCGACATCTCCAAGAGCGAGAGCGCCGACATCGTCGACGATCTGCTGAACGAGTACGCGGACCTGTTCCCGGGCCGGCCGTGGCACCTCGGCGGCGACGAGTACCAGGCACTGGTGCGCTCCGACCCGGAGGCGTCGTTCCCGCAGCTGGCCGCAGCCGCGCGGGAGAAGTACGGCTCCGGCGCGACGGTCGCCGACCTGACCACCGGCTGGCTCAACGACCGGGCCGACACCGTCCGCGCCCACCAGCGCACCCCGCGCGCGTGGAACGACGGCTTCTTCCGCGGCACCTCCGTCAAGGCCGCCGAGGACATCCAGGTCGCCTACTGGACGGGCAAGGAGATCGGCGCCCGGCAGCCGGCGGAGTACCTGGCCGAGGGCCGCAAGGTGATCAACTACAACGACGAGTTCCTGTACTACGTGCTCGGCCAGCCGCAGACCTTCGTCTATCCGACGGGGCAGCGGATCTACGAACAGTGGACGCCGCGGGTGCTGCGCGGCACCACGGCCGTGCCGGAGCGCTACGACGGGCAGATCCTCGGCGGGTCCTTCGCCGTCTGGTGCGACCTCGCGAACTCGCAGACGCAAGACCAGGTGGCGGCCGGGATCCGGATGCCGCTGCGGGCGACCGTCCAGAAGCTGTGGGATCCCGACAGGCCCGAGCTGTCCTGGGCGGAGTTCCGGGCGCTTGCGGACAGGCTCGGCTGACCACGCACGAATTGGCCCGTACGGCTGCGAACCGCCGTACGGGTGTGGTGGTCTTCGGGGACGAGCCGAAACGAATATGCCGGGGGGAACCGGAGCATGGGGTACTGGGGGTACTTCGTCGTGGGCCGTGGGGAGCGGCCGCTGGCGGAGCTGGACGCGCTGGCGGGGACGACGGAGGCGATGGTGCGGCGCACCTCGGCGCCGGGCGGGTGGCAGGTCTGGGAGTACCCGAGCAGCGACGGCGACGTCGGGAACATGAACGCCCTCGCCCGGGAGACCGGGGCGCCCGCGCTCTTCGGGTACGTCATGAACAGCGAGTGCGTGGTGCTGGAGGCCGCGGCACCGGAGAGCGGGACGTGGACGACCTGCCTCGCCCGGGCCGCCACGGCCGGGTACCTGGGGGCCGGCCGGGAGGGCCTCACGCTGGAGGACTACTTCCTCGAACCTCGCGACGCCGCCGAGCGTGCCGTCCGCTGGGCCGCCGAGGCCGGGCACGAAGTGAACGCCGACGCGCTGGTGGACGTACTCACTTCGGACCCCGATCCCCTGGCCGAAAACCTCTTCTTCCGCTTCCTCGACCGGCTGGGCGTGGTGTCCCTGTGACGTTCCGGGCCCGTTGCACGCAGTAAGGGGAAGTGCGGGTTCCGTGAGGGGTGAGGGCTGGAAGCGGCCTGGTAGGGCCCCGGACAAGGCCCGCGGAGGGAGACGTGGATGAGCCTGGTGGAGTTGATCGCGCAGGCCGACGAACGCGGGCTGGCCGCGAGCGGGCTGGCTTGTCTGGATCGCTGCGTGCCCCTGCTGGGCGGCGACGACGAGACCCTGCGGCCGCTGTGGGCGAGCCTCGCCGACGGAGCCGGCGCCGACGACTGGACCGAGCGGCTGGAGCAGACGCGCGTGAAGCTGGACGGCGCAGGCACCGAGGACGAGGCGGTCGTGCTCGCCCACCGGATGCTCCAGGCCGCCCCCGCCGAGCGGTTCGCCGCCGAGGTGCGGGTGTGGGCCGACGCCTGCTCCGTCGCCTCCCTCCAGATCCACCGGCTCCTCGACACCGCCGAGGACGAGGCGTCCTCGGTCGACTCCCGCCGCAAGGGGCGGACTCAGGGCATGTCCCCGCTCGTCGCCGCGGAACTGCGCCGCCAGATCACCGTCCTGGAGGTCATGGCCGGCCACGGCCCGGCCGGGCTGCGGCGGGCGGTGGAGGTGTCGACCGAGGGGCGGCGGGTGCTGCGCGCGGTCGTCTCGCGTCGGAGCCGGCAACAGGGCTGAGAACCGGGCCACCGGGCCTGCGACCGGCCTAAACCCGCTTCCTGGGAGAGTCCTGTGACTGTCGTAAGGCCGAGGTGGGGTGGTCCTGCACCGCTTCGGCGAAGTCGCCGATTCCGTGTGACGAAACGCCACGCCGCAGCGCTATCCGGGATGTGACGACTCAAGCGGAAACCAGGCCCTCGGCTGCGGCGAAGCCGCTGCGGTGGGCGGCGGACACGGTGGCGACCATGCGCGAGGGAGCACGGCTGAACCTCGACTACTCGGCACAGAGTCTGTGGAGCATCGACCGGATGATCGAGGGGATACGGCGGGAGGGAGCGCCGTACGCCGCCGTGCGGGAGGTGCTGCGCGGTTTCGGGGCCTACGCCGGTGAGGTGATGGCGCGTCAGGCCGGGGCCGAGTGGTGGGCGACGGGCGGCGACCACTGGATCCGCACCCCCGACGGACGCCTCTGGGACCCGATCGACGAGGCCCGCCGCTGTTACGCCGGGCACGGCTCGCTTCGCCTGCTGTGCCGGGACGCGACGAGCGCCGCGCCCCGGCGGTAGCGTCAGCGCGCGAGCACCGCCGTGACGTCATCGGTTCCGGGTTCGGTCTGCTCCGGGGCCGGCCCCTGGGGCGTGGCGGCCTTCCCGGCGAGGGTGCGGATCGCGGGCAGGTCGTCGTAGAGGTTCTGGCCGGGGCACTCGGTCGGGTAGCCGTCGCGGTGGCCGGAGATGCGGTGCAGCGTGGCCTGCTGGCCCGCCTCGTACTTGCCGTTGTCGGCACCGGCGGTCAGCACCACCGTCCCGGTCGGGTCGAAGCCGTACAGGCCGAGCTTCCAGGCCGCGACCTTGGCGACCGACTCGCGCACGGCGGTGTTCGCGGTCGTCGTGTTGTAGTCGCCGAGCACCGAGATGCTGCTGGTGCGGGCGTTGAAGCCGTAGGTGTGCGCGCCGCGGACGGGCTTGTCGATGCCGCCCGCACGGCCCTCGAAGACCGTGCCGCACTTGTCGACGAGGAAGTGGTAGCCGATGTCGTTCCAGCCGTTGCTCCGCACGTGGTAGAGGAACACGCCGCGCACGATCGCCGCCGACTCGGCGCAGGTGTAGTCGTTGGTGCCCGCCGTGTGGTGGACGAACATCGCCTGGGTGCCGGTGGTGTAGGTGGGCGGGTCCTGCACCAGGGACTCGTCGGCGCCCCAGGCGGAACGTGAGGTGACGGCGGGACGTTCGGCGTCGGGCCCACCGGCGGCCGGCCCGACGACGCCCGGTTCGACGACGTCCGGTTCGACGAAACCCGGTTCGACGACCGTGGTGTGCGCGGCGTCCGACCCGCCGTCCGCGTCGACCAGCTCGACGCGCAGCCCCTCGGGCAGCCGCGCGCCCGACACCCGCACCTGGACGCCGTCCGAGGGCCCGGTCCACAGCGGCTGGGTGCCGCCGCGGACCCCGGCGCGGTGGCGGTCGGGGCCGGTCTCGGGCGTCCGGACGCCGGTGTCGAGTGCGCGCCACGCGCTCCATTGGCCGCTCTCGCGGGAGCGGGTGCGCACGTGCGCGGTGCCGTCCAGGGCCGCGTCCGGGTCGTCCCAGGTGACACCGATCATGCTGAACGGCTCGGTGGTGCGCGGGGCGAGGGACCGCTCGCGCGGGTCACCGTCCGGCACCCGGACGGTGTGTACGCCGTCGGAGGAGGAGGCCCGGGCGGGCTGGTTGAGGCCGAGCGCGCCGGCGGCCAGGGCGGTGGCGACGGCGGTGTGCAGCAGGAGGCGTGTCATTCGCGGCTCGATTCGGGTCCTCTGGGGGTGATGGGATGCGGTGATCGTCATCGTCATTCCCCCCTGTGGAGCTGTCCGTTCGGTCTGCCGGAGAAATCCGGCAAACGGCGGAGGAGCGGCGCAGGACCGGCAGGGGCCCCGTGCGGTGCACGGGGCCCCTGTATGTCGTCACCTCGGCGGGCGAGTTGTCACGGCGTCAGCGTCTGGCCCAGGTAGGCGTCCGTCGGGGTGCCCAGCGTGGACTTGCTGAAGATGACGGAGTCGGCGTAGCCGAGGCCGGTGCTGTTGCTCGGCAGGTGCAGCAGGATGCCGTCGCCCCCGTCCTCGCCGTCGGCGCCGAAGGTGAGGTCCGCCCGGCCGAAGCCGGAAAGGTCCGTCAGCGACACCGAAGAACCGAAGCGGTCGCCGGTCTCCGTGGAACCCGGGACGCCGGAGGTGTCCTGCGAGATCCCGACCGAGCCCGAGCCGGTCAGACCGGACGCGGTGCCCTTGACGAGGATGGCGTTGCCCGCGTCGGCGCGGTTGGCGCCGTCCCGGGTCAGGTCCTCGCCCGGGGCGCCCGCGAGGGCGTCCGCGTAGCCGTCGGCGTTGTAGTCGCCGACCGAGACGGAACTGCCGAGGGCGTCACCGGACTCGTTGCCGCCCGGGACGTACGCCGTGTCCTGGTGGATCACGGTCATGCCGGTGGTCGTGAAGCCCGTGGACGTGCCGGGGACCATGGTGATCTGGCCGCCGGACTTGCCGCCCGACTCGGACGCGACCGGCTGGCCGATCACGATGTCGTCGTAGCCGTTGCCGTTGACGTCACCGGCCGCGAGGGAGCGGCCGCCCTTGACGGAGATGACGCCCACCTTGGCCAGACCGGTCGCCGAGCCCGCGAAGCGGACCACGCGGCCGATGCCGCCGGTGTCGCGGTAGTTCAGGGCGATGTCCGCGTAGCCGTCCCGGTTGAAGTCGCCGGTCGCGGCGTCGAGGTAGGAGACGGCGCCCGTGGCCGTGGTGAGCGTGCCGTACTTGGTGGCGCCGCCGGTCAGCCGGGCGTTCCAGTTGCCGCCCTTGCCGGTGCCGGCGGAGAAGACGTCCGCCTTGCCGTCGCCGTTGAAGTCGCCGACGGCGACCGTGGAGCCGAGCTTGGCGCCCGTCGAGGTGACCCCTGACGTGGTGTAGGAGAAGCCGGTGTCGAGGGCGGGGCCGTACACCACCGTGACCGAGCCGCGGTCGGCGTGGCCGCTGGTGTCGTCCTCGCCGGGGGCGCCGATCGCGAGGTCGGCGTAGCCGTCGCCGTTGACGTCGCCCCACGCGCTGGACGTGCCGAAGCCGTCACCGGACTCGTGGGAGCCGGGGACGCCGGGGCTGTTCTGGGTGAGCGTCACCTTGGCGGCGGTGACCGGGCCGTCGATACCGCCCGGGACGACGGTGACGGTGCCGCCGCCGCTCAGGGCCTTCGGCGTGCCCGCGACCAGGTCGGTGACGCCGTCCCGGTTGTAGTCGGAGGTGGCGAGGGCGTGCGAGATGCCCGGGGTCCTGGCGATCTGGGCGATCCGGGAGAGCTGGGAGTAGAGGTTCGCGCCGGGGCAGGCGGTGGCGTTGGTGTCGCGGTGGCCGAAGACCCTCGGCAGGGTGATCGAGGTGCCCTTGGCGACCTTGTTGCCGTCCTGGCCGGCCGCGCTGCCGGAGGTGAGCGTCACCTTGCCGGTCGGGTCGATGCCGTACATGCCGAACTTCCAGGCCACGAGCCGGGAGATCGCGTCGAGCGCGGCGCGGCTCGGGCGGGCCTTCTCGAAGTTGCCGACGTACGAGATGCCGACGGTGTCGGTGTTGAAGCCGACGTCGTGCGCGCCGGTGACCGGCAGGTCCATGCCGCCGCTGCGGCCCTCGAAGATCTGGCCGCACTTGTCGACGACGAAGTTGTAGCCGATGTCGTAGTAGCCGCGCGCGAAGTGCTCCTGCTGGATGGAGCGCATCCGGGCCCGTGACTGGGCGCAGGAGAGGGTGTTGTCGCTGTCCATGCCGGTGTGGTGGACGACGGCGGCCTTGATCTCGGTGCCGTAGGCCGGTGTGCCGTCGTAGTCCGTGGAGGCGCCCCACTCGGCCTGCGTGATGATCGGCGGCTTGACGACCGTGGAGGGGCGGGGCGCGGGGACCGTGGGGGTCGGGGAGGGGGAGGCCGTCGGGGACGGGGAGGCGGGCGTGGACGGGGACGCCGTGTCGCCGGGGGTGCCGGTCGGCGTGACCGTCTCGGTGGGGGTGACCGTCTCGGCCGGGGGCTGGGTGGGGTCCGTCGGGTCCGTCGTCGGCGGGGCGGGGGTCGTCGGCTCGGGCGTCGGGGAGGCGGTCTCCTCGGCGTAGGCCGCGGGCCGGATGCCGCCCTTCGGGTCGGTGCCCGGATCGAGGAGCTTCACGTCCATGCCGGCGGGCTGGCCGCCGGCCTCCGTGCCGTCCGCGTTCACGACACGCACCTCGACGCCGTCCGCGTCGCCGGTCCACAGGGACTCGGTGCCGCCGCGCAGCGCGGCCCGCTCGCCCTCCGCGCCGTCGGCCTGGCCCGGTTCGGCCGACAGCTTCTGCCAGCCGGACCAGCGCCGGCTCTCCAGATCCCTGGTCCGCACCTGAGCCGTGCCCCGGACCGGGGCGTCGGGGTCGTCCCAGGTCACCAGCACCGCGCTGAACCGGTCCGTGTCCTGCTTGGCCAGGCCCTTGCGCCCGGAGCCCTTGTCCTTGAGCTTCACGGTCTGGACGGCCGGCTTGCGGCTCTGGGACGCGCCGTCGGACCGGCCGGGCGGATCGGCCACCGCGTACGTGACGACCCCCGCTCCGCTCAGGACGACCGCGCCGATGGTCAGCCACGCCCGTCTTTTCAGACTGAGCGGTTTGTACGCACGTGTGCTGCGAGGACTCAACTACCCCACCCCTAGAACTGGATACATTCGCACCTGGCGTCACACAGGTGCCACTCGCTCAGCGCATATCTGTGGCCAAACGTCACCCGGTTGTGCCCCTGCCGCGTGCTCGCGGTACCGACCGGTGCATGCCGTACGGCACGGGAACCTGCCGCCTGCTGTGACATTTCTTCGCGGCACGGCGCTGATCATCGTGGAGGACGTGGCATGGACGCGTTCCCCGCGGTGCGGGCGCACCGGGCAGGGCACTCCGGGCATCCGGGATGTTCCGCCGGGAGCGGATCGCCGGCGAACTCGGTACGGACGAGGACGGTTCTTGGGCCACGGAGGGGAACCCCGGCGCGCGCAGGCGCGCGACGGGGAACTGGGCGCGGCCGTCGAGCGGGCTCAGAGCGGTGACGAGGCGGCCTTCGCGGTCGCCTACCGGATCGTGCAGCCCGGACTGCTCGGCTATCTGCGCGGACTGGTCGGGGAGGACGCGGAGGACGTGGCCTCCGAGGCCTGGCTGGAGATCGCCCGGGACCTGGGGCGGTTCAAGGGCGACGGGGCCGGGTTCCGGGGCTGGACGGCGACCATCGCCCGGCACCGGGCGCTGGACCATCTGCGCCGCCGGCGCGTACGGCCGAGGTCGTCCGCGCTGGAGCAGGACGTCCTGGACCTGCCCGGGCCGCACAGCACCCACGACCAGGCGCTGGAGGCCATGTCCACCGAGCAGGCCCTGCGGCTGGTCAGCGGCCTGCCGCAGGACCAGGCCGAGGCCGTGCTGCTCCGCGTCGTGGTGGGGCTGGACGGACCCGCCGCCGCCCGCATCCTGGGCAAGCGGCCCGGGGCCGTACGGACAGCCGCGTACCGGGGCCTGAAACGCCTCGCCACCCGGCTGGGCGCGGAAGGTGTGACGGATGAGGCTCCCAGGACGCTGGGGGAGTCGAATGAACGATGACGTCGGGCCGGGCGGAACTCCCGGGTCCGGTGCCCTGAACGGGGCGGATGAGCGAGACGTATGGATCGGTCCCGGAACGCCGGGCCGGTCGGCCGGGTCGGCCGAGTCGTACGGACACGGCGGACACCGCGGGACGTGTGGATCGAGCAGGGACGGAACAGAACATGGGTGAACATCAAAGCGACGGCGGGTTTCCGGGCCGCCGGCGTGTGCACCCTGGGGGTTCCGCGTACGGTCACCGGGCGGCGCGGGATGCCGACGGCCGGCTGACCGGCCCTCACGGAGCCGGCCTCGACAGCCCGGGCTTCGGCTCCCGCCGCGTCCTGGACGAGGCAGAGCTGGAGGCCCTGCTCGTGGCCGCCCTCATCCGGGACCGGATCGACGCCGAGGCCGAGCAGCGGGCCGTGGCCGCGTTCCTGGCCGCCCGGGGAGCCGGCGCCCATCGCGCCCGCACCCGCCGCCGGGACGACTGGCGGCCCAAGGAGCGGCGGCATCCGGGGCGTTCGCTGAAGGCCACGCTCTCCGTGCTGCTCGCCAGTCTCACGCTGGGCGGGGTCGCGGTCGCGGCGATCGGCTCGGTGGGCTCCACGGACGGCGCCGACGACCGCGGTCGCCCGCCCGCCCCCACGCGCTCTTCCGGTTCCTCGGCGGACGGGCCCACCGGCACCGCACCCGGTTCCGTGACCGGCTCCCCGTCCGCGCGTCCGGACCGCCCCGCCCCCTCCCGGGACACCGAGGCCCGCTGCCGCGCCTATGAGCAGGTCGACGGCCGGGGCTCTGCCATGGACGCGACGGACTGGAAGCGCCTCGTCGAGGCCGCGGGCGGTGAGAGGAACGTCACGGCGTACTGCGCCAGGCGACTGGCCGAGGCCGGGGCGAAGCCCGGCAGCACCGTCAAGCCGGAGAAGAGTGCGAGCGCCCCCGGATCCGCGGGCGTCGACAACCGCTCGGGCAACGCGGACAACGGCGCCGGCAACGCGGACGACGGATCGGGTGCCGCGCAGAGTGGCGGGGACGGCGCTGCCGACGGTGCCTCGTCCGGGGACAAGGGCAGGCCCGCCCAGCCCAACGACCGCCGTCCGTAGCAGAATTCGGCAACAGGAGCCAGAGAGCCACGTGTCCACGCCCGGCTGCACCGGCCAGGTGCCAGACCGCACCGTCAGGGTGCCTGGCCGCATCTCCAGGATTCCGGTGGGTCCCGCCTTGGCAACGGCCGGGGCCGCCACCCCCCACAGGAGAGGCCCCGGCCGTCGCGCGGCACGGGCCGCGCGGCGGCCCGTACTACCTACAGCGCCTCGGGTGCATTTTCTGTCACACCTCACCGTGTCACGGCTTAGTTGCATCCTGGGCGGACATGGACGGGGAGTGGTTTCAGGTCGTAACGTGCCATTCGCGCCAACGCGGAGGCACCAAGACCACCGCAACCACCTGCGGTCCTGCTACCGCAACCACCTGCGGTCTTGATAACCGCAACCATCAATTGAGGAACCACGACGGCGAGAACCCGGTCCGCGAAAGCGGCGCCGGCTCAGGCGCAGAAAGGCGCGCGGTGCTGGGGGACGACGCGGAGCTGACCGCCGCGGTGCGCGCGGCACAGGACGGAGACGAAACCGCGTTCCGGACTGTGTACCGAGCCGTGCACCCGCGGCTGCTCGGGTATGTACGGACGCTGGTCGGCGACCCCGACGCCGAGGACGTGACGTCCGAGGCCTGGTTGCAGATCGCCCGGGACCTGGAGCGGTTCACCGGCGACGCGGACCGCTTCCGCGGCTGGGCCGCCCGTATCGCCCGCAACCGTGCGTTGGACCACATACGCATGCGCGGACGCCGCCCCGCGATCGGCGGCGACGAGACGGAACTGACCGGCCGGGCCGCCGAGTCCGACACCGCGGACGAGGCCATCGAGGCGCTCGCCACCGACGGCACGTTCTCCCTGATCTCCCGGCTGCCGCAGGACCAGGCCGAGGCGGTCGTGCTCCGGGTGGTCGTGGGGCTCGACGCGAAGACCGCCGCCGAGACCCTCGGCAAGAGACCGGGCGCCGTCCGTACCGCGGCCCACCGCGGCCTGAAGCGGCTCGCCGAACTGCTCGGCGACGATCCGGAGGCCGATCCGGAATCGGCCGGGGTGCTCGACGCCCTGCCTCCCCAGCGAGAACCGCGCGGCGGTGCCATGGCGTCCGCACGTGTGACGCACAGCGTCGCGCGGACGCAGAAGGATGTGTGATGGCCGACGAGCAGTACTGGTGGCTTGACCGCGAAACGGCGGAGCGTTTGCTGAGCGGAGAGCCACTCGAAGCTGTCGACGGCGCCGCGCCGGGCGAGGCCGAACGACTCGCCGCAGCGCTCCGCGCACTGTCCGCCTCACCCCCGCCGACCAGCGAGGAACTCCCCGGTGAGGCCGCGGCGATGGCCGCCTTCCGCACGGCGCGCGCGGAACGCGCCGACACCCGAGCGGCCCCTGCGGCCGACGGCGGACAGGCCGGCACCGAGGTCGCCGACGCCGGGCTGGTCCGGATCGGAACCCCGCGCGGCAGCGGCTCCGGCGACGTCCGGCGGCCTCGCCGGGTCCGTCCCGCGCGGCTCGCCCTGGCCGCCGTGCTGGCCGTCGGCATGGCCGGCGGTGCCGCCCTCGTGGCCGGAACCGGAGCCCTCAGAGCACCGCTCGGCAACGACGAGCCCCACCCCGGCTCCACGGTCTCGGCCGCGGTCACTCCGCCCGAGCGCCCGCTGGTGTCGCCCGCGCCGAGCGACTCGGTGCAGGGCGGGGGCACGCCGGACGACGACCCGAGCGGCGGCTCGACCGGCGGCGCCGATGACCCCGGACGGGATGTGGCACGCGACGACCCGTCCCCGAACCCCGGCTCGGGCGACCGGGGAGACCACCCCGGCGACAGCCGCAGGGACATCGCTTCCGCCTGCCGCGACCTGCGCGACGGCAAGCGGCTGGACGCCGACCGCAGGCGCGCCCTGCGGGACGCGGCGGACGGCTCCCCGGTCTGGAAGTACTGCAAGGGCGTCCTGTCCGGGGCCGGCGGCCGCTCGGGCGAGCGGCAGGACGAGGACACGGACCGGCGCGAGAGCGAGGACAGGTCCGGGAAGCAGGAACGTGAGCGGGACGAGGCCGAGAAGAAGGCCGAGCGGAAGGCCGGGGAGCGGGCCGAGAGGCGGGACGGCGACGACGACCACGCGGACCGCGGCCGGTCCACGCGCTCTCTCGCACCCCTGCGACCTGCGGTTTCGCACTCCGGGAAAATCTCCTCGCCGAGGGTGTGACGTTTTCGGCCGCCCCGGCGCAGTAATGAGTGAGCCGACTGGTCATCGGCCGTCGCACTGAGCCGGGGTTCCCCCCGTACCTACGGCTCGTGCACCTGAGCGCGGGCGGGACACGTTCCCCCGGTCCCGCCCGCGCCCCACTTCCCCTTCCGCGTCCTCACCAGGACACGACGACCTTGTCGCCGTCGCGGACCCGCGCGTACAGCTGCGCGATCGCCCCCTCGTCCCGTACGTTGACGCAGCCGTGCGAGGCGCCCGCGTAGCCCCGGGCCGCGAAGTCGGGGGAGTAGTGCACGGCCTGGCCGCCGCTGAAGAACATCGCGTAGGGCATGGGCGAGTCGTAGAGCGTCGACACATGGTCGCGGGACTTCCAGTAGACGGAGAACACACCCTCCCGGGTCGGTGTGCCGCGGGAGCCGAAGCGGACCGCCATCGTCGACACGGTCCGGCCGTCGATCATCCAGCGCAGCGTCCTGCTGGTCTTGTCGATGCACAGCACCCGCCCGGTCGTGCAGCGCGGATCGGGCGGATCGGCCGGCTGGCCGCCCATGAGGTACAGCTCCCAGGTGCCCGGCTCGCGGGTCATCCGCTGCAGCCGCTGCCAGGTGACGGTGTCGGTCCGCCCGGTGCGCGGCAGCCCCCGCTTGCCCTGGAAGCCGCTGACCGCCCGCTCCGTCGACTCGTCGTACGTCCCGGTCGGCCCGTCGAAGAGCCAGGCGACCTGCCGCAGCCGGGCCTGGAGCTCGCGGACGTCCCGGCCGGCGTGACCGCGGGACCACAGCACGCGGGGCGGGACGGGAGCGGCGCTCGGCTTGTCGTCGCCGGGCGGGGCGGCGGAAGCGGTGCCCGGTCCGTCGCCGTCGGGGCTGCGGGCCGGGGGCGGGGTGTCGCCGGGTAACTCGATGTGCACCGGTGAGCGGCGCTTCCCGTCGCCGTCGGGGGCCTGCACGCTGCAGCCGGCCAGTACGGCCGCCCCGGCGACTGCCACTGCGATCGCTGCTCTGCCCATGCCCGTGGTACGCACGCGGCCCTCCGTCGTCTCACCGGTGTGCCCGGATGTCACCTGAGATGTTCCCCGGAGGTGACCCGTCGCGAACCAGGGGGCATGGTGGTGAGCGAGGTCCCTACAGTCCGTCCTGCGGGAGGCATCAGACCATGACGCGCGAGTCGGAGTCGGGACTGCCCATCGAACCGGTCTACGGGCCGGACGACCTGCGGGACTGGGACCCGGCACAGAAGCTGGGGGAGCCGGGGGCGTACCCCTTCGCCCGTGGCGTGTACCCGACCATGTACACCGGCCGGCCCTGGACGATGCGCCAATATGCGGGCTTCGGCACGGCCGCCGAGTCCAACGCCCGTTACCGGCAGCTGATCGCCCACGGCACGACGGGCCTGTCGGTCGCCTTCGACCTGCCCACCCAGATGGGCCACGACTCCGACGCCCCGCTCGCGCACGGCGAGGTCGGCAAGGTGGGCGTCGCCATCGACTCCATCGACGACATGAGGGTGCTGTTCGGCGGCATCCCGCTGGACCAGGTCTCGACGTCGATGACGATCAACGCCCCCGCGGCCCTGCTGCTGCTCCTCTACCAACTGGTCGCGCAGGAGCAGGGCGTCAGCGCCGAACGGCTCACCGGCACGATCCAGAACGACGTGCTGAAGGAGTACATCGCCCGCGGCACGTACATCTTCCCGCCGAAGCCCTCGCTGCGCCTGACCGCCGACATCTTCAAGTACTGCCAGGCCGAGATCCCGAAGTGGAACACGATCTCGATCTCCGGCTACCACATGGCCGAGGCGGGCGCGAGCCCGGTGCAGGAGATCGCCTTCACCCTCGCCGACGGCATCGAGTACGTCCGCACGGCGGTGGCGGCCGGCATGGACGTCGACGACTTCGCGCCCCGCCTGTCCTTCTTCTTCGTCGCCCGTACGACGCTCCTGGAGGAGGTCGCCAAGTTCCGCGCCGCGCGCCGGATCTGGGCGCGGGTGATGAAGGAGGAGTTCGGCGCCAAGAACCCCAAGTCGCTGATGCTGCGCTTCCACACGCAGACGGCGGGTGTCCAGCTGACGGCCCAGCAGCCGGAGGTGAACCTGGTCCGCGTCTCGGTCCAGGCCCTGGCCGCGGTCCTGGGCGGCACCCAGTCCCTGCACACCAACTCCTTCGACGAGGCGATCGCGCTGCCCACGGACAAGTCCGCGCGCCTTGCCCTGCGCACCCAGCAGGTCCTCGCCCACGAGACGGACGTGACGGCGACCGTCGACCCCTTCGCGGGCTCCTATGTCGTCGAGAAGATGACGGACGACGTCGAGGCCGCGGCCGTCGAGCTGATGGCCAGGGTGGAGGAGCTGGGCGGCGCGGTCGACGCCATCGAGCGCGGCTTCCAGAAGAACGAGATCGAGCGCAGCGCCTACCGCATCGCCCAGCAGACCGACTCCGGCGAGCGGGTCGTGGTCGGCGTCAACCGCTTCCAGCTCGACGAGGAGGAGCCGTACGAGCCCCTGCGCGTCGACCCCGCCATCGAGGCCCGGCAGGCCGAACGCCTCGCCAGGCTCCGCGCGCAACGCGACCAGCCGGCGGTGGACACGGCCCTGGCCGCCCTGAAGAAGACCGCGGAGGGCGAGGACAACGTCCTGTACCCGATGAAGGACGCCCTGCGCGCCCGTGCCACGGTCGGCGAGGTGTGCAACGCCCTGCGGGAGGTGTGGGGGGCGTACGTTCCGGCCGACGCGTTCTAGCGCGCGAGTCTCTGCGAGACTCCTGTGCATGTTCGGTGTCATCGACCTTCCCACGTATTTGGCGGGACTCGTCCTGATCGTCCTGCTTCCCGGCCCCAACTCCCTGTACGTCCTGTCCGTCGCCGCCCGGCGCGGTGTGCGTGCCGGGTACACCGCTGCGGCCGGAGTCTGGTGCGGGGACACCGTGCTGATGACGCTGTCGGCGGCCGGGGTCGCGTCCCTGCTGCAGGCCAACGCCGTGCTGTTCGGGATCGTGAAGTACGCCGGGGCCGGGTATCTGACGTGGCTGGCGCTCGGGATGCTGCGGGCGGCGTGGGGGATGTGGCGGACTCGGCGGGAGAAGGCCGTCGACGCGACGCCGGACGCCGTCACCGACGAGCGGCCCTACCGCCGTGCCTTCGTCATCAGTCTCCTCAACCCCAAGGCGATCCTGTTCTTCGTCGCCTTCTTCGTGCAGTTCGTCGACCCCGGGTACGCCCACCCGGCGCTGTCGTTCGTCGTCCTCGGGGCGTTCGCGCAGCTCGCGAGCTTCCTGTACCTCAGTGCGCTGATCTTCAGCGGGACGAGGCTGGCGAGTGCCTTCCGGCGGCGTCGGCGGTTGTCCGCGGGGGCGACCTCGGCGGCGGGCGCGTTGTTCCTCGGGTTCGCGGTGAAGTTGTCCCTCGCGAGTGCGTAGGCGGTCCGCGCGCTCACGAACGCGCCCGCCTGATGGCCGACTTTCCCTTGTCGGCCCAGGCGGGCGCGGAGATCTTCGAGGACTGCGACGGGTGCTTCGAGGAGGGACTCGCCCTCGTGATCGAGGGGAGCGGGGCGTGCTACGACGTCTCATGACACCGCGGCTCAGGACCGCTTCGCGCGCGCCCGCCGTACGGCCCGGGTGACCACGGGAGGCAGCAGGTCCTTGGCGAGCCGGCGGGCCCGGGACGGGGCGGGGCGGGCCGGGCGCGCCGCGCGGGACTCGGTGGCCTTGGGGAGGGGGGCCGGTGCCGGTGCCGGTGCGGGCTCCGCGTAGTGCCGGGAGGGCGGGAAGGGCGGCGGCTTCATGCCCTTGGACCGGGCGCGGACCAGCCGGTGCCCGGCCGCCTCCTGCACGCTCAGCCCGCAGTCCGTGCGCTGCCGGAGCATCTCGAGCAGCTCCTCCTGGAGCGGCTCGGGGTCGCCCCAGGTGCCGTACAGCTTCTGCGTGCTCAGGCAGACCGGGCGCAGACCCCGGTTGAGGACGGCCTCCCAGGCGGCGACCGAGACGCCCGGCGTGTGCTCGGAACGGAAGTCGTCGAGGACCACGATGCCCTCGGGCATCAGGATGTCGTGGGCCGCGCCGATGTCGCCGTGCACGTGCTCGTACAGGTGCGAGGCGTCGATGTGGACGAAGCGGCAGCTGTCCGGGGCCACCTTCTCGGCCACCACCGAGCTGGGGGCCGCGATCACCGTCGGCAGGGTGTCGTGGAAGGAGAGGTAGTTCCGCTCGAAGGCCTGCTGGGTGAGCGAGGAGTACGACTTCGTCGCCTCCGCCTGGTTGGCCCCGTCGGGGGCGTCGCCCTCGAACAGGTCGCAGACCGTGAACTTCTCGCCCTCCTGGAGGTGGTGGCCGAGGAGGATCGCGCTCTTGCCCATGTAGACGCCGAGCTCCAGCAGGTCGCCGTTCATCCCCTGCTTCTGCTGCCGCTCCAGGAACCAGGTGAACAGCATCTGGTCCAGCGGCGGGAACCAGCCCGGGACGTCGGCGAGTTCGCCGGGGTACGTGTCGGTCGCTTGTGCGTTGGTCATGAGTCGAGCCTTCTCCCTGAGCGGTGCTCAAACCGACGGTTGGTTGAACGTCCCGTGAACAGCTCAGCGGGCCTTGGCCAGCAGGGTCCGCAGCCGTGGGGTCAGCGGTTTCTCCACATACTGGTTCAGCAACCACGCAAGCAGCAGCATTGAGGCCACTGCCAGCGCGAATGTCGCCGCGGACGGCAGATCCAGGCCGCGGTGCAGCGCCTGGATCACCACCCAGCCGAGGTGTTCGTGGACGAGGTAGAACGGATACGTCAGCGCCCCCGCCACCGTCAGCCAGCGCCAGTTCGCCCAGCGCAGCCAGCCCAGCGCGATCGCCGCGACCGCGACGAAGCCGAAGGTCACGACGAGGACGATGCCGAGCGAGGAGCGGTACGAGAAGCCGCCCGCGTCGGGGGCATGCCACAGCCCCTGCACCGCGAAGTGCTGACCGATCAGCCAGCTCACGGCGACGATGCCCCACCCGTAGGCGTCCCGCCGGTCCAGGTGGACGAGGTAGAGGCCGACACCGCCGATGAAGAAGGGGGCGTACTCCGGCATCACGACGATGTCGAGCAGCGGCATGTTCGCGTTCGCCGCGATCACCGCCGCCAGCATCCAGCCGGCGCAGAACATGATCACTCGGCGGCGGTTCGCCCCGGGAAGCACCACGCACAGCGCGAACAGCGCGTAGAAGCGGACCTCCGCCCACAGCGTCCAGCACACGCCGAGCACCCGGTCCACGCCCAGCGGCATCTGAAGCATGGTCAGGTTCACCAGCGCGTCGCTCGGCGAGACCGCCTTGTAGGCCACCATGGGCAGCGCGAAGACCGCCGTCACGAGCGCGACCGCCACCCAGTAGGCGGGCAGCAGCCGGGAGGCGCGGGAGGCGAAGAACGACTTCAGGGGCCTGCCCCAGCCGCTCATGCAGATCACGAACCCGCTGATCACGAAGAAGACCTGGACGCCGAGGCAGCCGTAGGCGAAGTACTCGTGCAGGGTCGGGAACTGCTCCTTGGGAGAGCCGCCCCAGGCATGGGAGACCTCACCGTCGCGCCCGCCGTAGTGGTACGCCGCCACCATCAGCGCGGCCACCAGCCGCAGCCCGTCCAGGGCGCGCAGCCGGCCGCCGGAGTCCTTCCGGCGCGGTGGGACGGTCGTGGCGCCCGGTGGTTCGACCAGCACGGTGACTTCGGGCCGGGGCTTCGGGGTGCTGACGACCGTCTCGGTCACGCTGAAAACCTCTGTAGTAGCTCGTATGTCCTTCACCTGAGCCGCCTGTGGGCGGGCAGGGCGCCGGTTGTCACCCTAGGACGGAGGTTGACGCTAAAACGTTCGACGGAGTCAGCCTTCGCCTGCCGGTTTCCACGGGTTCATCTGGATGTCGCCGAGCTCGGCCGCCGGGCGGACCTCCTCGGCCGCCGAGCGGGCTGCCTCAGCGGCGCACCCCCTTGCGCAGCGCCCGCGCCCGCCGGACCACCCGGCGCGCCGTGGAATTGCGGGGCAGGAACGCCAGCCGCTGCGGAATACCGCCGGGCAGTCCGAGCGAGGTGAGACGGCGCTTCTTGAAGTAGCGCCGGGTGCGCGGACCGAGATGGCGGGAGAGGAACGCCTCCGCCTGCGGGCGCAGGTCCGGATAGATCTGCGGCTGCATGGTGAACCCGACGGCGGTCACCAGGTCGGACAGCAGCTCGGCCGGCAGCAGGTCGCCGTCCTTGCCGCCGTCGAGGTCGGGCAGCAGGGCGTCCGCCAGGGTGGTGGGGATCCGGTTGCTGTTCTGGTACGGAGTCAGCCGCTCCAGCAGCAGCTCGGTGCCGATGCGCGCGACCGGAAGCTCGTAGAACACCGAGGCCGTGAACAGCGCTGTGGAGAAGCAGCCGATGACGAGCGCGGGCCGGGCCCGGTCGAACAGCACCTCGGCGAGCACGGGCGTGTCCAGGACCGTGAGGTCCACGCCGAGCTTCTCCGCCTCGGTCTCCAGGGCGCGGCTGTAGCGGGCCGGTGCGGTCGGGTGGGGCTTGAAGACGACCGTACGGTGGCCGCGGGCGACCGCGCCCCGCATCATCCGCACGTGCAGGTCCTCTTCCTCCTCGGGGGAGAGGATGTTCAGCGCCGACAGGTACTGGCCGAGCAGCAGAGCCGCGTTGCCGGGCAGGGCCGGCAACTCGGGTAGGGCCTCGGTGACCTCGCCCAGCACCTTCAGGAACGCGGGCGACGGCACCAGATGCGCCGGCACCTCGAACTCGGTCAGCAGCATCGGCGTGAGCCCCGGCACCAGATCGAGGTGCAGCAGCCGCCGCACGCGCGTGCCGACCAGCGGGTCGAGCTTGTTGCGCGTGGGGCCGTAGCTCATCAGCCCGTCGGCGTAGACGTCGATGGGGGCGTCGGTGAACAACTGCGCCACCGTGAGCGCGGGAGCGACCTGGATGGACTCCAGGACCAGGCTCACCCGGTCGTCGCCGAGTCCCCACAGCGTCCGCAGATAGCGCTCGAAGAGCGGGATGTCGTCGGAGCGCGGCGTCCAGGCCCCGGGGTGGAACGGGCGGATGGCGTCGTTCCAGGACAGCACGTCGTCGAAGTGCTCGCGCAGCGGCGCGAAGCCCGGCATCTCGTCGAGGGCCGGGGTGGTCTCCGGGTTCGCGGAGTTGTTGAACACCAGCAGCACCCGGCGGTTCGGCTCCTCGAAGAGGTCGGAGTCGATCGCGGCGGCCAGGGTGGCGACGCCGTACAGCGTCGAGGCGCAGAAGATCTGTGTGGTCCCGGGCATCAGACGGCCGCTCCCGCCGGCGTGACCCTGCGCCGCAGCCGCCGCAGCTTGGACGAGCGGTCCATGTCCATGGCCTCCAGTGCGTCACCGAGCGCGTCCTGCGGCATGCGCTTGATGGCCGCCGCGCTCATCGACCGCAGCTGCCTCGCCACGGCCGGTTCGAACCTGTCTTCATTGGAAAGGTGGTGCGCGATGATCGCGCAGTACGTCCGTACCGCCTTCGGCAGCAGCCGGTCGGCCTCACGGTCGGCGGCCGTCTCCTCGATCACCTGGTCGAAGGCGCGGATGAAGTCGAGCTGGCGGACATCCCCGATCTGGGTCAGGGACGAGGCCACCCCGCGCCGGTAGAACACGCCCAGCAGGCTCACCACGGCGAACGACTCCGCCTCGCGGTGCAGCTTCCAGATCCACGGCCGGTCCTCGGCCGTGCGCAGCCCGTCGGTGAAGTGGAGCACGCCCCTCTCGAGGAGCCGGCGGTGGTAGGCGCCGGCCCAGGCGTAGGCGTAGTCCACCGAGGTCGAGCGGTGGGAGGGGAGGATCGCGTCCCGCGGGTCGAACGCCTCCCAGCGCCGGCCGACCGGGACCCGGGAGACGGAACGGGCGCGCGCGGTGGCCTGCACATGGTCGGTGCGGATGAAGTCGCAGCCCAACTCGTCCAGGGCGGACACCAGTTCGGCGAAGTAGCCGGGGGCCAGCCAGTCGTCGCCGTCCAGGAACGTCAGGTACTCGCCCTGCGCCGCGTCCAGGCCGGTGTTGCGGGCGGTGGCGAGCCCCCCGTTCTTCTCGTGTCGGATGTAACGCACCTGTGCGACATCCGAAAGGTCCTCGGCCGCCCGTTCGAGAATGGCCGGCGTTTCGTCCTTCGAATGGTCGTCGATCAGGATGAACTCGAAATCGCGGTCGGCGTTCAACCGAAGGCTTCTGAGTGTGTCCGGGGCGTATTGCTGCACGTTGTAGAACGGCACGATCACGGAAAGCTTAGGCACCCGCAAAACGTTAGGAGGCCGTCCGGCTCCGGAACTTTCCGGTGAACATACACTGGGTGAACTCAATGTGTCAGAACGGTGCACCCCGTGTACTTCCCGGTTCGCCACGGGCCAGTTCGACTCCCGGTGGGGTGTTGTTAACTTTTCGTTGAGTCGTGGTTCCGCCATACCTAGGAATTGCTTCCTAGCGTCTTCGATGTGCCAGCAAGTACACCGAAGCGCCCGCGAATCGCCGTCCTCGCGGACTCCGACACCCGCTGGAAATGGGGTGCGCTCACCGCGCACCGCATCGCCCCGGGACAGTCCATGGAAACCGGACCGCGCGAAGGCGCGCAAGTCGGCCCCGCCCTCGACGGATTCCTGCTGCGCGGCCGGGCCACGCCCACGCCGCGCCAGCTGGAGGAAGTGGGCGTGCGCGCCGACTCGCTGCGGGAGGTCACCGCCGTCGAGTTCCTGCGCACCATGGCCGACCAGTCCTACGACGTCCTGGTCCTCTCCCTCGTCGGCGGCGGTGTGCAGGCGATGCTGCACGGCCTGCGGCGCGTCTGGGAGAACCGGACTTCGCGGCCCGTCGTCGTCACCGGCTACGTCGGTGTCGTCTACGAGAAGCTCGCCGACGGCCTGCTGCTGCGGCACGGCGCGGACCTCGTCCTCGCCAACTCCCGTCAGGACGCGGACCGTTTCCGGGCCGTGTACGAGGGAGTGGGAGCCGACGCCTCGTCGGTGACCGAGGTGGCGCTGCCGTTCCTCGGCGGCGCGCCGTACGAAGGTGAGCGCGACCCCTACACGGTCGTCTTCGCCGCCCAGCCCTCGGTCCCCGAGAGCCGCAAGGACCGTACGTACCTGCTGAACCGGCTGGTCCAGCACGCCCGCAAGCACCCCGAGCGTGAGGTGCTGCTGAAGCTGCGGTCCAAGCCCGGCGAACACACCACCCACATCGAGGAGTTGCCGTACCAGAAGCTGGTGCAGCGCCTCGATCCGCCCGCCAACTTCCGCCTGGTGTACGGCAACATGGGCGAGGTCCTCGACCGCACCGACCTGCTCGTGACGGTCAGCTCCACCGCCGCCCTGGAGTCGCTGCACCGCCGTATCCCGACCGTCGTGCTGACCGACCTCGGCATCCGCGAGTCGCTCGGCAACCACCACTTCGTGGGCTCCGGCTGCCTCGCCTCCTGGGACCAGCTCGACGCCGGGCACCGGCCGGCGCCCGACGAGGAGTGGGTGGCCCGGCAGGGTGTGGTGGCGGACGGTTCCTACGAATCCGCCTTCGACGCGGCGCGCGAACGCATCGACAAGCTGCTCGACCGGCCGGGCGGCCTGCCGCCGCTGGCCCCGTACTACACACCCGCCACCGCGCCCGGCTATCTGCCCGGGATCCTCGCCCGCCACCACCTCGGCCCGGACGGCACCCCGCTGCCCGGCGCGCCGGCCGCCGACAAGGAGCCCGGCCCGGTCCGGCAGGTCGTGCGCCGGGCGGCGCGCGGCGCCTACCGGCACGGCGTGCAGCGCGTGGCGCCCGTCATCCGGCGGATGGGGGAGCTGTGAGCCGCCCCGAGCCCTCCGCCCAAGGAGCCCAAGGAGTAGACCCCATGTCCCACCCGGAAGCGGGCAAAGGCGCTTCGGTGCGCCGCGTGCTCGCGGTGATCCCCGCGCGCGGCGGCTCCAAGGGCGTGCCCGCGAAGAACCTCCTCCCCGTCGGCGGCGTCCCGCTGGTGGCGAGGGCGGTGCGCGAGTGCCGCGCCGCCCGGCTCGTGACGGACGTCGTGGTCTCCACCGACGACCAGGCCATCGCGGCCGCCGCCCGTGAGGCCGGCGCCGAGGTCGTGCTGCGGCCCGCCGCCATCGCCGGCGACACGGCCACCTCCGAGGCCGCCGTCCTGCACGCCATGGACGCGCACGAGGCCCTGCACGGCGCCGTCGTGGACGTCGTGCTGCTGGTGCAGTGCACCAGCCCGTTCATCGCCCGCGAGGACGTGGACGGCGTCGCCGCGGCCATCGTCGAGAACGGTGCCGACACGGCCCTCACCGTGGCCCCGTTCCACGGCTTCGTCTGGCGCGACGCCGAGGACGAGGTCGCGGCCGGCACGGTCGCGGAGGCCGACGCGGCCGTCGGCGGCGGCTACGGCGTCAACCACGACAAGTCCTTCCGCCCCCGCCGCCAGGACCGCCCCCAGGACCTGCTGGAGACCGGAGCCGCCTACGCCATGGAGGCGGTCGGCTTCCGCAAGCACCAGCACCGCTTCTTCGGCCGGACCGAACTGGTCCGCACCGACGCCGCGCGCGTGCTGGAGGTCGACGACCCGCACGACCTCGCCCGCGCCCGGGCCCTCGCGCCGCTCTTCGACGCGGACCGGCCCGGCGCGCTCCCGACCGCCGCCGACATCGACGCGGTCGTACTCGACTTCGACGGCACCCAGACCGACGACCGGGTGCTGGTCGACTCCGACGGACGGGAGTTCGTCTCCGTGCACCGCGGGGACGGACTCGGCATCGCGGCCCTCCGCAGGAGCGGCCTGAAGATGCTGATCCTGTCCACGGAACAGAACCCTGTGGTCGCCGCCCGGGCCCGGAAGCTCAAGCTCCCGGTGCTGCACGGCATCGACCGCAAGGACCTCGCGCTGAAGCAGTGGTGCGAGGAGCAGGGCATCGCGCCGGAGCGCGTGCTCTACGTCGGCAACGACGTCAATGACCTCCCGTGCTTCGCCCTCGTGGGCTGGCCCGTGGCGGTCGCGAGCGCCCACGACGTCGTGCGCGGCGCCGCACGCGCGGTCACCACCGTCCCCGGTGGCGACGGCGCGATCCGAGAGATCGCCAGCTGGATCCTCGGCCCCTCTCTCGATTCCCTCACCAAGTAAGGACATCTCCTGCCATGAGCACCAACTCCCGTATCCGTCAGTTCGGTTCGCGTGAGGTCGGCCCGGGCAAGCCCGTCTACGTCTGCGGCGAGATCGGCATCAACCACAACGGCGAGCTCGAGAACGCCTTCAAGCTGATCGACGCGGCCGCCGAGGCCGGCTGTGACGCGGTCAAGTTCCAGAAGCGCACCCCGGAGATCTGCACCCCGCGCGACCAGTGGGACATCGAGCGCGACACGCCCTGGGGCCGGATGACGTACATCGACTACCGCCACCGCGTGGAGTTCGGTGAGGACGAGTACCGCCAGATCGACGAGTACTGCAAGTCGAAGAACATCGACTGGTTCGCCTCCCCGTGGGACACCGAGGCCGTCGCCTTCCTGGAGAAGTTCGACGTCCCCGCCCACAAGGTGGCGTCCGCCTCCCTCACCGACGACGAGCTGCTGCGCGCCCTGCGCGCCACCGGCCGCGCGGTGATCCTCTCCACCGGCATGTCGACCCCGAAGCAGATCCGCCACGCGGTCGAGGTCCTCGGCTCCGACAACATCCTGATGTGCCACGCCACGTCGACCTACCCGGCCAAGGCCGAGGAGCTCAACCTCCGCGTCATCAACACGCTCCAGCAGGAGTACCCGAACGTCCCGATCGGCTACTCCGGTCACGAGACGGGCCTGCAGACCACGCTGGCCGCGGTCGCGCTGGGCGCGGTGTTCGTCGAGCGTCACATCACCCTCGACCGCGCCATGTGGGGCTCGGACCAGGCCGCCTCCGTGGAGCCGCAGGGCCTCACCCGCCTCGTCCGCGACATCCGCACCATCGAGGCCTCCCTCGGCGACGGCGTGAAGAAGGTCTACGAGTCCGAGCTGGCCCCGATGAAGAAGCTGCGCCGCGTGGCCGGTGTGGTCGCCGAGGCGGAGATCGCCGACGCGGCGGGTGAGCCGGTAGGCGTCTGAGCCCTCAACCCCCACAACCCCCCTTACGACGGGACGGTCGTACGTCGATGAGCCCCCGCGCCGGGAATGCCGGCCCCCACACTCTCGCGTTCGTCGAGAGTCCGGTACAGCTGCTGAACGTGCTGGAGTGGGCGCACGCGCATGCGCCCGGCGTGGGGCTCACCCTCGTGGTGCTGTCGCCCGTCGACCCGATGACGCGCGGCCAGCTGCGGCGGATGTCCGACCTGGCCCGCGACGAGGGGCACGAGGTCCGCTGGGAGGAGGCGCGCGGCGGCCCCATGGCGCCCTTCCAGACCATCGGCGGCCTGGCGCGCCTGCTCCGCAGGGCGCGCCGGATCGTGCTGGGGGACCCCTTCTCCCGCTACGTCCAGCTGCTGCTGACGATCACCCGGGCCCGTGACCTGGTCGTCGTCGACGACGGCACGGCGACGATGGAGTTCGTCGGCCAGCTGGCCCGGGGGGAACGGCTGGTGCGCTGGCACCGCAAGGGCGGCCGTCCCGGTCCGCGGGACCTGATCTTCGCGCCGGTGTCGGCCTCGGCCCGCCGCCGCCTGACCCCCGGCGGCGACCGCCGCGTCGAGATCTTCTCCTCCATGCCGATGGAGGAGACCCCGGCGGGCGTCACCGTGAGCGCCAACGACTTCGCCTGGACCCGGGCCCGCTTCGGCCCGCCCCGCATCACCAAGGGCGCCGACATGGTCGGCACGTCCCTGGTGGAGACGGGCGTGGTCGACGACGACCGCTACCTGGAGGCCGTCCGCGCCCTGGCCAGGGCCCACGGCGCCACCCGCTACTTCGCCCACCGCCGCGAGAGCACGGACAAGCTCCACCGGCTCGCGGTCGAGACCGGCCTGGAGATCGTCCGCCCCGAACTCCCCCTCGAACTGATCGCCCGCCGCGGCCCCATCGGCCGGACGATCCTCAGCTTCCCCTCCACGGTCGTCCACACCCTCCCGCTCGCCCTCTCCGGCACCGAGGTCCGCGTCGCGGTCTGCGACATCGACCCGACGTGGCTGACCGACCACGCCTCCCCTCGCGCCCAGGGCTTCCTGTCGGGGGTGACGGGGGCGGCGCGGGATGTGCATCGGTTGTCCACGGCGGGGGCGGCGGGCCAGGAGGGCCAGGAGGGCCCGGAGAGTACGGCGGGTCCGACCGGTACGGCAGCCCCTGGGGGACCGAGGGGCTCGGCGGCCGCCGGGGGCCCGACTGGCCCGACGGGTACGGCCGACCCGGGGCGCATCACGGGCACGACGACGGGCACGACGGGCTCGGCCGGGACAGCGGGCTCGGCGAGCATGGCCGGCTCGGCTGGGGCGGCGGGTTCGGCAGGTGTGGTCGGCTCGGCTGGGGCGGCGGGCGCGGTGGCAGCGGGCTGACGGGTCGGAGGCGCCTTGGAACCGGCGGGGTCCGGCGGTCCGGGGAGTGGCACGGGCACGGTGGGCTCGGCGAGCGCGGCGGGCCCGGCTGTGGCAGCGGGTGCTGCGGGCGCAGTTGCTGTCGGCTGACGTGCGGGAGATGCCCTGGGGACCGGCGGGTCCGGCCGGGCCCGGTGGGTCCGGGGAGTATCACGGGCGCGGCGGGTTCGGGCGGGATGGCGGGCTCGGCGAGTGCGGCGAGCCCGGCGAGCCGGCCGGGGCGGTAGCCGCTGAGGGCGGGGTGGCCGTCGGCTGACGTGCCGCGGGCGCCTCGGGAAACGGCGGGGTCGGCCGGCTCAGGCGGCGCCGGCCGCTCAGGCGGACCTCGTGGACCTGGCGTTTCAGGCAGGCCAGGTGGCGACGGACCCACGACTCGCGGCGGACTCACGCGTCGGCAGAAGCGGCCCACGCCCAGACCGCGGCGGTTCACGCACAGCTCGGGTCGGGCCCACTCAGCCCACCAGAGCGGACTCAGGCCCAGACCGCGGCGGGCTCACGAACAGGTCGGGGGCCGGGCTCGCGCACGGCAGGCTGGCACCACCACCCCGTGAGGCTCACGCGTCGGCGGACGCCGGCTTGCGTGCCAGCAGGAACGCCCGAGGATGCTGCTCCTCGCCCTCGGGCTCCCGCAGCACACGGGCGTGGAGTTCCAGGCCCGCCTTCGTGAGGTGCGCCGCGACGGTCTCCGGGGTGCGCCAGTAGTAGTCGAGCGAGATCTTCTGCCCGAAGCGCTCGGTGAGGTGCGCCCGGCCGTCCTCGGCACCGGACTGGAACCCGAGCAGCACGGGCGCGCCCGGCACCAGGACGCGGTGGAACCCGGCGAAGACCGAGGGCAGATGGTCGTCCGGCACATGGATGATCGAGTACAGCGCGACGATGCCGCCGAGCGTCTCGTCCGGCAGGTCCAGGGCCGTCATCGAACCGACGTGGAACCGCAGCCGAGGGTGCGCCCGGCGGGCCAGGGCCACCATGCGGGGTGAGACGTCCACCCCGAACACCGGCAGCCCCAGGTCGTGCAGCCGGGCCGCCACGTGTCCGGGCCCGCTGCCGATGTCGGCGACCGGCGGCTGCACCGGCGCCCCGGGGGCCCGCACCAGGTCGACGAAGGCCGTGAGGAGGGCCCGCTCCAGCGGTCTACCGGCGAGACTGTCCGGGAACCCGGCGGCATAGTCCTCGGCGATGGCGTCGTACGAGGCCTGGGTGGACTGGACGAACTCGGGGCTGTCGGCGCGCACGGGGCGCACACTATCGGGGCCGTGCGTCCGCCAGACGAACAAGGCCGTGTTCCCCGCGCAGGGCGTGGTATCCGTGGAGGAGGATGGATGGATACCGGCGCCGTGAGTCATGTGTGGCCGATGTCACACTCTGTGGGTCGTGGTGACCGGCTCGGCCCTAAAGGCGGGCGAGCTTACCCATCTCAGTTGATAGCTATGCGTTCGGCGGTCATATTTTCTTCCCCGAACGGGTTGAAGTTTTGTTGATCGAGGGTCGGACGACCGCCCTGGCGCCCTACCCTTCAGAGGGTGAAGCAATTGATGTCACTGGAGTCCGAGGTCGACCTTCCCGGGGGAGCCGTGCTTCCCGGCGCGCTGCCCGACGCTCTGCGCGCCGAGCTCATCGCGTTCCGACGCGACCTGCACATGCACCCGGAGCTGGGCAACCAGGAGTTCCGCACGACAGCCGCGATCAAGGAGCGGCTCGAGCAGGCCGGCCTCAAGCCGCGCGTACTCGCCGTCGGGACAGGACTCGTCTGTGACATCGGCGTAGAGGGCGAACAGTGGGCCGGGGGCCCCAGCATGCTCGCCATGCGGGCCGACATCGACGGCCTGCCCATCCCCGACATGAAGAGCGACTGCCCGTACCGCTCGACCGTGCCCGACCGCGCCCACGCCTGCGGCCACGACGTGCACACCACCGTCGTCCTCGGCGCCGGTCTCGTCCTCGCCGAACTGCACAAGCAGGGCCTGCTGCCCCGCCCCGTCCGGCTGATCTTCCAGCCCGCCGAGGAGGTACTGCCCGGCGGTGCCGCCGACGTCATCAAGTGCGGGGCGCTGGAAGGGGTCGGCGCGATCGTCGCCGTGCACTGCGACCCACGCGTGGACGCGGGGCAGGTCGGACTCCGGGAGGGTCCCATCACCTCCGCCTGCGACCGGCTGGAGATCGCCCTGGACGGCCCGGGCGGGCACACCGCACGCCCCCACCTCACGACCGACCTGGTCACGGCGGCCGCCCGCGTCGTCACGGACGTACCCGCCCTGGTCGGCCGGCGCTTCGACAGCCGGAGCGGGCTCGCCATCACCTGGGGCCGCGTCGAGTCCGGGCACGCGCCCAACGTCATCCCGCAGCACGCCGAGCTCTCCGGCACCGTGCGGTGCCTCGACATCGAGGCGTGGCGGCAGGCGCCCGACGTCGTGGTCGCGGCGATCGACGAGGTCGCCAACCTGTACCGCGCCAAGTCGGAGATCAACTACGTCCGCGGCGTCCCGCCCGTCGTCAACGAGCCCGGCGTGACCGAGCTGCTGCGCGACGCCATGATCGCCCGACGCGGCGTCGAGTCGGTCGTCGGCACGGAGCAGAGCCTCGGCGGCGAGGACTTCTCCTGGTACCTGGAGCGCGTCCCCGGCGCCATGGCCCGCCTCGGTGTACGCACTCCCGGCGAACGCCAGGTACGCGACCTCCACCAGGGCGACTTCGACGTGGACGAGTCGGCCATCACGGTCGGCGTGGAACTCTTCACGGCCGCGGCCCTGGTCGACGGCCTGCGCTAAGGGCTGGCCACCGGGGTGCTGAGGGGTCTCGGGCGACCTGCGTGGTCTGCGGGTGCGGGTGGCCCTGGGCTTGCCGGGTGGGTGCCTGCGGTCTGTCGACTGCGGGTGGGCTCTGCGCGTATCGAGTGGGTGAGGGCGTGTCGGCGCGGACCGCTCCGGGCTGGTCTGCTGGCCGTGGCGGCTGGGCGGTCCGGCGCGCGGCTTCACGTCCGACGGGCAGGAAGCCGGCCTGCCGGGTGGCGTGACCGCACGGCGGTAGGGCGCACGACTCCGGACTCCTCCGGCCTCCCCCTCCGGTCTCTCGGCCGCATGGCCCCTGGCTCATCCGAGCCCGACACCCGCCGGCAGGCCGTCGGACTCATGCCCCCGGGCCCGTCCGGCAGTTCCCGCTCAGCCGCCCGGCGTGTCGCCCGGTGGTGGTGCACCCCTGGGGCTGGCCTGGAGAACACCCTGGCCCCCGCCCGGCTGACGCCTGGTTCCGCCCGCCCGGCTGACGCCCGCCGGGGCCCCGGCCCCGGCCGTCCGGCGGTTTCCCCTCAGGCCGCCCGGCGTGTCGTCCGGTGGTGGTGCACCCCTGGGGCTGGCCCGGAGAACACCCTGGCCCCCGCCCGGCTGACGCCTGGTTCCGCCCGCCCGGCGGAGTCTTCGCCCGATGCTCGCTCCCCAGCCGGGCGGAGCCTTCGCCCGCCGCCCGACTGGAGGAGCCTCCGCTCGACGCCCGCCCCGCCCGGCGGAGCCCCTGGCCCCCGCCCGCCCCGCGGAGTCATCGCCCGCCCGCCGCCTGCCCGGCGGAGCCTCCACCCGTCGCCCGACCCCGCCCCGCCCCGCGGAGTCTTCGCCCTATGTCGCCCCCGCCCCGCGGAACCCCCCCGCCCGTCGCCCGACCCCGCCCGGCGGAGCCCCTGGCCCCACGCCCGCCCCGCCCGGCAGAGCGCCCGCCCCACGACCACCCCCGCCCCGCGGAGCCTCCCAGAGCCTCCGGTTGCGCCCCGGGCAGCCCCGGGGCAGCCTGGTGCGCGTGACGAGCAGGCACGCGCCGTGTCCCCGAGTGCACCTTTCGACCCTGTTCGACCCCGTGGTTCACAAGGGCGTAACCGGCCATCGGCACGAATGGATAACGGCCCCGCAGCGACCCGTTCCCAGGAGTGTCTACGCGCGTTAATGTGCGCCGAACCGAGCACCCGCTGCGGGGCTTTGGAGAATGGGGAACTTCAAGATGCGTCGGATTTCCAAACTGACCCGCGTCGCGGTGGGGGTCGCGTCGTTGGGCCTCGTCGCCACGGCCTGTGGCGGCACCAGCGGTGAGAGCGGTGGCGGCGACGGCAACGACCGCGGTCTCGCCATCGCCTACGACATCGGCGGCAAGGGTGACCAGTCCTTCAACGACGCCGCCTATGCCGGCCTGACCAAGGCCAAGGACGAGTTCGGCTACAAGACCGCCGACATCGAGCCCACCGAGGGCGAGACCGACGCCGACAAGGAACAGCGCCTGGCCTCGCTCGCGAAGCAGGGCTACAACCCGATCATCGGCGTCGGCTTCGTCTACGGCCCGGCGATGAAGGCCGTGGCCTCCAAGTATCCGGACACCACCTTCGGCATCGTCGACTCCGTCGTCGAGGCCAAGAACGTCGCCTCCCTCGTCTTCGCCGAGGAGCAGGCCTCGTACCTCGCCGGCGTCGCCGCCGCCAAGGCCACCAAGTCGAACACGGTCGGCTTCGTGGGCGGTGTCGACATCCCGCTGATCCACAAGTTCGAGGCCGGCTACAAGCAGGGCGTCGAGGACACCAGCGGCGGCAAGGTCAAGGTCATCTCCCAGTACCTGACCCAGACCGCCGAGGAGGGCGGCTTCTCCAGCCCCGACAAGGGCAAGGCCGCCGCCGAGGGCCAGATCGAGAAGAAGGCCGACGTCGTCTACCAGGCGGCCGGCCTCTCCGGCCAGGGTGTCATCGAGGCCGCCGCCAAGGCGAAGGTCTGGGCGATCGGCGTCGACTCCGACCAGTACAAGCAGGCCGCCCTCGCTTCGTACAAGCAGTACATCCTCACCTCCGCCCTCAAGGACGTCGGCGGCGCGGTCTACGCGCTGGCCAAGTCCGTGCACGACGACAAGCCGCTGACCGGCACCCAGACCTTCGACCTGAAGGTCAACGGCGTCGGGCTCTCCGAGGCGAACCCGGAGTACGGCAAGATCGCAGGGCTCAAGGACGCCGTGGACAAGGCCAAGGAAGGCATCATCGACGGCTCCATCAAGGTCAAGACCGAGTAGACGCACCGTCAGGACGACAGCCGGAGCGGGCGGGCACCCACAGTGCCCGCCCGCTCCGCCGTTCCCGGGCCCCGGCCGCCCGGATCACCCAGCGCCACCTCCCGTTTGCGGTCGGCAACCCCCGGGCCAAGACCCGGTGATGGCTTGGGCACGGGCGCATAACAAGGTGGACAGAAGGGGTTTTCAGGCAGGTCTACGCGCGTTAATCTGCGGCGAAACCAGCGCCGCAGCCGAACCGTCCGGCGCTTGTGCAAGCTTGTACGACAGGAGCACCCACACATGCGCCGGATTTCCCGGATCGCGGTCGCAGGCGCAGCGACCGCCTCCCTGGCCCTCGCCCTCGCCGCCTGCGGCAGCACCTCGACCTCCGGGTCGTCGGACTCGAAGGGGAACAAGGGTCTCGCCATCGCGTACGACGTCGGCGGCAAGGGCGACCAGTCCTTCAACGACGCCGCGTACGCGGGTCTGGAGCAGGCGCAGAAGGAGTTCGGCTACGAGACGGCCGACGTGGAGCCCACCGAGGGCGAGACGGACGCCGACAAGGAGCAGCGCCTGGCCTCGCTGGCCAAGCAGGGTTACAACCCGGTCATCGGCGTCGGCTACGCGTACGCCTCGGCCGTCAAGGGCGCCGCGGAGAAGTTCCCGAAGACCACCTTCGGCATCGTCGACGACGCCACGATCAACACCAAGAACGTCGCCGACCTCGTCTTCAGCGAGGAGCAGGCCTCGTACCTGGCCGGTGTCGCCGCCGCCAAGAGCACCAAGTCGAACATCGTCGGCTTCGTCGGCGGCGTGGACATCCCGCTGATCCACAAGTTCCAGGCGGGCTTCGAGCAGGGCGTCAAGGACACGAACCCGAAGGTCAAGGTCCTCTCCCAGTACCTGACCCAGACGGCCGAGGAGGGCGGTTTCTCCAGCCCCGACAAGGGCAAGACGGCCGCCGAGGGCCAGATCGAGAAGAAGGCCGACGTGGTCTACGCGGCCGCCGGTCTGTCCGGCCAGGGAGTGATCGAGGCCGCCGCCGCCAAGAAGGTGTGGGCCATCGGTGTGGACTCCGACCAGTACAAGCAGGCCGCCCTTGCCAAGTACAAGGACTTCATCCTCACCTCGGCGATGAAGGACGTCGCCAAGGCGGTGTACAACCTGGCGAAGTCGGTCGAGGACGGCAAGCCCGAGACCGGTATCGTTCGTGGCGATCTGAAGACCGGCGAGGTGAGCCTGTCGGACTCCAACCCGAAGTTCGCGGACGACGCCGAGCTCCAGGAAGCCATCAAGACGGCCAAGGAGAAGATCATCAGCGGCGAGATCAAGGTCAAGAGCAGCTGACGACCGACTGCTGAGCAGGCAGTAACCCCGGGGTTACGTCCGCTCAACGGGGTACGGGGAGGCTGCTCCTCGTACCCCGTTGTCGCGGTGCGTCGGCCCCTTTGTATGCCGTAGGGGCGCTACGCGCGTAGACGACCCCCGTCCCCAGGAGAGTGCGCCATCAACGCGTCCAGCAGCCCTCCGGCCGGAGCGGCGGTCCAGGAATCGGTGACCGCCGTCGAGCTCGCCGGGATCACGAAGCGTTTCCCGGGCGTCGTGGCCAACCACGACATCCACCTCAGCGTCCGCAAGGGCACCGTGCACGCCCTCGTCGGCGAGAACGGCGCCGGCAAGTCGACACTGATGAAGATCCTCTACGGCATGCAGAAGCCGGACGAGGGCACCATCGCCGTCGACGGCGAGCAGGTCGGCTTCTCCTCGCCGGCCGACGCCATCGCCCGCGGCATCGGCATGGTCCACCAGCACTTCATGCTCGCCGACAACCTCACGGTCCTGGAGAACGTCGTGCTCGGCAGCGAGAAGCTGTACGGCATCGGCGCCAAGGCCCGCCGCAAGATCAAGGAGCTCTCCGAGCGCTACGGCCTCGGTGTCGAGCCCGACCTCCTGGTCGAGGAGCTCGGCGTCGCCGCCCGCCAGCGCGTGGAGATCCTCAAGGTCCTCTACCGCGGCGCCCGCATCCTCATCCTGGACGAGCCGACCGCCGTGCTCGTGCCGCAGGAGGTCGACGCCCTCTTCGTCAACCTGCGCGAACTGCGCTCCGAGGGCCTGTCGGTCATCTTCATCTCGCACAAGCTCGGCGAGGTGCTCTCCGTCGCCGACGAGATCACCGTCATCCGCCGCGGCACCACCGTCGGCACGGCCGTCCCCGCCGAGACCACCTCGCGCCAGCTCGCGGAGATGATGGTCGGCAGCGAACTGCCCACGCCCGAGACGGCCGAGTCCACGGTCACCGACCGCCCGGTCATCAGCGTCGACAAGCTGCGCCTGGCGGCCCCCGGCGGCAAGGCCCTCCTCGACGACATCAGCTTCACCATCCACGCGGGCGAGGTCCTCGGCATCGCGGGCGTCGAGGGCAACGGCCAGACCGAGCTGGTCGACGCGCTCATCGGCCTCAGGCACGCCGACTCCGGCACCATCCGGCTCGCCGACGAGGAGATCACCGCCTGGCCCACCCGCAGGCGCCGCGAGCAGGGCATCGGCTACATCCCCGAGGACCGCCACCGTCACGGTCTGCTCCTGGAGGCCCCCCTCTGGGAGAACCGCATCCTCGGCCACGTCACCGAGAAGCCCCTGGCCAAGGGCGTCTGGCTGGACCCGAAGGCGGCCCAGGAGGACACCCGCCGGATCGTCACGGAGTACGACGTCCGCACCCCCGGCATCGACGTCACCGCCGCCTCCCTGTCCGGCGGCAACCAGCAGAAGCTGATCGTCGGCCGCGAGATGAGCCACAAGCCGCGCTTCCTGATCGCCGCCCACCCCACCCGGGGCGTGGACGTCGGCGCCCAGGCCGCCATCTGGGACCACATCCGCGAGGCCCGCCGCGAGGGCCTGGCCGTGCTGCTGATCTCCGCCGACCTGGACGAGCTCATCGGCCTGTCCGACACGCTGCGCGTGATCTACAACGGCAAGCTGGTCGCGGACGCCGACCCGGCCACCATCACCCCCGAGGAGCTCGGCTCGGCCATGACCGGTGCCGCCACCGGGCACCTCGAGCACGAAGAGACCCCCGAGATCTCGAAGGCCGACGCCCCCGAGTCTCCGGAAGACGAGGCCCGCTGATGAAGAAGTTCGACAGGGAGCGCGTGCTCCTCGCGGTGGCCGGACCGGTCATCGCGCTCGCCGTGGCCTTCGTCCTGAGCGCGATCGTGCTGGTCGCGTCGGGCAAGAGCCCCGTCGAGCCGTTCGCCCTGATGTTCGAGCAGATCGGCTTCTCGGACATCCAGGTGCTGGTCATCAATCAGGCGTCGATGTACTACATCGCGGCGCTCGCGGTGGCCATCGGTTTCCGGATGAACCTGTTCAACATCGGCGTCGACGGCCAGTACCAGCTCGGCGCGATGCTGGCCGCGATCGTCGGCGCCCACGTCGCCCTGCCGGCCGCCCTCCAGGTCCCGCTGCTGCTCCTGACCGCCGTCCTCACCGGCGCCTTCTGGGCCGGCATCGCCGGTGTCCTCAAGGTCACCCGGGGCGTCAGCGAGGTCGTCGCCACGATCATGCTCAACGCGATCGCCACCTCCGTGATCGCCTACCTGTGGCTGCCGAGCGTCTTCGGTGTGAAGGTCGGCAACAACAACACCACCGGCGAGATGCACGAGTCCGGCTGGATCCCCGGCATCGGCATGGGCGCGGCCGGCGAGATCTACGGCCTGGTGCTGCTCGCCGTCCTGCTCGGCATCGGCTACTGGGTCGTCCTCAACCGCACCCGCTTCGGCTTCGACCTGCGCGCCTCCGGCGCCTCGCAGACCGCCGCCGCGGCCAGCGGCGTGGACCCGGGGCGCATGGTGCTCAGCGCCATGCTGATCTCCGGCGGCATCGCGGGCCTCGCCGGCCTGCCGATCCTGCTCGGCGACACCCACACCTACAGCCTGAACTTCCCCACGGGCATCGGCTTCCTCGGCATCGGCATCGCCCTGCTCGGCCGCAACAGCCCCGTGGGCATCGCCTTCGCCGCCCTGCTGTGGGCCTGGCTCGACAAGGCCTCGCCCGAGCTCGACTTCCACGGCTACGACAAGGAGATCGCGGTCATCATGCAGGGCCTGATCGTGCTCTCGGTCGTCGTCTCCTACGAGGCCGTCCGCGAGTGGGGCCTGCGCCGCCAGCAGCGCCGGGTCGGCGCCGAACTGGCCGCCGGTCACGTCCTCGGCAACAACAACACCACGAAGGAGGTGGCTGGCCGATGACCACCGTGACCGACCTCAACCAGCCCACGCTGCAGCCCGCGGCGCCGACCGGCCGCCGCCTGTCGCTGCCCGTCCTGCTGCTGATCATCGCCGGCGGCCTGGCGCTCACCTCGACCGTCCGCCTCATCACCGGCGCCGACGGCATCACCAACGTCAGCCAGATGTCCACCGCGCTCCAGCTCGCCGTGCCGATCGGCCTCGCCGGTCTCGGCGGCCTGTGGGCCGAGCGCGCGGGCGTGGTCAACATCGGCCTCGAGGGCATGATGATCCTCGGCACCTGGTTCGGCGCCTGGGCCGGCTTCCAGTGGGGCCCGTGGACCGGTGTCCTGGTCGGCATCGCCGGCGGCGCGATCGGCGGCCTGCTGCACGCCTTCGTGACCGTCACCTTCAACGTCAACCACATCGTCTCGGGTGTGGCCATCAACATCCTCGCCCTCGGCGCCACCCGCTACCTCGCGCCCCTCGCCTTCGAGGGCCACACGGGCGGCTCCGCCAAGCAGTCCCCGGCGGTCGACTCCCTCGGCAGCTTCACGGTGCCGGGCCTGTCCGACGCGCTCAGGGACCTCAACAACCAGGGCTGGTTCTTCATCTCCGACATCGCCGGCCTGCTCGGCGGCCTGGTCACCAACGTCTCCTGGCTGACCCTGATCGCCGTCGCGCTGATCCCCGGCACCTGGTGGGTGCTGTGGCGCACCGCGTTCGGCCTGCGGCTGCGCTCCTGCGGCGAGAACCCGGTCGCCGCAGAGTCCCTCGGCGTCAACGTCTACAAGTACAAGTACATCGCCGTGATCATCTCCGGCGGCCTGGCCGGCCTCGGCGGTGTCTTCCTGTCGATCGTCGCCAACCCCTTCTATCTGGAGGGCCAGGTCAGCGGCCGCGGCTTCATCGGCCTCGCGGCGATGATCTTCGGCAACTGGATGCCGGGCGGCCTCGCCCTCGGCGCGGGCCTGTTCGGCTACACCGACAGTCTCAACCTGCGCGGCGGCTCCGCCAACGTCCACGCCCTGCTGCTGCTCGGCGCGCTGCTGCTGGTCATCGGCGCGATCTGGCTGGTCGTCCGCAAGAAGTACGTCCCGGCCGTGGCCACCCTGATCGCCGGCGCCCTGGTGTTCACCTGGTACGCGACCACCGACGAGGTCCCCAACCAGGTCGTCTCCGCCACGCCGTACGTCATCACCCTGGTGGTCCTCGCCCTGTCCGCCCAGCGCCTGCGGATGCCCAGGGCGAACGGCATGCCGTACCGGAAGGGGCAGGGCAAGTGACCGACGCCGGCCCGGACGTCGACTGGGAGAAGCTGCGCGCGGTGGCCCGGGACGCCATGTCCCGGGCGTACGCCCCCTACTCCGGCTACCCGGTCGGCGTGGCGGCCCTGGTCGACGACGGCCGGATCATCTCCGGCTGCAATGTCGAGAACGCCTCGTACGGGCTCGCCCTGTGCGCCGAATGCGGCCTGGTCTCCGAGCTGCACAACACCGGCGGCGGCCGGCTGACGCACTTCACGTGCGTCGACCGGAACGGCGAGTCGCTCGTCCCGTGCGGCCGCTGCCGCCAGCTGCTGTACGAGTTCGGCGGCCCGGACCTGCTGCTGGAGACCCCGGCGGGGATCATGCCGCTGTCGCAGATGCTGCCCCAGGCATTCGGCCCGGGCCACCTCAGCAAGTAACTCCCGTGCGGCCCTCCTGAGTTGCTCACGCGACCGGCTCAGGGGGGCCGTACGGCTTCTGGAACCCTCGGAAGGAAGCCAAGCCATGGCCATGGACGCCATCTCCGTCATCCGCACCAAGCGGGACCGCGGCGAACTCAGCGACGCGCAGATCGACTGGGTCATCGACGCGTACACCCGCGGGGAGGTCGCCGACGAGCAGATGTCCGCGCTCGCCATGGCGATCCTGCTCAACGGCATGAACCGCCGCGAGATCGCCCGCTGGACGGCCGCGATGATCGCCTCCGGCGAGCGCATGGACTTCTCGTCCCTGTCCCGCCCGACCGCCGACAAGCACTCCACGGGCGGCGTCGGCGACAAGATCACGCTCCCGCTGGCCCCTCTGGTGGCCGCCTGCGGCGCGGCGGTCCCGCAGCTGTCGGGCCGCGGCCTCGGCCACACGGGCGGCACGCTGGACAAGCTGGAGTCCATCCCCGGCTGGCGTGCCCTGCTCTCGAACGAGGAGATGCTGTCCGTCCTGGACACCACCGGCGCGGTGATCTGCGCGGCGGGCGACGGCCTGGCCCCGGCCGACAAGAAGCTGTACGCCCTGCGCGACGTCACGGGCACGGTCGAGGCGATCCCGCTGATCGCCTCCTCGATCATGTCGAAGAAGATCGCGGAGGGCACGGGCTCCCTGGTCCTGGACGTGAAGGTCGGCACCGGCGCCTTCATGAAAACCCTGGAGGACGCTCGCGAACTGGCCTCCACGATGGTGGGCCTGGGCACCGACCACGGCGTGAGGACGGTCGCGCTCCTCACGGACATGTCGACCCCGCTCGGCCTGACGGCCGGCAACGCCCTGGAGGTCCGCGAGTCGGTGGAGGTCCTGGCGGGCGGCGGCCCGGCGGACGTCGTCGAGCTGACGATCGCCCTGGCCCGCGAGATGCTGGACGCCGCCGGCGTGAAGGACGCCGACCCGGCGAAGGCCCTGGCCGACGGCTCGGCGATGGACGTCTGGCGCCGCATGATCACGGCCCAGGGCGGTGACCCGGACGCGGCGCTTCCGGTGGCCCGCGAACAGCACGTGATCAAGGCCCCGGCCTCGGGCGTCCTGACCCGCCTCGACGCCTACGGCATCGGCGTCGCCGCCTGGCGCCTGGGCGCGGGCCGCGCGCGCAAGGAGGACCCGGTCCAGGCGGGCGCGGGCGTGGAGATGCACGCGAAGCCGGGCGACACGGTGAGCGAGGGCCAGCCCCTGCTGACTCTGCACACGGACACGCCGGAGCGGTTCGCGTACGCGCTGGAGGCGGTGGCGGGCTCGTACGACATCGCCGCGCCGGGGACGGCCTTCACGGCGTCGCCGGTGGTGCTGGAACGTATCGCCTGACCAGGCGGTTTCCCTTTCGGGTGAACGGGATCGGTGGACCGCCACCGGTCCCGTTCGGCATGCTGGGATCGGTGACGCACCGATTGGAGAACCGCCATGAGCGCACTCACCGTCGACCACTCGACGGCCAGCGGCCACGAGTGGGACGACCTCGTCCGAATCTGGCAGGAGACGGACGCGCCCGAGGGCTGCAAGGTGGAGATCATCGAGAGGATCGTCACCGTGGCGCCACCGCCGTCCAATGCCCACAACGACATCGCCGACCTGGTTCACCGGGCGCTGTACGAGGTCATCCCCAGGCACTGGGGCATCTACCAGACACTGGGTACGGCGGTCCCGTCTCGTGGGGGGCTCTACGTTCCTGATCTCGCAGTTGTCCCCAGGCAGGTTCTGCGTGACGGGGGCGGGAACTTCGTTCCAGCGGCTGCGGCAGAACTCGTCGTCGAGATCACGTCTCAGTCCAATGCGGCCAACGACCGGATCAAGAAGGCCGCAGGATACGCCCAGGCCGGTGTCCCGCTTTACCTGCTCATCGACGGCTGGGCCCCCGGCGGACCCACGATCACGCTGTACGGCGAACCGCAAGGAGACGTCTACCGGGTCCTGCGCGCAGGGAAGTTCGGCGAGCAGGTCGTGTTGCCGGAGCCGTTCAACCTCGCGCTCGACACGGACGAGTTCCCCGCAAGCTGAGGAGCCTCACCCGAGAAGCGCCGCCACCACCACCAGAACCGGCACCGCCAACACCGTCGACAACAAGATCGCCTCTCTCGCCAGCACCTCGCCCACCCGATAACTGCTCGCGTACGTGAACAGGTTCTGCGCCGCCGGAAGCGCCGAAGTCACCACCACGTCGAGCAGCAAGGCCCCGTGGAGGCCGAAGGCGCCCGCTGCGAGGGCCCAGGCGACCAGGGGCTGGACGACCGCCTTGAGGGTCACGGCGAGGAGGACAGGGGCCCTTTCCGCACCGCGCAGCGGGAGCGTGCTGCCGCGCAGGGAGATGCCGAAGGCCAGGAGGACCGCCGGGACCGACATGTTGCCGATGAGGGTCAGGGGATCCATCAGGGGGCCCAGCACCGTGAGGCCCGACGCCGATGTCGCCACGCCGGCCAGGGAGCCCAGGGCTATCGGGTTGCGCAGGGGCGTGAGCAGGCGCTGCCACAGGGGCCGCTTCTCCCCGCCGCTCGCCAGGTCCAGGACCGTCAGCGCCACCGGCGTGACGCCCACCAGCTGGAACAGCAGCACCGGCGCGACCAGTGACGCGTCGCCCAGCACGTACACCGCGATCGGGATGCCGAGGTTCCCCGAGTTGACGTAGCTGGAGCACAGCGCGCCGATCGTCGTCCGGCCCACACCCCAGCCGCGCGCGGCACCCACCGCCACGAAGACACCCGCCGCCGCTGCCGTGCTCATCGCCGTGACCAGCAGCCGGTCGGAGAAGATCACCGACAGGTCGGCCTGGGCGAGGGTCGTGAAGAGCAGGGCGGGAGACGCCACGTGGAAGGCCAGCCTGGTCAGCACCTCGCGCCCGCCGTCGCCCAGATATCCCCGGCGACCGATCAGATAGCCGACCCCGATGACGACCGCGATGACCGCGAAACCGCTCAGCACCCCCTGCACGGCGCCCCCTCACCGGCGACGCGGGCATCGGACAGCGTGGGAGGGGCAGATGCATGGGGCATACAGCCAACCCTCCGGGGAAGGCCGTACCGAGGTCAATGTGATCCTCACGGCGCCGAAAGGACGGACAGCCGCGATGAGTTACCGCCGCCCGCCCGGTCTACCGATCGTGGACGCCATGACACCCCCCGTGCTCGTGCTCCCCGGCCCCGTCGCCCGGGACGAGGTGAGCGGACTGAGCGACGACGTGAGGGCACTGCTGCACGCCAGCCGTGCCCGGGTCGTGGTGTGCGATGTCGGAGGCCTCGGGCCGCCGGGGCTCGCCGCCGTCGACCTGCTCGCACGCCTCCAGCTCGCCGCCCGCCGGGCCGGGGGACGGATACGGCTGCGCGACCCCGACCCGGCCCTACGCGCCCTGCTCGACCTGGTCGGTCTCCGCTTCGAGGTGGAGGGGCAGGTCGAAGAGCGGGAACCAGCGCTGGGTGTCGAGGAAGCAGTGGAACCCGGTGATCCGGCCGTCTGAGATCTCCAGCACCTGGACCGCCCACGGCGTGAAGCCGCCCTTCTCCGGGTCGGGCTTGTACTGCGCGAACCCCGGCAGGCCGTTGACCTGCACGGGCACCAGCCGGGAGCCCGCGCAGGGCGCGCCGAGGGTGGTCATGAAGCCGGTGATGTCGCCGACGCCGGTCAGCCACAGGTCGAACGGCGGCATCGTCATGACCGCGTCCTCGTGCAGCAGGGCCGTCAGCGCCGTCATGTCGTAGCCCTCGAAGGCCGCCACATAGCGGTCGAGCAGCTTCTGCTGGTCCTCGTTCAGCGGGTCGGAGACGGTCGCGTCGGCGCCCGGCTCCTGCCGCTCGGCCAGGGTCGCGCGGGCCCGCTGCAGGGCGCTGTTGACCGACGCCACGGACGTGCCCAGCAGCTCGGCGACCTCGCTGGCCTTCCAGGCCAGCACCTCGCGCAGGATCAGCACGGCCCGCTGCTTGGCCGGCAGCTGCTGCAGGGCGGCCATGAAGGCGAGCCGCACGGACTCCTTGGCTATCGCCGCCTGCGCCGGGTCGTCGGTCGTGGGCAGCACACGGGCGTCCGGCATGGGCTCCAGCCAGGTGTTGTCCGGGCGGGGGGAGAGGGCCGCCTGGGCGAGCGGGGTGGACTCGGTCAGGTCCATGGGCCTGGCGCGCTTGTTGCCCGCGGTCAGCATGTCCAGGCACACGTTGGTCGCGATGCGGTAGAGCCAGGAGCGGAGGCTGGAGCGCCCCTCGAACTTGTCGTAGCTGCGCCAGGCGCGGACCATCGTGTCCTGCACCGCGTCCTCGGCCTCGAAGGAGGAGCCGAGCATCCGGTAGCAGTACCCCGTCAGCTCGGTCCGGTGTGCTTCCAGCCTGGTGTCCAGATCTGTTGGTGTCGCCGTGCCGTTCGTCATCGTCCACCCACCCCTGTGGAATTTCTGTCACGCGCCATCGCGTCCAGCACTTCGGAAGCTACCGCAGCCCACTGACAGCGGCCCTCCGAGTGCACAAAAGCGCAGGCAGGCGCAGTGCTTCACACCAGCTGTTTCACCGACATCAGCAGATGCCGGTGCTCTCCGGCAGGCTCCCGGGGCATCTCCCCGGCTGCCTCGGCGGCCCCGTCGCCCGGCGCCGCGTGCAGCAGCGCCCGCTGCCCCGCACCGAGCAGTTCCAGCCGCACGCGCGGGCTCTCGAAGGACGTCAGCGCGTCCAGCAGATAGGCCGGGTTGAAGGCCACCGGCATCTCGTCGGCGCCGCTCAGCGTGGCCGGCAGCCGCTGGACCGCCACGTCGTCGCCGTAGCCGGCGCGGAGCATGACGGACCCGTCGGACGAGAAGTCCAACCGCACCGGACTGTTCGCCTCCGCCACCACCGCGACCCGCCGCACGGCCTCGGCGAGCCCCTCGCACTCCACCTCGGCGACCGCGGCCCCCGCCATGTCGAACAGTGACTTGTACGTCGGCAGCCGCCCGTCCAGGAGCCGCAGCGCCGTCCGTGTCCGCCCGCCCTCGAAGCCGATCAGCCCGCCGCCGGCGGCCGGGTCCCACCCGATCACTACGTCCCCGCAGCGCCCCAGCGACCGTGCGACATCCAGCAGGCGTCGCGCGGGCAGCAGCGCTTCCACCACACCGTCGGCCGCCGCCCCCGGCTGCCACTGAAGCCGCCGCACGGCGTACCGGTAGCGGTCCGAAGCGGCCAGTGTCATCTCCCCGCCGTCCAGGCGCAGTTGGACGCCCGTCAGCAGCGGCAGCGTGTCGTCGCGCCCGGCCGCGACGGCGACCTGGGCGACGGCCGTCGCGAACGCGGCGGCGTCCACGGTGCCGTACGGCGCGGGCGGCGCCGGCAGCGCCGGGTACTCGGCGAGGGGCAGCGTCGACAGCCCGAACCGCGTACCGCCCGCCTCCACCGCGAACCGCGACGCCTCCAGCGCACAGCTCACCGGCCCGTCCGGCAGCACCCGGCAGACGTCAAGCAGCCGCCGCCCCAGGACGAGCACCCGCCCGGGCACCGCGATCTCGGCGTCTGCCTCGACCCGTACCGCCGCCTCGAAGTCGAACCCCGTCACGGCCAGCCGTCCCGCGTCCGCCTCCAGCAGCAGACCGCCCAGCACCGGCACCGGCGTCCGCGCGGGCAGCGCCCGTACCGCCCGGCCCACGGCCTCGGCGAACGCCGTACGGTCGATGCGGAACTCCATGGAAAATCCCCCTGCTCGAATCCGGTGGTCAGCGGAGGCGGACGTTATCCGCGCCCACTGACAACCGGCCCCGACCAGGGGGAACGGCCCGTCCCCGGGCTCAGGCGGCCGTGGCCAGACGTCGCTGCATCCGTGCCGCCCGCGTCCCGAAGACCGTGATCGTGACGACGCCCAGGACCGCCAGCAGGCCGACCCCGACCGTCCCGGCCCAGCCGCCCGCGTGGAAGGCGATCGCGCCGACCGTGCTGCCCGCGCTGGAGCCGATGTAGTACGCCGACTGGTAGAGCGCCGAGGCCTGTGCGCGGCCGGTCGTGGCCGTCTTGCTGACCGCCGAGGACGCCACCGCGTGGCCCGCGAAGAAGCCCGCCGTGATGAGGACCAGGCCCAGCAGGATCAGCGGGAGGGAGCCGGCCAGGGACAGCAGCAGACCCGCCGCCGTCGTACCGCCGCCCGCGTACAGCGCGCCCCGGCGGCCCAGCCGGCCCACCAGGCGGCCGGCCGTCGACGCCGACACGGTACCGACGAGGTACACCAGGAAGACCGAGCCGATGATGCCCTGCGGCAGCGAGAACGGCGCCTCGGTCAGCCGGTAGCCGATGACCGTGTACACGCCGCCGAACACCGTCATGAACAGCGCGCCGATCGCGTACAGCCGGCACAGCAGCGGGTTGGACAGGTGGTCACGGACCGTCCGGGCCAGCACGCCGGGACGCAGCGAACCCGCCCGGAAGTTCCTCGGTGCCGGAAGCAGCGCCCGGAAGGCCACCGCACACGCCACCGCGAGCGCGCCGACCACACCGACGGCGACCCGCCAGCCCCACTCCTGGGCGACCCAGCCGGTGATGACCCGGCCGCTCATCCCGCCGACGCTGTTGCCCGCGACGAACAGTCCGATCGCGGTGACCAGCGCCTTGGGGCTGACCTCCTCCGCGAGGTACGCCGTCGCCGACGCGGGCAGCCCGGCCAGGGCCGCGCCCTGGAGCGCCCGCAGCACGACCAGGACACCCAGCGACGGGGCGAAGGGCACCAGCAGTCCGACGGTCACCGCCACGGCCAGCGAGGCCGTCATGACCGTACGCCGCCCGAAGCGCTCCGACAGGGCGCTCATCGGCAGGACGAACAGCGCCAGCCCGCCCGTCGCGGCGGCCACCGTCCAGCTCGCGTCGCTCGCCGCCGCCCCGAACTCGCCGGAGATCAGCGGGAGCAGCGCCTGTGTGGAGTACAGCAGCGCGAAGGTGGCGACACCCGCGAGGAAGAGGGCGAGGCTCATCCGGCGGTAGCCGGGCCCGCCCGGGGACATACGTGAGTCGGCGGCAGGGGCAGAGGCATCGGCGCCCACGATCGTGGACGCCCCGGTACTGGCGGGAGACATGCTTCGAACCTACGTACGTGCTCACTGATCCGTCCAATGCATGGATCGGCCATAATCGTTCCCATGGCGCATCAACACAGCTCAACGGCTCGGCTGTCACCATCCAGTGACACAGAAGACATGACGGAGATGTCGAAGGTGCTGGCCCCCCGCCTCGCGTACTTCGCCGGCGTCGCCCGCACCGAGCACGTCACCCGCGCCGCCCAGGAGATGAACGTCCCCCAGTCGACCCTCTCCCGGGCCATGGCCCGCCTGGAGCAGGACCTCGGCGTGGACCTCTTCGCCCGCCACGGCCGCACGGTCTCCCTCACCCCGGCCGGGCGCACCTTCCTCACCTCCGTCGAGCGCGCCCTGGCCGAGGTCGAGCGCGCCGCCGAGGAGGTGCGGGCCGACGCCGACCCCGCCACCGGCAAGGTCGCCTTCGGTTTCCTGCACACCATGGGCGCCGAGACGGTCCCGGGTCTCCTCCAGGCCTTCCGCGCCGACCATCCGCGCGTCCGCTTCAGCCTCGTCCAGAACTACGGCGAGGCCATGCTCGAACGCCTCCGCGCCGGCGAACTGGACCTGTGCCTGACGTCCCCCGTCCCCGACGCCCCCGACCTGGTGGCCCGCCGCCTCGACGAACAGAAGCTCCGCCTGGTCGTCCCCGCGGACCACTCCCTCGCGGGCCGCCGCCGCATCCGCCTCGCCGAGGCCGCGGACGAAATGTTCGTCACCCTGGAGCCCGGCTACGGCCTCCGCCGTATCACCGACGACCTCTGCCAGGAGGCCGGTTTCAAGCCCCGCATCGCCTTCGAGGGAGAGGAGGCGGAAACCCTGCGGGGCCTGGTGGCAGCGGGCCTGGGAGTAGCCCTCCTGCCCCCACCGGCGGTCCCGCGCCCTGGCGTGGTCGAACTGACGGTCACCGCCCCCCGAGCAGCCCGCGAGATCGGCGTGGCCTGGCTGGAAGGCCACCCGGACACACCCCCGGTAGCAGCGTTCAAGAAGTTCTTGCTTTCAAGGAGGGGAAGTCTTCTGGCCTGAGGGGCGCGGCGCTGTGTTCAATATGCGGCTCCGCCGCGGGGGCGCGACCAGCCACAGACCACCCGCACTCCCAAAACCACAGGCACCTCAAGCGGCGCTACCGCCTCGAAGGACTGAACCCCGCGGCCAACGGCATCCGCAACCCCAACGGCGGCGGCGCGGCGAACGCATCCCGCACGGGCCGGGACACGGCCCGCCCGAACAAGGCCCCCATCACGAAGTCCTCGGCCAGCGCGAGCACTTCGTCCCGGTACTGACTCAACCCGTGCCCGTCCGCGTGCACTTCGAACCGGCACACATCCCGATTCGCCTTCTTCACCCGCGCCGCCAGCCGGAACGACAACTCGGGATCCGTCCGCTCGTCGTTCGTGCCGTGCACGATCAGCACCTGCCTCCCCACCAGCTGTTTCACCGGTTCGGGTGGCGCGGCCACATCCTCCTCCGGCAGCCAGGGAGCGAGCGCCAGCACGGAGTTGACGGCCTCGTGCCCACCCGCCCGCAACCCGGCCCGGCCGCCCATGCCGATGCCGGCGAGGCAGACGGGAACGTCTCCGTAACGCCGTACGACCTCCTCGGCCGCCCAGGCCGCGTCGACCGCGAGGTTGGCCTCGCTGCCGTTCCAGCCGCGGTAGCGGTAGTGCACCACGTGCGTGACGAGCCCCTCGTCCCGGCCCGCGCGGGCCAGGCGGCGCCCCAGGGCGCGTACGGAGGCGGTCGCCACCATGGGGGACGGCCTGCGGCGGGAGACCTCGTCGCCGCCGGGGAGCAGCAGCACCACGCCGCTCACCGCCGACGGATCCGGACCGAATGTCCTGCCCAGCCGGGCCCTGCGAACCGGCGTCGGTTGGTGTGCCATGACAGAACAGTGTCAGAAGCTCGGGTGTACTCGACCCGTCCTTGGGGTCACCGTTACGTATCGACGGAAACGTAAAGGACACGAGGACGCGCCATCTACGCGCGTAGGAGTTAGAGTGCGGAAATGACGAGCCAGACCATCGCGAACACCCCGACACCGGACCAGATCCACCGGGCGCCCAAGGTTCTGCTGCACGACCACCTCGACGGCGGACTGCGCCCCGGCACGATCGTCGAACTCGCCCACGCGACCGGCTACTCCCAGCTCCCCGACACCGACCCGGAGAAGCTCGGCGTCTGGTTCCGCGAGGCCGCCGACTCCGGTTCTCTGGAGCGGTACTTGGAGACTTTCTCCCACACCGTCGGCGTCATGCAGACCCGCGACGCCCTGGTGCGGGTCGCCGCCGAGTGCGCCGAGGACCTCGCCGAGGACGGCGTCGTCTACGCCGAGGTGCGCTACGCCCCCGAGCAGCACCTGGAGGGCGGGCTGAGCCTCGAAGAGGTCGTCGAGGCCGTCAACGAGGGCTTCCGGGAAGGGGAGCGCCGCGCCCGGGACAAGGGCCTGCGCATCCGCGTCGGTGCCCTGCTCACCGCCATGCGGCACGCGGCCCGCGCCCTGGAGATCGCCGAACTCGCCAACCGCTACCGGGACCTGGGCGTCGTCGGCTTCGACATCGCCGGTGCCGAGGCCGGCTACCCGCCCACCCGGCACCTCGACGCCTTCGAGTACCTCAAGCGCGAGAACAACCACTTCACCATCCACGCCGGCGAGGCCTTCGGGCTGCCCTCGATCTGGCAGGCCCTCCAGTGGTGCGGCGCCGACCGGCTCGGGCACGGGGTGCGGATCATCGACGACATCCAGGTCCACGAGGACGGCAGGGTCGAACTCGGGCGGCTCGCCTCGTACGTCCGGGACAAGCGCATCCCGCTGGAGCTGTGTCCGAGCTCCAACCTCCAGACCGGGGCGGCGGCCTCGTACGCCGAGCACCCCATCGGACTGCTGCGCCGGCTGCATTTCCGTGCCACGGTCAACACGGACAATCGTCTTATGTCGCACACCAGCATGAGCCGGGAATTCGCGCACCTGGTCGAGGCGTTCGGTTATACGCTCGATGACATGCAATGGTTTTCTGTCAATGCTATGAAGTCGGCGTTCATTCCTTTCGATGAACGGCTGGCCATGATCAATGACGTGATCAAGCCCGGATATGCCGAGCTGAAATCCGAATGGCTGTTCCGGCAGACCGCCTCCACCAGCGGTTCTTCGTCTTCGGAGGGCTGATCCGAGGGATATCGGCACACAGGGAATGCGGGCGGTGTTCACAATCCGTCCGCATTCCGATGTTTGCGACGGATGGCGCCGCGTGATTACGGTCGCTGGACCGCTCACACACCCCATCATCCCATTATGAGGACGCATTTCATGAAGCAGTCTGCTGCCAAGTCCCTCGGTGTCGCCGCTCTCGGTGCCGCCTTCGCCGCCGCCGGTGCGGGCGCCGCCAACGCCGCCCCGGCCGTCCCGGACACCACCCAGACGCTGGAGACGGTCACCCAGGCGCTCCCGGCGGAGCAGCTCTCCCAGACGCTGCCGGGTACGGGCGAGGTGCTGGGCCAGGGGCAGACGGCGACCGGTACCGGTCTGGCCGCCGCCCAGCCGGTCGCCGAGCAGCTGCTCGCCGAGGGCCCGACCGGGTCGGCCGGCAAGCTGCTCGGGGGTGTGCCGGTGGAGGGCCTGCCCGCGCACGGCCTGCCGGTGAACGGCGCTCCGGTCGGCTGAACCTCCCACCCGGGCGGACCACACACCGATGGGGCGCACCCCCGGACACAGGGTGCGCCCCATCGGCGTTTTCACGTACAGGTCGTTACCAGGCCGTCTGTGCCTTGTTCTGCACCTTGCTCTCCGAGGGCAGCAGGATCCACATCGCGATGTACAGCAGGAACTGCGGACCGGGCAGCAGGCAGGAGACCAGGAAGATCACCCGCATCGTCGTCGCGGAGGTGCCGAAGCGCTGTGCCAGCGCGGCGCACACTCCGCCGATCATGCGGCCGTGGGTGGGACGGGCGAGGCGGGACATGTGCGGCTCCTTCGTGAGGCGTCGGTGTGAGGTCTCTCGTCCGAGTACCCCATCTGCACTCCACGCTACGGAGACGAAGGGGGCAAAGCGTCGCTCCACGGGGCGATCCCGACCCTGGGAATCGTCGGGGTCCGACCCTGAGCCGGCTCCTCGGAGGGAAGGGGCGTACCGGGAGGGCGCGCGGTGGTGCGGCGGCGCAGCCAGGAGCGGCCGGCGGGGACGAGCGCGAGATGCGCGAGGGCCACGCCCGCGGTGTTCAGGAACAGCGAGTCGACGTCGACGACCTGACCGGGAACGCCGGTCTGGAGCAGTTCGATGCCCAGCGACAGCAGGGCACCGGCCGTGACGGTGCGCAGCAGGGACGCCAGCGGCGAGACGACCAGTCTGCCGCTCACGGTGGGCAGCAGCACGCCCAGCGGGGCGAGCAGGGCCAGCTTCTCGCCGATGTGACGGGCCGCCTCGGGCCAGCCCAGGGCGAGATCGGCCCGGATGCCGTCGAACGGCCGCAGATTGGCGGGCATCACCCAGGGCACGTCCAGCGGCCGCAGCGTGAACCAGGCGACGAACGCGAGGTGTGCGACGAGGAGGACACCTCCTGTCACACGGATGCGGAACGCGGCGCTGCCGCCGATGGAGCCTTGACGCTGCACGACCCCCTAGACGCGGCCTCCGGCGGAATCGGTTCCTGGATGCCCCCGGTACGCCTGTGAGGCATGCGCCACAGCCCGGCGGAGTCCCGGCCCGCTCACTCCCCGGCCACGTCCTTGGACGGCGGTTCCTTGCTGCCCGGGCGGGCCCGTACCTCGTCGGTGCACTCCCAGCGGCGCGGGGGCTCGGCGCCGGGGCCGCCCAGGACCACGGAGCCGTCGCCCTCGGCGGCCGCCGAGTCGGCGAAGGTGCAGACGATCTGGGCGAGGGCGTAGGAGGTGAGGCTGTCCGGCGCCATGCTCAGCCGCAGCGTGTCCTCCGGATCGCCGGGCCGTGCCCCGCCCACGGTGATGCCGCCGCGTACGTCCGTGCCGTAGCCGGCCTCCTTCTCGGCGGGCGACGGCCGCATCGCGAGCTGGTCCAGAAGGCCCTGCGCCACCAGCATGCGCCGCTCGGAGTCGGCCGCGCCGTCCGGGACCCGTACGGTCCGGTCGACGGTCACCAGCGACGACCCGCACAGCAGGAACACCTGCACCGGCAGCCCCCGGGCGGTCTGCTTCGACACGTCCGGCTCGGCGAGCGAACAGCGCACCCGCGAGGGCGCGGGCCCGAAGTTCGTCGGCACCTCCGTGGCCCGGATCCCGCAGCCGGCGAGCAGCAGGGCGAGCATGGACACGGCACCGACCCGGGCCCTGGACACGAGACGTGTGGTCATCAGGCCTCCCCCTTCGAGCCCTCGCCCCGGTCCTGGGCGGTGTCGTCCTCGTGCTTCCGCTCGCCCTCGGCGGGCTGTTCCCCCGGCGCGTAGGTGTGGCGCGGGAGGCGCAGGGTGAACACCGCGCCCGAGTCGGGCGAGTTGGCCGCGGTGATCTCGCCGCCGTGGATGTGGGCGTTCTCCAGGGCGATGGACAGGCCCAGGCCGCTGCCCTCGGAGCGCGGCCGGGAGGCGCTGGCCTTGTAGAAGCGGTCGAAGACGTGCGGCAGGACGTCCTCGGGGATGCCGGGCCCGTGGTCCTGCACCTCGATGACGATCGAGTCGTCGGCCTCGCGGACGGACACCCGCACCGGGGAGCCGCCGTGCTTGAGCGCGTTGCCGATCAGGTTGGCCAGGATGACGTCCAGACGGCGCGGATCGAGGCGGGCGTGGATGCCGCGCTCGGCGTCCAGCTCGACCGCGTCCAGCCAGGCGCGGGCGTCGATGCACGCGGTGATCTGGTCGGCGATGTCGACGTCGTCCAGGACGAGCCGGGCCGTGCCCGCGTCGAAGCGGGTGACCTCCATCAGGTTCTCGACCAGGTCGTTCAGCCGCCGCGTCTCGCTGACCACCAGCCGGACGGCGGGCTCGATCATCGGGTCCATGCTGCCGGTCTCCGCCTCCAGCTCCTCCTCCAGCACCTCCGTCACGGCGGTGATGGCGGTGAGCGGCGTACGCAGCTCATGGCTCATGTCGGCCACGAACCGCCGGGACGCCTCGTCCCGCGCGGCCATGTCGGCGACCCGTTTCTCCAGTGCCTCGGCCGCCTTGTTGAACGTCCGTGACAGGTCGGCGAGTTCGTCGGTCCCGGACACCCGGAGCCGGGTGTCCAGCTTGCCCTCCCCGAGCCGCCGCGCGGCCGCCCCGAGCCGCTGCACCGGCTTCAGCACGGTCGTCGCGGCGGCCTGCGCGAGCAGCGCCGAGCCGACCAGTGCCAGCCCCGTGGCGATCCCCAGCGACCAGGCCAGCGAGTTGAGATCCTTCGCCTCCGGCTCCAGTGACTTCAGCATGTACCCGGTCGGACCACCGCCGATCACCCGCGTCCCGGCCACGAGGTACGGCGTGTCGTGGTCGACGACCCGCTGCCAGTACAGGTGGTGCGGGTGCTTGTCGGCCCCGTCGGCCTTCTGCGTCTTGTTCACCGCCGTGCGCAGCGAGACCGGCACGTCCTGCAGCGAGAAGCCGCTCAGCCCGCCGGAGCTGCCGAAGACGGTCCTGCCGTCGGCGTTGCTCGCGACCAGCAGCACGCTGAAGCGCTGGTCACTGCCCGCCATCTGGCCCGCGGTGTGCTGGAGCTCGTCCTGGGTCGGCTGCTCGGGCAGCGCACCCGCCCGGTTCTGCATCTCCTGCTCGAAGTCGCGCAGCACTGCGTCCTGGGCGCGAGTGAGCACGGCCTCGCGGTTGAGCCAGTACGCGATGCCGGACGCGGACACGGCGGCCGTCAGCGCCACCAGGCCGAAGACGACGACCAGCCTCAGCCGCAGGCTCGTGAAGCGCAGCCGCGACAGAACTCCCTTGCGCGCCGCGGTCCAGCCGCGGTCCCCCCCTTGGTGGTGCCGCTGTGTCACTGAGGCGGATCCAGCCGGTAGCCGACACCACGCACGGTACGGATCAGCGTCGGGGACGACGGCACGTCCTCGACCTTGGCGCGCAGCCGCTGGACACAGGCGTCCACCAGCCGCGAGTCGCCCAGGTAGTCGTGCTCCCACACCAGCCGCAGCAGCTGCTGCCGGGACAGCGCCTGCCCCGGCCGCCGGCTCAGCTCCAGCAGCAGCCGCAGCTCGGTCGGCGTCAGCTGGAGGTCCTCGCCGTTCTTCGTCACGGTCATCGCCGAGCGGTCGATGACGAGGCTGCCGAACGTCGCCGCGTCGTTGGACTCCCGCTCGCCGCGCCGCAGCACGGCCCGGATCCGGGCGTCCAGCACCCGCCCCTGCACCGGCTTGACGACATAGTCGTCGGCGCCGGACTCCAGCCCGACGACCACGTCGATGTCGTCGCTGCGCGCGGTGAGCAGGATGATCGGCAACTGGTCCGTGCGCCGGATGCGCCGGCACACCTCGAACCCGTCGATGCCGGGCAGCATCACGTCCAGCACGATCAGATCCGGGCGCTGCTCGCGCAGCAGCTTCAGACCGTCCTCACCACTGGCAGCGGTCGCCACCCGGTGACCCTGGCGCGTCAGTGAGAGCTCCAGGGCCGTCCGGATGGCGTCGTCGTCCTCGATCAGCAACAGGGAAGGCACGGGCTCATTCTGGCCCATGGAGGGGTCGGGGTTCGACCTGTGGGCCGAGATGGTCGCCGCACCTACCGCCGACGCCTGTGTACGAGGCGTGTCCGCCATGTGGCCGAGCCCTGTGACAGGTCTGTGACAGTCGGCGGACACGGCCATGAAAGTGCCGCGGCAAGCTTTTCGGCACAAGCAGGAAAGCCCGCCCGGCCGGCGGGCCGCACACCGGAAGTCCACGACGGGGGGCGCGAGATGAACACGCTGCACGGCACCAGCACCAGCGCAGTGATCACGCGTCTGCACGACGTGAGCCGGGGTTCCGAGAAGTCCGGTGCCGTGAGCGGGCGGGGGTGCGCTCGCGGCACCGGGCGTCAGCACACCGCGTTCATGACGGTGGTTGACGCACACACGGGGGAGAGCAAGGGGACGGGGGCGGCTCACGGGGGAGCTGCGTACAGGGAGGACTCGGGGGAGCGCCGCTCGCTGTCGGAGGCGGAGTTCACCGCCTACGTCCAGGAGCGCCGCGCCTCCCTGTACGCCACCGCCTACCACCTCACCGGAGACCGCTTCGAGGCCGAGGACCTGCTCCAGAGCGCGCTGTTCTCGACGTACAGGGCGTGGGACCGGATCAGTGACAAGGCGGCGGTCGGCGGATACCTCCGCCGCACCATGACCAACCTGCACATCAGCGCCTGGCGGCGCCGCAAGCTCAACGAGTACCCGACCGAGGAACTGCCGGAGACGCCCGGCGACACGGACGCGATGCGCGGCACGGAACTGCGCGCGGTCCTGTGGCAGGCGCTGGCCCGGCTGCCCGAGCTCCAGCGCACCATGCTGGTCCTGCGCTACTACGAGGGCCGCACGGACCCGGAGATCGCGGAGATCCTCGACATCAGTGTCGGCACGGTGAAGTCCAGCATCTGGCGGTCGCTCCGCCGGCTGCGCGAGGACGAGGTCCTCAGCTTCGGCCGTGACGAGGAGGACGCCTTCGGCGAGCTCGTCGCCTGAGGCTGGGGGGAAGCACCAAAAGGGGCCCACGGGGGAACTGCGGAGACGCTGGGGGGCGTCTCCTCAGGAGAGTGGGGGAACTCGGGGGAGGACAACGGGGGAGCACAAGAGCGGGACTGGAGGGCAGGGGGGTCCATCCGGTCCCGCTTTCTTTTGTTCCTCTGTTCGTCCCTCAGGCCGCTGTACGCAGGCTCGCGCACCGGCCCGCCGCCGCGGCCGCCAGCCGCCCCATCGCCTCGTCGCGGTCGCAGGCATGAGCGCCCAGCGCGGTCTGGCGGGCGACGATCGAGCGCTCCTGACGCATCAGACGCCAGCCACGGCGCAGCAGGAACGGCACCGACTTGCGGCCCTCCTTCAGATCTCGCAGGAAGCGGCGGCGGAACGTCTTCACCGGGCCACGGCTCAGGCACAGCGCGTCGGCGAGGACGCCGAGCTCCTGGCAGCGCGTGACGATCTCCGCGGCGAAGATGCCCTCCGCGATGAACAGCGGGGTCCGCCCGATGTCCACCGTCTCCGTGCCCGTGCGGGCGCTGAGTGCGATGTCGTAGACGGGGACGTCCGTACGGCCCGAGCGGCACAGCCGGGTGATCGCGGCGACGGCCGTGTCAGCGTCCCACGACTCCGGATGGTCCCAGTCGATGTCCGAACTGCCCGCCACCAGCGGCAGCGTCGGGTCGTCGCCCTCCTTGTAGAAGTCGTCGAGCCGCAGCACCGGGAGGCCGGAGCGGGCCGCGAGGAGGGACTTGCCGGAGCCGGAAGGGCCGCAGAGCAGCACGACTCGCGTCGGTATGGGCAGAGGGGAACTCACGGGACACCAGTGTGAGGCATCCATCGGGGGCCGCACGACCCCGCGGGTCGCCTTTGAAGCGCGCGTCACACCTCGACTACCTTTTGCGTCGAATCGTGCCCTGGCCGTCCTCGCGACCGCGGGAATGGCGCTGCGAGCGGGTACGGCGACGGCCGCCGCGGACACCGACTCGGTCCCTGGGCATGGTCAACACCCGCCCCACCTCCCTCGGCAAGATCGACCCCAGTCCGGCCTCCAGGCCACGACCGGCACGCTCGGCTACGTCACCGGCCCGGTCGCGGGCCTCAAGCCCAACCCGCTCGCGAGTACCGGAGTCGACCCGCTCGACAACGGCGTCGGCACCAAGCTCGCCGACTTCCAGCCGATGACGCCCCGGGCGCTGACGGGGCCGGTGGCGCAGGCGTAGTCGATCGAGAGCATCCCGGTGGTGGGGCAGGCGGCGGGGCTGCTGTCGCCGTAGGGCTTGTGCGGCGACGAGCGCGCACGAGAGAAGCCCCGGCCCTCCCGGACGGAGGAGGGCCGGGGCTTTTCGCTGTGAGGGGCGTCTAGTACGAGGAACCGGACGCGCCCAGTGACCCCGTGGGGTGCCAGACCGTCTTGGTCTCCAGGAACGCCGTCAGACGGTCGATGCCAGGAGTCTCCGTGTAATCCACAGGCTGTGGACGGAGGACGCGCTTGAGGTTGTCGGCCGCGGCGATCTCCAGTTCCTTCGCGAGGACCTCGTCGGCGCCCGCGAGGTCGATCGCGTTGACGTCCTGGTGGGCTGCCAGTGGGGTCGCGATCTCCGCCGTGCGGCCCGACAGGACGTTGACCACGCCGCCGGGGACGTCCGAGGTGGCCAGCACCTCGGCGAGGGACAGCGCGGGGAGCGGGGACTTCTCGCTCGCCACCACGACCGCCGTGTTGCCGGTCGCGATCACCGGGGCGAGCACCGACACCAGGCCCAGGAAGGACGACTCCTGAGGGGCCAGGACCGCGACCACGCCCGTCGGCTCGGGGGAGGAGAGATTGAAGAACGGACCCGCCACCGGGTTGCCGCCGCCGACCACCTGGGCGATCTTGTCGGTCCAGCCCGCGTACCAGACCCAGCGGTCGATCGTGGCGTCCACGACCGTCGCCGCCTTGGACTTCGACAGCCCCTCGGCGTCGGCCACCTCACGCGTGAACTGGTCGCGGCCGCCCTCCAGCATCTCCGCGACGCGGTAGAGGACCTGGCCGCGGTTGTACGCCGTCGCGCCGGACCAGCCGCCGAACGCCTTGCGGGCGGCCACTACCGCGTCACGGGCGTCCTTGCGGCTCGCCAGCGGCGCGTTCGCCAGCCACTTGCCCTTCGAGTCCGTCACCTCGTACACCCGGCCGCTCTCGGAACGCGGGAACTTCCCGCCGACGTACAGCTTGTAGGTCTTCAGGACGGTGAGCCGATCAGACATCGAGGTACGCCTCCAGGCCGTGGCGGCCGCCCTCGCGGCCGAAGCCCGACTCCTTGTAACCGCCGAACGGCGAGGTCGGGTCGAACTTGTTGAACGTGTTGGACCAGACGACACCCGCGCGGAGCTTGTTCGCGACCGCCAGGATGCGGGAGCCCTTCTCCGTCCAGATGCCGGCGGAGAGGCCGTACGGCGTGTTGTTGGCCTTGGCGACCGCCTCGTCCGGGGTGCGGAAGGTCAGGACCGACAGCACCGGGCCGAAGATCTCGTCGCGGGCGATGGTGTGCGCCTGGGTGACGTTCGTGAAGAGCGTCGGGGCGAACCAGTAGCCGCTTTCGGGCAGTTCGCAGGCCGGCGACCAGCGCTCGGCGCCCTCCGCCTCGCCCTGGTCGACGAGGGAGGTGATGCGCGTGAGCTGTTCCTCGGAGTTGATCGCGCCGATGTCGGTGTTCTTGTCGAGGGGGTCGCCGAGGCGGAGGGTGGACAAGCGCCGCTTCAGGGACTCCAGCAGCTCGTCCTGGATCGACTCCTGGACCAGCAGGCGGCTGCCCGCGCAGCAGACCTGGCCCTGGTTGAAGAAGATGCCGTTGACGATGCCCTCGACGGCCTGGTCCACGGGTGCGTCGTCGAAGACGATGTTGGCGCCCTTGCCGCCCAGTTCGAGCGTGACCTTCTTGCGGGTGCCGGCGACCGTGCGGGCGATCTCCTTGCCGACGGCCGTGGAGCCGGTGAAGGCGACCTTGTTCACGTCCGGGTGGGCCACCAGCGCCGCGCCCGTGCCGCCGTAGCCGGGGAGGATGTTGACGACCCCCTTCGGCAGGCCCGCCTGGCGGCAGATGTCCGCGAAGAAGAGCGCCGAGAGGGGCGTGGTCTCGGCCGGCTTCAGCACGACCGTGTTGCCGGTGGCGAGGGCGGGCGCGATCTTCCACGCCAGCATCAGCAGCGGGAAGTTCCAGGGGATGACCTGGCCCGCCACGCCCAGCGGCCGCGGGCTCGCGCCGAAGCCGGCGTGGTCGAGCTTGTCGGCCCAGCCGGCGTAGTAGAAGAAGTGCGCGGCGACCAGGGGGAGGTCCGCGTCGCGGGTCTCCTTGATCGGCTTGCCGTTGTCGAGGGTTTCGAGGACGGCGAGCTCGCGGGAGCGCTCCTGGATGATCCGCGCGATGCGGAACAGGTACTTGGCGCGCTCCGAGCCGGGCAGCGCCGACCACTTCTCGAAGGCCTTGCGGGCGGCCTGCACCGCGCGGTCGACGTCCGCCTCGCCGGCCTGGGCGATCTCGGAGAGGACCTCCTCGGTGCTCGGCGAGACCGTCTTGAAGACCTTGCCGTCGGTCGCCTCCACGAACTCGCCGTCGATGAACAGGCCGTACGAGGGCGCGATGTCGACGATCGAGCGAGACTCTGGGGCCGGGGCGTATTCGAATACCGATGACACGTTTTCCCTGTTCATGGGGCTCAGTCCACCGTCACGTAGTCGGGGCCGGAGTAGCGGCCGGTGGCCAGCTTCTGGCGCTGCATCAGCAGGTCGTTCAGCAGCGAGGAGGCGCCGAAGCGGAACCAGTGGTTGTCCAGCCAGTCCCCGCCGGCGGTCTCGTTGACCAGGACGAGGAACTTGATGGCGTCCTTGGAGGTGCGGATGCCGCCGGCCGGCTTCACGCCGACCTGGATGCCGGTCTGTGCTCGGAAGTCACGTACCGCCTCCAGCATGAGGAGCGTGTTCGCCGGGGTCGCGTTGACGGCGACCTTTCCGGTGGACGTCTTGATGAAGTCCGCGCCGGCCAGCATCCCGAGCCAGCTCGCGCGGCGGATGTTGTCGTACGTCGACAGCTCGCCCGTCTCGAAGATGACCTTCAGGCGCGCGGAGGTGCCGCAGGCCTCCTTCACGGCGATGATCTCGTCGTACACCTTCAAGTATCGGCCCGCGAGGAACGCCCCGCGGTCGATGACCATGTCGATCTCGTCGGCGCCCGCGGCGACGGCCTCGCGGACGTCGGCCAGCTTGACGGTGAGCGGGGCGCGGCCGGCCGGGAACGCCGTGGCGACGGAGGCGACCTTCACGCCGGAGCCGGCGACGGCCTCCTTGGCCACGGCCACCATGTCGGGGTAGACGCAGACCGCGGCCGTCGTGGGCGTCGTACGGTCGGTCGGGTCGGGCCGGACCGCCTTCGCGCCGAGCGCCCGGACCTTGCCCGGGGTGTCCGCGCCTTCCAGCGTCGTCAGGTCGACCATCGAGATGGCGAGGTCGATGGCGTAGGCCTTCGCGGTCGTCTTGATCGAACGGGTACCGAGGGAGGCCGCACGCCCCTCCAGACCGACCGCGTCGACGCCGGGGAGCCCGTGGAGGAAGCGGCGCAGCGCGCTGTCGGACGCGGTGACGTCCTTGAGGGGGTGAGCTGCGGTGAGTGCAGAACTGGGCATGGTCACCAGACGAGCATATCTACGCGCGTAGCGGCTGTACAGCCCCCGGGTTTGCTCGGGTGGGGTGAGGGTGGCCGGCATACGGTCCGGCAGAATCGAGGCATGACGAGCCCCGAGTCCCAGTCGCCCGCGCCGCAGCCTCCGGAGCCCGAGTCCAAGGACCGGGTGTACCGGTCGGTTCCGGCCATCGCCGGTGGCGTGCTGCTGCTCGCCATCGCCGGGTGGCTCGGCATCGACGCGGTGATCTCGGGCGAGGGGCGCACGCCGTGGATGGCGCTCGCCGTGCTGATCCTGATCGTGCCGCTGGTCGTCGCCTTCACGCTGCGGCCCGCGGTGTACGCGGGCGACGACCGGCTGCGCATCCGCAACCCGTTCCGCGTCATCGTGCTGCCCTGGGGGCAGGTCGCCTCGCTGAAGTCCGCCTACTCGAACGAGGTCCTCACCGAGTCCGGCGCGAAGTACCAGCTGTGGGCCGTCCCCGTCTCGCTGCGCGCCCGCAAGAAGGCCGCCCGGAGTGAGATGCGGGCGACCGCGCAGGCGCGGCGGGAGATGGGCCGGGACGAGGGGCGCGGCAGTGCGCTCGGGATGCGTGCGGGGCTGGGACAGGGCCTTGGTGGAGGCCCGGTGTCGGACGGGCCCGTGCGGGCGGAGACCGACCGGATCATGGATGAGCTGCGGGGGCTGCACGAGGCGCGGCACCGGGCGGAGACGGCGCAGGGGGAGGTGACCGTTCGGTGGGCCTACGAGGTGGTGGGGCCGGCGGTTGCGGGGGCGCTGTTGGTGTTGATTCTGCTGGTGGTGGGCTGACGGGTCGGCTCCGGGGCCTGGTGGGGGGCCGCCGGGGGCCGGTTCCGTCAGTGCCGGGCGGCCGGCTCGTCCAGCGGCCTCGTCGTCGTGGGTGAGTGCCCGGAAAATCTGTGGAGCCGGGGTGGCCCCGGCGCCTACGTTCGGGGGATGAGTACTCGTACCTTCGGGTCACCGTGCGTGGCGTCTTCGACGGGCTGAGCGCCGAGCAGCGGGCCGGGCTGCTGGAGCGTGCCGCTGAGCACGACGTGCTGCGCGCGGCCTTCACGCCCGAGGGCAGCCTCACGTACGACGTGGCCGTGCGGCCCGCCTTCACCTTCCGCTACCTGGACTCCGGGGAGGCGGAGGAGGACATCCTCGAGGCGACCGAGCGGGCCGAGGAGGCCGCGCGGGCCTGGCTGGACCAGCGCGGGTACGGCCACAAGAACGTCAACTACCCGTCGCTAAAGCGACGGGCTTGCACAACGGGCGCCACTGGCTGTGGTTCTGCGTTTGCGTCCTGCCCCTCCGGCCGACTTCGCGGTGGGGCTGGGGCCGTTGACTGGGCCCCGCGTCGCCACAACTCCCACGCGCGGGCGCGGATGTTGCGGGAGCCGTTCCGGTCCGCGTGCGCAACGACGCCGCAGGACCGGCACGCGAACCAGGCCTGGGAGACCCGGTTCGCCCTGTCGATGTGACCGCACTCGGCACAGATACGGGAGGTGTACGCCGGATCGACGTGCACGACCGGGACCCCGGCCTTGCGGGCCTTGTACGTGATGAACTGCCCCAGCTGGTGAAAGGACCAGCTGGTGTGGGCGGCCCGTTGGGGCTTCCTCAGCCGTACCCGCTCGCGGATGCCCGTGAGGTCTTCAAGGGCGATTCCCCGACCGGTGCGTTCAGCCTCGGCCACCACATGCTTCGCGATCTTGTGGTTGATGTCCTTCGCCCGCCGTGCTTCCTTACGGCGGCGTTTCTTCAGCCGCCGCCTTGCAGAGGGCGTGTTCTTCTTCTGGAGCTTGGTGCGCAGGCCGCGCTCGCGGACCCGGATCCGGTTGAGCTCACGCCCGGCCATGATCTCGCCGTCCGAGGTGGTGGCGATGTTCACAATGCCCAGGTCGATACCGAGGAAGTCCACCGGATCTGTGTTCGGCTCAGCCTCGGGGACGTCGCACGTGGCGTTCAGGAACCACATGCCGTCCCTGTGCACGAGATCGGACTCGCCCCTGCGGTACAGCGCGAGCGTGGCCAGCTGCTCGACAGATGCCGTGAAAGCCACGTTCTTCATCCGCTCGCCGGTGGTCCAGACCGACACCGTCCGCCCGGCGATCTGCCACGACAGCATCCGGTCGTCATAGGGCTGAGCACCAAAGGGGCGGAAGGCAACGGGCTTCCGCGTGGCACGGCGGTAGCGCGCTGAGCCGGGACGACCCAGACGGCCCGCCCTCAGGTTCGCCTTCAGCGTGGCATACGCGTCACAGGTCTTCTTGATCGTGTGCTGGGCCGCCTGAGCACCCAGGTTCCAACGCGACTTGACCTGCTCGTAGGTGAGCTTGCGCAGAGCGAAGTTCTTGAACTCCCCACGCTCGAAGGCGACCCCGCTCACCCAGGTGGCAGCCTCATTGCAGGCATGCAGGGTCGCCTCCAGAGCCGCCGCCTGCACGGCCGTCGGCAGCAGCCTGACCTGCACCACCAGCTTCACGATCAGCGATCGTAGACACCCGCACGACACCCCGCCACATGTTCCCCACCGCTCACCCCATCGAGTGACCCGCGCGCACCTTGTCCTGACGCGCCGGGTCCCGAGTGATACCCGGCCGCTACGCGGCCGGGCAGACACAGCGATACCGCGGCGCTCCGCGCCGCGAGCCCGAAGATGCGATTACTCCCGGGGCTGAAGCCCCGGGGTTCCTCGCAAGAACAGGCTGAAGTCATCGGCCGAGGACCTCTCCCAGGCGCCCCTGGGCAAGCGGCAGCGTCGTGAGGCTGCCCGGAAGAGTTCCTGAGTCGTCGTGGGGGCGGTTGTCGCGGGCGCGGGTGTGAATGCGGGTGCCGCGGGTGCCGTCAGATGCCTGCCGCCGCCGACAGGTCGCGCTTGATCGACTCCAGTAGGTCCGTCGCCTGTGCGCGGGCCGCGGGGAGGTCGGCGTGGGTCGCGACCGGGACCACGACCTCCAGGTAGCACTTCAGCTTCGGCTCCGTGCCGCTCGGGCGGACGATCACCCGGGCGCCGTCGAGGGTGTAGCGCAGGCCGTCGGTGGGCGGGAGGGTGTCCGTGCCCCGGGTGAGGTCGTCGGTGCGGGTGATCGGCAGGCCGGCGAGTCGGGTGGGGGGCTGTTCGCGCAGGCGGCGCATCGCGGCCGCGATGAGGGAGAGGTCCTCGACGCGGACCGAGAGCTGGTCCGTGGCGTGCAGGCCGTGTTCCACGGCCAGGTCGTCGAGGAGGTCGAGGAGGGTGCGGCCCTCCTCCTTGAGGTGCGAGGCCAGTTCCGTGATCAGGAGCGCTGCCGTGATGCCGTCCTTGTCGCGTACGCCGTCCGGGTCGACGCAGTAGCCGAGGGCCTCCTCGTAGCCGTAGCGCAGGCCCTCGGCGCGGGCGATCCACTTGAAGCCGGTGAGGGTCTCGACGTGGGGGAGGCCTGCCTTCTCGGCGATACGACCGAGGAGGGAGGACGAGACGATCGACTCCGCGAAGGTGCCGGTCGCTCCGCGGCGGACCAGGTGGGCGGCGAGGAGGGCGCCGACCTCGTCGCCGCGGAGCATGCGCCAGTCGTCGCCGTCCCGCACGGCGACGGCGCAGCGGTCCGCGTCGGGGTCGTTGGCGATGATCAGGTCGGGGGCGGGAGTGGTCGTGCGGGCCTTCGCGAACGCCAGGTCCATCGCGCCGGGCTCCTCCGGGTTGGGGAACGCGACGGTCGGGAAGTCCGGGTCGGGCTCTGCCTGTTCCGTGACGAGGGCCGGTTCCGGGAAGCCGGCGCGGGCGAAGGCGGCGAGGAGGACGTCCTTGCCCACGCCGTGCATCGCCGTGTACACCGTGCGGGCGGTGCGGGGGGAATCCTTGGCGAGTACGGCGTCGGTGCGGGCGAGGTAGGCGTCGAGGACGCTGTCGTCGAGGGTGTCCCAGCCTTCGGTGGGGCGTCGGACGGTGGTCAGGGACGGGATGGCGGCGATCTCTGCCGCGATGTCGATGTCCGCCGGGGGGACGATCTGCGAGCCGTCGCCGAGGTAGACCTTGTAGCCGTTGTCGCGGGGCGGGTTGTGGCTGGCGGTGACCTCTACGCCGGCGACCGCGCCGAGGTGCCTTATCGCGAAGGCGAGGACGGGGGTGGGGAGGGGTCGGGGGAGGACGGCGGCGCGGAGGCCGGCGCCGGTCATGACGGCGGCGGTGTCGCGGGCGAAGTCGGCCGACTTGTGGCGGGCGTCGTAGCCGATGACGACGAGGCCGGCACCCCCTTCGCTCTGAGGGGGACCCTGCTTCTTGAGGTAAGCGGCGAGGCCGGCGGCCGCGCGGATGACGACCGAGCTGTTCATGCGCATGGGGCCGGCGCCGAGTTCGCCGCGGAGGCCGGCGGTGCCGAACTGGAGGGTGCCGCTGAAGCGGGCGGCGAGTTCGGTGTGGTCCTGGGCGTCGATGAGGCGGGCGAGCTCGGTGCGGGTGTCCGGGTCGGGGTCCTCGGTGAGCCACGCCTGGGCCTGTGCGATGAGTTCGTCGTGCACGGTCTGTGTCAGCCTCTCGGTTGTGGGTGGGTGCCGGGGGATGCCTGCGGCGGCGTGTGCGGCTTCGGTGAGGGCTCGTCTCGCGCCTACGCGCGGGCTGTGGGGCGGGGCCGTGCCGGGGGCGTCCGTCCTCGGAACGGCGCGATGGGGTCGGATACCGACTAACCGTCCGTCGACGCGCCAACCGCTGCGGGCGGACACCCCCCGACACGTCCCCTTCCCTGCGCCGGCGGGTGCGGGTCCGCTCAGCTGCGGGCAGTCGTGCCGCTTGGGGCGGCACTGGTGGGTCCGCAGCGGCACCCCGCTCCGCCGGGTTGCGGGCCCACCCGGCTTCAGCAGCGACGCCGGGTTGCCTACAGGCGTCCCAGGACCTGCGCGAGCAGTGAGCCCATCCTCGTCGCGGAGTCGCGGCCGGCCTGGAGGACCTCTTCGTGGTTGAGGGGCTCCCCGGTCATCCCCGCGGCCAGGTTCGTCACCAGGGAGATGCCCAGGACCTCCGCACCCGCCTCGCGCGCGGCGATCGCCTCCAGGACCGTCGACATGCCCACCAGGTCCGCCCCGATGACCCGGGCCATGCGGATCTCGGCCGGTGTCTCGTAGTGCGGGCCGGGGAACTGGGCGTAGACGCCCTCCTCCAGGGTGGGGTCGACCTCCTTGCACAGGGCCCGCAGGCGCGGGGAGTAGAGGTCGGTGAGGTCGACGAAGTTGGCCCCGATGATCGGGGACGTCGCCGTGAGGTTGATGTGGTCGCTGATCAGGACCGGCTGGCCGGGGCGCATGCCCTCGCGCAGGCCGCCGCAGCCGTTGGTGAGGACGATCGTCTTGCAGCCGGCCGACACGGCGGTGCGGACACCGTGGGCGACGGCTGCCACGCCGCGGCCCTCGTAGTAGTGCGTGCGGCCGAGGAAGACGAGGGCGCGCTTGTTGCCGATCCGGTACGAGCGGATCTTGCCTCCGTGGCCCTCGACCGCCGGCGGCGGGAAGCCGGGCAGCTCGGTGACCTGGAGCTCTGCCTCGGGGGCGCCGAGGGCGTCCACGGCCGGGGCCCAGCCGGAGCCCATCACGAGGGCGACGTCGTGGGTCTCGGCGCCCGTGAGTTCGCGCAGGCGGGCCGCGGCGGCGTCGGCGGCGGCGTGGGGGTCGCCCTGGATGTCGTCCGGAAGAAGAGATGCGTTCACGCCGACGAGGGTAGCCGGTGATTGCCTACGCGCGTAGATGGCGGAGCTCACGGGGTGGCGATCGTTGTCTTGTCGTTTCCGACGACAAGGGGGTCAGCAGGGGCGCTTGCGGAGTTCCATCACGTAGTCGTGGGGGGCGCCGGCCGATTCCGCCGCGTCGGCGATCTCGCCCAGGTTGCGGGCGGAGGGCAGGCCGCCCTCGTAGGCGTTGAGGGCGAAGGCCCACGCCTGCTCGTCACCCTCCAGGGTGTGGACCCGTACGCGCGTACGGCGGTAGATGTCGAGCCCCACGCCCTCCCAGCGGTCGAGCGACTCCTCGTCCATGGGGGCGATCTCGTACAGCGCGACGAAGACCTGGCAGACGGGGTCCTCGACGATCGTCGGCAGGGCGCCCTCCCAGCCCATGTGCTCGCCGCCGAAGGTCAGCCGCCACCCGTTCAGCCAGCCGGTGGCGCGCAGCGGCGAGTGCGGGGCGCGGCGGGACATCAGCCGCGCGTCGAGGTTGCCGGCGTACGCGGCGTAGAGCGACATGAGGAGAGCGTACGGCAGGTGCCCCGGGGTCACTCGCGTAACGGAGCCGCATCGGGCGGGCCCCGGGGCGGTGCCACGTTGAGGCGTGCGGGACAATGGAGTACGTGACTCGGATCGTGATCATCGGTGGCGGACCCGGCGGATACGAAGCGGCCCTGGTGGGCGCCCAACTCGGTGCGGAGGTGACCGTCGTCGACTGCGACGGTCTGGGCGGTGCGTCGGTGCTGACCGACTGCGTGCCGTCCAAGACCCTCATCGCCACGGCCGAGGTGATGACCACCTTCGACTCCTCGTACGAGGAGCTGGGGATCATCGTCGCGGACGACACCCCGCCCCTGGAGCAGAGTGCCCGGGTGGTCGGGGTCGACCTGGGGAAGGTCAACCGGCGTGTGAAGCGGCTCGCGCTCGCCCAGTCGCACGACATCACGGCCTCCGTGACGCGTGCCGGGGCGCGTGTGCTGCGCGGGCGCGGGCGGCTGGAGGGCATGCAGGCGCTCGACGGGTCGCGGAAGGTCGTGGTGCGCGCCGCCGACGGGAGTGAAGAGACCCTCACGGCCGACGCGGTGCTCATCGCCACCGGCGGGCACCCCCGTGAGCTGCCCGACGCCCTGCCGGACGGTGAGCGGATCCTGAACTGGACCCAGGTCTACGACCTCGACGAGCTCCCCGAGGAGTTGATCGTGGTCGGGTCGGGTGTGACCGGTGCCGAGTTCGCCGGCGCCTATCAGGCGCTGGGGTCGAAGGTGACGCTCGTGTCGTCGCGGGACCGGGTGCTGCCCGGTGAGGACCCGGACGCGGCCGCCGTGCTGGAGGAGGTCTTCCGGCGGCGCGGAATGAACGTCATGGGGCGTACCCGGGCGCAGTCCGCCAAGCGGGTCGGAGACCGGGTCGAGGTGACCCTCTCCGACGGGCGGGTCATCACCGGGTCGCACTGCCTCATGGCCGTCGGTGCCGTGCCCAACAGCTCGGGCATGGGGCTGGAGGAGGCCGGGGTCAGGCTGCGCGAGTCCGGTCACATCTGGACCGACAAGGTGTCGCGTACGACCGCCCCGGGCGTGTACGCGGCCGGTGACGTGACGGGCGTGTTCGCCCTCGCCTCCGTGGCCGCCATGCAGGGACGTATCGCCATGTACCACTTCCTGGGCGATGCCGTGGCCCCGCTGAACCTGAAGACCGTCTCCTCGAACGTCTTCACCGACCCGGAGATCGCCACCGTCGGCTACACCCAGGCCGACGTCGACGGCGGGAAGATCGACGCCAGGGTCGTGAAGCTGCCGCTGCTGCGCAACCCGCGCGCGAAGATGCAGGGCATCCGCGACGGCTTCGTCAAGATCTTCTGCCGGCCGGGGACCGGGATCGTGGTCGGCGGTGTGGTCGTGGCGCCGCGCGCCTCGGAACTGATCCACCCCATCTCGATCGCGGTCGACAACAATCTGACAGTCGAACAGATTGCGAACGCCTTCACCGTCTATCCCTCGTTGTCGGGCTCGATCGCCGAAGTGGCACGGCAGTTGCACACCCGGAAGGACACCGGCGAGGGCTGAGGCCGGATCCGGCTCCTCGCTGGTCACGGGGCGTGTTCGACCATGCGTACGGCATAGGCGGGCGGACTAGGTCCTATACCACTTCCCGCAGCTCCGTGCGAACATCTTCTGCTATTCAGCGCAAACTGCTGAAAGCAGACGGTCGCTGGCGTTACTGTCAGTTTCGTGTTCGCTGCAGAACGTCGCCAATTGATCCTCGAAATGGTGCGAGCGAACGGGGCTGTGTCGCTCCGTGAGCTCGCCCGCGTCGTCCAGACCTCCGAAGTGACCGTACGGCGGGACGTGCGCGCGCTGGAGGCAGAAGGACTCCTCGACCGCCGGCACGGCGGTGCGGTACTGCCGGGCGGTTTCACGCGGGAGTCCGGCTTTCCGCAGAAGTCTCATCTCGCGACCGCCGAGAAGACCGCCATCGCCGACCTCGCCGCGAATTTCGTGGAGGAGGGCGAGGCGATCGTGGTCGGGGCGGGTACGACGACCCAGGAGCTGGCACGCCGGCTCGCCCGGGTGCCCGGGCTGACCGTCGTCACCAACTCACTGCTGGTCGCACAGGCGCTGGCCCATGCCAACCGGGTCGAGGTCGTGATGACCGGCGGTACGCTCCGCGGCTCGAACTACGCCCTGGTCGGCAGTGGTGCCGAGCAGTCCCTGCACGGGCTGCGGGTGTCGCGGGCGTTCCTGTCCGGGAGCGGTCTGACCGCGGAGCGCGGGCTGTCCACGTCCAACATGCTGTCGGCGTCGGTCGACCGGGCGCTGGTGCAGGCGGCCGCGGAGGTCGTGGTGCTCGCCGACCACACCAAGCTCGGGACGGACACGATGTTCCAGACCGTGCCGACGGATCTCATCACCCGCCTCGTGACGGACGAGCCGCCCGCCCACGACGACCGTGCGGCGACGGAGCTTCAGGCGCTTGCCGATCAGGGAGTGCAGATCGCTGTCGCGGGGGCGCCGGGGGGTTCGGCGGGGGCGGGGAGCCCCGGGGGTGATGCCGTCCCGGCGCGTCAGCAGCGTCGGGATGTGCCGTTGCCCGGGCCGCGGAGGCAGGTGCCGGGGGCGGGGAGTGGGTTGCGGCCGGCCTCGATGCTCGGGGAGCAGAGTCCTGGGACGGAGCGGGCCAGGGTTGCGGATCTGCGGCGGCGTTGAGGGCTGGGCGTCAGTCCAGGTGCTCGGTGTTGTTGCCGGGGCGGGGTGGGGCCGCAGCCGGCGCTGTGGGGTGCCGCTGCGCCCACCCTCCCCCCAAGCTCTCGGCTTCGCTCGAGCAGGGGGGACCCCCATCGCCCCAAGCGGCACGACTGCCCGCAGCTAGGGTCTGTCGTTTGGATCACGCCGCGGACGCGGGGTCTGGCACGCACCTCTGCGGCGTTGTCGTCGGTTGTCGACTCCCCCAAGCTCTCGACTTCGCTCGAGCAAGGGGGGACCCCCATCGCGTCGACGCCCTCCTCCGCCTTGCAGAGGCACGCACCAGACCCCGCTCGCCGGCACCGAGCAGAACAGTCGCTTCCCTGCGACCTGATCCAAACGACAGACCCTAGGCGGCCACGACTGCCCGCAGCCAAGCGGAGACGGAGACAACCCCGGCGCGGCCCCGCTCCGGGGCCGCGCCGTAGGCGTCCGTCCGTTCGACGACGTCAGTCCTTGATCTCGCAGATGGCGGCGCCGGACGTCACCGACGCGCCGATTTCCGCGCTGATGCCCTTGATCGTGCCGGACTTGTGGGCGTTGAGGGGCTGTTCCATCTTCATGGCTTCGAGGACGACGACCAGGTCGCCCTCCTTGACCTCCTGGCCCTCCTCCACCGCGACCTTGACGATGGTGCCCTGCATCGGGGAGGCGAGGGTGTCGCCGGAGGCGAGGGGGCCCGACTTCTTCGCCGCACGGCGCTTGGGCTTGGCGCCGGCCGCGAGGCCGGTGCGCGCCAGGGACATGCCCAGGGACGCGGGGAGGGAGACCTCCAGGCGCTTGCCGCCGACTTCGACGACCACCGTCTCGCGGCCCGGCTCCTCGTCCGCCTCCAAGGCGTCCGCAGCCGCCGCGAAGGGCTTGATCTCGTTGACGAACTCCGTCTCGATCCAGCGGGTGTGGACCGTGAACGGCCCGTCCTGACCGTGCACCTCCGGCGCGAACGCCGAGTCCTTCACCACCGCACGGTGGAACGGGATCGCCGTCGCCATGCCCTCGACCTGGAACTCCTCCAGGGCACGGGCGGCCCGCTCCAGCGCCTCCTTGCGCGTGCGGCCGGTGACGATCAGCTTGGCCAGCAGGGAGTCCCACGCCGGGCCGATGACCGCCCCGGACTCCACGCCCGCGTCCAGCCGCACGCCCGGACCGGACGGCGGGGCGAACGTCGTGACCGTGCCGGGGGCCGGCAGGAAGTTGCGGCCCGGGTCCTCGCCGTTGATGCGGAACTCGAAGGAGTGCCCGCGCAGCGCCGGGTCGTCGTAGCCGAGCTCCTCGCCGTCGGCGATGCGGAACATCTCGCGGACGAGGTCGATGCCGGCGACCTCCTCGGTGACCGGGTGCTCCACCTGTAGGCGGGTGTTGACCTCCAGGAAGGAGATCGTGCCGTCGTTGCCGACGAGGAACTCGACCGTGCCGGCGCCGACGTAGCCGGCCTCCTTCAGGATCGCCTTGGAGGCCGAGTACAGCTCCTGCACCTGCGCGTCGGACAGGAAGGGGGCGGGGGCCTCCTCCACCAGCTTCTGGTGCCGGCGCTGGAGGGAGCAGTCACGCGTGGAGACCACGACCACGTTGCCGTGCTGGTCGGCGAGGCACTGGGTCTCCACGTGGCGGGGCTTGTCGAGGTAGCGCTCGACGAAGCACTCGCCCCGGCCGAAGGCGGCGACGGCCTCGCGGACCGCCGAGTCGTACAGCTCCGGGACCTCTTCCAGCGTCCGCGCGACCTTCAGACCGCGGCCACCGCCACCGAACGCCGCCTTGATGGCGATCGGCAGTCCGTGCTGCTCGGCGAAGGCGACGACCTCGTCCGCGCCGGACACCGGGTCGGGCGTGCCCGCCACCAGCGGGGCGCCCGCGCGCTGCGCGATGTGCCGGGCCGCGACCTTGTCGCCCAGGTCGCGGATCGCCTGCGGGGGCGGGCCGATCCAGATCAGGCCCGCGTCCAGGACCGCCTGCGCGAAGTCCGCGTTCTCGGAGAGGAAGCCGTAGCCGGGGTGGATCGCGTCCGCTCCCGACTCTCGCGCGGCCTTCAGCACCTTCTCGATGTCGAGGTAGCTGGTGCCCGGCGTGTCACCGCCCAGGGCGAACGCCTCATCCGCGGCGCGGACATGCAGAGCGTCCCGGTCGGGGTCGGCGTAGACGGCCACGCTCTTGATGCCGGCATCCCGGCAGGCCCGGGCCACGCGGACAGCGATTTCGCCACGGTTGGCGATGAGCACCTTGCGCACGATGAGGCTCCCTCCTTGAAACAAGCCGAGTTTAGGGACTGCCGACACGGCACTTCGACCCGTCCCCAGTGGTGAGCTTGCCCACACGGAGCGTGATGCGAGGCTCGCTCGACCCGCGAAATCCCTTGTCGCACCGCGGGTACGCAGTACTCCTCCGGCAAACCCTAGCCGTCCCCTGTGGTCAAGGTCTCTGTCATCACGTGCTGCGGGCCACTCGGTTTCTTTGTGGAGTCCCTACGAATGGCCCAATGATTCTTTGCCCGCCGCAGAACCCTTGTCCAAGGGTTTACCGGTTAGTAGCGTTCGCGATGTCCCGAACCGTACTAGGGGTAAGTGGGTGGGCCCGGTGGCGCGCAGGCCGGTGGCGTGGATCGCGGCGGTGGTGCTGTTCGGCGAGGCGCTCGGCATCGCCGCGCTGAACTGGTTCCTCGGCGTCGCCGTCGACCGGCAAAACATGTCCCTGGCCGGGCTCGACCCGCACCTGATGTCCGTGTCGTCGAAGGCCGGCGGGATCGCCTTCGGCCTCTACTTCGCGCTGTGCGGCCTGGTCGCCCTGCTGGTGGCGCTGCGGGACCGGCCCGCGGCGGGCTTCGGCCGGGTGCTGCTGATCAGCGCGGCGGTCGTGCACGGGCTGCTCGGCGCGTTCACCTGGGGACTCGTCGGCTGGCCCGCGTTCTTGTCCATGATGCTGGTACTCGGCCTGATCGTGCTGCTGCTGATGACGTACGACCGTCCGGCCGAGCCCGCCGACGCCGCGCCCCAGGACGGCACGGGCGGCGACGGGACCCCGGTCACTTCTTCGCCGGCTCCCACAACTCCGTGATGCCGACGCCCAGTTCGGCGAGCAGTCGCCGGACGAGGGGCAGGCTGATGCCGATCACGTTGCCGTGGTCGCCGTCGATGCCGTCGATGAACGGGGCCGAGCGGCCGTCCAGTGTGAAGGCCCCGGCGACGTAGAGGGGTTCGCCGGAGGCGACGTAGGCGGCGATCTCCTCGTCGGTGGGCTCGCCGAAGTGGACGACGGTGGACGCGGTGGCGGAGGCGTAGCGGCCGGAGAGCGTGTCGTAGACGCAGTGGCCGGTCTGGAGTGTTCCCGCGCGCCCGCGCATCGCCTTCCAGCGGGCGGTGGCCTCCTCGGCGTCCGCGGGCTTGCCGAGGGCCCGGCCGTCCAGGTCGAGCACCGAGTCGCAGCCGATCACGAGCGCGCCCTTGGCCTCCGGCCGGGCCGCCACGACGGAGGCCTTCGCCTCGGCCAGGGCGAGCGCCAGCTCGGCGGGGGTGGGTGCGGTGACGGCGTCCTCGTCCACCCCGCTCACGATCACCTCGGGGGCGAAACCGGCCTGGCGGAGCAGTCCGAGCCGGGCGGGGGACTGGGAGGCGAGGACGAGTCGGCGGCGCGGCTGATCAGTCATGCGTTCAGCGTATCGGCGTCACCTGACGCCTCTCACCTCACGCCGATCACGATCATCGCCAGCACCATGGCCAACGCCATGAGAACGCCCAGCCGCCGAAGCATGTCCTGCGTGTCCCGCAGTTCTTTCGGCGGTTCGTTCTCGGGGTCGGACCACAGCATGCCTTCCATCGTCGGACGGGGGTCGGGGTGGCGCCTGAGTACGAGTACTCAACTTGTCGCAGGCGCCACCCCTAGGGGTCAGCCCGGCCAGTACGTGCGGCCCCATGCCGCCGGGCCCGGCTGGGGCAGGCGGTGGGCTGCGATGCGGGACGGGTCGGACCAGGAGTCGCGGGTGGCCGGCGCGCCGGGCGGCGTTGCGGCTGCCGCCGCGGCGCGGGCCCTGACCACCGCCAGAGCGGCGGCCAGCTCCTCCGGGGTCGGGTTGCCCCGTACGACCTTGATCGTCATGTGAGCCTCCTGGGCTCGCCGGTGCCAGAGGGGGATGTCGGTGCTAGAGGGGGATGTTGCCGTGCTTCTTCGGAGGCAGGGATTCCCTCTTCGTCCGCAGTTGACGCAGACCGCGTACGACGTGCCGGCGGGTGTCGGACGGCAGGATCACCGCGTCGATGTAGCCGCGCTCGGCCGCGACGTAGGGGTTGAGGAGGGCGTCCTCGTACTCCTGGATCAGCCGGGCGCGAACCGCCTCCAGATCCTCGCCGCCCGCCTCGGCCTCCGCGATCGTGCGGCGGTGCAGGATGTTGACCGCGCCCTGGGCGCCCATGACGGCGATCTGGGCGGTGGGCCAGGCGAGGTTGAGATCGGCACCCAGGTGCTTGGAACCCATGACGTCGTAGGCGCCGCCGAAGGCCTTGCGGGTGATGATCGTGATGAGCGGGACGGTCGCCTCGGCGTAGGCGTAGATCAGCTTGGCGCCGCGGCGGATGATGCCGTCGTGTTCCTGGCCGACGCCGGGCAGGAAGCCGGGGACGTCGACGAACGTGATGACCGGGACGTTGAAGGCGTCGCAGGTCCGCACGAAGCGGGCGGCCTTCTCGCTGGCCTTGATGTCCAGGCACCCGGCGAGCTGCGTCGGCTGGTTGGCGATGATGCCGACCGGGTGGCCCTCGACCCGGCCGAAGCCGGTGACGATGTTCGGCGCGTACAGCGGCTGCGTCTCGAAGAACTCGGCGTCGTCCAGGACGTGCTCGATCACCGCGTGCATGTCGTACGGCTGGTTCGCGCTGTCCGGGACGATCACGTCCAGCTCGCGGTCCTCGTCGGTGACCTCGAGATCGGCCTCCTCGGGGAAGGCCGGCGGCTCGGAGAGGTTGTTGGACGGCAGGTACGACAGCAACTGCTTGATGTACTCGATGGCGTCCTTCTCGTCGCCCGCCATGTGGTGGGCGACGCCGGACATCGAGTTGTGGGTCCTGGCTCCGCCCAGCTCCTCGAAGCCGACGTCCTCGCCGGTGACGGTCTTGATGACGTCGGGCCCGGTGATGAACATGTGCGAGGTCTGGTCGACCATGACCGTGAAGTCGGTGATGGCGGGGGAGTAGACGGCCCCGCCCGCGCACGGGCCGACGACCAAGCTGATCTGCGGGATGACGCCCGACGCGTGGGTGTTGCGGCGGAAGATCTCGCCGTAGGCACCGAGGGAGGCGACGCCCTCCTGGATCCGGGCGCCGCCGGAGTCGTTGATGCCGATGACCGGGCAGCCGGTCTTCAGGGCGAAGTCCATGACCTTGACGATCTTCTGCCCGTATACCTCGCCGAGGGCCCCGCCGAATACGGTGAAGTCCTGCGAGAACACGGCGACCGGGCGGCCGTCGACGGTGCCGTAACCGGTGACGACCCCGTCCCCGTACGGCCGGTTCTTGTCGAGGCCGAAGTTGGTGGAGCGGTGCCGGGCGAACTCGTCCAGCTCGACGAAGGAGCCCTCGTCCAGCAGGAGTTCGATCCGTTCACGGGCCGTCAGCTTGCCCTTGGCGTGCTGCTTCTCGACCGCGCGTGCGGAGCCGGCGTGCGTCGCTTCCTCGATGCGGCGTTGCAGATCCGCGAGCTTGCCCGCGGTCGTGTGAATATCAGGCTGCTGCTCTTCCGGCTCGGACATCGGGATGCGGCTCCCTGCCTGCTCAAAAGGGGGGACGGTTACTCATCCGTAGACTAGTGGGGTGCCTCCGCTTCGGCAGTGCGGCGTTTACCACACCTAGGGTGGCTTGCATGACGCCGCGAGATGCATCAGAGCCGAACGGTAGCCGGTGGTCGGACCTGGACCGTCCGCCCCTCAACATCACCGCCCTGCGCCGGGGGCTGGTGCGTGAGGGCGGGCTGTGGTCCGAGGTGGACGTGGTCCAGCGCACCGGCTCCACGAACTCCGACCTGGTCGCCCGGGCGGCCGAGGGCAGGGCGGCCGAGGGCGCGGTGCTCGTCGCCGAGGAGCAGACGGCCGGGCGCGGGCGTCTGGACCGGCAGTGGACCGCGCCTCCCCGCTCCGGCCTGTTCTTCTCCGTGCTGCTCACGCCGAGCGAGGTGCCGGTGGCGCGGTGGGGGTGGCTGCCGCTGCTCACGGGTGTCGCGGTGGCGACGGGGTTGTCGCGGGCGGCAGGTGTCGACACGGCGCTGAAGTGGCCGAACGACCTGCTGGTCACCGTGCGGGGTGAGGAGCGCAAGGCCGGGGGGATTCTGGCGGAGCGGGCGGGCGACGACGGTGTCGTCATCGGGGTCGGTGTCAACGTCACGCTGAAGGAGGACGAGCTGCCCGTGCCTACGGCGGGGTCGCTGGGGCTGGCCGGGGCCGTGAGCACGGACCGGGATCCGCTGTTGCGGGGGGTGCTGCGGGCTCTGGAGGAGTGGTACGGGAAGTGGCGTGCCGCGGGGGGTGACGCGGGTGCCTGCGGGTTGCACGAGGCGTATGCGGCGGGGTGCGCGACGCTCGGCAGGGAAGTGCGGGCGGAGTTGCCGGGGGATCGGGCCGTGATGGGGGAAGCGGTTGCGGTGGACGGGGACGGGCGGTTGGTGCTGGCTACGGGGGAGGGGGTGCAGGAGCCTGTCGGTGCCGGGGACATCGTCCACTTGCGGCCTGCCCGAGGCTGAGGTCGGGGCGTTGCGCAGCCCGGCGCTGCGGGGTGCCGCTGCCCCGCCCGTGCCGCCCCGAGCGGCACGACTGCCCGCAGCTGGGTAGCCCGTCCGGCGATTGAGGACGAGGCCGTTCAGGCCGAAGCGGGGGTCTGGGGGCGGCAGCCCCCAGGGAGGCCGGGGCGCCAACGCCGAGTGCCAAGCAAACGCCGGGCACCTCACCCCTCCGCTGGACCTAACGGAGTGAGCTGGCGCACACCTGCCGTAGAGTTGAGGCCGGTCGATACATGACCGTGACAGATCGGAAGGGCAGCACGCGTGACCGTCGACGACTCGGGTTCCGGCACGGACGCGCAGGGCGCCGACCCCGGCGAGGATCCGCTCGCCCTGCGTCTGGAACAGCTGATCCTGGGGGCCGAGCGCCGCTACACCCCGTTCCAGGCGGCCCGCAGCGCCGGCGTCTCCATGGAACTGGCCTCCCGCTTCTGGCGGGCGATGGGCTTCGCCGACATCGGGCAGGCCAAGGCGCTCACGGAGGCGGACGTACTCGCACTGCGGCGCCTCGCCGGTCTCGTCGAGGCGGGGCTGCTGAGCGAGGCGATGGCCGTACAGGTGGCCCGGTCCACCGGGCAGACCACCGCGCGGCTCGCCGAGTGGCAGATCGACTCCTTCCTGGAGGGGCTGACCGAGCCGCCCGAGCCGGGCATGACGCGCACCGAGGTGACGTACCCGATCGTCGAGCTGCTCCTGCCCGAGCTGGAGGAGTTCCTGGTCTACGTCTGGCGGCGGCAGCTCGCCGCCTCGGCCGGACGGGTCGTGCAGGCCGCGGACGACGAGGAGATGGTGGACCGGCGGCTCGCGGTCGGCTTCGCCGATCTGGTCGGGTTCACGCGACTGACCCGCCGGATGGAGGAGGAGGAGCTCGGCGAGCTGGTTGAGGCCTTCGAGACCACCGCAGCCGACCTGGTCGCCGCGAACGGCGGCCGGCTGATCAAGACCCTCGGCGACGAGGTGCTGTACGCCGCCGACGACGCGGGCACGGCCGCCGAGATCGCCCTGCGGCTGATCGAGACCATGGCGCACGACGAGACGATGCCGGAGCTGCGCGTCGGCATGGCGTTCGGCACGGTGACCACCCGTATGGGTGATGTCTTCGGTACGACCGTGAACCTGGCCTCCCGGCTCACCTCGATAGCACCGAAGGACGCCGTACTCGTCGACACCGCCTTCGCCGAGGAGCTGATCCGCATGCAGGACGCCCCGTCCTCGGAGGCGGAGGCGGCCGAGGAGGCCGCGGCGGCGGAGAAGGAGGGCGAGGAGCCGCCGACGTACCGGTTCGCGTTGCAGCCGATGTGGCAGCGGCCGGTGCGTGGGCTGGGCGTCGTGGAGCCGTGGCTGCTCACGCGGCGGGACAGCGGCTGACGGGGGCCGACCGCGGGTTTCCGACCGGCCGGGGCTCTCAGCCCGGCGGGTCCACGCACAGGTCGATGACCGGCACGCACAGGCCCGGGTCGTGTGGTTTCTTCGGCTTTTCGGGCTCGGGTGCCGGGGCGGGTGCGGCCCGGTTCGGCGGTAGGGGCGTGGTCGGGGCCGGGCGTGGGGCCTTGCCGTTGCCCGCTGCCGTCGGAGCCGGGGGATTTGTCGTGTCGGTGGTGGTCGAGGGCCGGAGAGTCGCTGCCGTATCCGCCCCTCGGGTGTCGATGGACAGGGACTCGGACGGGGTGGGCGCGGCGGCGGCCGGGCCACGGGTGCCCGGCGACGGGGTCAGGCCGCCCAGGGCGGCGGGCGACGAGGGGCTCGCCTCGGGGGCGGCGGCGGTGTTCGCGGCCTCGTCCGTGCCGGTCGAGACCGGGCCCGGGCCGGGCTCGGCCTCGACGGTGCCGACGCTGTCGGTGCCGGGGCCGGAGGTCAGGCGTACGAGGCTCAGGGCGCCGGCTGCCAGGACGAGGCCGCCGGCGGCGAGCAGGGCCTTGCGGGGGCGGGGCTTGCGGTGCCGGCCTCGGGAGCGGGGGGACGAGGGGCCTGTTTCCGTCGGGTCCGGTTCGTAGGGCGTGGCCGGTTCCCAGGGCCTGCCTGGTGCGTAAGGCGTGTCCCGTTGCGGCTTCGCCGGCGTGTTCGTCGTCGTCATGGTTCCTCCCCGGTACGCACGCGCCCCCAGTGCGCCGCGGCGGATGCACGCTATGCGCTCCCATGGGCGATCGGACCCGAGTTGGGGTGATGTCACCCGAACGGGTGGGCGGGGTGGGGGTGCGGGAACCGGACGCGTCCGCTCTTTCGCGGGTGGGGTGGGGCTGCGATGATCGGGGCGGTGAGGTTGTTAACCCGCGTTAACCGGAGGGTGTCATGAGTGAGGAACGGTTCGGGGAGTTCGTGCTGGTGCGGCGGCATGAGCAGGGGCATGTCGCGGAGCTCGTCCTCGACCGGCCCAAGGCCATGAACGCGGTGTCGACGCAGATGGCGCGGTCCATCGCCGGGGCGTGTGCGGCGCTGGGGGAGGACCGGGACGTACGGGTGGTCGTCCTGACCTCGACGCATGAGCGGGCGTTCTGTGTCGGGGCCGATCTGAAGGAGCGGAACTCGTTCAGTGATGTGGAGCTGGTGCGGCAGCGGCCGGTGGCGCGGGGGGCGTACACCGGGGTGCTGGAGTTGCCGGTGCCGACGGTGGCGGCGGTGCACGGGTTCGCGCTGGGGGGCGGGTTCGAGCTTGCGCTGGCGTGTGACGTGATCGTGGCGGACCGGACGGCGGTGGTGGGGTTGCCGGAGGTGTCGGTGGGGGTGATTCCCGGGGGCGGGGGCACGCAGTTGCTGCCGCGGCGGGTGGGGGCGGCGCGGGCGGCTGAGCTGATCTTCTCGGCGCGGCGGGTGGAGGCTGTCGAGGCGGGGGAGTTGGGGCTGGTCGATCAGGTGGTGGAGGAGGGGCGGGATCGGGAGTCGGCGTTGGCGCTGGCTGCTCGGATCGCCGGGAATTCGCCTGTGGGGTTGCGGGCGGCGAAGCGGGCGTTGCGGTTGGGGCAGGGGTTGGATCTGCGGGCCGGGCTTGAGGTGGAGGATGCGGCCTGGCGGGCTGTGGCGTTTTCGGGGGATCGGGCGGAGGGGGTCGCTGCGTTCAATGAGAAGCGGAGGCCGCAGTGGCCGGGGGAGTGAGCTGAGGGTTGGTTGCTGGGTGCTCGGCGTGGGGGCCGGGGCCGGGTGGGTCCGCAGCCCGGCGGCACGACTCCCGCAGCCAGGCGGGACCGGCGGCCCGCAGCCAGGCGGGACCGTGTTCGCAGCTGGGCGGCTTCGTTCTCCCCGTTCGCCCCGTCAACAGAACCAAATGGCTGGAAACTGCCTAGCCTGGGGTGATGGGTGAGGACAGACGGCTCGTGGCTGTCGTCGCGTTGGCTCAGGGGATGGCGGCCGCGCACGGGTCGCGTGAGGCGTGGCGTGCGGCGGCTGTCGGGGCGTGCCGGGCGCTGGGCGGGAGCTTTGCCGCGCTGTCGGTGTGGGAGCGGGAGCTCGGGCGGCTGAAGGTCCTCGTGAACGTCGGTGAGCTGGCCGACGGGGAGGAGGAGTTCCCGGAGGACGAGTCCTACCCGGTGCACCAGTTCGCGGAGATCACCGAGTTCCTGCACGAGCAGTGGGCCGGTGGCGGGGAGCCGGACGCCTGGGTGGAGACGGCCGAGGGGCCCGCCGCCGGGCGGCGTCCCGGCTACTGCCACCAGCGCGTCGCCGCCCTGCGCCGCCGTGGCCGCGGCTGCTGCGTGGTCGCGCCCATCGTGCTGCACGGCCGGGCCTGGGGCGAGCTGTACGTCGCCCGGCCGGTCGGGGAGCCCGTCTTCGAGCGGGCCGACGCCGACTTCGCCACCGTCCTGGCCGCCGTCGTTGCCGCCGGCATCGCCCAGACCGAGCGGCTGGAGGAGGCCCGGCGCCTCGCGTTCACCGACGCGCTGACGGGACTGGCCAACCGCCGTGCCGTCGACGTACGCCTGGAGCAGGCGATCGAGCGGCACCGCAGGGACGGAGCCGTCGTCAGCCTCGTCGTCTGCGATCTGAACGGGCTCAAGCGCGTCAACGACACCCACGGGCACGCCGCCGGCGACCGGCTCCTGGAGCGTTTCGGCTCCGTGCTGTCGCTGTGCGGGGCCATGCTGCCGGGGGCCCTGGCGGCACGGCTCGGCGGGGACGAGTTCTGTCTGCTCGCGGTCGGGTCGCCCGCCGACCAGGTCGTGAAGGCGGCCGGTGAACTGTGCCGCCGGGCGGCGGAGTTGGAGCTCGGGGACGGTGTGGCCTGCGGGGTCGCCTGCACCGAGGATCCGATCGGGCCCGTGAGCTCCGCCCGCCGGCTGTTCCGGCTCGCCGACGCGGCCCAGTACCGGGCGAAGGCCGAGCGGGCCACCCGGCCGGTCGTCGCCGGGCGGGCCGGGCCCGACGATCCCGTGATGCGGCTCGCGGACGAGCCGCCCCAGGAGGCCGACGGCGAGCGCAGGCGGTTCCGGGGCCGGCACGCGCCCTGACACGAGCCCCGGGCGGTGTGACATATCGGTAAGGGGCGAACCCCGCCCCCAGTGATGACATCATCGAATTCACTGCGTACGCTCCTGAATATGGATATGCACACTGTGGTGGTGGGGACGTCCGGGGTGACCGCGTCCGACGTGCTCGCCGTGGCGCGCGGCGGCGCCCGCGTCCAGCTCTCCGAGCAGGCCGTGGCCGCCCTCGCCGCGGCCCGCGAGATCGTGGACGCGCTGGCGGCCAAGCCCGACCCCGTGTACGGCGTGAGCACCGGCTTCGGGGCCCTGGCGACCCGGCACATCAGCCCGGAGCTGCGCGCACAGCTCCAGCGCAACATCGTCCGCTCGCACGCCGCCGGCATGGGGCCGAGGGTAGAGCGGGACGTCGTACGCGCCCTGATGTTCCTGCGGCTGAAGACCGTCTGCTCCGGACACACCGGCGTACGTCCCGAGGTCGCGCAGACCATGGCCGACCTCCTCAACGCCGGTATCACCCCGGTCGTGCACGAGTACGGCTCCCTCGGCTGCTCCGGCGACCTCGCACCGCTGTCGCACTGCGCGCTCGCGCTCATGGGCGAGGGGGACGCCGAGGGCCCCGACGGTGCCGTGCGCCCGGCCGCCGAACTCCTCGCCGCGCACGGCATCCAGCCGGTCGAACTGCGCGAGAAGGAGGGCCTCGCCCTCCTCAACGGCACCGACGGCATGCTCGGCATGCTGGTCATGGCCCTGGCCGACCTGGACACGCTCTACCGGTCCGCCGACGTCACGGCCGCCCTGTCGCTGGAGGCCCTGCTCGGCACCGACAAGGTCCTCGCCCCCGAGCTGCACGCCATCCGGCCACACCCGGGGCAGGCCGCCAGTGCCGCCAACATGCTGGCGGTGCTGAAGGGTTCGGGGCTGACCGGCCATCACCAGGACGACGCCCCGCGCGTCCAGGACGCCTACTCGGTGCGCTGCGCCCCGCAGGTCGCCGGGGCCGGGCGGGACACCATGGCCCACGCCCGGCTGGTCGCCGACCGTGAGCTGGCCTCCGCGGTGGACAACCCGGTCGTGCTGCCTGGGGGCACCTCCCAGGCTTTCGGCACTGGGGGAGGGCGTGTGGAGTCCAACGGCAACTTCCACGGGGCGCCGGTCGCCTACGTCCTGGACTTCCTCGCCGTCGCCGTCGCCGACCTCGGCTCGATCGCCGAGCGGCGCACCGACCGGCTGCTCGACAAGAACCGCAGCCACGGCCTGCCGCCGTTCCTCGCCGACGACGCCGGTGTGGACTCGGGCCTGATGATCGCTCAGTACACCCAGGCCGCGCTGGTGAGCGAGCTGAAGCGGCTCGCCGTACCGGCGTCCGCCGACTCGATCCCGTCCTCCGCCATGCAGGAGGACCACGTCTCGATGGGTTGGTCGGCGGCGCGCAAGCTGCGCACGGCCGTCGACAACCTCACCCGGGTCCTGGCCGTCGAGCTGTACGCCGCCACACGCGCGATCGAACTGCGCGAGGGACTGACCCCGGCGCCCGCGACGCGGGCGGTCATCGACGCCCTGCGGGAAGCGGGAGTTCAGGGCCCGGGACCGGACCGGTTCCTGGCGCCCGACCTGGCCGCGGCGGACGCGTTCGTGCGCGACGGGCGGCTGCTGGCAGCGGTGCAGACGGTCACCGGCCCGCTTCAGTAGACGCGCTTCAGTAAGAGAAGGACTGCGTTTCAGCAGGAGAAGACCGGCCGGGGCCCTGCCGTGCGACAGGGCCCCGGCCGGGTGACGTCACAAGCCGAGCCGTTCCCGGCGGACCGAGTACGCGACGAAGCCCGCGCCCAGCGTGAGGAAGAGCGTGCCGCCGAGGACGTACGGCGTGCTGTCGAAGCTGCCCGTGTCGGCGAGGCGGGTGCCGGTGACGGTGTCGCCCGCGGTCGTGGCCGCGATCCGCGCCTGCTCCGCGACCTGCGGCGACGGGCTCGCCGCGACCGCGTCTCTCACCGGGGAGTCCGACGTCGCGTTGGCGGACGGGACGAACCACAGGGCGCCCAGCAGGGTCGCCGCGGCAGTGGCGGTCAGCAACGGACGGCGAGCGGATGACACGGAATATCGATCCCCTTGTGGCGCTGGCGAATTGGCCGTGTGGGGCGATGTTAGTGAAAGTCGCGGGTCACGGGAAAGTCACGGGAGGTCCTCGACGTACGCTCGCGCCATGAGCACTCCAGAGACATCACGTTTTGTCCGGCTTCGGGTGGAACTCGTTCTCGAAATCGAGGACGCGGACGGGATCACCAAGGCCGCGCTGCGCCGGATCGCCGACGACGGTGGGATGCCGGCGGCGGAACGAGTCCACGCCGAGGGCGCTGTGACGGAAGACACGGCGGAGGCCCTCGCGTACCTCGTGGACCCCTTCGACCTGGTCAGCCAGGTGCCGGGGGTGGAGCTCCAGCAGGCCGGCTGGAGCAGCGAGCGGATCGACTACGACCCCGATTCGCCGGAGTGGGACCTCGACGAGGATGATGTCGACGACGACAGTGACAACTGAGGCACTTGGGAAAATAGTGACCCCGGGCGGCAACCGTCGTCCGGGGTCTTGGCGTCTCAAGCGGCGCACCGGCCTGATCCGCACCGTCCGCGCCCGTTCGCCGCGGGCGGGCGCGGACGTGGTGATCCCCACACGTGCGCGACATGGGGAACCGGACGAACCGGTCGTAGCGTTGAAAGTTCTGGGTGAGGACTCACGAGTCCTGACAGGGGCACTTGGACTTCGACGGGGACACTCGGGGTTTTGGGCAAATCGGCAACGATGGAGAAGCGTGTGATGAGGGTCAGTAAGCGGCGCAGGGGCCTGACGGTCGCGTCCGCACTGCTCGGCGGAGTGCTGGTGCTCTCGGCCTGTTCCGGCGGCGGTGACAGCGCCTCCGGGGGCGACGGCGGCGACAGCTCCCAGTCGAAGGTCGACGAGGCCGCGGCCAAGAAGGCCTCCAAGGCCCAGATCAAGATCACGCCCGAGGACGGCTCCGACAACGCCTCCATCAACAACTCCGCCGCCGTCACCGTGAGCAAGGGCACGCTCACGAGCGTCAAGATGACGACGTCCGACGGCGCGGAGGTCAGCGGCGAGATATCCGCCGACAAGACCAGCTGGAAGCCCAGCACGCAGCTGGAGCGCTCCACCACCTACAAGCTGGCGGCGGAGGCGAAGGACTCCGAGGGCCGCGTCGCCCACGAGAACGCCTCGTTCACCACGGTCTCCCCCGCCAACAGCTTCATCGGCAACTTCACCCCGGACGACGGCACCACCGTGGGCGTCGGCATGCCGGTCTCGATCAACTTCGACAAGGCGATCACCAACAAGGCCGCCGTCCAGAAGGGCGTCAAGGTCAGCACGACCAGCGGCCAGGAGGTCGCCTGCCACTGGTTCAACGCCAACCGCATGGACTGCCGTCCCGAGGACTACTGGAAGGAAGGCTCCACCGTCACGCTGAAGCTCGCGCTCGACGGTGTCGAGGGTGCCGAGGGCGTCTACGGCGTCCAGCAGAAGACGGTCACGTTCAAGGTCGGCCGCAACCAGGTCTCGTACGTCGACGCGAAGACCAAGCAGATGAAGATCACGCAGGACGGCAAGGTCGTCCGGACGATCCCCATCTCCGCCGGCTCGCCGGAGAACAAGACCTACCAGGGCATCATGGTGATGTCCGAGAAGTTCAAGGAGACGCGCATGAACGGCGCGACCGTGGGCTTCACGGACGACGACGGCAAGGGCGAGTACGACATCAAGGACGTGCCGCACGCCATCCGCCTGTCCAGCTCCGGCACCTTCATCCACGGCAACTACTGGGGCGCGAAGTCCATCTTCGGTAACGTGAACACGAGCCACGGCTGCGTCGGCCTCCAGGACGCGAAGGGCGCCGACGACCCGAACACCCCGGGCGCGTGGTTCTACAACAACTCGATGATCGGTGACGTGGTGGTCGTCGAGAACACCGGCGACAAGACCGTCGCGCCGGACAACGGGCTCAACGGCTGGAACATGAGCTGGGCCGACTGGAAGGCCGGTTCGGCGGTCTGACGACCCCGTAGCTGCACGTAAGGGAGCCGCCGCCCTGCCCCGATCCCGGGGCGGGCGGCGGCTTCCGTCTTCTCCCCGTCTCTTGTGTCAAGGAGAACACGCGTGCGCAATCGTCCAGCCCTGTAACGGAGTTCCGGCAGCCGTGTAACAGCCTGCCGACGGATCTCTTACCTTCCTCTCACCTATTGAGCACCTGATCACCCCTCGGCATACTGCGTGTTCCGGGGGGTGTACGCCCATGCGTACGAGACCACCCCCGGCCGGGTGAACGGGGAATTCACCCGGTACTTCTGCAAGGGGGAAACTTGCGCAGACAAGTGAAAAGAGCGTGCGCGGCCACGGTCGCCACAGCGGCAGCCGTGGCCCTGGCGGCGGGTATGACCAGCCCGGCGTCGGCGAACGGCGAGCAGACGACCGCAGCCGCGAAGCAGGCGTCGGTCACCGCCAAGCACCGCATCACGCTGATCACCGGTGACCGGGTCGTCCTGGACGCCAAGGGCCGTGTCATCGGCCTGGAGCGGGCCAAGGGACGCGAGGACATTCCCGTCCAGGTCCGCAAGCTCGACGGACACACGCTCGTGATCCCGGCCGACGCGGCCCGCCTGGTCGCCACCGGCAAGCTCGACCAGCGGCTCTTCGACGTCACCGAGCTCAACAAGTCCGCGACCCGCAAGGCCCAGAAGAAGGGCCTGAAGGTCATCGTCGGCTACCAGGGCAGCGCCGCGGCCACCAAGGCCGACGTACGCGACGCGGGCCGGCTGAGCCACTCTCTGAAGACCGTGAACGCGGACGCCGTTCAGACGCCGCAGGAGGACGCGCCCGAGCTGTGGAACGCGGTCACCAACGGCGACAAGACCGCCTCCGGCATCGCGCACGTCTGGCTCGACGGTGTCCGCAAGGCCAGCCTCGACAAGTCCGTCCCGCAGATCGGCGCCCCCAAGGCATGGGCGGCCGGCTACGACGGCAAGGGCGTGAAGATCGCCGTCCTGGACACCGGTGTCGACGCCACCCACGCCGACCTCAAGGGCCAGGTGATCGGTGCCAAGAACTTCACCACCTCGCCCGGCACGACCGACAAGGTCGGCCACGGCACGCACGTCGCCTCCATCGCGGCCGGTACCGGCGCGAAGTCCGGCGGCAAGTACAAGGGTGTCGCGCCCGGCGCGAAGATCCTCAACGGCAAGGTGCTCGACGACGGCGGGTTCGGCAGCGACTCCGAGATCCTCGCCGGCATGGAGTGGGCCGCCGCCGAGGGCGCCGACGTCGTCAACATGAGCCTGGGCGGCGGCGACACGCCCGCGATCGACCCGCTGGAAGCGGCGGTGAACAAGCTGTCCGAGGAAAAGGGCATCCTGTTCGCCATCGCGGCCGGCAACGAGGGCAACTTCGGCGAGCAGACCATCGGCTCCCCGGGCAGCGCCGCCGCGGCCCTGACCGTCGGCGCGGTCGACGACAAGGACGTGCTGGCCGACTTCTCCAGCCGTGGCCCCGGCATGGACGGCGCCCTCAAGCCCGACGTGACCGCGCCCGGCGTGGACATCACCGCGGCCTCCGCCAAGGGCAACCTGATAGCCGACGAGGTCGGTGAGAAGCCGGCCGGCTACATGACGATCTCCGGTACGTCGATGGCGACCCCGCACGTCGCGGGCGCCGCGGCCCTGCTGAAGCAGCAGCACCCGGCGTGGAAGTACGCCGAGCTGAAGGGCGCCCTCACCGGTTCCACGAAGGGCGGCAAGTACACGCCGTTCCAGCAGGGTTCGGGCCGTATCCAGGTCGACAAGGCCATCAAGCGGTCCGTGATCGCCGACCCGTCGTCGGTGAGCTTCGGCGTCCAGCAGTGGCCGCACACCGACGACAAGCCGGTCACCAAGGAACTGACGTACCGCAACCTCGGTACCAAGGACGTCACGCTGAAGCTGACGTCGACCGCCACCAACCCGAAGGGCCAGGCCGCCCCGGCCGGCTTCTTCAAGCTCGGCGCCACCTCGGTGACCGTCCCGGCCGGCGGCAAGGCCTCCGTCCCGTTCACCGTGAACACCAAGCTCGGCGGCACGGTCGACGGCGCCTACTCGTCGTACGTGACGGCGACGGGCGGCGGCCAGACCGTCCGCACGGCCGCCGCGGTGCAGCGCGAGGTCGAGTCGTACGACGTCACGCTGAAGTTCGTCGGCCGTGACGGCAAGCCCACCAAGAACTACAGCGCCGACCTGGCCGCCGTCTCGGGCCTGGGCAAGGGCAAGTTCTTCATGCCGTACGACGAGGACGGCACCGTCACCACCCGTGTGCCCAAGGGCGGTTACGTCCTCAACACGAACGTCTACATGGGCGACGACCCGGAGAAGTTCCAGGGCGCCGACTGGCTGGCCCAGCCCAAGCTGAACGTCACCAAGAAGACGACGGTCACGCTGGACGCCCGCAAGGCCAAGCCGGTCAACATCACCGTGCCGGACAAGGCCGCCAAGTCGGAGTTCGCCTATGCCGACTACACGGTGGAGACGAAGGACTCCAGCTACGGCTTCGGCTGGATGCTCGACTCGTACGCCGACATCCGCACCGCGCACGTCGGCCCGCAGATCACCGACGGTTCGGTGACCCAGCAGTGGGACGGCCACTGGACCAAGGGTGACAAGGAGCAGTACGACGTCACCGGCGGCGGCAAGGTCAAGCAGCTCGCCACCGGCTACACCAAGCACTACAAGGCGAGCGAGCTCGCCACGGTGAAGGCGGGCCTCGGCGCCGCGGCGAAGGGCAAGAAGGGCTCGCTCAGCGCCGTGGGCTGGCTGCCGTGGAGCAGCGGCGCCTCCTCGATCGGCATCGAGCAGTCCCTGCCCGGCACGCGGACGCTGCACCTGTCCGCCACGGGCGGCGTGCAGTGGCAGCTCGACTTCTCCCAGTACGGCGGTGTCGACGCGGACGGCTTCCCGGTCGACGAGGCCGGCTACACGCTGGGCACGCAGAAGTTCGCCGCCGGCAAGACCTACTCGAAGACCGTCAACACTGCCGTCTTCGGACCGCGTATCAACAGCGATTTCGGCATCTTCCGTGAGGGCAACCAGCTCTTCGGCTCCCTGCCGCTGTTCGCGGACGGCAAGGGCAACGCGGGCTACTCGAAGTTCTCCTCGGTCAACACGACCCTGTACCGCAACGGCAAGAAGGTCGGCAGCAACGACGACCCGCTGTTCGGCGAGAAGCAGTTCAAGGTCCCGGCCGGTGACGCCGAGTACAAGCTGACGACGTCGGTCAAGCGCAGCGTCAAGGTCGCGGCGGCCTCCACCCGCATCGACGCCAGCTGGACGTTCCGCTCCAAGAAGACCTCCGGCATCAAGATGCTGCCCGCCTCCACGGCCCGCTTCAACGCGGTCACGGGGCTGGACAGCAAGGTCCCGGCCGGCAAGACGGTCAGCATCCCGGTCACCGTCGAGGGCGCGGCCAAGGGCAGCAACCTGAAGTCGCTGTCGGTGTATGTGTCGTACGACTACGGCAAGACCTGGAAGAAGCTCACCGTCAAGAAGGGCAAGGTCAGCTTCAAGAACCCGGCGAAGGGGAAGGCCATCTCCTTCCACGCCAAGATCGCCGACAAGAAGGGCAACAAGTCGACGGTCTCGATCTACAACGCGTACTACGGCAAGTGAGCCGCAGGGCTCGCCCGCAGGGTGAGCTGTAGGACTCGTCAGCGAGCGGCCCGTCGGAAGCCTCGGCTTCCGGCGGGCCACTCGCGTTCACTGAGCCGGAGTACCGGCCCCCGCCCGGGTCGCGTCCGCGCCCCAGCTCGCCAGTAGCCGCAGCGCCTCCGCCGACGGGGAGCCCGGTTCCGCGTGGTACGTGAGCAGGGACTGCTCGGCGTCGTCGACCAGGCGGAACGTCTCGAAGGACAGGGTCAGGTCACCCACCAGCGGGTGCCGCATCCGCTTGACGCCGTAGCTCTTCTCCTTGACGTCGTGCGCGGCCCACAGTCGGCGGAACTCCTCGCTCTTCACGGAGAGCTCGCCCACCAGGGCGGAAAGCCGCGGGTCGTCCGGATGGCAGCCCGCGTCCATGCGCAGATAGCCGACGATGTCGGACGCCTTCTGGTCCCACTCGACGAACAGCTCGCGGTAGTCGGGCCTGAGGAACACCAGCCGCGCCCAGTTGCGCTCCGCCGCCGGCAGCTCCCCCCAGTCGCCGAAGAGGGCCGCGGCCATCCGGTTCCAGGCCAGGATGTCCGAGCGGCGCCCGACGACGTACGCCGGGACGGTGTCGATCGAGTCCAGCAGATGCCGCAACGCCGGCCGTACCTGCTGGGCCCGCGCCGTCTGCTTCTTCTTGTGCTGCTTCGGCTTCGCCAGGTGCATCAGGTGGGCGTGCTCGGCGCCGGTCAGCCGCAGGGCGCGCGCGATCGCGTCCAGCACCTCCGCCGAGACGTTGCGCCCGTTGCCCTGCTCCAGCCGTGTGTAGTACGCCACGGACACCCCGGCCAGCTGAGCCAGCTCCTCACGGCGCAGCCCCGGCACCCGCCGCCGCCCGAAGGCGGGCAGCCCCACGTCCTCCGGCTTCAGCCGGGCACGCCGGGTGCGCAGGAACTCACTGAGCTCGGCACGCCGGTCCAGGCCCCCGCCGGTCTGAGGTGCGGGCTCCTGTACGGGTTCGGGCTGTTCGTCCATGCCCTCCAGTATTCACGGTCGTACGCACACGAGCCTGACCCCGCCAGTGGTACGCACGCTGTGCGTACGCAAAAGCGTGGTCTGGGTAAACACGCGCGGGTTTGGCACGGTGGTGATCGTGCCCGGTCAGAACATCAGAAGGCAGCCGGGCACGGAACCCTGCTAGGAGAACCCCCGGCATGACCACTGTTGCTGCGTACGCCGCCCCCGCGCCCAAGGCTCCCCTGGAGCGCACCACCATCGAGCGCCGCGATGTCGGCGAGTTCGACGTCCTGATCGACATCAAGTTCGCCGGTATCTGCCACTCCGACATCCACCAGGCCCGCGAGGGCTGGGGCGAGGGCATCTTCCCGATGGTCCCCGGCCACGAGATCGCCGGTGTCGTCTCCGAGGTCGGTCCGGGCGTGACGAAGTTCGCCGTCGGCGACCGCGTGGGCGTCGGCTGCATGGTCGACTCCTGCCGCGAGTGCGAGAACTGCAAGGCCGGACGTGAGCAGTACTGCCTCAAGGGCAACGTCCCGACGTACAACGGCATAGGCAAGGACGGCGAGCCCACCTACGGCGGCTACTCGCAGAAGGTCGTCGTCGACGAGAACTTCGTCGTCCGCATCCCCGGCGGCCTCTCCCTCGACGTCGCCGCGCCGCTGCTGTGCGCCGGTATCACCCTCTACTCCCCGCTCAAGCGCTTCGGCGCCGGTCCCGGCAAGAAGGTCGCGATCGTCGGCCTGGGCGGCCTCGGCCACATGGGCGTGAAGATCGCGCACGCACTGGGCGCCGAGGTGACCGTGCTGTCGCAGTCCCTGCGCAAGCAGGAGGACGGCCTGAAGCTGGGCGCGGACCACTACTACGCCACCAGCGACCCGAAGACCTTCGAGGAGCTGGCCGGCACCTTCGACCTGATCGTCTCCACGGTCTCGGCGCCGCTGGACTTCGGCGCCTACCTCTCGCTGCTGAAGACCGAGGGCACGCTGGCGAACGTGGGCGCCCCCGAGGAGCCCATCGCCCTCAACCTCTTCTCGGTGATCGGCGGCGGCAAGACCCTCGCCGGTTCCATGATCGGCGGCATCGCGGAGACCCAGGAGATGCTGGACTTCTGCGCCGAGCACGGCCTCGGCTCCGAGATCGAGCTGATCCGCGGTGACGAGATCAACGAGGCGTACGAGCGGGTGGTCGCCAGCGACGTGCGCTACCGGTTCGTGATCGACACGGCGACCATCTGAGACCGGACGGTTTCGCATCCGCCCTGAGGGCCCCGGCGCGCTGCCGGGGCCCCCAGGGCGTTCGTGATGCACGAGGAGGTGGCCGCGGGGTACACGGGGGAGTGCACCAGGGGGCGCCAGGTACGTCGTTCGTCAGGTACGTCAGGGGAGGCCCACCATGACCGTGCAGCTGAACCACACCATCGTCGCCGCGCACGACAAGCGCGTCTCGGCCCGGTTCCTCGCCGACATCCTGGGGCTGGACGTGAGCCCGCCCTACGGCCCGTTCCTCCCGGTCGAGATCCCCAACGGCGTGACGCTCGACTACATGGACAGTCCCGGCGCCATCACGCCGCAGCACTACGCCTTCCTCGTCTCGGAGGACGAGTTCGACCAGATCTTCGCCCGGATCCGGCAGGCCGGTCTGACGTACTGGGCGGATCCGTTCCACAGCCGTCCCGGCGAGATCAACCACCACGACGGCGGCCGCGGCGCGTACTTCGACGACCCCGACGGCCATCGCCTGGAGATCATCACACGGCCGTACGGCAGCGGCGGCTGAGTCCTCGCATCCCCGGCTCGTCACATCTTCGCGCCGCCTCTCGTCATACCGGCGAAGGCGACATCAGAAGACGAAGAGCTGGGGAGCAGCCATGACATCACCGATCCTGGTCATCGGCGGCACGGGCACTCTGGGCGGCCACGTCCTGCCGCTGCTGCGCGCGTCCGGCCACGAGGTGCGGGTCCTCACCCGGCACGCCCGTCCCGCCACGGACGGTGTCGAGTACGTCACCGGTGACCTGCTGAAGGGCGAGGGCGTCGAGGCCGCCGTCGACGGCGTGGAGACCGTGCTGCATCTGGCGGGCGGCCCCAAGGGCGACGACGAGGCGACCCGCACCCTGGTGCGCGCCGCCTCCCGGGCCGGCGTACGGCACCTGCTCTACATCTCGGTCATCGGCGCGGACCGGGTCCCACTGGCCTGGATGCGGACGAAGCTGGAGTCGGAGCGGGCCGTCGCCGAATCCGGCATCCCGTGGACGACCCTGCGCGCGGCCCAGTTCCACGACCTGGCGTTGACCATGGTCGAGAAGATGGCGAAGCTGCCGGTCTTCCCGGTACCCGGTGGCCTCCGGCTCCAGCCGGTGGACTCCCGGGAGGTCGCCGCCCGCCTCGCGGAACTGACCCTCGGCGCCCCGTCCGGCCTCGTCCCGGACCTGACCGGCCCGCACCTCTACGACCTCGCCGCCCTGGCCCGCCCCTACCTCGGCCTGCGGGGCCGGCGCCGACCGATGCTGCCGGTGCGGATTCCCGGGAAGGCGGGGCGGGCGTACCGGGCGGGGGCGAACCTGACGCTGGCGGGGGCGGAGGAAGGGAAGCGGACCTGGGAGGAGTTCCTTCAGGAGAGGCTGGGCTGAGCGTCACCCGGAGCGACTCGGCTGGCCCTGCTCGCCGAAGGTCCACACGGCACGGGACCCCGGGCCGACGACGAGGGCCGAGTGGCCGATCCGCTCCTCGTGCCGGTGCGACACCGGCCTGTTCAGCGACATCTCGACCTGCCGCAGTCCCACCTGGTCGAGGGGCACGGCGTCGAACCGCAGTGTGGTGCCGCCGCCCTGTGCGACGGCGCCCCCGCCGGGCAGGGACCGCACGGCGAACCCGCCGGCCTTCAGCAGCGGCAGCGTGCCTGCGAGGTCCCGGGCGGTCACCGCGAGCCGGATGCCGGTCACGTCCCGCATCAGATGGTCGCGGTAGGCGTCGGACAGGTAGCGCTCCCTTCCCACGTCACCCGGGTGTGCGGCGGGCTCGGTGTTGCCGCGCGGGTCGGCGAAGTACTCCGGCCGGTACTCCATGCCCCAGGCGCCGAAGAGGTCGTACTGGTCGGTGGTGAAGACGGCGTCAAACCAGGGCACCGGGACGCCGTCGCCGAAGTCGCGGGTCTGCCGGAACTCGACGGGGTCGCGCTGATCCCCAGCTCCCGCAGCCGCGTGATCACCCTCGCCAGGTCGCCCTCCCGCTCGGTCGAGACGCCCATGCCGCCGGCGCCGAGGGTGCCGTCCTTGCCGGGGAGGTCGCCGGTCCCGAACAGCTCGATGTAGGTCTCGCGGCCCATCAGATAGCGGCCGGTCCAGGTCTGCCCGCCGGAACCGGTCGTGGTGCGCACCTGGAAGTTGGCGAAGTCCCTCAGAAAGGCGGAGTGCTCGATGGCGTCGGCGGTCTCCCGGTCGAGCACGCCGTAGACACCTCAGGCGCTCAAGGTGTCAAGCAGCTGCGGCGAGAGCGGTCGGAAAGGCCGTTTGTTCGTCGAACAGCGTGTGGTGCTGGAGACAGTAGTAGAGCTGTCCGAGCATGCGGTTGAAGAGGTTGCGCTGGGCGGCGGCGTGCCAGTCTCCGTGGTCGTCGCGGCGGCGCCGGTAGTGGGCCTTGGCGCCGGGCGAGGCTGTGATGGAGGAGAAGGCCCAGAGGTAGCCGGCGTGGTTGAGGCGGTCGTTTTTCACCCACCTGCGCGTGATGCTCGACTTCTTGCCGGAGGCCCTGGTGATAGGCGATGCACCGGCGTATGCCTTCAGGCCACGTGCGTCCGCGAAGCGGCTGCGGTCGTCTCCGATTTCGGCGAGCACCCGGGCGCCGAGCTGGACGCCGAGGCCGGGGAAGCTGAGGATGATCTCAGCGTCCGGGTGCTGAGGGAAAGCCTCTTCGACCGCCTCGGTGAGGTCGTCGGCGGCGGTGCAGGCGGCCTCCAACTGGACCAAGAGCGCGAGCATTTGCTTGCCCAGCGCGTTCTCGACCAACGGCGGCTGGTGAGCGTAGTCGTCACGGAAGACGCCACGAAGCCGCTCAGCTTCGGCCGTGATGCCGCGCTTGCGGCCCGCTCGCTTGAGTGCGGCCTCCAGCTGCGTGCGGGTCAACCTGGCGGTCCGGGTCGGCGTCGGGGCCGCCTTCAGAAGCTCCCGGGCCTCCGGCCGGCACAGACCGTTGCGCCAGGGCTCGAAGGCCGCCAGGGCCGCCGGGTAGTACTCCCGCAACAGCGAACGGAGCTGGTTGGACAACTGCTGGCGGTTCCAGAGCGAGTCCTGCTGAGCACGGGCGAGGACAGCGATCGCGCGGCCCAAGTCGCTGTCGTTGGGCAGGGGCCGGTGGGCGTGCATATCGGTGCGCAGGATGTTCGCGAGCACCAGGGCGTCGCCGGCGTCGGACTTCTTGCGCGAGACCGAGTGCCGGTCACGGTAGCGGGCGGCGGCCATCGGGTTGATCGCGAACACCTGCCGCTTGCCGGCCCGCAGCACCGCCACGATCAGGCCCCGCGAGGTCTCGATCGCGACCGGGATCGGGTTCTCCTCGCTGTCGCCGAACTCGACCAGCAGGTCCAGCAGGATCTTGTAGCCCGCGGCGTCGTCGGTGATGTGCCGCTTGGCCAGTAACTGGCCGCTGTCGTCGACCAGGGCGACGTCGTGTGTCCGCTCCGCCCAGTCGATGCCGCAGTAGATCAAAATGGCCTCCCCATGGTTCAGTTTGTGCAGGTCACGAGCTCATGCGGAACCACGCGGCGACCTAATCCCAGGACTCGGCACGAGGGCCGGTCCGCCACCTCAGTAGCCGTTCGTGGCACCAGCTCACCCCACGGGCCTCGGTCTATCCAGGAGCTCAGACGGCTCGGGCTTCGCAAGAGGTCACCATGCAGCGGGCTCGCACCACCAACACCAACGAGTGATCAAGGGGCGAGTGTTGACGCTCGACGGCCCTGGACGCTGCCGCTCTGTGGGGAGGTCTTACGACCAGGTGCATGGGAGACATACGTCCAAGACCGACGATCATCAACAATCGCCCTGCGCTGGCAGCGGTGACGGCCGGGCAGGTGCCGAGCGCCGCGCGGTCTACAGCGAGGCGTCAACGCCCGGCGTGATTCAGGCATTCGCTCGGCACCGGCCCGGCCGTCGCCACAAGCCGCAGGACTGTCTGCCGCTCTGTGGCGAGACACCGTATGTCCGGATGCGGTCGGGCATGACGGCCCTGCTGTTCGAAACGTCCGGGGGTTCCTGCACTGCCCCGGCCCGTCCTTACATGGGGATTAGGCGTGGTTGTAGAACAGGAGCTGCCGCCCGCCGTCCCCGGCCCGCGCGGAGCTCACCCCGCCCTGGACCGCCCCCGCGAGGGCCAGGGCGACGACCATGATCACCTGTAATGCTCGTCTGACCGTCATGCGCAGGAGCGTAGAGCGGGAGGAATCGCTTCCGCTGGGGATTAGGGCCTTTGTCAAAGGCCCTTGGGCAAGGGGCTCTTGGTCAGGGGCTCTTGGTCAGTGGCCCTTGATGAGGGGGCTCCTGTCCGCCCAAGTCGAGGCGGAACGGCGGGTACTGGTCGGTCATCAGGGCGGCGTACGCGGTCACCCGGGCGCACCAGCGGGCGAGGCCGAGCAGGAAGTCGAAGAGGTGCCGCGGATAGCGGGCGGTGAACAGCAGGACGACCACCGCGACCAGCGAGAGGAACGGCACCAGCCCACTGCCCCGCCAGCCGTCCCTGTCGCCCCAGCTCCAGCCCCAGCCACCGCCCACGAACATCGCGACGACGATGTACTGCGGGATGGCCAGCAGCCACCACTTCACCAGCACCAGTCCGCGCGAGAGCCGCTCGGGATAGGCGACGTCGAAGCGGGCCGGATAGTCGGGCACATCGGAGAGGGTGAACGGCGGGTATCGGTCGGTGCCGAGCGCCGTGTGGGCGTAGTAGCTGACCCGCCAGTTCCACCGCAGCACGCCGACGTTGAAGTCGAAGAGGGACCGGGGGTAGCGGGCGGTGAACAGGATGGCGAAGAACGCGACGACGCTCACGAGGACGAACGCGATCCACAGGAAGCACAACACGATGTAGTGCGGGAGGGCGAGCAGCCACTTCACCAGCCACAGCCATCGGGACAACCGGGCGTCGACGGACGCCTCCAGACGTACGGGCGACGCGGTGACAGGAATCATGAGGCTGAACTCCCTTCGCCTGCAGACTCGCAGGCGAGGAGGAGCCCCGCGAGCTGGGCTGGGCCGTTCGCGTCCGGGGCCGTTTCGCGTCCGCGACCGTTACGACGGGACGGGGGCGGCGCTGTCCGGCTCGTCGGTGTCGTCCGGTTCCTGCGGCGGATCGCCGAGCTGTTCGCGCACGTAGTTCCAGACCACCGCGATCAGCGCGGCGACGGGGACGGCCAGCAGACTGCCCACGATGCCGGCCAGACTGCCGCCCAGCGTCACCGCCAGCAGCACCACGGCCGCGTGCAGGCCGAGCCCACGGCTCTGGATCATGGGCTGGAACACGTTGCCCTCGAGCTGCTGCACCACGACGATGATGGCCAGCACGATCAGCGCGTCCGTCAGGCCGTTGGAGACGAGCGCGATCAGGACCGCGACGAAACCGGCGAACAGGGCGCCGATGATCGGCACGAACGCGGAGACGAAGGTCAGCACCGCCAGCGGGAGCACCAGCGGTACGCCCAGGATCCACAGGCCCAGTCCGATCAGCACGGCGTCGAGCAGGCCGACGGCCGCCTGGGACCGTACGAAGGAACCCAGCGTGTTCCAGCCGCGCTCGAACACGGTCGGGAGGTCGGTGGCGAGCCGGCCGGGCAGCTGACGGGAGAGCCACGGCAGGAACCGCGGGCCGTCCTTGAGGAAGAAGAACATCAGGAAGAGGGCGAGGACGGTGGTGACCAAGCCGTTCACCACGGTGCTCACGCCTGTGACGACAGCGCCGACCATGCTGCCGAGGCCCTCCTGCGCGCGGGCGACCGCGGTGTCGAACGCCTTGTTGATCTGGGCGTCACCGATGTTCAACGGCGGCCCGGCGGCCCACTCGCGCAGCCTCTGGATGCCCTCGACCACGCCGTCGGTCAGCTGACCTGACTGGGACGCCACCGGCACGGCGATCAGCGCCACGACACCCACGGCGACCAGCAGGAACAGCACGGTCACGACCGACGCGGCGAGCGCGGGCGGCCACCCGCGACGACGCAGGAAACGGGCCATGGGCCAGGTCAGCGTGGTCAGCAGCAACCCGACGACGAGCGGCCAGACAACCGACCACATCCGGCCCAGCAGCCACAGAGCCACCGCCAGCATGGCCAACACCAGCAACAGCTCTGCGGAGACGCGTGCCGATATCCGGAGCGCGTCACGGGTCTTCGTGGAACTCAAGGGCGCAGTCACGCCAGGCACCTTATTGCCCCGGCGCACCAGGAGTTCCAGTGGTTCCGCGGTTTTCCAACTTGTCAGAGGCCGGCGGGGTGGCTGGAGAGCCAGGCTGCATGCCGGTCGCGAAGCTCGTCCCGCTCGGTGGGCGTGGCGAGGATGACGTCGGCGCCGCCGTCGTACGGATGGTGGATGCGTCGAAGTCCCGTGTCGGTGATGAACACCTCGACGAGCGCCTCGCCGGCGACGGCGCGCAGCAGGTCGTCAACGCAGCCGTGTCGCCACCGGCGCCGAACGGCGTAGAGGCGCGTGTGGATGCGGAACTCCGGGTCCGGGTCGTCGTCATCCGTCTCGGTCCACCAGCGAAGGCCACGGGGGTGCAGTTCCGATCGTGGTGTCGGGTAGCCGGCCGGACCGGTCGGTGTGTACGACCAGTCCATGGTCACGACGAACACTTCCTGGCCCGTGAACAGTTCGTCGAGGACCGTGTTGTAACGCTCCAGCACGATCGCGTACTCGTCTTCGGACTCCGCGTAGCGCTTCGAGCCGGGGAGGCTGTGGAAACGCACCCAGTGGTCCGCGTACGTACTGCGGAAGGTATGCGCGATGGGCGGGCCCGACGGTCGTCGTTCCCGCCACAGCGCAGCGAGCAGCTCGGGCGTGACGCCGACGCTCACCCCTCGGCCTTCGCCACGCCGATCGGGCAGGACACGCCCGTACCGCCGATGCCGCAGTAACCCGCCGGGTTCTTGTCCAGGTACTGCTGGTGGTAGCCCTCCGCCGGGTAGAACGGGCGGCCCTCCGCCGGGACGATCTCCGTGGTGATCTCGCCGTAGCCGGAAGAGGTGAGGACCTTCTGGTAGGACTCGCGGGAGGACTTGGCGGTGGCCGCCTGCTCGGGGGTGTGGGTGTAGATCGCCGAGCGGTACTGCGTGCCGGCGTCGTTGCCCTGGCGGAAGCCCTGCGTGGGGTCGTGGGACTCCCAGAACGTCTTCAGGAGGCGCTCGTACGAGATCAGCTTCGGGTCGTAGACCACGCGGACGACCTCCGTGTGGCCGGTCAGGCCCGAGCAGACCTCCTCGTACGTGGGGTTCTCCGTGTAACCGCCCTGGTAGCCGACCAGAGTCGTCCACACCCCTGCCGGGAGCTGCCAGAACTTGCGCTCGGCGCCCCAGAAGCAGCCCAGGCCGAAGTCGGCGCTCTCCAGGCCCTCGGGGTACGGGCCGAGCAGCGGGTTGCCGAGGACGGTGTGTCGGTCGGGGACCGTGAACGCCGGCTCCGGGCGGCCGGGCAGCGCCTGCTCGGGGGTCGGCAGCTGGGGCGTACGGCTGTGCAGGAACATGCGGTCTCCAATCGGCGCGACACCCACGCGGGGCGACGCCACGTTCAACGTGCGGATGCCGACGGGAATTCCGGCCGGGGCCGCGCCTCGGGGCGGCCCCGGCCGGAATTCGGTGTCTCGGGCGGTTGGGGCCCGCGTTTCGGGTGGCCGGAGCTCGTGCCTTGTGCGGTGGGGGCCGGAGTTTCGGGTGGTCGGGGCCCGTGCCTTGTGCGGTGGGGGCCGGTGTTTCGGGTGGTCGGGGTTGGTGTTTCGGGAGGTCCGGCCAGGGTCGCGGGGATGCCCGGGCCAGCGCTTCGCCCGGCGGGAATCGGTGTCTCGGGCGGCCGAGGCTCGCGTTTCGCCCGGTCGGGAGTCGGTGTCTCGGGCGGCGTGAGCCTGCGCCTCACGCGGTGGTGGCCGGTGTCTCGGGCGGCCCGAGTCGGCGTCGGGGCGGCAGGAGTTGGCGTCCGGGCGGCGCGAGTCGGCGTCCCGGGCTGCCGCAGTGGGCGTCTGATCGGCCGGAGTCGGCGTCGGGCCGGCGCGAGTCGGCGTCTCGGTGCACCCGAGCTGGCATCCCGGCGGCCGGAGTCGCGTCGCGGGCGACCGGACCGACTCTCGGTGCTGCCGTGCCCGCGTCCCCGTGCGCCCCAGCCCGCGTCCCCGTGCGCCCGAGTCCGCGTCTCAGTGCGGCAGGCTCGCCGGGTTGCCGCCGTTCGCCTCGTAGCCTGCCACCGCCAGTGCCCGGTACACGGCGAACTCCGCCGCCGGGTCGGCGGACAGGGTCCAGGGCAGGGCGCCGACGTGGCCGTCGATGTGCACCAGCTGGTTCATGGCCTCCGCCCAGCGCTCGCTGCGGACCAGGAAGAAGACCAGCATGTGCCGCACGTGCGCCAGCATCGGGTCGTCGGGGCGGGCCGAGTGCACCGAGTGCAGCGCGCCGTGGACCGCCTTCGTGACGACCTCGGTCTGCCAGAAGCTGCTGACCAGGGTCACCTCGGGGAGGTGCTCGAACACCGCGAACAGGGGCATGGCCGCAAGCAGGGAGCCCTTGGGCGCGCGGGCGGCCGCGGCCTCCGCGAACTCGTACGCCAGCTCACGCGAGCCGTGCCACTTTTCGCACCAGTAGTGCAGCGCGGCCAGGTGCGCTCCCATGTGGGCCGGGGCGCGGTCCAGGATCTTCAGCCAGACCTGCTCGAAGTCCTTCTGGGAGTAGCCCAGCCCGCGGGCCACCGACAGCTCGACGATGTACGGGATCGGGTCGCCGGGGGCCAGCAGCGCCGCCTCGCCGCACGCCGCCTTCGCCTCCTCCATGATGATCCGGAACTCGTCCGTCCCGGGCGTCGCCGTCCGCCACGCCTGCTGCACCAGGAACTCGGCGTGCACCGCGGCCCCGCCCGCGTCCTTGGGCGCCTCGGTCCGCCACACCCGCAGCCACTGCCCGCCCGGCGCCTCGCTCACCCCGCCGGGCCGCTGGGAGAGCTCCAGCGAGGCAGCGCCCGCGAAGGCCTGCACGCGCTGCCAGCGCCGCTCGCCCTCCGTCTCCGTCCCGGCGAGGAGCTGCTGCGCCGCGCGGTAGTCCTGCGTGCGCTGCACCACGTCCAGGACGTCCAGCAGGTCCTGGTCGGGGCCGGGCATGCGGATGTCCAGCTCCTCCTCGCGGACGAAGCCGTAGTTCGCCGGGTCCGCGGCGTCCGGGTGGTCCGGCGAGACCAGCCCGATCGCGCCCCCGCGCCTGCGCCGCAGGAAGGGAAGCAGCACGAAGCCCAGCATGACCAGTGCGATCAGGACCCAGAGAATCTCCATGCGACAAGCGAACCAGACCGCGCCGACAATTGGCCAACCTGATCCGCGAACCTGTGGAAAACCCGGCCGAGCGGCACCCGCCGCCGTGCCCGTCGCCCTGTGGAAACCCCGGCTCCGTGGCCCGTGTGGCCTCGTCCCCCGGCACTCAGCGCGTCGGCGCACTACCCTCGGTGCCCATGAGCGACAGGCATATCAGTCAGCACTTCGAGACGCTCGCGATCCACGCGGGCAACACCGCCGACCCCCTGACGGGCGCGGTCGTCCCGCCGATCTACCAGGTGTCGACCTACAAGCAGGACGGCGTCGGCGGCCTGCGCGGCGGCTATGAGTACAGCCGCAGCGCCAACCCGACCAGGACCGCGCTGGAGGAGAACCTCGCCGCCCTGGAGGGCGGCCGCCGCGGTCTCGCGTTCGCGTCCGGGCTGGCGGCCGAGGACTGCCTGCTGCGCACGCTGCTCAGCCCCGGCGACCACGTGGTCATCCCCAACGACGCCTACGGCGGCACGTTCCGCCTGTTCGCCAAGGTCGTCGCCCGCTGGGGCGTGGAGTGGTCGGTCGCCGACACGAGCGACCCGGCCGCCGTACGGGCCGCCATCACCCCGAAGACCAAGGCCGTCTGGGTGGAGACCCCCTCCAACCCGCTCCTCGGCATCACGGACATCGCCGCCGTCGCTCAGATCACCCGGGACGCGGGCGCCCGCCTCGTCGTCGACAACACCTTCGCCACGCCCTACCTCCAGCAGCCGCTCTCGCTCGGAGCGGACGTCGTCGTGCACTCGCTGACCAAGTACATGGGCGGCCACTCGGACGTCGTCGGCGGCGCACTGATCACCGGCGACGCCGAGCTGGGCGAGGAACTGGCCTTCCACCAGAACGCGATGGGCGCGGTCGCCGGGCCCTTCGACTCCTGGCTGGTGCTGCGCGGCACCAAGACGCTCGCGGTGCGCATGGACCGGCACAGCGAGAACGCCGCCAAGGTCGCCGACATGCTCACCCGGCACGCGCGCGTGACAAGCGTCCTGTACCCGGGCCTGCCGGAGCACCCCGGTCACGAGGTCGCCGCCAAGCAGATGAAGTCGTTCGGCGGCATGGTCTCCTTCCGCGTGGCGGGCGGCGAGGAGGCGGCCGTCGAGATCTGCAACCGCGCCAAGGTGTTCACGCTGGGCGAGTCCCTGGGCGGCGTCGAGTCGCTGATCGAGCACCCCGGCCGGATGACGCACGCCTCCGCGGCCGGCTCGCTCCTGGAGGTGCCCGGCGACCTGGTGCGGCTGTCCGTCGGCATCGAGAACGCCGACGATCTGCTGGAAGACCTCCAGCAGGCGCTCGGCTAGGTCGCCCCCGGCGGGGTCACCAGCCGGTGAGGGGTGGAGTCGTGTCCGACGGCGGCTCCACCCACGGGCGGGCCGTCAGAGCCCACACCGTGAATCCCACGGCCGCCGCGAACATCAGCAGCCACAGCAGGCGCCGCGCGACCGTCCTGCGCCGCAGCATCCGGCCGCCCCGGCGCACCGCCTCCGCCTGGATCTCGGCCGGCACGGACCGCGACGACCCCTGCTCCAGCAGCCGCCGAACGGCCGCCTCACGGTCGTTCCCGACAGGGCTCCGGCCGACAGGGCTCTGGTCCGGCGGTCTCATGACGCCGCCTTCGCGGCCGTCACTGCCGGTGCCTGGCCCCGTGAGCGGTGCAGCAGGGTCGTCGTCGCCCGGTGGCAGATGGCCCGTACGCGCTCCGTGGACAGGCCGAGCAGGGCCGCCGTCTGCTCCTCGGCGACGCCTTCGTAGAGCCTGAGCACCAGGATCAGCCGCTCCTGCGGGGTGAGCGGGGCCAGGGGACTCGCCGGGTGCGGTCGGGAGCGGCCGAGACCGCCGTGGTGGTGCCACGCGCCGCGCGCGAAGCGGGTGGCCAGGTACTGCCGCGTGCGGTCGTACGGATCCTCGCCGCGCAGCCGGTCCCAGCACGCGTACGTGTGCGCCAGCGACAGGGTCAGCAGGCGTCGCGCGCGGGGGTTGTCGTCCGGGGCCTCCGCGGTGAGCAGGGTCGCGGCGTGCAGCAGCCGCCCGGCCGCGCCCGCGACGAACGCCTCGAACTCCCGGGCTCGACGCGCCGCCTGGGACGCATGCCGTTGTCGCACCGCGCCTCCCGCCGGACGGCGACCCTGAGGATGCGGGCCCGGCCGGGTACGGGCGCGACGGCCGCGCACGACGGGGACCCGGTCTCATATCAGGCCAGGGACGGCCCCGCGGTCAAGAGCCGCGCACCGGCTCGGAACGGCGGATGACCCGGCCGGCGCGGGCGGCCCCGTGACCAAGTGCCCCCCGGGCCCGGCCGGCCACTGCCCACGTGTGCCTCGCCCCTGTACCCGCCACGCGCGCGTGCCGCGCACGCGTCGTACGGCGCCCCCGGAGAGCGAACGGCGCTCACAAGCCGCGTCGTACGGCGCTCAGGACGGCGACTCCGCCTCCGGCCCCGGTACCCCCGACGCCGCCATGCGGGCGGACAGCGCGCTGTTGAAGCGCGTGAGGAGCGAGCAGAACGCCTCGCGCTCCGCCGGCTCCCAGTCCTCGGTCAGCTCGGCCATCAACTGCCGCCGCGACGAGCGCACTTCCTCCAGTCGCGCCTGCCCGCGCGGGGACAGCTGGAGCACCACCGCCCGCCCGTCCTCGGGGTGCGACGTGCGCTTGACCAGGCCGGTGTCGACGAGCGGAGCCACCTGCCGGGTGACCGTCGAGGAGTCGATCCCCATGCTCGCGGCGAGCGCCTTGACGCCCATCGGGCCTTCCTTGTCGAGACGGTTGAGCAGCAGGTACGCGGCGCGGTCCATGGAGTTGCGCACCTGCCCGACCCCGCCGAGCCGGGTCTGTTCGGCACGGCGGGCGAACACCGCCACCTCGTGCTGGAGGGTGTCGAGAAGACCGGTGTCACCGACGGTCGTCATGTCCATCGACATTTCAGGTGTTGTGGGCATGGCCGGGGGCTCACTTCGTGGAGGGCTGGCTGATTGGGGGACAGGGTACGCGGCCGGGGCGCGGGTCGTACCGGCGCTGCGCAAAGCGGGTCTCGGAGGTTGGTCACAACGGCCGTTCCCGCCCGTGAACTGCGATGCTGGAGTCATGAGCTACAGCACGGCTGACTCCTTGCGGCCCGTCACCCTCGACGACGTGCGCGGCGCCCAGAAGATGCTCTCGGGCGTGGCGCGGGTGACCGCGATGGAGGGCAGCAGGCACCTGTCCCAGCTGGTCGGCGCGCCGGTGCATCTCAAGTGCGAGAACCTCCAGCGGACCGGCTCGTTCAAGCTGCGCGGCGCCTACGTCCGGATCGCGGGTCTGCTGCCCGAGCAGCGCGCCGCCGGTGTCGTCGCAGCGAGCGCCGGCAACCACGCGCAGGGCGTCGCCCTGGCGTCCGCGCTGCTCGGCGTGCGCTCCACGGTGTTCATGCCCAAGGGCGCCCCGCTGCCCAAGGTCAGCGCCACCCGTGACTACGGGGCCGAGGTGCGGCTGCACGGCCAGGTGGTCGACGAGACGCTGACCGCCGCGCAGGAGTACGCGGCCGAGACGGGCGCGGTGTTCATCCACCCCTTCGACCACCCCGACATCATCGCGGGCCAGGGCACGGTCGGCCTGGAGATCCTGGAGCAGTGCCCGGAGGCACGCACGATCGTCGTCGGCATCGGCGGTGGCGGGCTGGCCGCCGGGATCGCGGTGGCGGTGAAGGCGCTGCGGCCGGATCTGCGGATCGTGGGTGTCCAGGCGGAGGGCGCGGCGGCCTATCCCCCCTCGCTGGCGGCGGGCCGGCCCGTCACGGTCGAGAACCCGGCGACGATGGCCGACGGCATCAAGGTCGGGCGGCCCGGCGACGTGCCGTTCGGGATCATCGGCGATCTGGTCGACGAGGTGCGCACGGTCAGCGAGGACGAGCTGTCCGCCGCGCTGCTGCTGTGCCTGGAGCGGGCCAAGCTGGTCGTGGAGCCGGCCGGGGCGAGCCCGGTCGCGGCGCTGCTGAGCCGGCCCGGCTCCTTCGAGGGCCCGGTCGTCGCGGTGCTGTCCGGCGGCAACGTCGACCCGGTGCTGATGCAGCGGGTGCTGCGGCACGGCATGGCCGCGCAGGGCCGCTACCTGGCCGTCCGGCTGCGGCTGACGGACCGGCCCGGCGCTCTGGCCACACTCCTGGGCGTGTTGTCAGTGGTCGACGCTAACGTCCTCGATGTGAGCCACGTACGAACCGACCCGCGGCTCGGGCTCACGGAGGCGGAGGTCGAGCTGCACCTGGAGACGAAGGGCCCGGCGCACTGCGCCGAGGTGGGCCAGGCACTGCGCGAGGCGGGCTACACGGTCATGGGCTGACCGCCTCCGGAGCCGGGTTCAAGATCCTTTCGTCGCATGAAGCACAACGGGAAAACTTCGTTGTGAGACGCGATACATCGCGTTATGGTGTGTTCGTGCGAAGCGTGATTCACCTGTCCGGCGATCCCCGAAGACGTGGAGACTCATATGCCAGGCGCCATCTATGCCGAAGGTCTGGTCAAGACCTTCGGTGACGTAAGGGCCTTGGACGGCGTCGACCTCGACGTGCCCGAGGGCACGGTCCTCGGCCTGCTCGGGCCGAACGGCGCGGGCAAGACGACCACCGTCCGCTGCCTGACCACCCTGCTGCGCCCCGACAGCGGACGGGCGGTCGTCGCGGGCATCGACGTGCTCAAACAGCCCGATGCCGTCCGCCGCTCCATCGGCCTGTCCGGCCAGTTCGCGGCCGTCGACGAGTACCTGACCGGCCGCGAGAACCTGCAGATGGTCGGCCAGCTCTACCAGATGAAGGCCAAGGCGGCGAAGGAGCGCGCGGCCGAGCTGCTGGAGCAGTTCCACCTCACGGACGCGGCCGACCGTCCCACCAAGACCTACTCCGGGGGCATGCGCCGCCGGCTCGACCTCGCCGCGGCCCTCGTCGTCTCGCCGCCCGTGATGTTCATGGACGAGCCGACGACCGGCCTCGACCCCCGCAACCGCCAGCAGCTGTGGGAGGTCATCAAGCACCTGGTCTCCGGCGGCACGACGCTGCTGCTGACCACGCAGTACCTGGAAGAGGCCGACCACCTGGCGCACGACATCGCGGTGGTCGACCACGGCCGGGTCATCGCCAAGGGCACCTCCGACCAGCTCAAGGCCCGCACCGGCGGCGAGCGCGTCGAGGTCGTGGTGCACGAGCGCGAGCACATCCTGGCCGCCGCCGAGGTGCTCGCCGGCTTCGGCAAGGGCGACACCACGGTCGAGGAGCACATGCGCAAGCTCACCGCGCCCGTGACCGGCGGCGCCAAGCTCCTCGCCGAGGTCATCCGCGAACTGGACACCCGGGGCATCGAGATCGACGACATCGGCCTGCGCCGGCCGACCCTCGACGACGTCTTCCTGTCACTGACGGGACACGTGGCCGAGGCGAAGAACGAGGAGACCGACGAGGAGGCCGCGAAGTGAGCGCCGTCACCGACACCGTGCGGGTCGCGCCGGCCGCGAACCCGGTCAGCCAGTCCATCCGCGACTCGATGGTCGTCGCGAAACGCAACCTGATCCGCATGTCCCGGATCCCGGAGATGATCATCTACGGGCTGATCCAGCCGATCATGTTCGTGGTGCTGTTCACCTACGTTTTCGGCGGCTCCATGCAGATCGGCAGCAGCACCAGCGCCGTCGACTACAAGAACTTCCTGATGGCGGGCATCTTCGCGCAGACCGTCACGTTCGCCACCGCCAGCTCCGGCGCCGGTATCGCCGACGACATGCACAAGGGCCTCATCGACCGCTTCCGCTCCCTGCCCATGGCACGCGGCGCTGTCCTCACCGGGCGCACCCTCGCCGACTCCGTGCAGACGGCCCTCACCCTGGTCGTCCTCGCGGTGGTCGCCCTCCTGGTCGGCTGGCGCGTCGGGTCGGACGGCGACACCAACCTCGGCAAGGTGCTCGGGGCCTTCGGCCTGCTGCTCCTGCTCGGCTACGCGTTCACCTGGATCGGCGCCCTGATCGGCATGTCCGTCCGGACCCCGGAGGCGGCCACCTCCAGCGGGCTGATCTGGCTCTTCCCGGTCACGTTCATCTCGAACGCGTTCGTGGACACCAGCCACATGACCCCGTGGCTGCGCCATATCGCCGAGTGGAACCCCTTCAGCGCCACGGTCCAGGCCTGCCGCGTGCTGTTCGCCAACCCGGGCCAGTCGCAGTCGGACGCCTGGCCCATGCAGCACCCCGTGTGGGCCTCGCTGATCTACTCGATCCTGATCCTGGTCGTCTTCCGGACGCTGGCGGTGCGCAAGTACCGCTCCGCGACGGCATGACATTGCCCCCGGCGCCGCGAGGCTGCCGGGGGCAGGTCAAGACGTCGGCTGTATCAGCCCTCGTACGGCTCGGCCTTGAGGATCTTCACCGAGGCCTTCCTTCCGTTCGGCAGCTCGTACTGCGCGTCCTCGCCGACCTTGTGGCCGATCACGCCGGTGCCCAGCGGGGACTGCGGGGAGTACGTCTCGATGTCGGCGCTCGCGTACTCGCGTGAGGCGAGCAGGAACGTCAGCGTGTCGTCCTCGTCACCGTCGAACGCGATCGTGACGACCATGCCGGGCGCCACGGCGCCGTCCGCCGCGGGGGCCTCACCGACCTTGGCGTTCTCGAGGAGCTGGGTGAGCTGGCGCACACGGAGTTCCTGCTTGCCCTGCTCCTCCTTGGCTGCGTGGTACCCGCCGTTCTCACGCAGGTCGCCCTCCTCGCGCGCGGCAGCGATCTTCGCGGAGATCTCCGCCCGCGCGGGACCAGTAAGGTACTCAAGCTCAGCCTTGAGCTTGTTGTACGCCTCCTGGGTCAGCCAGGTGACGTTCTCGCTGGTCTGGGTCACAGGTGCTCCTCGTAGGTACTGGGAATACAAAGCATCGCCCTACCCAGAAGCATGTTCCTTCACGGATGGGCGAAACCACGAGCCTAACAATTCAGGAGCGGAAGGGGGAGGACATAAGCCACCAGTTTCACGTCAGCGCAGGTCAGGCGCAACGTATTGCAGGTGACTCCGGCAGGGTCTCAGCCGGTGTGGCAGCCCAGCAGCTCGGCCGTCGTCCCCGGGGAGGTCGTACGGAGCGTGACGACCTTGTCGATGCGGGTGGCGTCCCCGTCGAAGCGGAAATCGGCCCGGCCGACCTCGGCACCGTTCTCGGCCTGCGAGCGCACGGTGCAGTAGCCGTCGGTGCCGGCGTCCTTGCGGACCTCCAGGTGCACCTGCACGGAATCCTTGCCGGGCTCGAAGCTGATCACCTCGGCGCTGATCTCGCTCTGGGCGACGTAGTGGTAGCCGAACCAGCCGACGAGCCCCAGCAGCGCCACCGCGAGGACGGCGCCGACGACCTTGAGCGTGCGGTCGGCGCGCTCGTCCGAGGAACGGCCGTAACGTCCCTCGGGCGGTCGCGTGCTCGCCGTGCTCATGATCGTCCTCCAGACAGGGCCGGGACGAACGTCCCGTAAGGGGGCCCGGGACCCGGTCCCGGAATTATTCGCCCCCCGATTCGGTCACTATAGAAGCCGCTGATTGCGCCGACGCACACAGGGCGCCGACTTACTGAGGATTGAGTCTTGACTGACCAGTTGCGACTGATGGCCGTTCATGCCCACCCCGACGACGAGTCGAGCAAGGGCGCGGCGACCATGGCGAAGTACGTGTCCGAGGGGGTGGACGTGCTGGTCGTGACCTGCACGGGCGGGGAACGCGGCTCCATCCTCAATCCGAAGCTCCAGGGGGACAAGTACGTCGAGGAGCACATCCACGAGGTACGCAAGAAGGAGATGGACGAGGCCCGGGAGATCCTGGGCGTCAAGCAGGAGTGGCTCGGCTTCGTCGACTCGGGCCTGCCCGAGGGCGACCCGCTGCCGCCGCTGCCGGAGGGCTGCTTCGCCCTGGAGGACGTCGACCACGCGGCCGGTGAGCTGGTGCGGAAGATCCGCGCCTTCCGTCCCCAGGTGATCACCACCTACGACGAGAACGGCGGCTATCCGCACCCCGACCACATCATGACCCACAAGATCTCGATGGTGGCGTTCGAGGGGGCGGCGGACACCGAGAAGTACCCGGAGGCCGAGTACGGCCCCGCGTACCAGCCGCAGAAGCTCTACTACAACCAGGGCTTCAACCGCCCGCGCACCGAGGCGCTGCACCAGGCGATGCTCGACCGCGGCCTGGAGTCGCCCTACGGGGACTGGCTCAAGCGCTGGGAGGAGTTCGGCATGAAGCAGCGCACGCTCACCACGCACGTCCCCTGCGCCGACTTCTACGAGATCCGCGACAAGGCGCTGATCGCGCACGCCACGCAGATCGACCCGGACGGCGGCTGGTTCAAGGTGCCGATGGACATCCAGAGGGAGGTCTGGCCGACGGAGGAGTACGAGCTGGCGAAGTCCCTCGTCGATACCTCCCTCCCCGAGGACGACCTCTTCGCGGGCGTCCGCGACAATGCCTGACATGAGCGCAAGCGCAAGCCTGGCAATGACGCATCTCGTCTCCTTCGCCAAGGAGGTCGACGAGGACAAGGTCACCCCCGGCGTCCTCGGCTTCATCGTCTTCGCGGCGATGGCCCTGGCGGTATGGGCCCTGATGAAGTCCATGAGCCGGCACATGAACAGGGTCGACTTCACCCAGGTCCCGGACCCCAAGGCCGAGCAGGCCGAGCAGGCGGAGTCGGAGCCCGCGGACGCGGAGGCCTCCGGCCAGGCCAAGCAGCAGGGCTGACGCCCCCTCCCGGGGCGACCGTCTCTCCCCGGGGGACCCGTCGGCGGCCGTTCGCCGCCGACGGGTGTCGCGTGCCCTACGTCTTCGACTCCACCGCCACCCCCATCACCTCCCGCGCATGCCGGTTGGGGACCATGCCCAGGCGCCAGGCCTGCCAGCCCGCCTCCAGGGTCACGCCCCGTTCCAGCAGCAGGGCGTACGCGTCGAGGTAGTCGTCCAGCTTCTGGTCGCGCAGCGGATGGCTCGCGCGGGACAGCTGCGCCAGTTCCTCCTGGGCCACGGCCGTGCCGACCTCCATGCCGCCGGGGGCCGCGTACGGCAGCAGCGTGCAGCGCAGGAAGCGGGCCCAGTCCTCGCCCCGGCGGTCGCCGTACGACGTGAAGAGGTCCGCCGCCTCGTCGCACAGCGTCAGCGCCTGCTGGGTGCGGGCGTTGCCCGCGTCCACGACCGCCAGTTCCAGGCAGGTCCACGCCTCGCCGTGGGCGACGCCGATGCGCTGGAAGTCGGCTCGGGCGTCGACCAGGAGCTGGCGGGCGAAGCCCGAGTTGCGCAGCGAGCCCGTCTGGGCCGCGCGCTGGTCGCGGGTGACGCGCGCCGAGTGGTGGCGGGCGCAGGCCAGGCCGTAGACGTCCCGCATGCGGGAGAACATCGTGCGGGAGCGTTCCAGTTCGCGGACCGCCTGGTCCAGGTTGCCCGTCTCCTCCAGGGCCTGGCCCAGGTAGTACAGCGTCCACGCCTCGCCGCGGGCGTCCTCGTTCTCGCGGTGCCGGGCGGCGGCCCCGCGCAGTTCCTCCACGGCCGGGGACGCGTCACCGGCGACCAGCCGGGCGCGGGCCAGCTGGGTCAGGGCCCAGGCCTCGCCGCGGGCGTCGCGGGTGCGGCCGTACAGCTCCAGGGCCGCGCGCAGCTCTGACTCGGCGCGCGGGACGTCGCCCATGCGCAGGCCGAGCTGGCCGAGCTGGAAGTGGGCCCACGCCTGGCCGTGCACGGACTCGCCGGCGCGGTGCAGCACCAGCGACTCGGTGAGCAGCTCCAGCGCCTCGGCCAGCCGGGCGCGGTCCCGCTCCACCGCCGCCAGGGCGTGCATCGTCCAGGCCCGGTCCGTCGCCAGCTCGGGGGAGGACTGCAGGGCCAGGGCCTCGCGGAGCTTCGCCGACGCCTCCGTCAGATTGCCCTGGTGGTGCAGGGTGATGCCGAGGGAGCACAGGGCGCGGGCGGCACCGGCGTCGTGATGGGCCTCCCGGTAGAGGTCCACGACCGAGGTCAGGGTGGTGCGGGCCTTGTCCAGTTCGCCCAGCTGCCGGGCCGCGATGCCGGTGCGCCACTGCACCGAGCGGACCAGCAGGCCCTGGTCCACCGCCTGGGCCAGCTCGCTGATCTCGCCCAGGCGGTAGAGGTCGCCGCGCAGCAGGCAGTAGTCGCACAGGGCGCCCAGGAGGTTCAGGACCGCCGCCTGGTTCACGCCCTCGGCGTGCCGCAGCGCCGCCGTGATGAAGCTCGACTCGTCGTCCAGCCAGCGCAGCGCCTCGTCGAGGGAGGGGAAGCCGTACGGGTTGAAGCGGTTCGTGCGGGTCGACATGTTGCCGTCGACCATGCGCAGCACCGAGTCGGCCAGCTCGGCGTAGTTCACGATCAGCCGTTCCTGGGCCGCCGTGCGCTCGGCCGGTTCCTCCTCGTCGAGGAGCCGGGCCTGGGCGAAGGCGCGGACCAGGTCGTGCAGCCGGTAGCGGTCGCCCCGGACGTGGTCGATCAGGCCCGCGCGGGTCAGGGCCTGGAGATGGCGTTTCGCCTCCGCCTCGTCGGTGGCCAGCAGCGCGGCGGCCGCGGCGGCGCCCAGCGAGGCCCGGCCGGCCAGGGCCAGGCGGCGCAGCAGCCGCCGTACGGGCTCCGGCTGGTCGGTGTAGCGCAGCCACAGGGCGCGTTCGACCGGCTCGACCGGGCCGTACGCGCCGAGGTCCGTGGCCAGCGCGCGCGGGGAGCGCGGGCCGAGGCACGAGCCGGCGATGCGCAGTGCCAGGGGCAGCCCGCCGCACAGCTCCCGGACCCGGTCGGCGGACTCGGCGTCGTACGGCCCGGAGCGGTCCTGCGCCGCCGCGCCCAGCAGTTCCTCCGCACCGGCAGCGTCCAGCGGCTCCACCGCCAGCCGATGCACCCGCGCGGGCAGGCCGCCCAGCTCCAGCGGGCCCCGCGCGGTCACCAGCACCAGGCTGTCGGACCGCTCCGGGACCAGGGCCCGGACCTGCTCGGCGTCCGAGGCGTCGTCCAGGACGACCGTGACCGGCAGGCCGGTCAGATGCTGGTGGTACAGCTCGCTCAGCCGCTTGACCTGCTGGTCGGGGGAGGAGCGCTCGCGGAACAGCAGTTGCTCGCGGGGCGCTCCCAGCCGGTTGAGCAGGTGCAGCAGGGCGTCGCGGGTGGACAGCGGGGACTCGCCCGGGCTGTCGGAGCGCAGGTCGACGACGCAGGCGCCGCGGAAGTAGTCCTTCAGATCGTGCGTGGCGTGCACCGCGAGGGTCGTACGGCCGCTGCCGGGCGTGCCGTGAAGGACGACCACCGTCGGCTGGGTCTGAGTGCTCGCCCGGGCCGCCTGCACCCACTGCCGGATCTGCGCCAGCTCGTGCCGCCGCCCCGCGAACGGCTGAGCCGGTTCCGGGAGCTGCGCGAAGGACTGCTCCAGCACGTTGCGCCCGCGCGCCGCCGCGCTCTTGTCGGCGCCCCGCAGCCGCGGCCCCGTCTGCTTCGGCCCCGTGGAGGCGGCGAGCACCCGCTGCTGGTCCAGGAACGGCCGGATACCCCGCACCTCCAGTGCCGTCAGCCACTGCAGCCGCAGCTGTTCGGGCCCGCCCGGCTGGCTCACGGCCCCGGCCCGGTGGTGTGCGGCGGGCAGATGCGAGCCGACGACCTTCACGACGGTCGCCGCGGCGCCCACGACACCCACGGTCACGCCCGCGCCCAGCGCCGTCCCGGTACTCGTGCCGAGGGCCATGTCGGCGACGACGGCCGCGACCGCCGCGACCCCGGCCACCAGCAGCGGTGTCCCGGCGCCCTCCCGGGCGTAGCGCTGCCCGAAGGTGAGCTGTCCGGCCGCCGCCTCGTCCAGGGCGCGCGTGTAGGCCTCGTACTCCTCGGCCGCGCTCTGCGCCATCGCGTCGAGCGCCCCGCGCGCCCGCGCGAGCAGCACCTTCCCGTCGGTGCGCCCGCCCGTGCGGCGTACCTCCTCCTCCACGGCCCGTGCCAACAGCCGCTCGGCATCCGCCCGATGACTGTCCCGCATGTCACGTCCCCCTCCGGCGGCAACGGCGTGCTCGCTAGTCACCTCGGTCGTTCCCTCGGTCGTTTTCCTGGTCAAGTGTGCTGCCGACGGCGCATCGGGGCGAGGGGGCGTGACCGGCCCGATTGTGTGAAGACACGGGCGGGTTGAGGCGCCGCGCGTCCGTCGGGCGTGCGCCCCGGGCGGCGCCCGCGCGGCGCCTGACGCGTGCCGGGCCGGGTACTGCGGCAGGATGGACACCATGCCGAACCGACTGGCGCACGAGACGTCCCCCTACCTCCTTCAGCACGCCGACAACCCCGTGGACTGGTGGCCCTGGTCGGCGGAGGCCTTCGAGGAGGCCCGCAAGCGGAACGTGCCCGTGCTGCTCAGTGTCGGCTACAGCAGCTGTCACTGGTGTCACGTCATGGCACACGAGTCCTTCGAGGACCACGAGACCGCCGAGTACCTCAACGCGCACTACGTGAGCGTGAAGGTCGACCGCGAGGAGCGCCCGGACGTCGACGCGGTCTACATGGAGGCCGTACAGGCGGCGACCGGGCACGGCGGCTGGCCCATGACCGTCTTCCTCACCCCGGACGCCGAGCCGTTCTACTTCGGCACGTACTTCCCGCCCGCCCCGCGCCAGGGCATGCCGTCCTTCCGGCAGGTGCTCCAGGGCGTCCACCAGGCGTGGGAGGAGCGGCGGGACGAGGTCACCGAGGTCGCCGGGAAGATCGTCCGCGACCTGGCCGGGCGGGAGATCTCCTACGGCGACGCCCAGACCCCCGGCGAGCAGGAGCTCGCGCAGGCGCTGCTCGCGCTCACCCGCGAGTACGACCCGCAGCGCGGCGGATTCGGCGGGGCGCCGAAGTTCCCGCCGTCCATGGCCTTGGAGTTCCTGCTGCGCCACCACGCCCGCACCGGTGCCGAGGGCGCCCTGCAGATGGCGCGGGACACCTGCGAGCGCATGGCCCGCGGCGGCATCTACGACCAGCTCGGCGGCGGCTTCGCCCGCTACTCCGTCGACCGCGACTGGATCGTGCCGCACTTCGAGAAGATGCTGTACGACAACGCCCTGCTGTGCCGGGTCTACGCCCACCTGTGGCGCGCCACCGGCTCGGAGCTGGCCCGCCGGGTCGCCCTGGAGACCGCCGAGTTCATGGTGCGCGAACTGCGCACCGCCGAGGGCGGCTTCGCCTCCGCGCTGGATGCCGACAGCGACGACGGAACGGGCAAGCACGTCGAGGGCGCGTACTACGTGTGGACGCCGGAGCAGCTGCGCGAGGTCCTCGGCGAGCAGGACGCCGAACTCGCCGCCCAGTACTTCGGCGTGACCGAGGAGGGCACCTTCGAGCACGGCCAGTCCGTCCTCCAACTGCCGCAGCAGGACGGCCTGTTCGACGCCGGGAAGATCGCCTCGATCCGGGAGCGGCTGCTGGCGAAGAGGGCCGGGCGTCCCGCGCCCGGCCGGGACGACAAGGTCGTCGCCGCCTGGAACGGCCTCGCGATCGCCGCGCTCGCCGAGACCGGCGCCTACTTCGACCGGCCCGACCTCGTCGAGGCCGCCCTCGCCGCCGCCGACCTGTTGGTCCGGCTGCACCTCGACGAGCAGGCCCGGCTCACCCGCACCAGCAAGGACGGCCACGCCGGCGCCAACGCGGGCGTCCTGGAGGACTACGCCGACGTGGCGGAGGGCTTCCTCGCGCTGGCGTCCGTCACCGGGGAGGGCGTCTGGCTGGAGTTCGCCGGGTTCCTCCTCGACCACGTCCTGGCCCGCTTCACCGACGAGGAGTCGGGCGCCCTGTTCGACACCGCCTCCGACGCCGAGCGGCTGATCCGCCGCCCGCAGGACCCGACCGACAACGCCGCCCCGTCCGGCTGGACCGCGGCGGCGAGCGCCCTGCTCGGCTACGCCGCGCACACCGGGGCCGAGCCCCACCGCACCGCAGCCGAGAGGGCTCTCGGCGTCGTCAAGGCGCTCGGGCCGCGCGTGCCCCGCTTCATCGGCTGGGGGCTCGCCGCAGCGGAAGCCGCGCTGGACGGGCCGCGCGAGGTCGCGATCGTGGGACCGTCCCTCGACCACGAGGGCACGAGGACCTTGCACCGCACGGCACTGCTGGGCACCGCGCCCGGCGCGGTCGTCGCCGTCGGCGCCCCGGACAGCGACGAGTTTCCGCTGCTCAGCGACCGTCCGCTGGTCGGCGGTGAACCGGCCGCGTACGTCTGCCGTAACTTCACATGCGACGCCCCGACGACCGACGCTGAAAGGTTGCGTGCGGTCTTGAGCGGCTGAAGTCGGGAATCAACGGAAACACGCTCTTTATCTGAACAGCCCCCAGGCTTCACAGTTCCCCCCTAATCTCTGCACAGTGCCGTGACAGATGAGGTGACCGTTACGGCGGGGGGTTCTGGGATCTGGGGGGATCTGTTTGCTGACGTCTGTCTTCATCGCTGCCGTTTCACTGGCCCTGTTCTGGATGGCGGCGTTCACTCTGTGGTGGCAGATGCACGCCTGGCGTACGCCGGAAGTGCTCGCCTCCACGCGGTTCAGCAGTCCGGACGGGGACGAGCACGTCTCCTTCTCGCTGCTGCTGCCGGCCCGGCACGAACAGGCGGTGCTGGACCACACGATCCAGCGGCTGCTGGAGTCGAGCCACACCGACTTCGAGATCATCGTGATCGTCGGGCACGACGACCCGGAGACCACCGCCGTGGCCGAGCAGGCCGCGGCACGTGATCCACGGGTCCGTGTCGTCGTCGACACGCACGAGAAGAAGAACAAGCCGAAGGCCATGAACACGGCCCTGCCGCACTGCCGCGGCGATGTCGTCGGTGTCTTCGACGCGGAGGACCAGGTCCACCCCGAGCTCCTCGCCCACGTCGACCACGCCTTTCGCACCACCGGCGCGGACGTCGTCCAGGGCGGGGTGCAGCTGATCAACTTCCACTCCAGCTGGTACAGCCTGCGCAACTGCCTGGAGTACTTCTTCTGGTTCCGCTCGCGGCTCCACCTGCACGCGCAGAAAGGTTTCATTCCGCTCGGCGGCAACACCGTCTTCGTCCGCACGGACGTCCTCAGGGAAGCCGGCGGCTGGGACCCGAGCTGCCTCGCCGAGGACTGCGACCTGGGCGTGAGGCTCTCCAGCGTCGGCAAGAAGGTCGTCGTCGCCTACGACTCCGACATGGTGACCCGGGAGGAGACCCCGGGCTCGCTGATGTCCCTGCTGAAGCAGCGCACCCGCTGGAACCAGGGGTTCCTGCAGGTGTACCGGAAGAAGGACTGGAAGCAACTGCCCACCCTCGGGCAGCGGTTGCTCGCCCGCTACACCCTGATGACGCCGTTCATGCAGGCCTTCACCGGCCTGATCATCCCGCTGAACGTGGCGATCGCGCTGTTCCTGGACGTGCCGGTCGGCATCGCCTTCATCACCTTCCTGCCGGCCGTCACCGCCCTGGTCACCTTCGTCTTCGAGATCGTCGGACTGCACGACTTCGGCAAGCAGTACGGGCTGCGCGTGCGGTTCGGCCACTATCTGAAGCTGATCGTGGGCGGCCCCTTCTACCAGGTCCTGCTCGCCGGGGCGGCCGTGCGTGCCGTGTGGCGTGAGCAGCGCGGCCGCACCGACTGGGAGCTGACGAGCCATGTCGGCGCGCATCTCGACGAGACGGCCGTGAGCCGGCAGGACGTTCCCGTGGCCCGGCAGAACGTTCCCGTGACCCGAGAGGACGTTCCCGCGTGACCTCCACCCTTCCCGCGGTGACCACTGCCAAGGTCCCCGCGCAGCGCCGGCCTGCGCCCCGCACCGGTGCGCACCGGCGCCCGGAGCCGCCGAGCCGGCTGCGCTCCTCCCGCCCCGACCTGCTCCTGTGCGGTGTCCTCCTCGTGGCGATCCTCGTCGTGCAGGGCTGGAACATCGCCGACTACCCGGCCCTCAGCGACGACGAGGGCACCTACCTCGCCCAGGCCTGGTCGGTCCAGCAGGGCAACGGCCTCGCCCACTACACCTACTGGTACGACCACCCGCCGCTGGGCTGGATCCAGATCGCCGTGCTGACCTGGATCCCCGCGCTGATCAGCCCCGAGTCGATGACGGTGGGCACCATGCGCGCCGCGATGCTGGTGATCAGCGGCATCAGCGCGGTCCTCGTCTACGTACTGGGCCGGCGCCTGGCGCTGCCCCGCTGGGCGGCCGCGCTCGGCATGGTGTTCTTCGGCCTCTCGCCGCTGGCGGTCGTCCTCCAGCGGGAGATCTTCCTCGACAACCTCGCGGTGATGTGGACGCTGCTGGCCTTCACCCTGGCCGCCTCCCCGAGCCGCCACCTCTGGCACCACTTCGGCGCGGGGATCGCGGCGGCGACGGCCGTCCTCACCAAGGAGACGATGCTCGTCGTCCTGCCCGCGCTGTTCCTCACCATGTGGCGGCACAGCCACAAGGACACCCGCAAGTTCGCCCTCACCGGAGCCGTCACGGCCTGCGCGCTGATCGGCTTCGCGTACCCGCTGTTCGCCCTGCTCAAGGGCGAGCTGCTGCCGGGCAGCGGCCACGTCTCCCTCTGGGACGGCGTCAAGTACCAGATGACCAGGCCCGGTTCGGGCTTCATCCTGGACCAGGGCTCCGGCTCCTGGGGCGTGCTCCAGTCGTGGCTGTACTACGACAAGATCCTGCCCCTCGGCGGCCTCGCGGGCGCCCTGCTGCTGCTCGTCACCTGGCGCTGGTCCGTCACCGCCCGGGCCCTCGCCGGACCGGCCCTGGCCGTCGCGATCTTCGCCGCGCTGGCCCTGCGCCCGAACGGCTACCTGCCCGCGATGTACATCATCCAGGCCCTGCCGTTCCTCGCCCTCGTCCTCGCCGGAGGAACCGCCTCCGTCGCCCACGCCGTGCTGAGCCGCTGGCGCTCCGAGACGGAGAAACGGTACGTCAGCGTGGGCCGGTACGCGCTCGCCACGGTCCTCGCCCTCGCCGCCGGCGCCTACGTCGTACCGCACTGGTACGACGGCGCCCGCACCGCCGTCACCACCGACGCCAACGCCCCCTACACGGCCGCCTCCCAGTGGCTGGCCACCGAGGTCGAGAACCCGGAGCGCACCCGTGTGCTGGTCGACGACGCACTCTGGCTCGACCTCGTGCACCAGGGCTACCGGCCGGGCCTCGGCGTCATCTGGTTCTACAAGGCCGACCTCGACCCGGCGGTGACGAAGACGATGCCGCGCGGCTGGAAGGACCTCGACTACGTCGTCGCCTCGCCGACCGTGCGGCGTGACGCGGCCGACCTGCCCAACGTCAAGGCCGCCATGGAGCACTCGGCCCCGGTCGCCACCTTCGGCACCGGTGCGGACCGCATCGAGATACGCCAGATCCAGACCACCGCCGGAGGCACGCGATGAGCCAGGAGTCCACCGTCCCCGGCGAGGTCGTCGAGACCGCCGAGATCCCCGAACCGGGCGCCGTCACCATCGTCGTACCGACGTTCAACGAGTCGGCGAACGTACGGCAGTTGCTCCGCCAGATCACCGAGGCCGTGCCGGCCCGGCTGCCCTGCGAGGTCGTCTTCGTGGACGACTCCACCGACGACACGCCCGAGGTCATCCAGCAGGCGGCGCAGGACTGCCCCTTCCCGGTGACCGTCCTGCACCGGGAGGAACCGGTGGGCGGGCTCGGCGGCGCGGTCGTCGAGGGGCTGAAGGCGGCCACGTCCGACTGGATCGTCGTCATGGACGGCGACTGCCAGCACCCGCCGTCCCTCGTGCCCGACCTGGTCGCCACCGGCGAGCGGGCGAACGCCGGGCTGGTCGTGGCCTCCCGGTACATCAAGGGCGGCAGCCGGGCCGGGCTCGCGGGCAGCTACCGCGTCGCCGTCTCGCGCGGGGCGACCTGGCTGACCAAGGCGCTCTTCCCGCGCCGGCTGCACGGCATCAGCGACCCGATGAGCGGCTTCTTCGCGATCCGCCGCAGCGCGGTCACGGCCGAGGTGCTCCAGCCGTTCGGCTACAAGATCCTCCTCGAACTCGCCGTCCGCAGCCGCCCCCGCGCGGTCACCGAGGTGCCCTTCGTCTTCCAGGACCGGTTCGCCGGGGAGTCCAAGTCGACCGCGCAGGAGGGCTTCCGGTTCCTGCGCCACCTGGCCGGGCTGCGCGCCGCCTCGCCGGTCGCGCGCATGGTCGGCTTCGGCCTGATCGGGCTCACCGGCTTCGTACCGAACCTGCTGGGCCTGTGGGCGCTGACCGCCGTCGGCATGCACTACATACCGGCGGAGGTCCTCGCCAACCAGCTCGGCGTCGCCTGGAACTTCCTGCTCATCGAGCACCTGCTGTTCCGCGAGCGGCGCCGGCACCGCCGCTGGTGGGACCGGGCCGGCCGGTTCGCGCTGCTCGCCAACGCCGATCTGGTGCTGCGCATCCCGCTGATCGCCCTGTTCGTGCACCAGTTCCACCTGGGCGTGCTGTCCGCCACCGCGCTCGCGCTGGTGACGACGTTCGTCCTGCGCTTCGCGGCCACCGAAGCGCTGGTCTATCTGCCGCGCCGGGGCACTGACAAGCCCGTGCGGGTAAGCCGTACCGCGAGGAGAGCCGTGTGAACAAGTACCGGAGAAGGACCGCGCTCGCCGGCGTGGGCGCGCTCACGGCCGGCCTCCTGCTGACCGCGCCCCAGCCCGCCTCCGCCGCCAACCTCATCAGGAACCCGGGCTTCGAGACCGCCGGCACCGGCGACATGCCGTACTGCTGGGAGAAGTCCGGCTGGGGCGACAACGACTTCACCTTCACCACCACGACCGACGCGCACAGCGGCGGCAAGGCCATGAAGGTCGAACTGACCCGCCGCGTCGAGGGCGACCGCAAGGCGCTGATCACGGAGTCCGCCGAGTGCGCCCCGGTGGTGACGCCGGGCAAGCAGTACGACCTCGGCCTCTGGTACAAGACGACCACGCCCGACGCGTCGATCACGCTGTTCCGGCACGACGCGACGGCCGGCTGGCAGTACTGGACCGACCTCAAGACGCTGGACCTGGCGGGCGACTGGACCGAGGCCTCGGTCCGCACCCCCGAGGTCCCGGCCGGCACCGACCGCATCTCCTGGGGCGTCTCCGTCTACGGCACCGGCTCGGCCACGACCGACGACTACACGATGGACCAGGTCCCCGACCCGGTCCTGCCGCCGGAGTGCACGGGCACGGCCGAACAGTGCGCGAACGGCACGTGGGACGTGCTGCCCACCCAGAACCCGGTCCGCTCCATGCACTCCGTCGTCCTCCACAACGGCAAGGTGCTGCTGATCGCGGGCTCCGGCAACGACGAGTCGATGTTCGAGGCGGGCACCTTCACCTCGGCGGTCTACGACCCGTCGGACGGCTCCTACAAGGTCATCCCCACACCGAAGGACATGTTCTGCGCCGGCCATGTGCAGCTCCAGGACGGGCGCGTGCTGGTGATGAGCGGCAACAAGGGCTACCCGTCGGGGGACGGCCGCGTCGGCTACCAGGGCTACAAGGACTCGTACATCTTCGACCCGGAGACCGAGACCTACACGAAGACCAACGACATGAACGACGGCCACTGGTACCCGTCGGCGACGATCCTCGGCAACGGTGACGTCATCTCCTTCGGCGGCCTGCGCGAGGACTCCACCGGCTCGGTCACCGCCGAGCTGTTCTCCGAGGCCGAGCAGCAGTGGCAGCCGACCTGGAAGGTCAACCAGACCTGGTCGTACTGGGGCCTGTACCCGTCGATGATCCTCATGCAGGACGGCCGCCTCTTCTACTCGGGCAGCCACGTCTTCGGCAACAACACCCCCGGCACCGGCTCGGCGATCTACGACTACGGCGCCAACACCATCACCCAGGTGCCGGGCCTGCAGAAGAAGGACGAGCGCGACCAGTCGGCGAGCGTGCTGCTGCCCCCGGCGCAGGACCAGAAGGTCCTCACCCTCGGCGGCGGCAACATCGACTCCAACCCGGAGGCGAACCGCCTGACCGACATCATCGACCTCAAGCAGCCCGACCCGTCCTACGTGGCCGGGCCGCCGATCCCGCGGGGCACGGTCGACCTGGGCGACGGCCCGGTGCCGCAGACCGGCGACCAGGGCAAGATGTACCTCTCCGCCGTGCTCCTGCCCGACGGCAAGGTGCTGGAGACGGGCGGCGCACTGCACAACCGTGCCAACCCGGTCTTCGAGACGTCGCTCTTCGACCCCGAGACGGAGACCTTCGACCCGGTGGCCGTCGACCCCGAGGCGCGCGGCTACCACTCCTCGGCGTTCCTGCTCCCCGACGGCCGCGTGATGACCACCGGCGACAATCCGGGCAACGGCTCCTGGAACCACGACGTGTCGGTCTACAGCCCGCCCTATCTGTTCAAGGGCCCGCGTCCGGAGATCACCTCGGTGATCGACACCGAGTGGAACTACGGCGACACCCAGCGGATCACCGTCGACCGGCCCATCGCCAAGGCCGAGCTGATCCGCCCGGCCGCCGTCACGCACTCCTCCGACCCGAACCAGCGGTTCGTGGACCTGCCCCTGTCCGTCGACGGCAACAACGTCGACCTGAACGTGACGAGCAACCCCAACCTGGCCCCGCCCGGCTGGTACATGCTCTTCGCGGTGGACGCGAACGGGGTGCCGTCGGTGGCGAAGTGGGTGCACCTCCGGGGCCCGCAGGCCCTCACGGCGACGGACGCCTCGGCGCATGTCCACGACTTCGCCGACGCGCCCGAGGGCAAGGTCGCGGGGCCCGGCAAGAAGCGCACGTCGCAGAAGGTCAGCCCGACGATCTCCGGCTGCGACCGCCACTACGGCTCGATCAACGTCTGCGTGCCGACCGACTTCCCCGCGGAGGTGAAGAAGTCGACGGCGGCACGCTGTGCGTGGCTGAAGGCGAACGACTACGGCCGGCTGAAGGTCAACGGCAAGGACGACCCGCTGCGCCTGGACCGGAACGGGGACGGGATCGCCTGCGGCAAGGCAGACGTGGGAAGGGGTTAGCTTCCGAACTCGGCGAGGGCGCGCTCCACGATGGCCTCCAACTGCTCGTGGTGCGCGCCCTTCCAGTACGCCCGGCCGCACTCGGCGCACTGCGCGAACACGTCGTACGTCGCGTGCGTGCCGTGCTTGAGCTGGTCGGCGACCTCGTCCTTGGTCGCCTCGCGGAGCAGCCCGTTGCAGGCCGTGCACCGTGTCCAGGGCCGCAGTTCGGGCTGGAAGCGGTCCAGGACGTCCCGCAGCTGCTCCTCCGGCCGGGTGCTGTAGACGAACGCCCCCGCCCACAACTCGCGGCGCCGCAGCAGCCCTCGGTCGCGGCTCAGCATGACCCGCTGCTCGGCCGCCGAGCGAGCGGCCAGCGCCGGGTCGCCGATGTCGGTCGACTCGTAGGCCGTGTCGACACCGAGCAGCCGCAGCCGGCGGGCCAGCGTGCCGAGGTGTACGTCGAGGAGGAAGCGCAGGGGAGCGCCCGGCACCCGCTGGGGGCGGGCGACGGTCCGTACGGTCACCGACTCGCCGGCCGCCGGGACGTGCGAGACGGGCACCTCGCGGCCGTCCACGACCAGGGCGCCCACCTCGGTCAGCGGCACACCCAGCGACTCGACGACGTGGCCCAGGCTGGAGACGCCGTCCGTGGTGGCCCGCAGGGCGCCCGACCGCCGGGCCTGGGGGACGAACACGTACAGCTCGGGGGCGAACTCGACGCGGATCTCGGGACCGTTCACCCGGTCAGGATGTCACGGTGGCGGGCGCCGGCCTCAGGGTTTTCCGGTCGGCAGGCCGTGCTCCAGGACGTCCAGGGCACGGTCGACGAGCTCCCGGATGTCGTCCCGGTGGCCGGTCTCGGCCCAGTAGTGGGAGACCTCCATCAGTCCGCCCATCACGGACATGGCGAAGACCCGTAGCTCCAGGCTGTCGGAGTCGAGCCCGGAGCGCTCGGCGAGGGCCTCGCGGAGCAGCCGGCCGGTCGCCGCCATGCTCTCCATCGTGCGGGCGCGGACGGCGGGGACCTCGACCCCGAGCCGGGCCCGTAGTCGGGTCACCTCGGGTTCCTCGGCGAGGCTCAGGTCGAGGGCCGTGCGCATCACGTGCCGCAGGACGTCGGCCCACGACTCGTCCTCCGGGCGGGCCCGCAGCTCCGCCGGCATCACCGGGTCCCACTCGTCGGTGATGACGATGTCCTCCTTGGCCGGGAAGTACCGGAAGACGGTCGACGGCGACACCTCGGCCCGGTCGGCGATCTGCTCGATCGTCGTGGCGTCGTAACCCTGCTCCTCGATCAGCGCGTAGGTCGCGGCGCGGATCGCCTGGCGGGTCTTGATCTTCTTCCGCTCCCGGAGTCCCAGTGGGGGCCGGTCGGCGGGGGTGACACTGGCCATGAATCGACAGTAACTCTCAGTCATCACCCACTGTCAATTTCACCTCGGGTGCAAAGAAAACGGCCACGGCCCGAAAGCCGTGGCCGGGAAGGTCGGGCGGGTTCTACCCGTGCTGGTACGCCACCAGCGAGATCCCCACGTAGTGCGCGATGAAGGCCGCCAGGGTGAAGGAGTGGAACACCTCGTGGAAGCCGAACCAGCGCGGTGACGGGTTGGGGCGCTGGATCCCGTAGATCACGCCGCCCGCGCTGTAGAGCAGGCCGCCGACGATGACGAGGACCAGGACGGCGATGCCGCCGGTCCGCATGAAGTCCGGCAGGTAGAAGACGGCCGCCCAGCCCATGGCGATGTAGCACGGCGTGTAGAGCCAGCGCGGGGCGCCGACCCAGAAGACGCGGAAGGCGATGCCGGCCGCCGCCGCGGCCCAGATGCCCCACAGCAGCCACTGGCCCTTGGCGGCCGGCAGGAGCAGCATGGTCAGCGGCGTGTAGGTGCCCGCGATGATCAGGAAGATGTTGGCGTGATCCAGGCGGCGCAGGACGCCGTCCATGCGCGGACTCCAGTTGCCCCGGTGGTACAGCGCGCTCACACCGAACAGCAGGCACGCCGTCAGCGCGAAGATCCCGCAGGCGATGCGCCCTCTGGTCGAGTCGGCGAGGGCGGTCAGTGCCAGGCCCGCGACGAGGACGGCCGGAAACATACCGAGGTGAAGCCAGCCGCGCAGCTTGGGCTTCACCGGGTGCGGCAGGGAGAGCGCCGTCGGTCCGCGGCCGTCGGCCGGCGTGTCCGTAGGCGCGTCGGGGGCGAACGCAGTCATGGCCGAATGGTAGCTACGGAACCGTAAGTGACCTATCGGTCCGGCCGATTGGCCGACGAAGAGTGGCCATCCTCTCACTGTGGCCGAACGATGGTTACGCAAACGGACGGTCAGGTGAACCCAAAGTGCACGTAAAGGGGCGCGAGAAACCGTGGCGATCCTCACGTTGCTCACTTGTGCGCTCCTCTGGACAGATGGGCGCGCGCGTCGGATGATCAAATGAGTGCGGTCGGCACCGGATGAGCGCCAAGTTTCACCGTGAAGCATCCGGGTCGCAGCCCCCACGGGGCCTCCACATCAAAAAAATCCCTCATTTAGGAGCAATCGTGGCGCGCGACATCGCGGCTCCCACCGTCCCCACCACCCACCAGGGCCTGAACTCGTGGGTGAACGAGATCGCCGAGCTGACCCAGCCGGACAACGTGGTCTGGTGTGACGGATCCGAGGCCGAGTACGAGCGACTGTGCGAGGAGCTCGTCCAGAAGGGCACCTTCCGGAAACTCGACCCGATCAAGCGCCCCCACTCCTACTACGCGGCCTCCGACCCCACCGACGTCGCCCGCGTGGAGGACCGGACGTTCATCTGCTCCGAGAAGGAGCAGGACGCGGGCCCGACCAACCACTGGAAGGCCCCCGCCGAGATGCGGGAGATCTTCCAGGGCTCCGGGGGCCAGGGCGGCCTGTTCCGTGGCTCGATGCGCGGCCGGACCATGTACGTCGTGCCGTTCTGCATGGGCCCGCTCGGCTCGCCGCTGTCCGCGCTCGGCGTCGAGATCACGGACTCCGCGTACGTCGCCGTCTCCATGCGCACGATGACCCGCATGGGCCAGGCCGTCCTGGACGAGCTCGGCTCCGACGGCTTCTTCGTCAAGGCCGTGCACACCCTGGGCGCCCCGCTGGAGCCCGGCCAGGAGGACGTCCCCTGGCCCTGCAACACGACCAAGTACATCTCGCACTTCCCCGAGGACCGCGAGATCTGGTCCTACGGCTCCGGCTACGGCGGCAACGCCCTGCTCGGCAAGAAGTGCTACGCCCTGCGCATCGCCTCCGTGATGGCGCGTGACGAGGGCTGGCTGGCCGAGCACATGCTGGTCCTGAAGCTCACCCCGCCGCGCGGCGAGTCCAAGTACGTGGCGGCGGCCTTCCCGAGCGCCTGCGGCAAGACCAACCTCGCCATGCTGGAGCCGACCATCCCCGGCTGGACGGTCGAGACCATCGGCGACGACATCGCCTGGATGCGCTTCGGCGAGGACGGCCGGCTGTACGCCATCAACCCCGAGGCGGGCTTCTTCGGGGTCGCGCCCGGCACCGGCGAGCACACCAACGCCAACGCGATGAAGACGCTGTGGGGCAACGCGGTCTTCACCAACGTGGCGCTGACGGACGACGGCGACGTCTGGTGGGAGGGCATGACCGAGGAGCCGCCCGCCCACCTCACCGACTGGAAGGGCAACGACTGGACGCCCGAGTCGCAGACCCCGGCCGCGCACCCGAACGCCCGCTTCACCGTCCCCGCCTCCCAGTGCCCGATCATCGCGCCGGAGTGGGAGGACCCGAAGGGCGTGCCGATCTCGGCGATCCTCTTCGGCGGCCGCCGCGCCACCGCCGTACCGCTGGTGACGGAGTCCTTCGACTGGAACCACGGCGTCTTCCTCGGCGCCAACGTGGCCTCCGAGAAGACCGCCGCCGCCGAGGGCAAGGTCGGCGAGCTGCGCCGCGACCCGTTCGCGATGCTGCCGTTCTGCGGCTACAACATGGGCGACTACATGGCCCACTGGATCGACGTGGCCAAGGACAAGGACCAGTCCAAGCTGCCGAAGATCTACTACGTCAACTGGTTCCGCAAGGACGACGAGGGCAAGTTCGTCTGGCCCGGCTTCGGTGAGAACTCCCGCGTCCTGAAGTGGATCGTCGGACGCCTGGAGGGCACGGCGAAGGGCGTCGAGACGCCGATCGGCGTTCTGCCGACCAAGGACGCCCTCGACACCGAAGGCCTCGAACTGTCCGGCTCCGAGCTGGACTTCCTGCTCACCGTCGACAAGGAGGTCTGGCGCGAGGAGGCCGCCCTGGTCCCCGAGCACCTCAACACCTTCGGCGACCACACGCCCAAGGAGCTGTGGGACGAGTACCGCGCGCTGGTGCAGCGCCTGGGCTGAGACAGCCCCCCACCGACGCCGCGGCCGGCTCCGATCGTGCCCTGACCAGCAACATCGTCACGGCCGACCGCGGTGACAGCACCATGGAGGCAGGGGTTCGCACAACGGCGTGCGGGCCCCTGCCTCCGCCGTTTCCGTCGCGCCCCCTGCTCACAGCCGCTGGCCGTGCGCGGCAGGCTGGAGCAGGACGGTCCGGCGCCCGCCGCGATCGCGCTCACCGCCCCCGAGGAGGCGAGCACGTCCGGCGGCAGCGAGGCGCTGCCCGAGCGGGCCCTGCTCAAGGTCGTACGCGAGGACCGGCTCGGCACGGGCACGCTGTCGTCGGTGACCGTCGCCGCCGACGGCACGTTCACGATCGCCGACGTGCCGCGCACCCGCCGCGAGGTGACCTACACGGTCAGCTGGCCCGGCGACGACCTGCACAACGGGTCGACGGCGTCGGCGGAGGTGTACGTCAGGCGCTGAACCCGCCCGCCGCCGGCCCGCCCCGGTCCTGAAGGTACCGGGTGACGGACTCCTGGCGGCGGGCCTCGGTCTCCCGCAGTCCCGCCGCCAGGCGCTCGGCCTCCTCGCGCAGCAGGTCCAGCTGACGCTCCAGATGACGCTCGGGTGCTTCCGCCCCGGGTGCCAGCCGCGACCACCAGCGGGTCCGGACGAAGGCGTCGACGGACTCCGGCAGGTCCCGGCGCACGGTCCGGGACAGCGTGTGCACGCCCTCCGGATCGTGTGCGAGCAGCTCCGTGGTCCAGCCCGGGTCCAGCAACGCGGCCAGCAGGTCGGTCAGTTCGCCGAGCCGTGCCGTGGTGGCGGGCGGCAGGTCGACGCCGGCCAGGTAGGAGCGCAGCCTGCCGAGGTCCGCGCGCACCTCGTCGAGCTGGGCCGACGGGTCCGGGAAGGCGGGCGGGTCCGGCCGTTCCGGCGGGGCGATCAGCGCGCCCGCCCCGTACAGGCCCGCGACGACGACGGGCCAGTACGGTCCCGCCACGCCCGCGAAGGTCAGGGCGAGGCCCGCGACTCCGCAGGCGCTGCCGGTGATGTTCTTGCGGGATTCCAGGTAGCGGACGAAGCGGTCGGACCTACTGGTAGCCACGGATCTCCTCGAAGGCGCCGTCGAGCGAGCCCTTGCGGGCGTCGAAGAGCCGGCCGCCGGTCAGCTCGGCGATGTGCTCCAGCTCCGCCCGGTCGGAGTCGCCGAACAGGATGGGGAACACCGGGATCTCGGCCCGCTCGCGCGGCAGCCGCTCGTAGAAGTCCTCGAACTGCCCGGCCTCGGCGCCCGTGGTGTTCTCGCCGTCCGTCATCAGCACGATCGACCTGAAGGTGTCCGGACCGGTGCCGAGATGGTCGTACGCCTTCTCCAGGGAGGTGTAGATCGCGGTCTCGCCCTCGGCGGTGAGCCGGGCGGTGTCCGCGCGGATGGCGTCGAGCCCTTGCCGGGGCCGGGCCGGGTCCACGGCGTGGGTCCGTACGCTCTTCACCTGCGAGCCGAACGGCATCAGCGTCACCTCCTCCCGGTCGCGGAAGTCCCCGGTGAGGCCGGTGAGCGCGGTCTTCAGCCGCTTCAGCCGGTCGCCCCGCATCGAGCCGGAGGTGTCGAGGACGTACACCGTGCGGGACGGGCGGCGCAGTTCGTTCTGGTACGAGTCGAGCAGCCCGTCGGCGACGGAACGGCTGCCGGGGAAGGGCAGTTCGCGCCGACGGCCGGTGCCGAGACCGGGCGCGGGCGGGACGGAGGCGACGACGGGGCGGCGGTGGGTGCGGCGGGTGATGTCCCGCTGGGCCTCGGGTGCGCGCAGCGCCTCGGTCAGCCGGCGGACGTCCTCGCGGGTCGCGGCCGGGGTGGAGGCGAGGGTGGAGAGCGGGTAGTCGGCGGTGACGACGCCGTCGCGGGGGCGGATCACGGTGAGTCCGGGGATGCCCTTGAGCACGGACTCGTAGTTCAGCAGCGCGTCGACGTTCCCGCGCCGCTGGTAGGCGGCCGCCAGCCAGCCCGACGAACCCGACGTCAGCTGCTGCCCCCGGAAGAACTCCTTGAGCCGGGGCGCGGCCTCGGTGACGTCGGCGTCGGTGAGGGCGGACTGGGCGCCGGAGAGGGCGGAGGCGACCGAGACCAGGGTGGCGAAGCCGGAGTTGGAGCGGGCCGGGTCCGTCATGCCGTAGGTCAGCCTGCCGTCCCGGACCGCCCGCTCGACCTGGGACCAGGTGACGTCCTGTGGCTTCCAGCCCAGCTCGCGTACGGTGGCCGCCTTCACACCGATGGCGACCGGGCTCGTCATGACGGGTGTCTCCGACAGAACCTTGCGTGCCGCGTCGGGGCGCAGCCGCAGATAGTCGTTGGACGACAGCCACACGGCGTCGTACGTCCCGTCCGCCGCGCCCTTCGCCAGGAGTTCGACGGCGTCGAGGGTGCCCATGTAGGTGGGGCGGACCGTGATGCCGGTGTCCTCGCGGATCCGGTCCAGGACGGGGGTCATGTCGCTGAGCTCGCTGGAGGCGAGGACGCGCAGGGTGCCCGGCTCGGCGGCGCCGGGTGATGCGGACCGGTCCCGCTGCTCGGCCGTGCAGGCCACCGTCAGCACCGTGACCGCGGCGAGGGCTACGGCGAGGCCTCGTCGTCTCATGGCCGTCCTCCCTCCAGCGCGCCCTGCGCCCGGCTCCGCTCCAGATACGTGTTCACCTGCTGGAGTTCGGAGGTCAGGGACTCGACGGTCACCGCCATCGCCTCGGTCGCCTGGACCTTGTAGGTGTCGATCGCGTCGAGCGTGCGGTAGATCTGCTGGAACGCCGACCGCAGGGTCTCGGCCCCGACCGCCGGGTCGGCGGCGATGCGCTGGATCTCGCCGCTCTGCGTGGCGAGCATCTCCGCGTTGCCCCGGATCAGGTCCTCGGTGGTGCCGCGCAGCGCGTTGACCTGGTCGACGACCTTCTTCTGGTTCTCCAGCGCGGAGGCCAGCATCACGGAGATGCGCAGGGCCGAGACGGTCGTGGTGGCCGCGCGGTCGACGCCCTTGATCAGCTCCTCGTTGTTGCGGCGTACGACGTCCATGGCGAGGTAGCCCTGCGCGCACACCGCGAGCTGGGTGAGCAGGTCCTGGTGCTTCTGCCGCACCGGGAACAGCACGTCGGCGCGCAGCGTGTCGGCCTGGGCCGGGTCGGTCGCCTCGACGCCGGCGACGTGCTCCTCGACGGCCGTGTCGAGGGCCTCGGTGAGCACCACGTACTCCTGGAGCTTGCCCATGGTCTCCCACAGCCGGACCCGCTCGGTCTGCAAGGCGGCGTTGTCGCGGCGCAGCTCGTCCTGGCCGCCGCGCAGCGAGCCGACGATCCGGTTGAGGGTGCCCTGCGCGGAGGCGTACTTGGCGACGTGGTCGCGCAGCTTGTTGCCGCCGGGCAGCCGGGAGAGGAACTTGCGGCCCTTGCTCGCCGGGAGGTCGCGCGGGTCCAGGTCCTCGACCACGCGCCGCAGTTCCACGAGCGAGCCCGCGACCTGCGACTGGGCGTCGCCGCCCTGGTCCGGCAGGCTGCGCACGGTGCGTTCCAGCATGCGGTTGGACTGGGCGGCGGCGGACCGCATCTCGCCCGCGCCGAGAGCGGTGATCTCCCCGACCTTGCCGGCGAACTCGGGCGAGCGGGCGTCGAGTGCGGCGAGCCCCTCGACGTAGGCGGCGGCCTTGCGGGCCACGTCCGTGCGGACGGTCTCCTCGACGGGGACGAGCCCGCCCGCCTTCTCCCGGGCCACGGGCGTGACGGGTTCCGGCGGGGTGAGCGTGAAGTCGGAGTCGTTGCTGGTCACGTGCTGTTTCCCCCTGTCATCCGCGTGCCCGGCGCGCCATCTCGTGCAGCACCTCGGAGGTGGGCACGGGCGCTTGCCGGACACCGGTCAGTTCCTGCTTGAGATAGGTGGCGGCCGAGGGGAACCCGGCGGCGGCGCCCTGCGGCCGGAATCCGTGCCGGACGGCGAGCTCCCGCACCTTCGGGTCGCTGCCGAGCAGTTCGCCGAGCGCCCGCCCGGCTTCGCTCAGTGCCACGACGGTGTGGTCGCTGTTGACGGTCGTGTCGGGGTAGAGCACGGCGAGGTCGCCTGGCTGCTGCCCGCCCGCGAGGAGTGCGGCGACCTGCGACTCGTAGACCAGCACCAGGGGGTTGCCCGCGCCGCTGACGAAGTCCCGGAACACCGCGTCCGAGCTGGACTGCTGCGCGCCCTGGACGGTGACGAGCTTCTTCAGCAGGGGTGCGGTGCGGTCGAGGTCGGCCTCGCTCGCGACCACCCGGCCGCCGTTGGCGACGACGGAGGCGGCGGCGAGGTACAGGGCGCCGGAGTTGGAGGTCCGCGGGTCGGTGCTGGAGACGAAGAGGGTGCCGCTGAGCTCCCCGTGCCGGTCCGCGCCCTTGAGCTGCTGCCAGGTGCGGTCGTCCCGGGCGGCGTCGAGGTAGGCGCCCATCCTGAGCGTGCCGCGGTTCTCGGCGTCCAGCGTGGCGAGCTTGTTCGCGGCCAGGACCTCGGCGGCGGCGCGATGGGCCACGACGACGAGGGGCGAGTAGAAGGGGCGGGGCAGCGTCCCGCGCACCTTGTACCGTCCGGCGAGTTCGACGGCCGGGGCCTGGCTGGACGGGAAGGCGAGGTCGAACCCCTTGAGGTCCAGGCCCTCCATGGCCCAGGACCCGGAGGTCTCCGCCTCGACGGTGTAGCCCTTGGCGGCGAGGGCCTTCACCACGTCGGGATCGGCGAAGAACTCCGCCTTCTCCGATCCGATCACCGCGCGCACGGTCTTCGTTGCCGTGCCCGTGTCCTCTCCTTGCCGGCCGGCCACGACGGCTGCCACCACTCCGCCGATCAGCACGACCGCGAGGACGATTCCTGCGATACGTCTCACACCGGGAGCGTGCTCCTGGAATCCAACGTTCCTGGACGGTCCGGGTGAACGGGGGATGACCGGGCGATCCCGGTATGCAACAGGAATGGAGGGCTCCGGATGTGGTACCCGAGGGCCCTCACGAAGGGGTTGCGAGGGCCCCTCTGAAGGGGTCCGAGGGCCCTCGCGGAGGGATTAGTGGCGCCCGGTCCGCGCGTCGCTGCGGGTGCGCGCGGACCGGGGCCGTCGGGGGGAGCCCCTCAGGGGCTCAGCGGGACGCAAGTTCACGCGGCTCCAGAGCCGCAGCGTGCGCGTCCATCCGCTCGGCGGCCAGGATGGCGGCCGCCGTGTCGGCGCGGGAGGCGGCGACGACCAGCGCGCGGCCCGCCAGGGCGTGCGCCCGCTGGTGCAGGGCCGTCGCGCTGCGCTCGCGGCGCGTGCTGCTCATCGGCACGCGGACCGGCGCGCGCCCTCCGCGCAGCCGGCCCACCTGCTCCGCGAGCCGCTCCGCCGCGGTGTCCAGGTCGGCCGAGGTCCCCGTCGCACGCAGCTCGTCCGTGACGGCGAGCAGGGCGGCGAGATGGCCCGCGAGCTGGATGTCCAACTCTTCCTCGCGGGAACGGTGCGGGAAGTCGGGGTCGGGGCCGTCCACCGTGCTGTGGACCGACTTGGTGCGGATCGGTTCGTACATGGGAGGGCCTCCTGAGTGCTTACAGGAAGCCATCCTAGCTTAGATTTCGTCTAAAGTTGAGTTGTTCACAAACCCGGACTGGCTGCACACGTACGGTGAGCGAGGTGTCCCGTCAGGCCTGGCTGTAACCGTCCAGGAAGTGCCCGATCCGGCCCACCGCGTCCCGCAGGTCCCCGACCGTCGGCAGGGTCACCACCCGGAAGTGGTCCGGCTCCGGCCAGTTGAAGCCGGTGCCCTGGACGACCATGATCTTCTCGCGCCGGAGCAGGTCCAGGACCATCCGCCGGTCGTCCTTGATCTTGAAGACCTTGGGGTCGAGACGCGGGAAGAGGTACAGCGCCCCCTTCGGCTTCACGCAGGTCACGCCCGGGATCTGGGTCAGCAGCTCGTAGGCGACGTCCCGCTGCTCGCGCAGCCGCCCGCCCGGCAGCACCAGGTCGTTGATCGTCTGGCGTCCGCTGAGCGCCGCGACGACGCCGTGCTGTCCCGGCATGTTCGCGCACAGCCGCATGTTCGCCAGGATCGTCAGACCCTCGATGTAGGAGTCGGCGTGCGCGCGGGGTCCGGAGATCGACATCCAGCCGACGCGGTAGCCGGCCACCCGATAGGCCTTCGACATGCCGTTGAAGGTGAGGGTCAGCAGGTCGGGGGCGACGGCGGCGGTCGGGGTGTGCGTGGCGCCGTCGTAGAGGATCTTGTCGTAGATCTCGTCCGAGCAGACCAGCAGGTTGTGGCGGCGGGCGATGTCGGTGAGCCCCTTGACCATCGCCTCGTCGTAGACGGCCCCGGTCGGGTTGTTGGGGTTGATGATCACGAGCGCCTTGGTGCGGTCGGTGACCTTGCGCTCGACGTCGGCCAGGTCCGGCATCCAGTCCGCCTGCTCGTCGCACCGGTAGTGCACGGCGGTGCCGCCGGACAGGGAGACGGCGGCGGTCCACAGCGGATAGTCCGGGGCGGGCACGAGCACCTCGTCCCCGTCGTCCAGCAGGCCCTGCATCGCCATCACGATCAGCTCGGAGACGCCGTTGCCGATGAAGACGTGCTCGACGTCCGTCTCGATGCCGAGGGTCTGGTTGTGCATCACGACCGCGCGGCGCGCGGCCAGCAGTCCCTTGGCGTCTCCGTACCCGTGCGCCGAGGACACGTTCCGGAGGACGTCCTCCAGGATCTCGGGCGGGCACTCGAAGCCGAACGCGGCCGGGTTGCCGGTGTTCAGCTTGAGGATGCGGTGACCGGCGGCTTCCAGCCGCATCGCCTCCTCGAGCACCGGGCCCCGGATCTCGTAACAGACGTTGGCGAGCTTGGTCGACTGGATCACCTGCATGTCTGGGAGCTTACGGCCCGGTAATGCGTCACGGGTCGTGTTTTCCGCCACGTGAGACGCGTGGGTTTAGGTGGATATCGCCCGCGCACTGTCCCACCAGCACCATCGGTGCCTAGAATTCGCCGCCATGTTCAGGCCATCCGAGTACGCCGACGGAGCGACGAACGGTGAGCCCCAGGGCCCGCCGAACGTGTACTTGCCGCAGCCGGACCCGCCTCCAACGTACGACGCGTACGCCGATCCGGCGGCGGCGCACGGATGGCAGGACGCGTACGACAACGCGGAGCCCACGGATGGCATGGGCGACACCCGCGAGCTGCCGCCGGTGCCGGCGCGTGGCCGCACCGGTGGGGGCCACCGCTCCCGGCGCAGGCCGAGCCCGTGGCGTACGCGCCGCGTGGCGGTCGCCGCCGGTGCCGCGTCGGTGGCCGCGCTGATCGCCTGGTTCTCCCTCTCGGGTGCGCCCTCCGGTGGGACACGCAGCGGCGAGGGCGGCCGTACGGGCCCGACGGCGGGAGATCCCGCGAGCCCCACGGGCACGCCCGGCACGCCCTCCCGCGTGCCGGCCACCGGGGCACCGGCCGTCGGGGAGGATCCGTCGTCCGGGACAGCGCCTACGAGCCCGGCCGCCGAGACCAGCCGCCCGTCCTCCGAAGGCGGGGCGAAGGCGACGGAGCCCTCGGCCGGGACCCCCGCCTCCGCCGCCACGGCCCCGTCCACGCCCACCGACCCCACCACCACGTCCGCGCCGGGCAACTCCGACCGCAAGCCCGGACACGGCCACGGCAGCACCAAGGACCCAAGTGGCGGTCGGACTGGGTAGGTTGAGCCTGTCCACCGCACGGGGGAGAGGCGGGACATGGACTTCGCGCTGCTCAACGACGAGCCGGTCACGGACCTGGAGGCCGACCTGCTGGGCACCGCTCGGGCCGCGCGCGAGCCGGCGGGACTGCTGCACGCCTCGCGGACGGCCACGCCGTTCACCCTCGCGGTGGACGCCGGCTGGGGCATGGGCAAGAGCAGCCTGATGCGGCTGGTCGAGGCGGAGCTGCGGCAGCACAGGGACGTGGCGACCGTCTGGTACAACGCCTGGACCTCCACGGGGTCCGACGCGCTCGAGGGGCTCCCGTCCTGGCGAGCTTCGACCGACGGCTGCTGCGGCGGGCGCTGCACCACGCCTCCGCGCGGGGCACGCTGCTCCGGGCGGTGCGCGCGACGCTGACGGTGGCCGCGGCGCCGTTCGGGGCGGCTGGGGTCGTCGACCAGTTCTGGCGCGACCTGCTGCTGGTCGTCTTCATCGACGACCTCGACCGCTGCTCGGAGGAGACCGTGCTCGCCGTCTGCGAGGCGGTGAAGGTCTACCTGGACGTGCCGGGGCTCGCCTTCGTGATCGGCTGCGACCGGTCGGCCCTCGGGCCGCAGGGGCTGCTGCGGGACCTGGGGCCGGCCGGGTCGGCCTTCATGGAGAAGATCTTCCAGACGAGCTACCGGTTGCCGGTGCCGGGCCGTGAGGAGGTCGAGGCGTACGTCCGTCACTGGGCCGAGCGCTCCGGTCTCCGGGAACTGCTGGACGACGACCTTGTCAGGCTGATCGCCGACCGCTCCTCCCCACACGCCGAGTTCTACCGGCTCCTGGTGTCCGGAACGGCACTACGCGCACGCGGCCCGTGAGTTCCCCGGAGAGTGCTGAGCCAGGCGGGCCCGGGCCGACCAGGAGTCGTGGCGGATCACGGTTGACTCGGTGACCGGGCACGGGCTGGCGGCACCGGAGCCCGAGGACATCGACAGCCGGGCGACGACCCTGGCCCGGCTGGAGGAGGAACTGCCCACCGGGTTCCCCGCGCTGGCGCGCGACCAGGGCTTCGTCCACCTCATCGAGGAATGGATGCGGCTCCCGCAGGTCGACGAGTTGGTGAGGCAGCTTCAGGAGGGCGGGGTGGCCCCGGTGATCGCGGCCCCCGACGAGGAGGACGGACGGGGGGGGGGGGGAGCCGGATGCGCGGGGTTCAGCGACCTCCAGGGCTGGCGCGAGCGCCAACTCTTCGACGGCCCGGTCGTGTTCTTCGCCGGCCGGGTCACTCCGGCCCGTCAGCAGCGGTGCCGTGAGCTGGGCGCGCGGATCACGGCCGGCTGCGCGACGCTCATGCAGTACATCGACGCGGCGGTCGCCGACATCCGCCAACACCGGGCCTGATACAACTGCTTGGGCCGATGGCGACTCCCCCGCGGGCAGGGCGGCGCTGCCCGTACCGGATGCCGCTCCTTGTGTCCCAGCGGTGCGCCCCCTCACAATGCGCATGACAACACCGCAGGCGGCCGGAAGATTTCCGGCCGCCTCCGTCGCAAGAGGGGACCCCCCATGAGAAAACCTCTCGCAGCCGCGTTCTGCGCCCTGGCGATAGCCGGGGCCGGCGCGGCTCCCGCGACCGCTGCCGAGGCCGCCCCCACGGGCGTCGGCAAGGTCGCGGACACGGGCTCGGCCACGTCCGCCGTCTCGGACGTGGTCACGTCCGTGGAGCAGACGCTGTCCGGGCTCAACCCGTCGGCCAAGGCCGTGAACCTCGCCGGCACGGTCGCGCTCAGCAACTGCTCCGGCTCCGTCGTCCGCATGCCGGACTCGGAGGCCAACGACCCGGCGCTGGTGATGACCAACGGCCACTGTCTGGAGTCCGGCTTCCCCGGCCCCGGCGAGGTCCTCGTCGACAAGGCGTCCAGCCGCACCTTCAGCCTGCTCAACGCCTCCGGCTCGCGCGTCGCCACCCTGCGCGCCGCCAAGCTCGCGTACGGCACGATGACCGACACGGACGTCGCGTTCTACCAGCTCACCACCACCTACGGGCAGATCAAGAGCTCGTACGGCATCAACCCGCTGACGCTGAACGACAAGCACCCGGTGGCCGGCACCGCCATCAGCATCCCCTCCGGCTACTGGAAGCGCGTCTACAGCTGCGACATCGACGGGTTCGCGCACACCCTGAAGGAGGGCGACTGGACCTGGAAGGACTCGGTCCGTTACACCTCCGCCTGCAACACCATCGGGGGCACGTCCGGCTCGCCCGTCGTCGACGAGGCCACCGGCAAGGTCGTCGCCGTCAACAACACCGGCAACGAGGACGGCGAGCGCTGCACGGTGAACAACCCCTGTGAAGTCGACGCGAACGGCAACGTGACGGTCCGCAAGGGCATCAACTACGGCCAGGAGACCTACCAGATCCCGGCCTGCTTCGGCATCGACAACAAGCTCGACCTGAGCGCGAGCGGCTGCACCCTGCCCAAGCCGTAAGGCAAGGGCAGGTCCCCGGGGCGGGCGGTCACGCGGGAGTCCTGCGGACCGCCCGGCCCGCCAGGGCGTCCGTGCGACGCCCGTCCTCGATCACGAACCGCCCGCCGACCAGCACGTACGGGATGCCCGTCGGGAGCACGCGCGGCTCGGCGAAGCTCGACCCCGCCGCGACCGTCGCCGGGTCGAAGAGCACCAGGTCGGCGACGTACCCCTCGCGCACCAGGCCCCGGTCCGGCAGCCGGAGCCGGGCCGCCGGGCGCGAGGTGAGGTGCGCGACGCACTCCTGAAGCGACAGCACCCCCAACTCCCGCACGCAGTGCCCGAGGTAGTGCGGGAACGTGCCGTACGCGCGCGGGTGCGGCTTGGCGCCCTGGAGGATGCCGTCCGAGCCGCCGGTGTGCACGCGGTGGCGCATGATCGCCCGGACGTTCTCCTCGTGGCCGACGTGCTGGAGGATCGTCGGGGCCAGCCGGTCGGCCAGCAGCAGCCCGCGCGCGGTCACCCAGGGGGCCTCGCCCCGCACGTCCGCCGACTCCCGCACCGTATGGCCGACGAACTCGGCCAGCGCCGGATCGCCCACGCCCGAGATCTCGATCGTGTCCCACTCGATGGGCACGCCGTGGCAGCCGTCCGAGCCGGTGACCTCCAGGCCGTGGCGGATCCGCTCGGCCGTCTCCTCGTCCGCCAGCCGCTCGATGACCTGCTCGGGACCGCCCTCGCTCGCCCAGCTCGGCAGCATGGCCGCCAGCGTCGTACAGCCCGGGGTGTAGGGGTACGTGTCGAGGCTGATGTCCGCCCCGGTCGCCAGCGCCTCGTCCAGCAGCTCGGGCGCCCGGCCCTTGTTCACGCCGAAGTTCATGGTGGCGTGGGCGAGATGCAGGGCGCAGCCCGCCTGACGGGTCAGCGTGACCATCTCCTGGTACGCCTCCAGGGCGCCCGCCCCGTAGGAGCGGTGGTGCGGGCAGTAGTAGCCGCCGTACGACGCCACCACCCGGCACAGCTCGGTCAGTTCGGCGTCCTTGGCGTACATACCGGGCGTGTACGTCAGCCCCGACGACATGCCGACGGCGCCCTGCTCCATGCCCTCGGCGACCAACTGCCGCATCCGGTCCAGCTCGTGCGGGGCGGCCTCCCGGTCCTCCCAGCCGACGACGAGCGCGCGGACCGTGCCCTGGGGGATCAGGTAGGCCGCGTTCACGGCGATCCCGCGGTCGAGGCGGTCCAGGTACTCGCCCACCGTCCGCCAGTCGAAGTCGATGTCGTCGCCCAAGCCGTTCCACCCGGCGATCGCCCGGCGCACCTCGCCGAGCGTGCGGTCGTCGACGGGCGCGTACGACAGCCCGTCCTGGCCGATGACCTCCAGCGTGACGCCCTGCGCGGCCTTGGCGCTGTGGTCGGGGTCGCGCAGCAGCGCCAGGTCACTGTGGGCGTGCATGTCGACGAAGCCGGGGGACAGGACGAGGCCCTCGGCGTCCAGCTCCCGGCGCGCCTTCGGCCGCAGGCAGCCGGCCGCCGCGGCCTCCTTGACGATCGACACGATCCGGCCGCCGTCGACCACGACATCGGCCCGGTAGGAGGGTTCGCCGGAGCCGTCCACGACGTCCGCGTCCCGGATGACGAGCTCTTCCATCGCGCCGGCCTCCTAGAAGAACGTACGGACGTAGTCGACGACCGTGCCGTCCGCCTCGGCGACCGGGATCAGCGGCCACTTGTCGAACGACGTGCACGGATGGGACAGACCCAGACCCACCCAGTCACCCACCTCCAGATCCGCCTCCGGCGTGGTGCTCAGCCAGGCGTGCTGGTCGGACAGGGCCGTCACCGACACGCCGGTGGCCGGGCGCTCGGCGCCGTCGCGGCGGATCACCTGGGCGAAGGGCAGGTCGAGGTCGTAGGCCGCGTCCCGCTTGCCCGCGTTGACGAAGGCCTGCTCGGCACAGGGCCGTGACACCACCTGCGTCCACAGCCGGAACGCCGGCTCCAGGGCGCCCTCCTCGGGCACCCGGTTGAACGGGGTCAGCTTGCGGTAGTGGCCGTCGTCGTGCGAGACGTAGGCGCCCGAGCGCAGCAACTTCAGGACCGGCAGGGAGAGTTCGGGGATCTCCGCGAAGACGTCGGCGACCGCGTCGAACCAGGCGCTGCCGCCCGCGCTGACGACGATCTCGTCCACACCCGAGAACCGTCCGGCCTTGTCGAAGTCCGCGGCGAGCGCGACCAGCCGCCGCAGCCACGCCGTCACCCGCTCCGTGTCCGCCTTCGGCACCTCGCCCTCGTAGCCCGCGACGCCGACCAGCCGCAGGGACCGCGTGCCCGCCACCGCGTCCGCGACCGCCGCGCACTCCGCCTCCGTCCGCACCCCGGTACGGGCACCCTCCCCGGCGGCGAGTTCGACGACGACGTCCAGCGGGCGCCGGGCACCGCTCAGCGCGGCGTCCATCAGCTCCACCCCGCGCACCGAGTCGACGTAAGCGACGAAGCGGAACTGCGGGTCGGCGTCGAGCTCGGCCGAGACCCAGCGCAGGGCCGCTGCGTCGACCAGCTCGTTCGCCAGGAACACGCGCCGGGTCCCGAACGCGCGCGCCACCCGCACCTGATGCGGCACCGCCAGCGTGATGCCCCACGCCCCGTGCTCGATCTGCCGCTGGAACAGCTGCGGCGCCATGGAGGTCTTGCCGTGCGGCGCGAAGGCCAGGCCGTGCCGGTCCGCGTAGGACTCCATGAGCCTCAGGTTGTGCTCCAGGCGCTCGGCGGACAGCGCGAGCACGGGCGTGGCGAAGCCGCCGGTGAACAGGTTCCGGCGCTGGGCGGCCAGCTCGCCCACGGTCAGGCCGTCGGCGTCCGGCGGGAGGCCCTTGAAGCGGTGGTCGACGCGTTCGGCGGCGAGCCGGGCGAGGGACTCGGCGGCGCTAACGGCTGTCATGGAGCCTCCCTGATCAGGGCTGTTGCATATATTGCAACACTCATTGCGTATATCGCTCAACGCTGTCTAACATCTCGGCCACCCGGGGTCAACGAAAGCGGCCGCGCACGCCGCCCCCGCCGAGCAACCAGGAGCTACGAGCATCGTGACCCCCACCGGACCCTGCAACGCCCCCGACGTCGTGGACGTCGTCGCGCTCGGCGAGTCCATGGTCACGTTCCTGCCGTCCCGGCCGGGCCGGCTCGCCGACGTCCCCTCCTTCGACCGGGGCATCGGCGGCGCGGAGTCCAACACGGTGTGCGTGCTGGCCGCCGCCGGGCATTCCGGGCGGTGGGTAAGCCGGGTGGGGAACGACCCGTTCGGCGACCACCTGGTCGAGGCCGTCGGCGGGTACGGGGTCGATGTGGAACACGTCCGGCGCGACCCCGCCCGCCCCACCGGCATCTACTTCCGCACCGCCGGGGACCGGGCCACCGACGCGCACGAGGTGGCGTACTACCGGGCCGGGTCCGCGGCCTCGGCCATGTCCGCGGGCAACGTGGACCTGGACGCGGTCCGCGCCGGCCGTGTGCTGCACCTGTCCGGGATCACGGCCGCGCTGTCCGGGACCTGCCTGGACCTGATGCGCGAACTGACCGCGCGCCGGCCCGGCCGCCCCCTGGTCTCCTTCGACGTCAACCACCGGCCCGGACTGTGGCACGACACGGACGCCCCGAAGGTGCTGCGGGACCTCGCGCGCGGCGCGGACCTCGTGTTCGTCGGGCAGGACGAGGCCTGGGGGCTGCGCGGCGCCGAGCCCGTCCGCGCCGCCCTCCCCGAACCCGAGGTGCTGGTCGTCAAGCAGGGCGCGGCGGGAGCCACCGTCTTCGACAAGCGGGACGTCACCTTCGTGCCCGCCCCGCGGGTCGACGTCGTCGCCGCCGTCGGCGCCGGGGACGCCTTCGCCGCCGGGTTCCTCTCCGCCACCCTGCGCGGGCTGCCCGTCCGGGACCGGCTGCGGCACGGGCACCTGCTGGCCGCCGCCGCCCTCACCGTCCCCGGCGACCTCGCCGCGCCGCCCGCGCGGGAGCACGCCGACCGCCTCGCCGCCCTGGACGACGCGGCGTGGGGGAGACTGCGACTCGGCCCCGGCTGGACGCGAGCCGTCGACCACGCCGTCGCACGGGCCGAGGAGGAGGTACGTACGCCATGAGCCAGACCGTCGACCGCGCGCTCAGCATCCTGCCGCTGCTCGCCGAGGGTCCCGCCGACCTGGGGCAGGTGGCCGACCGCCTCGGCGTGCACAAGTCCACGGCGCTGCGCCTGCTGCGCACCCTCCACGAGCACGGCCTCGTCTACCGCCAGTCCGACCAGCGCTACCGCCTCGGCGCCCGCCTCTTCGCCCTCGCCCAGGAGGCGATGGAGAACCTCGACGTCCGCGAGATCGCCCATCCCCACCTGGTCCGCCTCAACGAGAGCTGCGGACACACCGTGCACCTCGCCGTGTACGAGGAGAACGAGGTCCTCTACATCGACAAGGTCGACAGCCGCTACCCGGTGCGGATGTACTCCCGCATCGGCAAGCCCGTCGCCATCACCGTCGCCGCGGTCGCCAAGCTGCTGCTGGCCGACCTGCCCGAGCACGAGCGGCGGGCGGTCGCGGAGAAGCTCGACTACCCCGCGTACACGTCCCGTTCGACACCCGACGCCGACGCGTTCCTGCGCGAGCTGGAGAAGGTGCGCGAACAGGGCTGGGCCACCGACCTCGGCGGCCACGAGGAGTCCATCAACTGCGTCGCGGCGCCCATCCGCGGCGCCGACGGCCGGGTCGTCGCCGCGATGTCGGTCTCCGCGCCGAACGTCGTCGTCACCGCCGACGAACTCCTCACCCTCCTGCCGCTGGTGCGCCGTACGGCGGACGCCATCAGCGGCGAGTACTCCGGCAGAACACCAGTGAAGGGCACCGAATGACGGACAAGACCGCACTCACCCCCAAGACCCACACCACCCCGCCGGCGAAGTTCTCGCACGGTGTGAAGAAGGGCAACATCCTCCAGGTCGCCGGTCAGGTCGGCTTCCTGCCCGCCGAGGAGGGCAAGCCGCCCACGCCCGCCGGGCCGACCCTGCGCGAGCAGACGCTCCAGACCCTGGCCAACGTCAAGGCGATCCTTCAGGAGGGCGGCGCCGGCTGGGACGACGCGATGATGATCCGCGTATACCTGACGGACGTGGCCCACTTCGCCGAGTTCAACGAGATCTACAACGCGTACTTCGAGGAGCAGGGCCTGACCCAGCCGCCCGCCGCGCGCACGACGGTCTACGTCGGCCTGCCCGGGGCGGGTCTCCTGGTCGAGATCGACGCGCTGGCCGTCCTCGGCTGACCCTCTCAACTCTCGCAGGCCGTGCACGGCAGGGCGCCCCCCCGGGACGCCCTGCCGGGATCCGCCCCGCCCGGCTGTGCTTTCGCTTCGAGGCCTCTGTCTGTGCGGTGAGTGTCGAGATGGTGCTGCGGTGCATCGACATCCAATGGGAGCGTCCCCGGCGGAAGGCGATGGAGTACGGCTCATGATCCGTGCCTACAAGTTCCTCCTGCGTCCGACCCTGCGGCAGGAGCAGGCCCTGCGGGAGATGCTGACCGACCACTGCTCGCTGTACAACGGCGCGCTCCAGGAGCGGCGAGACGCCTACCGGTCTCGCAGACCACTATCCGCTATGGGGACCAGTCCGCGCAGCTCAAAGACATCCGAGCGCTCGACCCGGAGCATCAGGGCCGTTGGTCATTCTCCTCCCAGCAGGCCACACCGCGCCGCCTGGACAAGGCGTTCGTCGCGTTCTTCCGCCAGGTAAAGAACGGAGGAGTCACCTTCGCCTCGCACGTCGGTAGCGGGGTTCGTCGTGGCCGCGGTGTTGAGCATCATCGTGTAACGATGCGGGGGCCGACTGTGTGCGGCACAGGTTCGTCGACCATACTGCTCCGCTGTGGAGCAGCGCATAGGTTCGAGCAGCCAGCCCCTTAAGGCCGAGCCCGTGAAGGGCGCCGGATTCGACCCGGCCTTCATCCCCGGGCTCACGTCACCCGCGTCCGGCCGGACGGAGGACGACGGGCCGGAGAAGGAGCCCGAGGTCGCCGAGGTCGAGGAAGCCGAGGATGCCGCCCCCGAGCCGGAGGAGACGGCGCAGACGTCCCCCTCCGGGCCGGAGGAGGACGAGGCCGACGTCGACGGCCCCGTCTTCGAGGCGTCCGACCGCCGCGCGCGGATAGTCGCCGACCACAGAGGCGTACGCCTGTCCCTGGACGACCAGGAATGCGAGTTCCGCTGGGACGAGATCGGGGCGGTCGAAACGGAGACCGCCCGCTTCGGCAAGCGCTACACGGTCACCGTCCACACCCCTGACCGGCGCTGGTACCCGATCGAGATCGAAGCGCCGGCCAGGAGCCGTTTCACGGAGTGGGACGAGCAGTTGGACGTGGTACTGGACGCCTACTTCGAGGAAGACGCCGAGTAGCTATCGGCAGTACTGGGTTTCCTTGCCGATCGACCGGTACATGCAGTCCGCGTTCTCCAGCAACTGCAACACCGCGTCCCGGTTACGAGAGGTCTCCCGCTCGATCACCTCGTCGGGCGGGTAGAACCCACCACCGCCGGACCTCGGATACATCTCGAACGTGTACCCGAAGATCTTGTGCGTGCCCCAGAGGTAGTCGTCGATCGACCCGTCCGTGATGTACAGGTCGCTGGACTGCTCCGCCGTGTACCCGTTGCTCGCGGCCATCTTCTGTCCGACGGCCTTGAACGCCGCGTTGTCGTCGGCCGTCATCCCGGTCGTCGTGTCGGAGTTGGTGTAGCCGAACGGCCACAGCACCAGCTCGCTGTACGTGTGGAAGTCGACCCCGGCCTTGATCTGCTGCTTGCCGCCCACGACCCGGCTGCGCACGAAGTCGGCGACCACCTTCACCTCGGGCGCGGACTCGGGTGCGGAGCCCCGGTAGGTGTCGGAGGACGTCGAGCCGGAGGAGCCGCCGCAGCAGCCCCAGCGGTAGTTCCAGTTGCGGTTGAGGTCGGTACCGACGTACGAACTGCCGCTGTTGGGCTGGCGGTTCTTGCGCCACGAGCGGTACGACCCGGTGGCGATGTCGTACTCGCCGCCGTCCGGGTTGATGTCCGGGACGATCCAGATCTCACGGTTGTTCACCATGCTGGTGACGCGCGAGTCGGAGCCGTAGTCGGAGGTCAGCTCGCGCAGCAGGTAGAGCGCCATCTCGACGGTGAGGTGCTCGCGGGCGTGCTGGTGGTGCGTGAACAGCACCTCCGGCTCGGACTCGTCGCTGCCCACGTTGTCGCTGATCTTGATGGCGACGATGTTCCGGCCCTGGTACGACTTGCCGATGACGCGCTGGCTCGCGATGGAGGGGTTGGCCGAGACGATCGAGTTGATCTCGCTCGTCATCTCCGCGTAGTTGTGGTAGCGCGAGTCGGCGGACGGGAAGTCGTGGATCCGGACGTCGTCCTCGCCGGCGGACCGGTCGGGGACCGCGCCGAGCGGGGTGACCTCGTAGCCCAGCGCGCGCAGCTTCTTGATCTGGTCCGCGCGTCCGGAGACGACGACACCGTGGCCGTGGGCCTCGTCCACGGTCACGCCGGTGCGCTGAAGTGCCGTGCGGTCCTTTGCCGTCGAGTGCATATGGATCTCGTACTGCCGGACGTCGTCGGCCGACGGAGCCGCCTTGCGGGCGCTGTCGGCGGTGGCGTCCGGTGTCGTCGCCGTCAGGGGCGCCGCGAGGGCGAGCGCGAGGAGGGCGGCGAGGGCGGCGGTGCGTCTGCCGGTGCGGGCACCGGAGCCTCGTATGCGGAGTCGCATGAAATCTCCTTGTGGGAGGTGGGGTTGTTCACTGCGACGTACGTGGTGCGGGTGGCGCACATCGTTCTGCCAATGACATGAGCAGGTCAAGACCGAAAGCGGACGCGTAGTGTACGCGTGTGGCGTGGCGGGCGAGCTGTCCCGGCGGAAGTGCACCCACGGGTGTGACCCGGGCGTGCATATGTGTACGTGGCAGGGGAGAGTGAGGGTCCGCGCAAGAGGAGCCGGGGTGTCCGGATCCTCGGAACCCCCCAGAGGACTGGCTGATCATGGGCGGATCAGCGCCACGACGGGACCACCAGCTGCCGGTCGAGACGACCAGTTTCGTCGACCGGCGTGGCGAACTGACCCAGGGACGCGAGCTGTTGGCCCGGGCACGGCTGGTGACGCTGACCGGGCCGGGCGGCGTCGGCAAGACCCGGCTCGCCGCGCGCATCGCGGCCCGGGTGCAGCGGGCCTTCCCGGACGGCGTGCGCTTCGTGCACCTCTCCGGGCTGCACGACCCGGCGCTCGTGCCGCTCGCCGCCGCCGACGCGCTGGGGCTGCACGACCACTCCGCCCAGCCGCCGCTGGACGCCCTCGTCGAGCAGGTGCGAGAGCGGCGGCTGCTGCTCGTCGTCGACAACTGCGAGCACCTGGCGGGTGCCTGTGCGCAACTCGCCGCGGCGCTGCTGCACGACACCGAGGGCGTCCGGATCCTCGCCACCAGCCGGCACCGGCTCGGCCTCACCGAGGAGCACCTGCTGGAGGTGCGGCCGCTGCCGGTGCCCGACCCGGACGGCGACCTCTCCGCCGCCGAGGGCTACCCGGCCCTCACGCTCTTCGCCGACCGGGCCGCCGCGGTCGTCCCCGGCTTCCGCCTCACCCCGGACAACCGCGCCTCCGTGGCCCGTCTGTGCCGCCGCCTGGACGGCCTCCCCCTCGCCATCGAACTCGCCGCCGTCCGCATGCGTGTCCTCGACGTCGACCAGCTCCTGGACCGCCTCGACGACCGCTACCGCTTCCTCACCACCGGCAGCCCCGCCGCCCTGCCCCGCCACCAGACCCTGCGAGCGGCGGTCGCCTGGAGCCACGACCTGTGCACCGCCTCCGAGCAGGCGGTGTGGGCGCGGCTGTCGGTCCTGGCGGGCGGCTTCGACCTGGAGACGGCGGAGGCGCTGTGCGCGGACGACACCGGGGAGCCGGACGCCGGGTGGGGAACGGGCCTGGCGCCGACGGAGAGTCTCCTGCGAGGTGGCAGACACGGGGCCGGCGGGCCGTTCGTGGGTGGCGTCCAGGGCGGAGCACCTTCCGACGTGCCGTCGGGCGGCGCCCGGCTCGCGGGCGGCTCCGGTGAACGTACCCGACCCGCACGAGCGCTCGCCGGGACCCTCACACTGACCCCGCTCGACGGCGGTCCGGGGAACGCGGCGCCGCCCGTGCCGGGGCCGCCCGGCGGGCCCGTGCCGTTGCCCGTGATGCGCCCCGAGTCCCTGATCGCCTCCCGCCCCGAGGGCAGCACCGTCGACGGGCTGACGCTGCCCCCGCCCGTGCCCCACCCAGGCGGCCCCGACTCGCCCCCGCCGCCCGCAGACGCCGCAGGCGCCTTGACCGCCCGGTGGCCTGCCCCAGCCCTTCATGCCGACGACGTGCTCGACGCCGTCGCCGGGCTCGTGGACAAGTCCGTGTTGTGCCGGGAGCCGGGGCCCGGTGGGGTGCGGTACCGGATGCTCGACACGCTGCGGCAGTACGGGCTGGAGCAGTTGCGGCGGACCGTCGGGGAGGAGGACGCTGTCCGGCGGCGGCAGCGGGACTGGATGCTGCGGTGGGTCGAGGAGTGTGAGCGCGGCTGGTTCGGGCCCGGGCAGCCGGAGACCGTCGCCCGGCTGCGCGCCGACCGGGACAACCTGCGCGCCGCCCTCGACTTCAGCCTCTCCACCCCGGGCGAGGCACTCGCCGGGCTGCGGCTCGCCGGCACCCTCTGGTTCTACTGGCACGCCTGCGGCGCCCCGCGCGAGGGCCTGTACTGGCTCGGCCGGGCCCTGGCCGCCACCCCCGAGCCGACCCCGGAGCGGGCCCGCGGCCTCTGGGCCGCCGGGCTGCTCGCCGCCGCCACCCAGGACTTCCCCCGCGGCCGCCGGCACGCCAGGGACGCCCTCGCCCTCGCCCGGGTCCTGGGCGACGCCGCCGAGGCCGCCCACGCCGAGTACGTCATCGGCGTCCTGAGGCTGTTCGGCGACGACCTGCCCGGCGCGCTGCGGCACTTCGAGACCACCGTCGCCCGCGGCCCCGTGCCCGGCCAGCACCTCAGCGTCGTAGGCCTCGGCCAGGTCGAACTCGCCTGCGCGCTGGGGCTCCTGGGCCAGGCCGACCGGGCCGTCGAGGTGTGCGAGCGGGCCCTCGGGCTGTGCGAGCGGCACGGCGAGCAGTGGGTACGGTCGTACGTGCTGCGCATGTTCGCCCTCGCGCACAGCGTGCGCCGCGACTGGGCCCGGGCCGAGCGGCACGCCCGCGAGGCCCTGCGTCTCAAGCTCGCCGTCCACGACGCCATAGGCATCGCCCTCACCCTGGACCTGCTCGCGTCGATCGCCACCGAACGCGGCGCCCACCGGCACGCGGCCGTGCTGCTGGGCGGCGCCGACCGGGTCTGGGCCGACATCGACGCCGCCCGCTGGGGCGCGCACACCCTCAACTCCGTACGCCGGGACAGCGAGGAGCGGGCCTGCCGGGCCCTGGGACGGGCCGCCTTCGAACGGGCCCACCGGCGCGGCGGGAACCTCGGCCTCGCCGAACTCGTCGGCCACGCGCTCCAGGAACCGGCCCGTCCGCACCCCGGCGAGTCCCGGACACCGCACGACGACACCGCGGTCCGTCTCACCCGCCGCGAGACCGAGGTCGCCCGGCTCGTCGCCGAAGGCCTCGCCAACCAGCAGATCGCCGACCGTCTGGTGATCGCCCGCCGCACCGCCGAAGGCCATGTCGAACGCATCCTCAGCAAGCTCGGCTTCAGCAACCGCAGCCAGATCGCCGCCTGGGTGACGGCACAGCGCTGACCCGCCCTGCCGCAGACCCCCGCCCGTACCGCAGACCCCGAGGGGAACCCATGACCACCCGACAGCCCCCCACGCCCGCCGCGTTCGACCACCGCATGGCCGTCTTCGACACCGACGACGACTTCGTGGCCGCCGCCCTGCCCTTCCTCGGCGAAGGCCTCGCCGCCCCGGACGAACCACCCCCCGTGGCCATCGCCGACCCCCGCAACCTGGACCTGCTGCGGGACGCCCTCGGCGGGGACGCGAAGGACGTCACCTGCATCCCGCACACCGACTGGTACACCGGCTCCGCCGCCAACGCCGTCGCCCAGGCAGCCTCCTACCTCACCGCCCACGCCGCACCCGGCGGCCGGATCCACCTGCTCATGGAACCCGTATGGAGCGGCCGCGCCGGCCGCTCGGCCCGCGAGACCACCGAATGGATCCGCTACGAGGCCCTCGCCAACCTCCTCTTCGCGCCCATGGCCACGACCGCCCTGTGCGCGTACGGCATCCGCACCGCCGGGCCCGCCGTCGTCGCCGCGGCCCGCCGCGCCCACCCCGGCACGGAGGTGTACCAGGACCCGGTGCGGCTCGCGGCCGAACTCGACGCCGTACCGCTGCCGCTGCCCCCGGCCGGCGCCGAGCCCCTGGCCGAGCCGCACGCCGCGGCCGTGCAGGCCTGGGCGGAGGGGCGGGGGCTGCCCGCCGCCGACGCCGAGTTGTTCGCCACGGCCGTCGCTCAGACGGCGGCGGCCCTGGCGCCCCTCGACGGCACCGCCCTGCTGTGGGGCGAGGCACCCGCCTGCGTCTGCGAACTGCGCTCGGCCCGCCCCGTCGGCGACCCGCTCGCCGGCTTCGTCCCGCCACGGCCCACCAGCCCGGAACCCGGCCCGGGCCTGTGGTACGCGCGCCAGGTCTGCGCGTACGTGGACATCCGCGACGACGCCGAGGGAGCCACGGTCCGCCTCCAGTACGGGTGACCCCACCGGCACATGCAGGTAGGGGATCGGGTAGTCCTCCCCCTGTGCCGGACCGGCCCCCGGGACACCCTGGAGCCATGCCGCAATTCTCCGGGCCCCACCTCCCGGACCCCGACGCCAGGTACGGCCCGTTCCTGCAACCACCCCTGGGAGCAGGCCACCTGAGCGTCGAGTACGCCCCCGAGCCCCGCGCCGTCCGCGAGGCACGCGCTCAGGTGCGCAGGCAGCTGGAGGGGTGGGGGCTCGCGGAGCGCGGTGAGGTGGCGGACGTGGCGGAACTGCTCGTCGGCGAACTGGCCACCAACGCCCTGGTGCACGCCGAGAGCCGCTTCCGGCTCATACTCTTCGCCGCGCACGGCGTACTGCGCTGCGAGGTCGCCGACACCGATCGCCGCGTCCCCCGGGTCCTGGACGCCGGCACCGGGTCGAGCGGCCGCGGGATGTTCCTGGTGGACGCGCTGGCCCAGCGCTGGGGCTGCCACCAGGACGGGCCGGGCAAGACCGTGTGGTTCGAGCTCGGCACGTGCGGATCGGACGGCTGTGGTCGGCGACAGCCGTGACGCTCCGCTGGGTCCTGCCGTCAAATGCCCGCCCTCCGGGCGGACGACGGGCATTTGACGGCAGGACCCCAGGTCGGGCCCCGGCGGTGTGCCCAGCCGGGGCCTGTCCGGGGCCCCGTTCGGGAAGGTGCCTTGTACGCGCATCACGTGAAGATCCGGTCACGCCCTCTTGTCCCACAGGCGCCTTTGGGCTTTCTTGACCTGCATGGCGGACACCACGGGAAACACCACGGACCACGAGGCGTCGCAACACCCCCCGCAGCGTAAGGCGAGTTGGAAGTACATCGGCCCGGGCATCGTCGTCGCGGCGACCGGTGTCGGCGCCGGCGACCTGGTCGCCACGCTGATCGCGGGCAGCAACTTCGGTTACACCCTCCTGTGGGCCGCGATCATCGGCTGCCTGGTGAAGATCTCGCTGGCCGAGGCGGCGGGCCGCTGGCATCTGTCCACGGGCCGCACCCTGTTCGACGGCTGGGCCAGCCTCGGCCGCTGGACCACCTGGTTCTTCGCCGTCTACGTCGTGGTCTGGGGCTTCGTCTACGGCGCGGCGGCGATGTCGTCGAGCGCGCTGCCGCTCCAGGCGCTGTTCCCCGACGTGATGGACCTGAAGTGGTGGGGCATCGCCTGCGGTCTGGTCGGTCTGGTCTTCGTCTGGTTCAACAAGTACGCGGTGTTCGAGAAGGTCATGACGGTCCTGGTGGGCGTCATGTTCCTGGTGACGGTGTACCTGGCGATCCGCGTCACGCCCAACATCCCCGACGCCTTCGCGGGCCTCCTGCCGGTGCTGCCCGACGAGAAGGACTCGATCCTCAACACCCTGGGTCTGATCGGCGGCGTCGGCGGCACGATCACCCTCGCGGCCTACGGCTACTGGGTCAACGCCAAGGGCTGGACCGACACCGGCTGGATGAAGGTCATGCGCCTGGACAACCGCGTCGCCTACGCCACGACCGGCATCTTCGTGATCGCCATGCTCTTCGTCGGCGCGGAGCTCCTGCACTCGGCGAACATCGCGATCGCGAGCGGCGACAAGGGCCTGATCCAGCTCGGCGACATCCTGGAGAAGGAGTACGGCACGGCGACGGCGAAGTTCTTCCTGATCGGCTTCTTCGCCACGTCCTTCACCTCGCTGATCGGCGTCTGGCACGGCGTGAGCCTGATGTTCGCCGACTTCGTGGCCCGGCTGTCGGGCAAGGGCCAGGCCAAGGGCGAGGAGGTCGCCTCGGGGACACGCGAACGCTCCTGGCCCTTCCGCGCCTACCTGCTCTGGCTGACCTTCCCGCCCATGATCCTCCTCTTCGAGGGCCAGCCCTTCCGGCTGATCATCATCTACGGCGTCCTCGGCGCGGCCTTCCTGCCCTTCCTCGCCGGCACGCTGATCTGGCTCCTGAACTCCCCCCGCACACCCAGGGAGTGGCGCAACGGCCCGCTCAGCAACGCGATGCTCGGCGTCGCGGGCCTGCTGTTCCTGATCCTGTGCGTGAAGCAGGTCTGGGACCAGCCGTGGGGGGAGTTCTTCTGATCGGACGGGCCACACCTGTCCGTCCTGTCAGTATATAGCGGAATGTAGCGCTCAATTTGCCCCCTGTGACTGTCTCGCAGGGTCGGAGAGAAGTGTTTTCTAGGCATGTTGGGGCTGGATAAAGTGCTGAGGTAGCTTCGAGGGCTGTCCACAACCATGGCCACCGGGTCTGGTGGCGGCCGGAGTGAAACGGGGAACTCGTCGTGCCGACTGCTGTCGCTGTCACCAGTCCTGATCTGGTGCTGCCACCAGAAGACCAACAGACCCCGACCGCGATTCCGTTACAGCCCCCCGAAGCCCAGCCGCTGGAAGCAGCGCTCGCTGACATGCAGGTACTGATCGACCGGCACGGGTATGTGATCGTGGTCTATTCGGCGGCGGCCTCCGCCGCTGTCGTGCGGCGCTTGCACACCGTGCGGTCGATTCTGGAGAGCGATCGCATCGCTTTGCTCAGGTCAGACCTCCCCCCGCTCGGACTTGCCGCCCTGGTCCGCCAGTTGCGGCAGCTGTCCGTCTGTGACCTCTCCGCCGGAGTGGTGGCCTCTGCGGCCCGGCTGCTCACCCACTACATCTACGCGGGTGCGCTGCTCAACTCCGTCGCCAAGCTCGACCGTGTCCCGGTCAGTCTGAAGTCACACGCGAAGTCCTGGGTGCCCGGCAGCCAGTTCGGTGTGGTCGCGAACCCCGCACCGCAGTTGGTGAAGATCGGCCCCGACGCGGCCCTCACCGGGCCGGAATTCGGCACCTGGCTGCTGGTCGCCCAGGGGCAGCTGCAGTCCGACTGGGTCAAAGACACCCTCGCCCACTCATGGCAGGTCCAGGGGTTGCGCGAGGTCGCGCTGCCTGCCGAGTCCGCGCGCTGGTGGGGCACGGCCAAACTGATCGAGTTCGCCTCCTACCTGCCGGACATCTCGGTCCTCTATCAACTGGTGACTTCCGTACGGCGTGATCGCTGTCACTGGTGTGGTCTCGAACGCATCGGAGACCGATGCGTGTTCTGCTCCGCGACGCCGCCCGTCTACGAGAACCAAACTCCCGCCGGGGGTGTCCTGAACCAAGAGACACTCGCGCCCTGAGTGGTCCCCGGCTGCCACAGCGCGACGCGCGAAGGGACGGCTCATCGCAGTTCGCCCCATGCCACCAGCTCAGCTGTACGCAATTCCGCTCGACAACAACACCATCCACGTCCGCTCAGCCATCGTCCCCCAATGAGGTTGCACGGTTCATGAATTCCCGCCAGCGCCGCGGAGTCATACTCCTGCTCCTGTCGGTCCTCTGCGCCTTCGGTGCGTTCGCCGGAGTGCTCTCGGTCATCAGCGATGCGAAGTCCAAAGTCGGCCCCGAGGTCACCGCCTATCAGATCAAGAGCGATATCGCGCCCTACACGGACCTGCGCAGCACTCAGTTCGAAAAGATCTCGATGCCCAAGCGCTGGCTGTCGGAGAACGCCGTGACCGATCTCTCCGAGATCAGCGGCAAGATCGCCGTGACGCAATTGCGCCAGGGCTCGCTGCTGCAGAGCGACATGATCGTCAAGCGTCCCGCGCTGGAGCCCGGTGAGCAGGAGATCGCCATCATGATCGACGCCGAGACCGGCGTCGCGGGCAAGATCACCCCGGGTGCCACCGTCAACGTGTTCGCCACGTTCGCGGGCGACCGGCAGGGTGACCCCGCCGAGTCGCGGATCATCGTGTCCAAGGCCAAGGTCATCGACGTGGGCCGGCTGACCGCCCTCGAGCCGAGCGAGGAGAACAGGCGGGCGGCGACACAGGCCGTGCCGATCACCTTCGCCCTCAGCACGATGGACGCCCAGCGCGTCGCCTATGCCGAGTCCTTCGCGCAGCATGTCCGGCTCGCCCTTGTGGCGCCCGGCAGCGACACCACCATCCGTCCCAGCGAGCGGACCTACGAACTCGCCAAGGACAAGTGAGGTTCTGGATCACATGCCCACGAGGATCCTCCCGGCGGTCGGTGACGCCGACGCCGCCCGGTCCGTCACGACCCTCCTCAGCCAGCTCCCCGACGCGGAACCGGCGATGCCGGTCGCCGACTCCACTCAACTGATCGACACGCTCAGCCGACTGGCCGGCGAGTCGATCGAGGAGCTGCCCGAGGTTGTGCTCGTGCACGAGCGGATCGGTCCGGTGCCGGCGCTGGAACTGATCCGTGAAGTCGCCTTGCGCTTCCCCGCCGTCGGAGTCGTCCTCATCACGACAGACGCGAGCCCCGGTCTGATCTCGGCCGCCATGGACTCGGGGGCGCGCGGTCTGGTGGCGCTGCCGCTGAGTTACGAGGAACTGGTCAGCCGTGTGCAGGGCGCGGCGGCCTGGGCGGTCGGAGTGCGCCGTCACCTCGGCAACAGCGGGGACGTCTTCAGCGGCCCCGGCGGCACGCTCGTGACCGTCAGCGGGGCCAAGGGCGGTGTCGGGACGACCTTCGCCTCGATCCAGCTCGCGCTCGCGGCACAGGCATCGGGCCGGAGAGCGGCCCTCGTGGACCTGGACCTGCAGACCGGAGACGTCGCGTCATACCTGGATGTGCAGTTCCGCCGTTCCGTCGTCGACCTGGCGGGCATCACCGACCTCTCGCCGCGGGTGCTGGCCGACGCCGTGTTCACGCACGACACCGGGGTGTCGCTGCTGCTCGCGCCGGGAGAGGGCGAGCGCGGGGAAGAAGTCACGGACCGGTCCGTCCGCCAGATCGTCAGCGCGATGCGGTCGCGCTACGAAGTCGTGATCGTCGACTGCGGTGCCCAGATGACGGGCGCGAACGCCGCCGCCGTCGAGATGGCGGACATCGCGCTGCTGGTCACCACGCCGGATGTGGTCGCCGTCCGCGCCGCCAAGCGAATGGTGCGGCTGTGGGACCGGCTGCAGATCCGCAAGGCCGAGGAGACGGTGATCCTCGTCAACCGGCACACCCGCAACACGGAGATCCAGCCGCCGCTCATCCAGAAGATCACCGGCACGCGGGTCGCCGGCATCGCCGTACCCGCGGGCTTCAAGGAACTGCAGGCAGTGGTCGACGCGGGTCGCGTCCAGGACCTGGACAGCAAGAGCGTGGTGAAGCAGGCCCTGTGGGGGCTGGCCGGCGAGTTGGGCCTCGTCGCTGTCCCCGAGGGCGCGGGCAAGGGCGGCAGGAGCACGAAGTTCCGCAGCGACCGCGGCGCGTTCAGCACCCGACGCCGTCGTGGTGGAGGACAGGGGGAGGGGGACGGCTGACATGGTCGGCCAGAGCACACACGGACGGACGGGGCTACGGATACGTACCCGGGCACGGTTACGTCCCGGCACATGGAACCCCAGGGCGGGCACCGGGCACGGGACCGCGGCCCGCCGCGACGGCCTGCGCGCATCCGCGGACCGCGGTCAGGTGACCATCGAGTTCCTGGGCATGACACCGCTGATCATCCTCACGCTGGTGCTGCTCTGGCAGTTCGTCCTGGCCGGCTACACCTGGACCCTCGCCGGAAACGCGGCCGACGAAGCGGTACGACAGGCGACGGCTGCCCACCCCTACGACCGGCAGAACGTTTGCGACGAGGCGGGCAAGGACAAGCTGCCGGACGCCTGGGTGGGCGACGCCGAGGTCGAGTGCACCACCGCGAACGGCTATGTCACGGCACGCGTCATCCTCGACGTCCCGGTGCTGTTCCCCGGCGCCATCGCCTTCCCGTTCGAGGTGGAGGGCGAGGCCGGTGCCATCGAGGAAGACGACGGGCTGACCCGATGACCGGGGGAGAGACGACCGGGGGAGAGCAGACCATGACAGTCACGCCATCCGTGCGCAGAGGCGACCGCGGACAGGTCGCTCTGGAGTACCTGGGATTCATCCCGGTCCTGATCCTCGTCGCGATGGCCGCCGTCCAGCTCGGACTGGTCGCCTACACCGCCCAGCAGGCCGGCACCGCCGCCCGTACCGCCGCGCGCAGCGCCTCGCTCGACAACCCGGGGTGGCAGCAGGACGGCAGGGCCGCGGTCAGCGCCTGGGTCGCCGACGGTACCGACTTCCGCCGGGCGGACGGCTTCGAACAGGTGGAGGTCACCGCGATCGTCGAGATCCCGTCGATCGTCCCCGGCTGGGACTTCGACCCGGCACGCAAGACCGCCACCATGCCGAAGGACTGACCCGCCCCGTGACGACGGGCTGAGTGAGAACCGAGGAGTACGCATCCATGAGCCTGCGGGCACGTATCAACTCCCCCGAGGAGAACGGCGCGCGGTCGGAGGACGGCCACATGGTCGCCACGTACCGCGCCAAGCTCCTCGAGGAGATCGACCTCGCGGAGATGTCCTCGCTCGCCGCCGCCGAGCGACGGGCGCGACTGGAGCGTGTACTCGGCCACATCATCAGCCGTGAGGGCCCGGTCCTGTCGACCGTGGAGCGATCCCAGCTCATCCGCCGGGTCGTCGACGAGGCACTCGGCCTCGGCATCCTCGAACCACTCCTCGAAGACGCCTCCATCACCGAGATCATGGTCAACGGGCCGGACGCGATCTTCGTCGAACGGGCGGGCAGGGTGGAGCAGCTGCCGATGCGCTTCGCCTCGCACGACCAGCTGATGCAGACCATCGAACGCATCGTCTCCACCGTCAACCGCCGGGTGGACGAGTCGAACCCGATGGTCGACGCACGCCTCCCCTCCGGAGAACGCGTCAACGTCATCATCCCGCCGCTCTCCCTCACCGGCGCGACACTGACGATCCGCCGCTTCCCGCGGTCCTTCTCGCTCCAGGAGATGATCGGCTTCGGCTCGCTCGACGAGCACATGCTGTACCTGCTCTCCGGGCTCGTCCAGGCCAAGTTCAACATCATCGTGTCGGGTGCCACCGGCACCGGCAAGACGACCCTCCTCAACGCGCTGTCCGGGCTGATCCCCGAGGGCGAGCGCATCATCACCATCGAGGACTCCGCCGAGCTCCAGCTCCAGCAGTCGCACGTCATCCGTCTGGAGTCGCGCCCGCCGAACGTCGAGGGCCGGGGCCAGATCACCATCCGTGACCTCGTCCGCAACTCGCTGCGTATGCGCCCCGACCGCATCGTCGTCGGCGAGGTCCGTGGTGGCGAGGCGCTTGACATGCTTCAGGCGATGTCCACCGGTCACGACGGATCGCTCGCCACCGTGCACGCCAACAGCGCCGAGGACGCGCTGATGCGTCTGCAGACGCTGGCCTCCATGTCCGAGGTGGAGATTCCCTTCGTGGCGCTGCACGACCAGATCAACAGCGCTGTCGACGTCATCGTCCAGCTCACCCGGCATGCCGACGGCGCCCGCAAGATCACCGAGATCGCGGTGCTCGACAGCCACGGCAGCGACCCCTACCGCATCGTCACCGTCGCCCGCTTCGCCGCCCAGCCCATGGCGGCGGACGGCCGGATCCACGGCCACTTCGAGTACTTCCCGCTCCCCCGCCGCGTCGCGGAGCGCCTGTACATGGCCGGCCAGCCCATCCCGCAGGCCTTCGGAGTCGCCGCGTCCGCCGACCAGCTCGCCACCCGAGAGGCCCGATAGGTACCCCCGTATGGACATGGACGACCTGATACTCCTGACGACGGGCGTGACGCTGCTGGCGTGCGTCCTGATCGTCCTGGGCATTCACGCCTACGCGTCCGGCAAGGCCCAGCGCGAGGCGCTCGTCGACCGGCTGTCGACCACCGGCCAGATCCCCATCGGCCGCCGTCGTCGCTTCCGGGAGATCGACCGCCGAATCCGCCGTACGAAGTTCGGCAAGAAGCTCGAACTGAAGCTGGCCGCGACAGGACTGGACGTGACCCCCGGCGAGTTCTTCGTCTACATGGTCGCAACGATCAGCGGCCTGTGGATCATCGGCCAGTCGATGCTCGCCGCGTTCTTCGGCCCGCTGTGCGGCCTGCTCGGCATCTACGTCGCGATGCAGTTCCTCAACTGGCAGCGGCAGAAACGCATCGAGAAGTTCATCAACCAGCTGCCCGAGCTGTCCCGGATCCTCGCCAATGCCACCCAGGCGGGCCTCGCCCTGCGTACCGCCCTCAGCATGGCGGCCGACGAGCTCGAGGCCCCGGCGGGCGAGGAACTCGCCAAGGTCGCCAGTCAGCTCGCCGTCGGTCACTCCATCGACGACGCCCTCGGCGAGCTGGCCGAACGCCTCCCGTCCCGCGAACTGTCGGTGCTGGTCACCACACTGATCCTGTCCAACCGCGCGGGCGGCACCGTCGTCGGCGCTCTGCGCAACCTCACCGAGACGCTGGAGGAGCGCAAGGAGACCCGGCGAGAGGTCCGCACCCAGCTGTCGCAGGTCAGCATGACCTCGTACGCGGTCCCCGTCATGGGCGTCGGCTCGCTGCTTCTCATGGACAGCGTCAAGGACGGAGCACTGGACCGCATGACCGGCTCCGGTGCCGGCCGAATCAGCGTGATCGTCGCCTTCGCGCTCTATGCGATCGGCTTCGTCCTGATCCGGCGCATGTCCCGGATCGATGTGTAGGCCGAGGCCCAGGCCGTAGGACTCAGGAGAAGCACCATGGAAATCCTTCTCGCCCTCGTGGTGGGCATCGGCGTCTACGGAGCCTTCCACGGCATCCGCATGTACCGGGCCGACGCCAAACTCCCGGGCGATCTGGCCGTCGCCCTGGAGGTCGGCTCGACGCGTACCGGCGCCGTGGACTCGCTCGTCGACCGGCTCGGCATGCGCTATGCCCCCGCTGTGCTGCGGTGGATGGGGCCCAAGCGTGTCAACCAGGTCCGCCGCAAGATCGATCTCGCGGGCAACCCGGGCGGTCTGACCATCGACCGGTACGCCGCCCGCCGCGCGGTGTACGGGGCGCTCGGCGGTGTTGGCGGGTTCATCATGCTCATGAAGGGCAACGTGCTTGTCGCCCTCATGCTGTTCGCCTTCGCCGCCTTCTGGACGGAGGTCGGCATCTGGTCGGCCGTCCGCATCCGCAAGGACCAGATCGAGCGGACGCTGCCGGACTTCCTCGACGTCCTCGCAGTGGTCGTCAGCGCGGGTCTCGGCTTCCGCCAGGCCCTGGACCGGGTCGCCAGCCACTACGAGGGTCCGTGGTCCGACGAGATCCGCATCACCCTGCGTCAGATGGACATGGGCATGAGCCGCCGCCAGGCCTTCACCGAACTGCGCAAGCGCAACGACTCCGAACAGGTCGCCATGTTCGTCACTGCCCTCCAGCAGGGCGAGGAACTCGGCGCACCCATCGTGGACACGCTCGTCGCGATCGCCAACGACATGCGCCGCACGGACGCCCAGAACGCCCGCCGCAAGGCCGCCCGCGCAGTCCCCAAAGCCACCATGATGATCACAACCTTCATGGTTCCGGCCACCATGATCCTCCTGGGCGCGGGCCTCCTCCTCGGCTCCGGAACCGACTTCGGCTCGATCGCGGGCAAGTGAGGCAGTCATGGCCATACGGATGCCCAGGCTGAGGGCGAGAACCTCGACGAACGGCGGTGCCACGGAGATCACCACACCGCCGGCAGGCACATTCCTGCCCCCGCACCTGACCGAGCAGCTCTCCCCCCAGGCGAACACCCAGCGCCCGGTGGGCGCGGGCAGGACGCCCGGCGGCTCCACGGCAGCCCTGAAAATCCAGGTCAGTGCCCTGCAGGCGATGTGCCGTCAAGTCTTCGGCTTCCGCCTGGCGATGATCGCCTTAGCATCCCCGGCCGCCCTGCTCAATGCGGCGCCCGGCCTCGCCACCCAGCTGGTCGCCGCATCCGTCGTCGTCACCTTCATGGTCTCGTACGCCCTCTTCCGCGACTGGGAACGCTTCGGTCCCCTTCTGCTGAAGCACCCGGCCCTGCTGGCCGCGGACACCCTCTTCGGCTCCCTGCTCCTCATCGCGGCCGGCCCGGACAGCACCCTCGCCTACGTCAGCGTCTGCACGCCGCTGCTGGCCGGCCTGGTGTACGGCTGGCGCGGGGCGGCCTTCTTCGCCTGTCTGCAGGCCGCCATCCTCGTCGTCGTCTCCCGTAGCACGGAGACCGACGCGACCTTCGCCGAATCGGCTCTGATGCCGGGCTTCTGTGTGCTCGTTGGCGCTGCCGGCGTGACCCTGCGAGGCCTGGTCCTGCGCTTCGGCGCCGCCACGCAGGCCCTCACCACGGTCCAGGCGCGCCTCGCCGTCAACGAGGCGGTGGAGAGCGAGCGTTCCCGCCTCGCCCGCGAGATGCACGACTCCGTCGCCAAGACCCTGCATGGACTCGCCCTGGCCGCCGACGGCCTCGCCTCCTCGGCCGACCGTATGGACCCGCGCACCGTCAAACACCAGGCCGAACTCGTCGCCCGCTCCGCCCGCCGCGCCGCCTCCGAGTCCCGCGAACTCCTGGCGGACCTGCGCCGCGAGTCGGGCCTGGACGGTGGAGTCGACGTCACAGCGGAACTCGCCGCACGCGCCTCCGACATCGGACGCCGCACCGGTCTGCACGCGACCTACCGCCACGTCGGCGACACCCCCGTCCCCCCGGTCCCGCAGGCCGTCGGCCGCCAGCTGCTGACGATCGCCACCGAGGCCATGGAGAACGCCCACCGGCACGCACACGCGACGCACGTGGATATCTCCGCCGGCGTCGTGGGCGACCAACTGCGCCTCAGCGTCTACGACGACGGCCGGGGCCTGCCCCCCGGTACGACCCTCGACAGCCTCAGACGCGCCGGCCACTTCGGCCTCGTCGGCATGGTCGAACGCGCCGCCTCTGTCGGCGCCCGCATCCGCATCGGGCGGGGGCAGCACGTGAAGGGAACCGAGGTACGCGTGGACATGCCGCTCGCCGCACTGACTGCTCAGCCAGCCCCGCCACCGGCCGCACCGGTCGGCCCGCCCTGACCCGGACGCCACCCCTGCTCCTTCCCCCCAACCCCCCGAGAGGAGGCCGACGATGCCGGAAGCGACTCCCCGTTCCAGCGGGTACGTCCACCCGCCCGCTCATCTCTCCCAGCACACTTCGGCACACTCCATCGCCCACACCGACCACACTTCGCCCCAGGCGCCGATGCCCGCCGACGCGTCGACACTGCCCGGCGTCCCCGCCCAGGCGTCCCCCGATTGGACCGGCCGCCCCGGAACCGTCGAGGGTTCCGGCGGCTTCCCGGTGCCCCCGGCCCGCCGGCCGCTCCGTGTCGTCGTCGCGGACGACAACCCGGTTGTCCGTGCCGGCCTCACGGTCCTGCTCTCCGGCCGCGACGACATCGACGTCGTCGCGGAGGCGGCGGACGGCCACCAGGCCTACGAGGCGGCCCAGCACCACCGCCCCGACGTCGTCCTGCTCGACGTCCGGATGCCGGGCGTCGACGGCATATCCGCCCTGCCGTACTTGGTGCGCATCGCCCCGGTCCTGATGCTCACCTACAGCCGCGAGAGCGAGATCGTCCACGAGGCACTCCGGCTGGGCGCCGGCGGCTACCTGGTCCACGGCGAGTTCACCGCGGACCAGCTTGTCGCCGCGGTACGGGACATCAAGGAAGGCAGGGCCCACTTCACGCCCACGGCGGCGGGGGCGCTGCTGGCTCACGTACGGCAGGACCAGGGGGCGGGTGCCGGGTCCGCGCCACTGCCGGACGGGTTGGGGAGGGCGGCGCCCGACGCGAATGCATACGGCAACTTTCCGTCCGTAACGACGCCGGAGTCCGCCCAAGTCGCGGGAAACATCCCACTGCACCAGCAGCAAGCGGAAGCTCCCCGCCTCAGTTCCCAGCAAAGTCTTTCGCAATTGCAATCGAATGTGGCACAGTCGTCGTCTAGGTCCTCGACCAGGGAGAGCTTCGGGCTGAGTTCCAGGGAGGTGGAGATCATGGACCTCATCGCATCCGGCATGAACAACCAGCAGATCGCCGCCACCTGCTTCATCAGCGAGAAGACCGTCAAGAACCACATCAACCGGATCTTCGCCAAGCTGCACAGCGTCAGCCGCAGTGAGGCCGTGGCCAAGTGGCTCGGCACGGCGCCCGGTTCGGGGACTGAGAGGGGGGCCACCAGGCGTGGCTGAACGGGGGAACGGGGGGCTGGGCTCATGGGCCCAGCGCGTGGGCGGCAGGGCCCAAAGCCTGCTTTGGGCCCGGGATTGGGCCCAGGGACCCTCTGGCGGCACCGGGGGTGCGGCGTACGTTTCTGGTGTCGAAAGCGGGACCGGCAAGGAGGAAGCCGGTAACGCCAGTAGCGCCGAAGAGACTTGTACGTCGGTCGGCAGGCGGCCGGCCGGTACCGGAGGGGAACACCATGAGCAACTGGATCAACACCACCGTCTCGTACCTGCAGTCCCGCGCCGCCCGCAACGACAAGGGTCAGACCGCGGTCGAGTACCTGGGGATCATCGCGGTGGTTGTGGCGATCGTTCTGGCGATCACGGGTACGGACATCGGCAAGTCGATCTACGACGCTATCACCACCAAGATCGGCGAGGTCACCGGCGGCTGATGCAGCCCCGTAAGTACGGCGACGCAGGGCAGGCCTTCCCCATCTACATCACGGTGGTGGCGGGCCTGCTCTTCCTCGCGTTCGCGTACCTTGCGGTCGGCCAGGCCGCGGCTACACGGAACGGCGCGCAGACGGCGGCGGACGCCGCTGCCCTTGCGGCCGCGCAGGACAAGCGGGACCAACTTACGGGCAGGTGGCTGGACAACCTCCTGAACCCGGACCTCTGGGAGGACATCCTCGAGGGCGAGGTGGACGGGCTCGAACCCTCCTGTTGGCGGGCGCAGCAGCTCGCCGACGAGAACGACGCACATGTCGTGGGAGGCGGCTGCGAGCCCGAGTGGAACCCGCTGGGCTACGAGGTCGAGGTCAAGACGAACGATCCCGTCGGTGACAGCATCGTCCCCGGTACGGAAGACACGTACGCAACGGCAAGAGCCAGGGCCGTGATCGAGCCACGCTGTTCCTTCCAACCGCCCGACGAGGACAACGGCAACAACGAGGACCTGCCGCAGCTCAACTGCAGGGGCAAGAACTGGGACCTCGACCCGGACGATCCCTCGGATCTTCCCGGTCCCGAGGACCTCTTCGATGTCCATCTGGCCGACTGACAAAGAGAACGACGAACAAAGGAAGCGGAACTCATGAGCATTCGGTTCACCACGACGGCCCGCAGGGGGATGGCCGCAGCGGCAGTTGCGGTCAGCCTGGCCCTCGGTGTGGCCGGTTGCAGCAGCGGGGATGACAAGAGCGGTGACACGTCGGCGTCTGCCTCTAAGGACAGCGGATCGAATCCGAGTGCTCAGGAAGGCCAGTCGGAGGAGCCGCTGGCCGAGCTGAAGGGGCCGGATGGCCTGTTCTTCAAGATCACGTCAGCCGAGAGGGACTCTGGAGGATTCCTCACCGTCAACGCGGAACTCAAGAATGACGGAAGCAAGTCGACCGTCGTATCGTCCCGGCTCACCGGCAATGAGACCGAGGTCATGAGAAACGGTCAGTCCTTCGGTGGGGCGACTCTCGCGGACTCCAAGGAGAAGAAGCGCTACTACGTGTTGCGCGACACGGAGGGGCGTCCGCTCACTACGACCGGCCTCACGACGATCAAGGCTGGTGAAACGATCCCCGTGTTCATGCAGTTCCCAGCGCCGCCCGAGAGTACGACCGAAGTTAGCTTCCAGCTTCCGACCTTCGCCACCGCCACCATCAAGATCTCCGGCTGAGGCAGACAACCATGACCCACACCCGAACCCAAGCCTCACGCCTAACGGTCGTCCTCACTGCAGCCTCAGTCATGGCAGTCACGAACCTCTTCGGTGCCGTATCCGCTCACGCGGCCGACGGCCCGAGCTACCCACCGGGCACTGAGCCGGAGGCGAGCGCGCCGGTCAAAATCGACGCGAACGACCCCGACCTGAAGTTGGTCGACGGTGCGACGCTCGCCGAGTCCAAGGTCCTCGACATCAAGTCCGTCATAGAGGACCAAGGCGGCGAGGAGCGCCGCGAGGACACGAACTCAGACGTGAAGTTCGCGCTTCAGGCAGAGGTGCTGTTCGGCAAGGACAGCGCGAAGCTCAGCGGTCAGGCGAAGGCGCGCATCGCCGACATCGCCGAGGAGATCAAGGCCCAGAACGCGAAGAAGGTCCGCGTCTTCGGCTTTACGGACAATCTGGGCTCGTCGGCCCACGGCGACGTCCTGTCCCGCCAGCGCGCGTCAGCCGTACACGGTGTCCTGGACGACGAGCTCGCGGACTCGGGCATCACGTACGAGGTGCGCGGCTACGGCGAGCAGTACCCGATCGCGGACAACTCCACGGAGGCGGGCCGCAAGAAGAACCGCCGTGTTGAGGTCTCCTTCCCGCGCACGGAGAGCTGAGCGCCGCTCGGATGCCGGGGGCCCGTCCCGTACAACCGCGAACAGGGAGGGCTTCCGGCATGCGCAGCATGGACAGGAGGTGCTCGGCGTATACATCACGTATACTCTCGGCATGTCCGACGTCATGATTCGTGTGCCCGCTGAAGTCCGTGACCAGCTCGCCGCCGTGGCGGAGGCGCGAGGGACCAGCCTGCGCGCCCTCATGCAGGAGATAGCTGCTCAGACGCTGACTCCCGAGCAGATCAAGGAACGGGCCGAGCACACCCGCGCCCTGCTTGCCGAGCGGTTCGGGCATTATGTGACGGACGAGGAGTCTGCGGAGATGCGGCGCAAGATGCGTGAATCCACTGCCGCTCACCGGGCTGCGCTCGCCGAGGCGGAGTCGTCGCGTTGAACCTCACTGAACACTATGTCCTCGACACTGCCACGCTCCTGGCAATGGGAGGCAATAAGCAGGTCTCCGGTCTCATCCATGCGGCGGCGGCCAGCGATGACGTGCGCTTGTGGGTGCCAGTGCTGTGCCTCCTTGAGGCTGAGCGCGAGCGTGGGGGGATCGTCGCTCACGCCGGTGTGCTGCTGGACGTACTCCGTATCGTCGATGACGACTACGCGATGGCTGTGACCGTTGCCGAGCTGTGCTGCGACGGTCTCGGCTTCGGCGTCGCGGCAGCCGTACATACTGCGCGGCCGAACCCGATGCTCCCCGACGGAGGGCTCGTGACCACTGTCGCGCCGGAACTCTATGCCGGGCTCGGGGTCGGGGTCATGGACCTGAACCGCTGACCAGCCCGACTCCGGGCGCCGCGCAGGCAACGCCTGCGGCAGGTGATCCGCCTTACGGGCTTTGTGATGTCCGTCTCGTGACGCCGGCGAGTCAGGCGACTTGGCGTGCCACCAGTCCATGTACACACGGTGCTGGGGAGAGCTGTTCCTCGCCGTGAGTGAACTCTGCTGCCCCGCGCCGGCTCGGCAGTGCGCGGGGGCAACTGCGGTTCAGGCAGGCCCAGGATTGGGCCCAGGGGCCCATGTGTCAGTAATCGATTCTCATTAGCCTCAGCCGGGTGTCCGCCTTGAATTGCCGCCCGCGAACTGAGGTCACGTATGTCCGGCTCCGGTAGCCCGATACCCCCGAGCGGTATTTGGGGGGCGCAGAATATCCCGTCATGGGACCGGCGTTCGCCGTTGCCACGGGAACTGGGCTGGGCGCAGGTACTGCTGTGGGTGCAGTTCGCGCTGACGGTGTTGTACGTGGTCACCGTGCTGTCGGTGGTGTCGTACTACTCCGGGGAGATCTTCGGGATCCTGGTGTACGACTCGCTGCCCAGCGTGGCCGGGGTCTACCTGGCCCGGCGCCTGTGGCGGGGCGGCGTGTGGACGAGCCGCGCACTGATCGCCGTACAGGCGTGGATCGTGTGGCTCTCGTTCGGCACGCTGATGCACGGTGACCTGCGGGGCATCACGCAAGCGGCGATGCCCGTGGCGGTCATCGTGCTGTTGCGCCGAGCCCGGTCGCGTGAGTGGTTCGAGATCCCTCCCCAAGACAGGGAGGAGCGGCGGGCGTTCAGCCTGGCGAGGATGATCCGCTGGCGGCGGGACGAGGGCCAGACCGCGGTGGAGTACGCGGGGCTCATCGCGGTAGTCGCCGCGATCATCGTCGCGCTGTCGGTGGGTGGCCTCGGCGGGCGCATCGCCGACGGCATCCAGTCGGCGGCCTGCTCGGTGACGGGCACGGCTTGCCCCGCTCCGCAGGGCGACGGTACGGAGACGGGTGCGGCCGGAAACAACGACGGTACGCAGAACGATGGTTCGGACCCCGGCGCCGACGGCAGCAGCGGCGGCAACGGCGCCGCCCCGGACGGCGGCGCGAATGTGGACGGTGGTGCTGGGGCAGACGGTGGTCCGGACGCGAACGGCGAGGCGGGTGCCGAAGGCGACCCGGGCACCCAGGGCGGTTCGGGTGGCCAGGGAGGCACGGACGCCGGCGGCGGCACGGACACGGGCGGTGGCACGGGCGGCAACAACAACGGCGGCGGTAGTCCGGCGTCGTCGGCCCAGATCATCACCTATGAGGGCGCGGGGCCGGGCGACACGGTTCCGCTCGCTCCGGGCCCCTTCGATGACAAGTCGCTCTGGGGCGACGTCCATGACCAGGAGCGCCACGACAGGACGTTCATGGACCATGTCCGGGGCTTCTTCGTGGCACCGACCAAGAGCTTCCTGGCCAGCACGATGGACTTCGTCAGCGACCCGGTCGGCTCGGTCAAGGACAGCTGGAACGGCCTGAAGGGCTACACCACGAACTGGTGGGGCGACAAGGCCGACGATTTGGGCAAAGAGTGGGACAAGGGGAACTACGTCTCCTCCGTATGGGGCTGGGTCAACTCGCCCGAGGACTTCGTGTCCGACCTGGCGGTCGACACGTTCGTCGACAAGGAGAACTGGGAGAAGGGCAACTACGGCGCCTCCATCGGCAACACCTTTGTCGGCGTCATCGGCATCTTCAGCCCGAAGACCATCACGAAGTTCACCAAGTTCGAGAAGCTGGCCGAGGTCGGTGAATCCCTCGACAAGGCGGCCGACGCGGCGGAGAAGGCGCGCAAGGCTGCGAAGGCGGGCGATGCCGAGGGCGCTCGGAAGGCGGCGAAGGACGCCGACGAGGCGGCGGACGCGGCCGAGAAGCAGGCCCGCGAGTCGGGCTGCACCATCGCGGCGCCGGCCCGCCGGATCCCGTACGGCGGCAACCCACCCGGGACCACCACTGGCCTCCTCACCGGCTCCTCCGGCACAGGCACCACGATCCTCGCCGCCGGCCCGTCCGACTCCCCGTACGTCATCCTCGCCGAGGGCGGCTGCGACGAGGAGGCCAAGGAGCAGGCTCAGGATGCCCGGAAGAAGGCGGACGAGGCACAGCAACAGGCGCTGGAGGCCCAGGCGGAGGCGGCGAAGGCCGCCATCAGGCAGGGCAGGCTCAGTATTGACGAGCGCAACATTGACGACTTCGTCAGGAACGCCAAGAAGAACCCTGGCAAGAAGGAGATCGGCAAGGACCAGGCGGCGGCCGCGCTCGACGAGCTCACTGATCTCGCAGGACGCAAAAACGTCGACCGGGCGGGCGCGAGCAAGCTCGGCTCCGAAGTGACCAACGCGCGTACCGCCAGCAGGCTTGAGGAGATGCTTGCTGAGGTGCGCGGTGTGCGGCGCGCCTCGGAGGACGCGGCACCCGACAGCACCGTGCACACCGCCGTCGGCTCGGAACACAACCGGCATCAGGTCGAGGTCGCGCCCGGAGAAACCGTGGATGTGTCGAACGTGCCGGACGCCGATGTCCTGTACAAGGGGCGGGACGGCAGGGTGCACCTGGTCGAAGTGAAGAACACGGTGAACCCGACACGTCAGCCGGAATTCGTCGGAAAGATCAACACACTCTCCGAGTGGAAGAAGGCGAATCCGGGCAGAACGACTCGAGTTGAGATCGACAAACCTGATAAATGGACTGAGGTTTTCCGGCCCATCAAGGGGCAGAAGGTCTCTCCTGCCCAGCTCATGAACGAGAAGGGGGTTGACGCACGTATCGGTGATGCGAGCTTCACGGCCAAGCAGCTGGGTGACATGCAGCGGGCGCTGGAGGCGAAGCACAGCCGAGGTGAGGAAATCGACTGGAAGCGGTTGAACGACAATCCCAAGGGGGCGTTGGAGTACCTAGGTCTGGAATGACAGTAGGCCGGGGTGAAGACGAGAAGGAGGGTGACGGCTCGGATGCCGTCACCCCGTGACGCACGGCTGATGCCCCAGGTTTCCGTTCAGCCGCCGAACCAGACGACGAGGCGGACGTTGTCCTCACCATGGAGTTCGGACAGCGTGCCCATCACATTCCACACAGGTTGCCATGGTCCGTCGGTCGGCACCAGGTCGCGATAGGCAGGGACGACAGGTCGGTACACCTCGTTGCCGAGCAGGAGCTCTCCGTCGGCGGGCCACCGGGAGGGAGCGATGTTGCCGTCTCCGAACTTGGCGGCGGCCGAGTCGTACAGCTCATCGGGGAGTGCGGCCAATCCGTCGGGCACGAAGGATCCTTGGGCACGGGACCAGCGGCGGACCCAGTACCGAGACGGGCCGTCGGTGCAGGGCGCATCCCAGTCGACAGCCGACAGTTCACGCCACGAGAACCACGAATGACTGTGGCCCTCAAAATCGTCCGCATCCCTTCGTACCGCGTCCGAAATATCTACAGGGACTCCGCGCTCAGGGAAGAGAGCTCTGACAGGCTCCACACTCCGGACGTCGAAGAGTGCTGACCACGACATGTAATCACGGGCCCAATGAAGGTGCCGGAGTTCAGAAAAGGGCTCCCACAGGGAGTGTTCAGTGCCATAGCGCCCAGGCTGGGGCCTGCATTCCAGCCATCCGTACAAGTCGGTACTCATAAAAGCGACTCTAGCCAATGCGGCCGCTGAGTGCGCTATGGGCTGGCTATTGCCCCCCGACCCCGACCCCGGCCCCGGCCCCTTCGCCGGCTGGACGGTCGAGTCGGCCGTGCGTGATCGAGGAGATCGGCGCCGACTCAGCCATCGAGTTGCTGGGCGCGCTGGGGAGTTCGGAGGCCAGGGCGGCTTTGGGGCGTCTGTCGGTGAAGCCGGACAGCGCGGCGAGTCGGGACAACGCGGAAGCGGCTCAGGGGGTGTTCTCCGACCCGCCGCCAGGAAGTTCTTGCTTCGGCTGAGTGGGAGGGAGATGCCTCCCGGGCGGGGCCCGGCCCGAGAGGCATCGTTGTCCAGTGCTCGGCGGATCCGCCGAGACTCTGGATTCCGTCGAACGGGTAGACCCCCACGCCCGGAACAAGAGCGCGAAGGCCAAAAGCCCTCAGGGCGGAGAGCGACTTACCGCCGTCGCTCAGGATGACGCTCCCGATCGGCACCCACGGTGCGCAGCTGAGCGCTGCGGCCCGGAGCACCAAAAACGCCACCAGGCCGTTCGCTCGTTTTCGAAGCACGGCGGTGGACTTAACCTCCGTTCCGGCACCTCGTACCCGTCGGTCCCGTCACAGACCTCCCCAGTTCCCGACGCGGCCGCCAGCAGACTGGACACACTCGTTGAGAGGAACACTTCACTCCGCTGCCGGGGCACGAACGGAGAGCGACTTGTGGACACCTACCTGCTGCCCGCTGCCATGCGCGAGCTGCCGCCGCCTTGGCACGATCTGACATACCGCAGGTCTCAGGATCTGGAGGAACTTGCGCCCACGGAGCAGACACGTGAGCAGGCTCGGTCGGTGCTGCGCGCATGCCTGCCCGAGCGACGGCAGAGTGTGCACGACTGGGACGAGCAACTGCGGGACTTCTACGACGACCGCGATGACCACACCTTGGACGAGGCAGACGCCTGGCTGACCCGAATCATGCCGACCACGTCCCAGGTCACTCGGGAGCGGGTAGCGCAGGTGGTCGGAATTTGGGCTGGCATGGGAATCCCCACGGTGCCTGCGCCACCGACTGAACAGCAGATCGACAGGGTGGCGGCCGAGTGGGTGGCCTCGGTGCGGCAGGCGCTGGTGTGTGACGCCTTCGCCTTCCTCGAGCGTGCAACCACCGCCGGATCGCTGAACGATGCGGAGGCGGAAGACGCCGCGCTACTCGCAGCCGCGTTCGTGCGGGTCGGCCTGGCGGTCGAGGCGGCGGTGCGCGTGCTGGTCGCGCTCGGTAGTCCGCGTGGCGAACAGGTTTTGCTGGGTCTCGCACACGACGACGAGGTCCGGGACTTCCGCCCCTATGTGCGCTCCCGGCTTCTCGGGCTGCGCCGTTCGGTGTACGAGGCTCGGTCCCGGGAAGTCACCCGTGACGAGGAGCCGCTGCTCCCCGAGGCGCTGCACGACCTCCCGTATTCCTGGCAGAACGAATTCGGGTGGGACGCGATCGCGCCGGATACCAAGAGCCTCGGCCGAGCGCGTTCGGCACTGGAAGCATGTCTGGCTGTCGAGCGGGTGCCGGATGTGCAACTGTGCAGAGACGCTCCGGAGGACTGCAGTGCCATCGCTGAGGTGGTCCGTGCCCTTATGCCGTACCCACGGCTGGTCACTCGCGAGCGGATGAACGAGGCGTGGCGCGAGTGCGAGTCGCTTGGGTTCGACTTGCAAGGCATGAACGCCGCGTCCTTCGCCAAGGTCTGGTGCACGCGGATCGCCGACCGGGTCACCGCAGCCGTCTTCCGCTGGCTCGCAGACCTCCCTCACGGCGGAGCGTCGGCAGGCGACAAGGAACCGGCGGCTCTGTCGGCAACGGCCCTCGGGGCGGCAGGACTTGCCGAGCGGTCCGTCCGGCGCGGCAGCGCGGTAGAGGAGGCCATCTGGTTCCTCCACCGTACGGATGACGAGCCGGACAGCCGTGAGGTCCTGGCGCGACTTGCCTCAGAACCGAGCCGGCCCATCACGACGAGGAAGGTCGCGCAGCAGTGGACATCATGATGCCCCCACGCATCGCAGGCTGTAACCGACCGAAGATGGTGCACGACGGGGCCTACACGTGATCGGAAACCTCTTCAGCGTTGCGGAACTTGAGCCGTTACGGCTCAGGGAAGCACTCGCGGACCTGCTCGGGCTGGCCGTCCGGGCAGTGGACGTCGCCGATGCGGACGGAGACCAGGAAGTGCGTGACTGGGACGCTCCTGTGCTCTGCTCCTATCGTCGACTGCCGCCGGGCGACCTGGCTCTTGAGCTCGATGTCTACATCGAGGACAAGGCGGCCGGCGACCTCACGGAACCTGGGCTGGCGCTCGGTCTCGCGGTGAGGACACGGAGTTCGGTCCTCTATCCTTCAGAACTCCTACTGCCCAGCGACTATTGGGTTGCGGTTCCGGACGGGCGCTCCGTCAGGTGCCGCCTGGAAGCAGTGGACGACGAGGAGTCGGCCTATCGGGTCGATGCGGTCGAGGAACCAGTGGACGATCTCCCTCGTGCAAGGGCCGAGGTGCTTCCAGAGATTCTCGACCACGAAGTCATCGAGACACCGGTCTCCGACGCATTCCTCTCGACCTGTCCCAAGGGCCGGACAGGCGACATTGAGGGGCAAGTCCGTTACAACCTGTGGGTGTGGGAGAGGCTGGCCCGTCGGTTGCAGACGGACTGGGCTCCGTCCGGCCGCTACCGGGAAGACATGTTCCGTCGTGACCTACAGGCAAGGGATGCTTTGGCGCGGCTCATGAGTGAGGCCGTGGGCGAGCAGGCGTATGCGCTTCGCTTTGCGGTGGATCAGGTCGATGAGCTGGTGAAGGAGTTCACCGAGGAAGTCGAGCGAGGCGACGCGGTGCGTTGGTGGCAGAGCCGTATTCCACGGCGCGTCCCCTGGTGAAGTGACCGCAGGCATCGGCAACGCCGCCTAGAACATCGGCTCGACGCTGATCCCGTCGGCACGGCGAAGTGGCTCAACGAGCGAGCACCTTCGTGGTTCCTGTGTCGGCCGTAACGCTCCCGTACCCCGGAGGAATTGGGCCTGGCGTTAGGCCCGTGGACCCATGTGGCCTGACGTGACCGAACGTTACGCTCTGGACCTGGATTGACGAGGGGGATCGAGGTCATCCGGAACGGCTGAGGGCGGCCACGGTCTGCGTTCATGGGCCCACGGAAGCCGCGGAGCTGTGGCTGTACGACGTACGCGGGTTGGCCCCGGGGCGGACACCGCCACGACTCGACACACAAGCCGCCGCACACGTAGCCGCCTCTGCACCACGTCCTGGGGCGCATCCTCACGGGCCTCCTTCCCTTGACTCGTCCTCCTGCTCGGTGAGTTGAGGAGTGGCATGTCTGCGTTCGGGGGCGTCCCGGTGTTCGGGGACGGTGGATGGTCGTCGACGGGGAGTGGACGGCGCCGGGAGCTGCCCAGGCCGCTGTCAGTTGCGCTGGTGCTCGTTCACACACTGTTCGGGTTCACGGTGCTCGGCGGGATCGGTCTGCTGCTGACGGCGGCTTCGCTGGACGCCGTGGACGGTCGGCTGCTGGCCCAGGTGGTGTTCGCGGCGGCGCCGGGCACGATCGGGTGGGTGCTCGCGCGCCGGTCGTGGTCGGGCGGCGTGTGGGTGTGGCGGGGTCTGGTCGCCCTGCAGGCATGGCTGATCATCGCCGCACTGGGCAACGTCGGAGACGGTTCGGGGCGGGGCTTCACACAACTCTTCCTGCCCATCCTGATTGTCGTGTTCCTGACGCGCAGGGAAAGCCGGGAGTGGTTCCGGCTGCCGGGTCTGGAGCGAGCGGAGCGTCGCCCGTTCTCGTTGGCGCGGATGATCCGCTGGCGTCGGGACGAGGGGCAGACGGCGGTGGAGTACGCGGGGCTGGTGGCCGTGGTCGCGGCGATCATCGTCGCGCTTCTGGTCAGCGGCCTGGGGACGCAGATATTCACAGGCATCCAGTCGGCGGTGTGCAAGGTCACCGGTACGGCGTGCCCGGCGGCGACGGGAAGCGGCGGCGAGGAGGTTCAGGCCGGGGACGGCGCGGACGGGACTGACGGTGAGGGGACCGGCGGTTCCGGGGCAGCCGACGGCGGTACGGACGCGGGGGCTGATGGCGGCGCCGACGCAGGTGCCGACGGTGACGGGGCCGCCGGCCAGGGCCAGGGCAACGGCGGCCAGGGCAACGAGGACGGCGGAGCCGCTGACGGCGGAACCGGGAGCGGCGGCACAGGCAACGCCGGGACCGGGAACGGCGGCGCAGGCGGAACCGGTCCCGGCGGCGCCGACTCCGGAGGTCAGGGCAACGGTGGGTCCGGCTCGGGTGGCCAGACCGGCGGCAAGAGCGGAGGAAGCGGCTCCGCCTCGCAGGGCGGCGACGGTGGATCCGGCGGCGCTACCGGCGGCGTTTCCGGCGAGGACACCGGCGCTTCGTACACCGAGGAGACCGACGAGGAGAAGAACGACGCAGCAGAGGACGAGCCGGGATGGGAGGAGGACGAGCAAGCCGCCGAGGACGGTGCTGACGAGGGCGGCGACGAGGGCTGCACCTCCGGCTTCGGGGCCTTCTTCGGCTGTGTGGGGGACCAGTTCAAGCAGGTGGGGCAGGGCCTGTTCGTCGACGGCATCTGGGGTGACGTCACTGGCATCTGGGACACGGTCACCAACCCGGGCGAGACGTGGGAGGGCCTGAAGGACTACGGCAGCTCGCTGGGCGACCAGTGGTCCGAGGATGTCAAAGACGCAGGCGAGAAGTGGGAGAACGGCGACTACTTCGACGCGCTCACCGACTGGGGCGGCGCGTCGTGGAACACGGGCGTCACGGTCCTGGACGACATGTTCGTGGGCGACGAGGTTCGCGACCAGTGGAACAACGGCCAGAAGACCCGCGCGGTCACGAACGTCGCCTGGAACGTCGGCTCGCTCTTCATCCCCGGATACGGCGAAGCCAAGATCGTTCAGAAACTCGGCAAACTGGGCAAGCTCGGCAAGCTCACCGAGAACGCCGCGAAGGCGGCGGAGGATGCCAAGAAGGCGGCCAAGGCCGGTGATGTCGATGCCGCCGAGAAGGCGGCGAAGGAGGCCGACGAGGCGGCGGACGCAGCCGAGGAGAGGGCGAGGAAGTCCGGCTGCACCATCGCCTCTGCTCCCGTCCGCCGTGTCCCGTACGGCGATATCCCGGGCTTGACCGGGTCCGCTGGCAGCGGCACCACGGTCCTCGCCGCCGGCGGGTCCCGCTACCCGTATGTCGTGCTGGCCGAGGGTGGGTGCGACGAGGAGGCCAAGAAGCAGGCGGAGGAAGCCCGCAAGCAGGCGGAGGAGGCCGAGAAGGCCGAGAAGGAGGCGAAGAAGGAAGAAAGCCGCAAGAAGGTCGCCAAGTGGAAGAAGCCGTCCTGGTACAACGACCTGAAGAACCCGCGTAAGGGCTCCAAGGATGGTGGTGACGGCCAGTGGAAGGCCAAGAAGTCGGTGGCGTATTGGCCGAGCATGGAGCGCTGGATGCGCTACCAGGAGCAGGTCACCAATGTGAAGCGCGGCAAGGAATACGCTGTCAAGGACCCGAGGACCGGCAGGGACGTCGACTTCGATGGCTGGGACTCGTCGCGGCAGACTTACATCGAGGCGAAGTTCGGATACGGCAAGAAGGTCGGCAAGGACGGAACCCTTCAGAAGGCCCAGGCGGAAAAGTTCATCGAGCAGGCGCAGCGGCAGCTGCGGGCTGCGAACGGCAAGCCTGTCGAATGGAACTTCTCCAACAAACGGGTGGCTGAGGCGGCACAGAAGGCGTTTGACGACGCCGACCTGGACGTGGTGGTCAAGCACATCCCGGTGGAGAAGTAGGAAAGAGGAGCGCGTATGTCGGGCGAAGTGGTCGTGAAGGTCTCCTGGGGTCCCAGGCCCGAGACACCTCTGCAATTGGCTCAGCGCTGGCTGGAGCTTCTGACCGGGCTGTCAGAGCTGTCGGAGGGGGCGTTGGCCGAGTGGCGCTGGGAGGAGGATTCCGGCCCCGGGGAGCCCGTACCCGCGGACACCGATGAGTTCGCGGCGGCACTGGAGGCTGCTAATACGCAGGACGACCGGGACATCCTTGGCTACACCGCCCAGGTTGTGGCCACCCAGCCGGACGGCGCGTATGCGCGAGCCAGGGTGATCGCAGGAGGCTCGAACGAGTACTCCCCGTTCACAGCGGTGCTGCACCTGTTCCCCGCGTCCGGCTCGGCGGCCGTACCCCTGATGGGACGGTACACCGAGGTGCTGGCGTTTCTGGCGAACGTGTGGGATGCGGACCACGGGCTGACTTACGACCGGCCACTGTTCAACGAGCTCAGGTCGGCTTACGGCCTGCGGGCCTCTCACCCACGCGCCGGGTGGGCGGTATATCTGTCGGAGACCCGTGCCGCGCGCGTCCCGGACGACTTCTCTGCTCTCCGGCGCCTGCCCGCCAGGCACGGCGGCGTCGTTCTGGGCCTCGCGGACAGCTCCGGCGGAGTGCCGTCCACTCAGACGGTGCTCGCCGCTCACAAGGCCCTTGCCGGGACCGGTGCTCTGGATCCCCTGCCGGTCCCCGCCACGGGGGCGAAGCTGTGACGGTGCGGGCCGGCGAGCGGTTCGAGATGTCTCGGGCCGTGTCCAACATCGAGGCGCTGCTGACGTCGCTGGTCGTCGGCCCGGACAACGACTGCCTCATCGTCGAGTTGGAGGACTAGCGGTGAACGACGAAGCAGTGAGTGCCCCTCGATGAGCGTGAAGCAATACCTCGCCCAGATCGACGAACTCCTCGCCCGCCCCTTGACCGGGAGCGGCGCCTACCACCTCGTGACCCTGCGCGAGAGCCGTGACTTCTCTCCGCCGAACGACGACTGGGATGAGCTCATGCGGACCAGCGAGGAGTTCGAGGGGGAGCTGAGAGACCTGGCAGCCGCGTTGGACGCCCGGTGGGGGCCGCACGCGTCCATGTCCATGGAGGACTACTCCTACATGGATCCGGACGACGACGAGGTCCCGCCCTTCTTCCGGGAACTGTGCGAGAGCGGATACTTCGGCGACCTCCTGTACTGGCGGGTCGGCGACCGTCTGCTCGCCGCGAGCGTCGGTCATGAGGACAAGGAGGAGCCGGTCGTGCTGTTCGCCGGAGTGACCGGTTCCGCGCAGGGGTTCACCACGTAGCTAGGAGCGAGAGACTCCCCGACCAGTGCCTGTCGAGGATTAGGTGCACGGGCCACGCTGTTCGGAATTTGGGTCCGTTCCTGGGCCCACGGACCCATGAGCCCCGAACGCCCCGATGCCTAAGGTGTCGCAGCACATCACGGCAGCGATCCAAGGGGCATCAGGCATGCGTGAGACAGGTGGGCCCCCATGGACTGATGTGGCCTCCGGGGCGGCTGAGCGAGGGGAGTTCTTCGCACTCATGCGCGCCTGGGCAGCCGGGCTCATCGTGCTGTTCATCAGCGAGTACGTACAGGTCACGTACTACTACGAGACGTTCGCCAGTGTTGACCGCCTGGAGTCGTTCGGCGGTCGGCTGCTGCTCGTTCACCTGCCCAACGCCGTGTGCGTCGCGCTGACCGCCTGGATCGCGGGACGGCTGCACCGGGAGCCGTTCCGCGACTCGATGCCGCGGCATCTCGCGGCGGTCTTCGGAGTTCCGCTGTTCGCCGAGGTCGTCACCATCGTCATGCACTTGGGCCGGGCTTCCCTGGAGGGCTTCCTGATGTCCTGCGTCGTCGTGGTCGTCGGCGCGGTTACGGGCTACGCCGTGGACCGTCTGCAGGAGGGGGAACGGTGAGGACGCCACGGATACAGAGAGCCGTCGGGTGGTGGTCCCGCCGCACGAGGATCCGCCCGCAGGCCGAAGCCGACCGGGGCGCCGCGGCTGTGGAATATCTCGGTGCGGTGGTCGTCGTGGTGGCGCTCGTACTGGCCCTCGTCGCCGCGGGGCTGCCCGGCTTCGTCTCCGACCGCTTCCGCTGCACTTTCGCGTCGGTCCTGGGCGGTGGCGGCAACTGCTCCTCCGGTAACGGGCCGACGGACAAGCCGCTGAGCGACGCCGACTACGAACCGCCGCTGTGCACCATATCCACCATCACGGACAAGGCAGGGAGCAAGGCCAAGCTGGGCTTCCTCGAGTGGGGCACCGAATATGGCTTCCAGGACCAGGTCCACCAGGCCAACTACGACGTCAACGGCGACGGCAAGGTCGACGGCGGCGACCAGCTCATCCACACGACCTTTACCGACTCCGCGTCGATCGGTGCCACCGGCGGATTCGGCGGGAAGATCGGCAAGCTTGGCAAGGGTTCGGTCGACCTCGGCGGCGGCATCAAGGTGAACAACGGCGACACCTGGGTCTTCAAGAGCAAGGAAGAGGCCGAGTCGTTCCGCGAGGACCTCGAGAAGCTGAGGATGTACGAGATGCGCCGGACCTCGCCCGGCGCCGCCGAGGCCAGCACGGGTGACGGCATCCTGGCGCTCTTCGGCAAGGGCCCGCTCGTGGAGGAGGAGAAGCTCCGCAACCGGATCGAGGACAAGCTGAAGGACCGCCACATCAGCTACGGCTCCATCGGCGCCTACGGCAACGTGGACGGCGGGCTGTCCATCAACGCGGGCGACGACCGGGTTGTCTCCGCCGGCATCAACGGCAACGCCCAGATCAGCGGTGAGGTGGTCTTCACCAAGGACGACTACCGAGGCACCAAGTCGTACACCTACACGGTGAAGGGCGCGGGCGAGTGGGGCAGCAACGCGAGCGCCGGAGGCTTCAAGAAGGGCGACCACGCGCAGGCCAACCGCAGCGCGACGATCACCGTCACCCGTGACCAGAAAACCGGGGAACTGGTCCGTATCGACTTCACCCAGACCACGGAGACCGGCGCCACCGGGACGTCCGACAAGGCGGGCACCCACAACGGCAAGGACGGCAAGAGCGGCAGCGCCGGGAGTACGGACAATTCGGGCGCCAGTCAGATCGAGGTCTACACCAACACTCTGACCTTCGCCAAAGGCGAGGAGGGGAACGCCGATCGCGCCGTCGCCCAGCAGTGGCTGGACGGCAATGGTGACGGCAGCGCGGTGTTCTCGTACATGCTGAATAACCACACGCCCACCACGCGCCCGGGCGCGGACGACCCCTTCGGCCAGCTGCTCTTCGATCAGGGAAAGTCCAGCAAGACCACGTACGATGGCCTGGCCGATGCGCACGAGTACGGATTCGAGCTGAATCTGGGCTTGTCCATCGGCGCCTCCGTCTCGATGGAGAACAAGTCCGAGACGCTCAACAATGCTGAGTTCCTGGGGGCACCTCGGAACGGGAAGCGTGATTACGTGCCGTACAGCTATTGCGCGCAGTAGGCGCACATGCATAGCAGGCACACGACAGTCGACGGAAGTGCCGATCGGGAAGAGCGAGGAAAATCAGGGATGGACTGGAAGTCGAAGCGTGGCCTGCGGGTGGCGATGGCGGCCGGAGCCGTCGGTCTGCTCCTCACCGGCTGCGGCGGTGGTGACGATACGGCGGCCGCCACTCCAGCAGGCTGGGGCACCCTGACCACTGAGCGGCTCTCCGTCGCCTACCCCGAGGGTTTCAAGGAAGTCCCCGCAGAGACGAACAGCCCGTACGAAGTGGCCCGGGCGACCCTCACCGAGGACGGCCTCATGACGGCGTCCATGACCGTGGAGTTCGACTTCGGCACGGGGATGAACACCGCCGACATGGCGGCCGTAGGGGCGGAAAGCCGAGTTCAGTTGGGTGCCACCCCGGTGAAGACCACGGAGATCGAGGTGGCCGGGTCCGACGGACCGGAAGAGGCCAGGAAGATCACCTACACCTTCACGTCCCAGGGCAAGAAGGGCACGCCGCCCAAGGGCACCGAGCTGGAGGGTGTGATGCTGACGGGCGTCGACACGCGGCAGCGCCCGTACCTCATCACGGTGAACTCCAAGGAGGGCACCCTGTCCAGCGGGGATGTCTCGGACATCATCGACAGTGTCGCGCTGAAGGCCACGAAGAAGTAGGTGCGCGGCGTGACGGTGATGGAAGCCGCTTTCTTGATCACAGGCCTGGTGTGCGCGGTGGTCTGTGTCCTGTGCGTCCGCCGGGTGCTGATCGTGATCAGTCTGGTGCTGGGAGGGGAGCGCACCGAAGGCTGGTGCGCCAAGCGCCAGATGTTCGCGCTCAACGCAAACGACAGCCACCACCCCCAGTTCACCTTCGCCTTCCGTACTCCGGACGGCGAGGTCGTCGAGTTCAGGGACCGGCCGGGCGCCTTCGGCTACGAGCAGGGCGCGCCGGTCCGCGTCTGCTACGACCCCGCCCGTCCGCGCAAGCGAGCCACCATCGCGGGCCCCGACACGTGGGGACCGGTGTACGTGAGACTCCTGGTCGGCCTGCCCCTGGGGCTGCTGTCCTATGTGGCCCTGTACACGCTGGCGAGCCACTGGGGCTTCATCTGAGCTCCCGCTGTTGCCGGCTGCGTTCGGCTGTTCCTCCCAACTGACGGAAAGCGCGAGCATTGCCCGCCATCAGCCACCAGCCTCTGTGCCTCGTGAGCTGCCGCCGCCCGGGAACGGCCTGACGTACCGCGGGTTCGGCGCCGACGCGGTCGGAAGGTGGGCCGAACTGGGTCACCCACCGTTACGCCCTGCCGACCCGGACAAGATCGACACCATGCGGCAACGATCCCTACCCGGTCTGCTGGGCCACGACCTCCACCCGCTCGCCGGGCCGCACCCCCCACCCGTCCATCACCCCGGCCTCGGCCTCCAGCACATGCCGTGCCCGGACGCGGGGCAACCCCAGCCGTCCCGGCCGCATGGTGCGTACCGCGATGACGCGGAGGTTGCGGTCGAGGTACGCGACGTCGATGGAGAGACGCATACGAAAGGTGTGCACGCTGTTCGCCGGAGAGAGCAGGATCGCCCCGTCGACAGCGTCCCGCCCGAGAAGTCCCTTCGTACGGGCACGGTAGGAGGTGGCGATCTCCAGCGGGACGCTGACGGACGCCGCGCCATCTTTCCCCTGCACCACCAGCTCCCCCCTCCCGTCACGCCATCGCTTCCCCATGTCCCACCCCATCTCCGATGCTGTCTCAACCGAACCTACCCAGAGGGGAGCAGGCCCCACATGGGCCCACGGGCCCATGCCATGCCGGACCCTGGCGTCGCGGCCCCCCACTGTCGGATAGCTATGGTTCGCCGAAGAGACAGCCCTCGCCTCACGTCACCGGAAGAGCCCACCGTGAACCGCCGCCCCCATCCTCCTCACAGCGCTCACGCTGACCGCCGCTGCGGCCCTGACGCTGTCCGCGTGCGGGAGCGATGACAGCTCCAAGAGCAAGGACAACGACAAGCTCGCGGGAGCCGACGCGGGGAACGCCACTTCGCCCTTGCCCACCGAATCGGCCGCATCGGCGGCCGATCGCCCCGAGACCAAGCTCCCGGCCGATCTGACGATGACCATTGAGGGCGGCAAGACGGGGGACGCAGTCAAGGACGCCGTGCTTGCTGACAGCGCCGAACGTATGCGTGCGGTCAACGCGGCAATCGCAGGGACGGACCCCAAGGCGGAGGCCCTGAACTTCTACAACGCCGGTAGGGCTTTGGAAGCGGCCACGACGTGGGTGCACAAGTTCAAGAAGGCCAACCTCGGGATCATGGGCACCATCCGGTATTTCGACCGGACCGTCGCTCTTGATGGCAGTCAGACGGCGTCGGTCGTGTTCTGTGCCGACGAGAGCAAGGGCTACGCCAAGGACCTCAAGACGAACAAGCCCAAGGTCACCACCCCGTCCGATGAAGACTTCATCCTTTACAACACCCGGCTGAAGAAGAACAGCGACGGGATCTGGCAGACCACGCGCATCGTTTCGACCGCAGGGGCGAAGCAGTGCCTCAAGTAAAAAGGGGAGTTCTCGGCGGTCTGCCCTGGCGGTGGTCTCGGTAGGACATCGGGAAAGGCATCAGGGCAAGCGAACGGGGGGCCACGCTCGTAGGCCGGCGAAGGCTACGGGGCCATATCCCCGGAGAGTCAGGTCGGCGCCCCGTGCACGCTCGGCTGCGATGAGCCGATCTGCTGGATCGACAACCGGGGCCGCGCCGTCCCCTCCACGAAGGTCTCAGCGCCGAGATCGTCCTCGCGGAGCGGGCTTCTGATGTGTCGCTCGATCCCCACCTCGCCTCGCTTGGCCCGGTGCGGACTCGCTTCTGCCGACACCGCGCTGTAACCGGTCGTCCATCACCATCATGCACGACCAACTCCACGCTTCCGTCCATCAGCCCTGCCGGAAGAATTCGCATGTTACGTAACCGTAACGGCTCGTACTGGTCGACGAATCGCCGATTCCTTCCCATACACCGCGCTAGTTGACAACCTTCACCCTGGTGCGCCTCCACGCCGCTGTATAGCTTTGGTTCGCTCAAGAGAAGCCTCGCCTCTTACCGGGAGCCGACCGTGAACCGCCACCCCACCCTCCTTGCAGCGCTCACGCTGACCGCCGCTGCGGCCCTGACGCTGTCCGCGTGCGGGAGCGATGACAGCTCCAAGAGCAAGGACAACGACAAGATCGCGGGAGCCGATACGGGCGACAAGCCTTCGCCCTCGACCAGCCCGACCGCATCGGATTCCGCCGACCGTCCGAAGATCACCTTCCCCTCCGACGCCAAGAATGTCTTCGCGTACCAGAAGACAGGCGACAAGGTGAAGGACGCGGTTCTCGCAGACAGCACGCGAAGCGTCAACTCCGTGGACGAAGCGATCTTCGAGGGAAGTACCGACACGAAGGCGCTCGGCTTCTACAACACGGGTAAGGCCTTGGAATCGTCCATCACGTACGTCCAGCGATACATCGACGACGGCGACACGTGGGTCGGGCAGACGCGCTACTCCAACTACAAGATCACTCTTTCCGGAGACAGCAAGGCCTACGTGACCTACTGCTCCGACGAGAGCAAGTCCTTCATCAAGAACAGGAAGACCGGTTCTGTCGACAGGTCGCCGGCGACCGCGAACGCCTACGTGCTGTACAACACCGTTCTCACCAAGAATGCCGAAGGCGTCTGGCAGACCACGAACATCGCGTCGAACAGGGGGAGCAAGGCGTGCCAGCCCTAAGGAACTCGGCCAGAACCGCAACGGTTCTGGCACTCGTGTGTTCTTCCCTTCTCGTGGCACCGACAGCCTTCGCCGAGCGTGACGAGCATGGCAGCAACGGTGATGAGCAACAGGGCGCCAACGCCGGCAAAGACGGCACCGTCTCCGTAACCGTAGGCGGCGTCGTCTTCGACCGTTCCAAGAACGGCAGCGGCAACTCCGCAGGCGCGCTGACGTCGGCCACGTCCTGGACGCCTCCACCCTGCTGGTACGCCCCGAAGTACACCCCGGAACAGCTGCAGAACTACCTGGAGCCGACCTGGGAGGCCGGTTCGACGGGTTACGAGTGGGACGCCAAACAGCGGGACCGTTACGTCAAGGGGCACCCCTACAAGGACTTCAACAAGGACAAGACCGGCAAGGGCTACTTCTGGGACTCCTTCGTCAACAGGGACTTCCCCCCGGGCTGGGACTCCTGTGACGAAGAAATCTTCTGGGTGGACCAGGGCGACCCTCCGCCCGCCAACATCGAGAACGCCGTCACTCCCCAGATCCTCGCCGAACTCGCCTACGCCGAGATCCGCGTCCCCAGCACCAAGGTGACCCTGGCCCCCGCCGAAGCGACCAAGGTCAACCTGCCGACCTGGGCTTGGCTGGACGGCGCCGACTTCAAGCCTGTCTCCGTCACCGCGTCGGTACCGGTGATCGGCATCCAAGCGACCGCGACGGCCGAACCGGTGTCGCTCAGGATCGAACCGGGCACCAAGGACGCCGTGACCTACCCGGCTTCCGGCGTCTGCGAAATCAACGACGGCCGCATCGGCGAGCCCTACGCCAAGGGCAAGGCGGACCAGACCCCGCCCTGCGGAGTGAAATACCTGCGCTCCTCAGGCGACGGCACGTACCCGCTCCAGGCCACCGTCACCTGGAAGATCGAGTGGACCGGCACCGGCGGCGCGGGCGGCGACCTGCCCGACGGCAACTTCGGCGCCACACAGGATGTCGTCGTGCAGGAGATCCAGTCCGTCAACCGGTAGCGCCCAGGTGGATACTGCTGGGCGACTGCTCCCTTGTCAGCGGCCGCCCAGCAGATGCATGCGCTGAACGGGTAGAGTCGCCGACTCGAACTGCAACGAGGATCAGGGAGAGGAAGCCGACGCGTGGCGAGCGGTTAGCCGTTGACGGCGATGAACTTGCGCGGTTCATGAAGCAGTTGAGGAAGTCGACAAGGCCCTCGAAGAGGCCTTGAGGAAGGCCAAAGAGGGTAAGGCCGGGGGCAAGAAGTGACCTACACTCCTGGAACGGAACGGTCCGGTGCTGCCCCTGACCCGCAGTCCCGCTCGGACCTCAGTAAGCCTCAAGGGCTCAAGTCGGCGCCGGACATTCCCTATCCCCACTATCCCCACCTTGGCTTCAACCCGGTGCCAGGCGACACGGAGACCGTGCGCGGCCTGCACAAGAAGCTCTCCGGGTGTGCGAAGGTCATCCAAGACGCCCACGACCTGGTTACCAAACTTCTGGACGGCAGCTACTGGGAGGGTGACGCGGCCGTCGCCTTTCGCGAACAGCTTGACGGTGGTCCGCTGCCGCTCAACCTGAAGAACGCCGCCCACTCCATCCGCAAGGCGGCCAGACAGCTCGCGCGCTGGGAAGGAGAAATTGACGACTTCCAACGGCGGGCCAAGCGTCTCGAGGAGGACGCCAAGGAAGCCCAGGCTGCGGTAGACCGCGCACATGGGCGGGCGAGCGCGGCAAAGGACAGCCCTGACCTTCACGAGAAGGGGACTGATCGCGACGCCGCGCAGAAGGCTTTGACCCGTGCGAACAGCGCCGTCGAAGAGGCGCAGGCCGAACTCGACAAGATCATCGGCAAGGCGAAGAAGCTCGCTGAGGAACATGAGCACCAGGCCGCGTACCGGGCGGGCAAGATCCGCGACGCGACGAAGAAACTCGCACCGCAGGAGCCGGGGTGGTTCGACAAGACGCTTGACTGGCTGGGTGACAACCTCCCTGACATTCTCAGTTTTACGGCCGGCCTGATCGCTGTTGCAGCACTACTCCTTGCAGGGCCGTTGGGGTGGAGCCTGGCGACGGTGGCGGGATTGATGCTTACGTCTTCGGCGATCAGCCTGACAGCCTTCTCGCTGAGGATTTCGGATGCCGAAACATGGGCGTCTCTGAAAGACGGCTTCACCAAACAAGAGTTCGATGCCGACTTCTGGAGCAATTTGGTTTCGGTCGGCGCGGTCTTCCGCTGCAATCCTTGCTGCAGATGCGCGCCCACCTGCCGCACCCTGACTGCAAGCGCTTGGCCGTCCTCACAATCAGCACAACGGCTACCTCTCATCGCGAGGAGTACCGCGCGATTCTCCGACAGATCGCCGAGTCGGTCAGCTTCGATAATCCCCTGGAAGCAGACACGGTCCGAGAACGCGATATGGAACGTTAACGGCCGGTCTCCGCCCGCCCGGTGCGTGACCAATTCCTCGCACCGAAGCAGGCCCCCACGTACCCATGCCGCGCACCCATTGCTTGTTCATGACGGAAAGAGTTGACAACTTCACTCTGGTGCGGCTCCGCACCGCTGGATAGCTTTGGGGGCAAGTGAAGCCTCGCCTCTTACCAGGAGCCGACCGTGAACCGCCGCCCCATCCTCCTCGCAGCGCTCACGCTGACCGCGACTGCTGCGCTGACGCTGTCCGCGTGCGGGAGCGATGACAACTCCAAGAGCAAGGACAACGACCAGAGGGCCCGGGCTGATGGCAGGGGCGATACCTCCACATCGCCCACCGAATCGGCTCCGCAGGCCGCCGGTCGCCCGGAGATCAAGCTGCCGTCCGACCTGACCATGAACTTCGAGGGCGGCAAGACGGGCGATGCCGTCAAGGACGCCGTACTTGCTGACAACGCCGAGCGTATGCGTGCGGTCAACGCGGCAATTGCCGGAACGGACCCCGCAGCGAAGGCAATGAACTTCTACAACACCGGCAGGGCATTGGAGGCGGCCGCCGTCTGGGTGGAGAAGTTCAAGAAGGCCAACCTTGGCATCACGGGCACCATCCGGTACTACGACCGGACTGTGACGCTCGACGGCAGCAAAGCGGCGTCGGTCGTGTTCTGTGCCGACGAGAGCAAGGGGTACGCCACTGAGCCCTTTCCAACCTCAGCCTGAGCTGATCAGCTGGTGGCGGAGTGCTGCCCAGGCAAGGGCTGAGGATCCGGCTTGTGGAGCCGGTGGACGCGTGTTTGGCCCGGTTCGCCGCCGGTCAGTAGGCTATCCAGCCGGTGCGTGCATGCCAGTGTCGTCCAGATTGAAGGTGTGTCACATACGCCCGCCGAAGGGAGGTGTCTTGCGGCAGCTGCCTGAGTAGATCTTCACTGAGCCTTTTCCATCCTCCATCTGGCCAGCTCAGACTGAGGATGGAAAAGGCTCACTGACCTTAAGACGAACAAGCCCAAGGTCACTACCCCCTCCGATGAGGACTTCATCCTCTATAACACTCGGCTGGAGAAGAACAGTGACGGGGCCTGGCAGACGACGCGTATTGCTTCGGCTGCAGGAGTGAAGGAGTGTCTGAGATAAGAGAGCTCATATGAACCCAACAGATCATTCCGTTGCTTGGGAGCACCCGCCGACCCGGCGCGCCTGGTCGAAGCAGTTGGCTGCGAACGCGATCGCTCTCCTCGGCTGGATCGCCCTGTGGGCTGCCCTGCTGGCGATCCTGGTGGTGTTCCTGTCTCCCGGGTACACGATCCTCTTCGTGCCTTTCTTGCTGTACAGCTTCTACCGCGCGTTCCTCCAGCTCTTCGTCCTTCCGACCGTCTTTCGGATGAGACTCGTCCTGCAGGAATACCCGTGGCGCCTGTACAGCGACGCCCCGCACGGACTTGCCGACCGGCCCGACGTCGTCGGTAGGCAGAACGGGTGGTTCGAGTTCCCGAACCCGGCCCGCCCGGAGGAGCTGCTGCCCATGGTGTTTCCCCGACACTGGGGAGTGGGCTGGTGGAACCGCCGGATGGCCCCTCGCGCGAAGCCTGAACTGAAGGCCCAGATCGGCGTGGTGTGGCTCGCGGGAGACCCTCGCTTCATCGGCGTGATCGCCGCGCCGGCCTCCGACGCGTCGACGCCCCGCCGCTTGCGCTTCCTGAGCCAGCAGACGGGATCGGACGGAGGCCGCCGTTCTGTCGCGGACTGGGGAGCCACTGCCGAGGACATCGAACGTGGTCGCCGCGCCGGCGTCCGCTCGGCCCGCACCTGATCCTTCACCCGGCCAACCATCCGGAAATGCCACCACATGACATCTCACGTCGTCATCGATGATTCCGTGCACGACCCCAGCTCGGGTATCTGGTTCGCCGTGCCCGGTGGCTTCACCGAGCTGCCGCTCGACGTTCTCCTCGCCCCGCCCGCTTCCGCGGAGGCGGACCGGCTCCGGGAAGCACTCGCTCCGCTGGTCGAAGCCATTCCGGACGGCGTCACCCGTCAGCAGTTCATCGCCCAGTTGGGATCGGGCCAGCAACTCCTACACGCACTGCGTGAGGTGGGCACTGTCCATTGCTCCATGGGCGTGCACCGCGACGACGTGGACGGCGGCAGCGGAGGAATCCTCCACTCACTCTTCACGGTGTCCTGGCGAGACATCGCCTGGTCTCCACGGTCGGTGAGTGCGGCGCGGGCAGTGGCCACAGCGGAGCAGCACTCCCACATCGAGTACTTGGACCTGCCCAGTGGTCCCGCGTCCATGGGCGAGACGGTGCGTACGCCGACTCCTGAATCCGGCCTTCCGCCAACCCCATTGCTCCAGATCCACGCCTACCTCCCGCACCCGGACTGCAAGCGCATGGCCGTCCTGATGATGAGCACGCCGGAGGTCGGGCGACGCGAGCAGTACCGCGAGATCCTGCGGCAGATTGCGGAACTCACGAGCTTCGAGTCGCCGCTGGTCGATGCGTAGGACAATTGGACCAGCACGGCGTTGCAGGACTGGATGGGGCAGGTGGCGGGGGCGGCGTGCTGGCGGGCGCCACGGGGCCGCGTTCGCTGCGGCTCACCAGGGAGGTCGCTGACGGGACCGTTCTCGCCGCCGCCACCGATCCTGTGTGCGTGCGGAGGCTCGAATTCGTTCCGGATCTTGGTGTCGCCGGGGACGCCGGTGCCATTACCAAGGCCGTCGAGCGGTTGGCCGAGGCCGGCCGGGGCCGGCAGCGTGGTCCTGCGGCACCCATGACGAACCGGCCCCGAGGGTTTCGTACGGTTCGCCGCCGAGGAAGTGCGGCCGCTCGTGCCGTAGGTCTGGACCGTGGCGGCTTCCACAATCGCATTGTCAGTGCCGGGTGCCACACTCACCGGCATGAGTATCGAAGACGTGCGGCTGCGTGATGTCGTGGAGAGCGATCTCGACGCGTTCTGCGCTTACGAGCAGGATCCCGAGGCAGCCCGGCGGTCGAGGTTCACACCCCGGCCGCGGGAGGCCTTCATGTCCCACTGGAAGGAGCGGGTCCTCGGGGACGACAGCTGCTTCGTGCAGACCGTGACCGTGGGCGGTGACGTCGCCGGCAACTTCGTCGCCTGGTGGGACGAGGACCGCCGCTTCCTGGGGTACTGGCTCGGGCGCGCCTACTGGGGGCGCGGCATCGGCAGCAGGGCCCTGGGACTCTTCCTGGAGCGGGAGAAGAACCGGCCCCTGCACGCCGACCCCTTCAGCGGCAACACCGGTTCCGTACGTCTCCTCGAGAAGCACGGCTTCCGTCCTGCCGGCACCGTCCGGTACGGAGACGACGAGCATGTCCTGTTCGTTCTGACATGACAGGCAGCCCGCACCGCTCCTTCGAATCCTTTGAATCCTTCGAAGACCTCGTCGCCGAAGGCGCCTCCGTCCCAACAGAAGGCTGGGACTTCTCCTGGTTCGAGGGGCGGGCCACCGAGGCGCGGCCCTCCTGGGGGTATGCGATGTCGATGGCCGGGCGGCTGGGGCGGGCGAGTGCCGTGCTCGACATCCAGACCGGCGGCGGGGAAGTGCTGGACTTCGCTCTCGCCAACGCCCCGAAGCGGCCCCTGCTCGCCGTCGCCACCGAGGGCTGGCCGCCGAACGTCGCCAAGGCGACCGCCCTGCTCCGTCCGCGCGGGGTCCCGGTCGTCGCCGTGCGCGAGAACGACCCGCTGCCCTTCGCCGACGCGGCCTTCGACCTGGTCGTGAGCCGGCATCCCGTCCGCCCGCACTGGGACGAGATCGCCCGGGTCCTCCAGCCCGGTGGGACGTACTTCGCCCAGCACGTGGGGCCGGGCAGCGTCTTCGAGCTCGTCGAGCACTTCCTCGGTCCCCAGCCGGACGAGGTGCGCGGCGGTCGTCATCCCGAGCGGGAGCGGGCCGACGCCGAGGGCGCGGGGCTCGATGTCGTCGATCTGCGGGCGGAGCGGCTCCGCATGGAGTTCCACGACATCGGGGCGGTTGTGCACTTCCTGCGGAAGGTGGTGTGGATGGTGCCCGGCTTCACCGTCGCGGCCTACGAGCCGCAGCTCCGCGCGCTGCACGAGCGGATCCAGGCCGAAGGACCCTTCGTCGCCCACAGCACCCGGCACCTCTTCGAGGCCCGCAAGCCGGACACCGGCGCCTCATCCCCCTGATCAGTCGCGCCTCAAGCATGGGGCCCCACTCTCACCTCGCCCACCACCAACTCCGCCTTCACCTCCAGCACTTCACCCACCCGCTCCACCTGCTCCTCCAGCTCCCGTTCCTGCCGTGCCGTCAGCCGGACGAGTGGCTCCACCGTGACGGTCGTACGACGGCCCTGGCGCCGCTGGTGCCAGACGCCCGCCACCACACCGTCGACCAGCAGCACGGGGTAGTTGCCCGCCTGGCCGCCCGCCAGGGCACGCTCGTAGGCCGCACCGGGGAACAGCCGCTCGCGGGGCTGCGCGGCGATGACGTACGCGTCGAAGTACGGCAGCAGCTGTACGCCCCGCGCGGGCCCGTCCGGGAACTCGGTGTCACCCGCGGCCACCCACGCCCGCGTGCCCTCGAAGTCGACCTCCTCGATGCCGCCCGCGGCGGCCAGTTCCCGGAACACGGTGCCGGCCCAGCCGGTCGGCGCCGCCAGCCACTTCGCGAAGTGCTGCGGGGTCGCCGGGCCGTACGCGTGCAGATAACGGCGTACGAACGTCCCCAACGCGCCGCCGGTCCCCTCGCCCGTGCCCCCGCCTGCCGCCCCCGCAACCGGCGGACGCGTGTACGTCGCCTTCCGGCCGCGGTTCGGGCCGAAGCACAGCGTGCCCGCCCAGCCCGCCCGGTGCAGTACCTGCCGCCAGCGCGGCCACATGCCCTGGAAGGCCGGCATCACGCGGTCGCCGGCCCATGGGCCCGTCCGCGCGATGATCTCCTCGGTCAGTTCGTCGAGCGTCAGGCACGTGCCTTCGAGCGCTTCCCCGATCGCCGCCACGACCTGGGCGGCCTGTTCCCCGGTGAGCCGTACGTCGGGCGGGAAAGGGCTGGGCCCGGTCGGGACCGCGGTCAACGCGGCCGACCAGAGGGGGAGTTCCCGCGCCGGAAGGAGATGGACCGTTCCGCGCGGGCCGTACGTCTTGATCAGCGACCGTTCGTCCCGGAGTGCCGTCCGTACGTCCGCCCGTGTCAGCGCGGATGTCCGTACCCCCACCGACACCTCGGCCGCGGACAGCACCTGCGCGTGCGCCCCCATCATCGCGCCGACCACCTCGGCGACCGGCGTCCCGCTCCCGGCCGGCCCGGTCAGGAACTGCCGCCCGATCCGCCGTGCGCTCGCCGCGTCCCACGTGATCCTCAAGGTCGTCATGGGACGACGCTAGATCGGAAAGAGGACAGATACTGTCCTAAGGGCCGTGCCTCATCGGTGCGAACCGATTCCCCGCAACCCGATTCCCTTGCGCATCTTCAGACGAGGTTTTTCACATCGTTATCGCCCGCGGCTCGCCTCCGTGCCGCGCCTCGCGTAAGTTCAGACCAAGGTAATTCGCGTGAGCAAAGAGTGGCTGCGCGGGCGGTACCGCGCAGCGGAGGGGGCTGCGCGGTGCCAGGGCCTCGGGATCGAGGCGGCGCGGGAAGTCAAGCGGGCGTTCGCGGTCGGGGTCACCCGTCGGGGGGATACGGGGACAAGTCGGCGAGTGCGCCCCAAAATGTGGCAAGTCCGCAGAAGGCCGCCTCGTGGCGGACGATTCCCCTGCGGCTGGGCTGCATCCGGGCTGCGCACGGGCTCCGTAGGGGCTGAGTTTCGGCCAGGAGCGAGCCGTGAACGAGAGGTTCCGCGGACATCGCCGCGTCGCCGGGTGGCTCCGGAGAGTAGTTGTGGCACGCCGATGCACGCAGCATCACTTACGAAGGGTTATGGTGGAAGCCCCCCCTCGGGCCGGTCCGTCTCCCCCCCACGGACCGGCCCGTTTTTTTGTGCCTCGGGCACGGCTTGAAGTACCGGCCGGAATTCTGCGTTCCGCACCCGTGGGCGGCCCACGGCGGCAGCGGGGGTAGGCTTCGACCCCGGGGACCGCCACACGGGCAGGGACCGCCCGCGGCCACGACCGGGCCGCACGCCGCGGCCTGTCCGATCCGTACGGAGGGGCTGACAATCACGTGAACCTGCGCGACAAGCTGCGTGGCCTGCTGGTCAGGCTGTACGCACGCCGGGTGGAAGGCCACCTGGACCACGCTCAGGTGCCCAAGCACATCGGCGTCATCATGGACGGCAACCGGCGCTGGGCGAAGGCCGCCGGTTCCAGCACCGTCCACGGTCACCGGGCAGGTGCCGAGAAGATCGAGGAGTTCCTCGGCTGGTGCGCCGAGACGGACGTCGAGGTCGTCACCCTCTGGCTGCTGTCCACGGACAACTTCGACCGGCCGCAGGAGGAGCTCGTCCCGCTGCTCGGCATCATCGAGGACGTCGTGCGCACCCTCGCCACCGACGGCCGCTGGCGCGTGCACCACGTGGGCACGCCCGACCTGCTGCCCTCCGGGATGCAGACGGTCCTGAAGGAGGCCGAGGAGACCACCGCGCACGTCGACGGAATAGTGGTCAACGTCGCCATCGGCTACGGCGGCCGCCAGGAGATCGCCGACGCCGTGCGCTCCATGCTGCTCGACGCCCAGGACCGGGGCACCTCGATGGAGAAGCTCGCCGAGGCCGTCGACATCGACATGATCGGGCGTCACCTCTACACGAGCGACCAGCCCGACCCCGACCTGGTGATCCGCACCAGCGGCGAGCAGCGGCTGTCCGGATTCATGCTCTGGCAGACCGCGCACTCCGAGTACTACTTCTGCGACGTGTTCTGGCCGGCCTTCCGCAAGGTCGACTTCCTGCGCGCCCTGCGCGATTACGCCGCCCGCCACCGGCGCTACGGCGGCTGAGCCGCACGAGCCGGCAGGAGCCGCACGAGCAGCACCCCGGCGCACTGCGCCCGGCGCGAGGACTTCGCGCGGCCCCGCAGGCCGCCGGGCACCGCGGTCACCGCACGTCGCAAACCTCCCCGGTGCGTCGCAGTCCTTCCCCGTGCGTCGCAATCGTTTCCGGTACCCCTCCGAAGACGCGCGTAACACGGAGTTCACCGGACCGCCGTCATATGCCGTGGCATGGCGACGCTCGTTCGAGGGCATAAGCCAGTCAGGTCGACGCCCGAACCCCGGGTGTCGGATCTCAGCGGACGGCACGGGGCCGTCCGCCCGGGAGGCCCTTTGCACCAGCCCGATCGTGCGGTCACAGCACGGACGAAGAGGCGGAGGGCCGGTTCTCGGCCCGCGCAGGGCGGCCGACGACCGGTCCAGCTCCATTCCGTCGCTCCCCGACCTCATCCGAGGGGGTACGTCCTTCCGTGGTGACCAGCACAAAGCGCCACAAGCCCGACCGGCGCACCTATGTTCTCGACACCAGCGTCCTGCTGGCCGACCCGAACGCCCTGAGCCGCTTCGACGAGCACGAGGTCGTGCTTCCCATCGTCGTGGTGACGGAACTGGAGGCCAAGCGGAACCATCCCGAACTCGGCTACTTCGCCCGGCAGGCCCTGCGCCTGCTCGACGATTTCCGGGTGCGGTACGGCCGCCTCGATGCCCCCATCCCGACCGGGGACCTCGGCGGAACCGTCCGTGTCGAGCTCAATCACTCGGACCCCAGCGTGCTGCCCAGCGGCTACCGCCTGGGGGACAACGACTCCCGCATCCTCGCGGTCGCCCGCAACCTCCAGGCCGAGGGGTTCGACGTCACCGTCGTGTCGAAGGACCTCCCGCTCAGGATCAAGGCGTCCTCCGTCGGGCTCCTCGCCGAGGAGTACCGCGCGGAACTCGCCATCACGGACTCCTCCGGCTGGACCGGAATGTCCGAACTGACCCTGCCCGGCGAGCAGGTGGACATCCTCTTCGAGGAGGGGCACGTCTACGTCCCCGAGGCCGCCGACCTGCCGGTGCACACAGGCCTGATGATCCAGTCGGAGCGCGGCAAGGCGCTCGGGCGGGTCACGCCCGAGGGCAACATCCGTGTCGTACGCGGGGATCGTGAGGCGTTCGGCGTCAAGGGCCGCAGCGCCGAGCAGCGGATCGCGCTGGACCTGCTGCTCGATCCGGACGTCGGGATCGTGTCCATGGGCGGCCGGGCCGGCACCGGCAAGTCGGCGCTGGCGTTGTGCGCGGGTCTGGAGGCGGTGCTGGAGCGCCGTCAGCACCAGAAGGTGATGGTCTTCCGTCCGCTGTACGCGGTGGGCGGGCAGGAGCTCGGCTATCTGCCCGGCACCGAGGCGGAGAAGATGAGCCCCTGGGCGCAGGCGGTGTTCGACACGCTGTCGGCGGTCACCAGCCGGGATGTCATCGAGGAGGTCACCGCCCGCGGGATGCTGGAGGTGCTGCCGCTCACTCACATCCGCGGCCGTTCGCTGCACGACGCGTTCGTGATCGTCGACGAGGCCCAGTCGCTGGAACGGAACGTACTTCTTACCGTTCTGTCCCGTATCGGGGCCAATTCACGGGTGGTTCTCACCCATGACGTGGCCCAGCGGGACAACCTCAGGGTCGGCCGGTACGACGGTGTCGTCGCCGTCGTCGAGAAGCTGAAGGGGCATCCGCTGTTCGCGCATGTGACCCTGACCCGGTCCGAGAGGTCGCAGATCGCCGCCCTTGTGACCGAAATGCTCGAAGACGGGCAGATCTGACCGTCATGCCCTAAGCGGGGGCGGTTACGCAGTAGTTGGCGCCGTCCGGAAAGGCGAAGAGCCTAGCCGGGCGGCGCCTTCGCATGTGGCAGTTCCTGTGAATCTCCCGCGTCAAACGGGATGTGAGCTTTCACACGCAACTGGGAATTGCCTTGCCCCGTCGGGTTACGGCAGAGTCTCACTCCTGTCAGGCCCCGCATACGACACACCTGTACCCCCAGCGGTACGGCACCACTAAAAGCACAGCGTCAACTGCATAGCGATGTCGTATGCCGCCCGAGCACTACGCGGCACTCCCCACGCGGGAGTTGCCCACCGGGCCCGCGCCTCCCGTGACCCCGCAGTTGGGGAGGCCAGTGCCAGGGGCACGATTGCGTCCGCGAGGGTCACCGAAGCGGGCGATGCTGGAAGGAAAACCGTGTGAGCCGGATCTCGGTCCGGGGATTCGCAGTGGCTTCGGCCACGGCGGTCACCGCTGTCGGAAGCGTCGTCGGCGTTGCCTCTGGCAGCACCGCGCAGAACAACGACGCCGAAGCGACGGCCAGCGGCACCACGCTGCTCGCGGACATCCCCGCGGGCCAGCAGGCCCAGGTGCAGACGGCGTCGCTGACCCAGCAGGCCGACGCACAGGCCATCGCCGCTGACGCGAGCGCGAAGAAGGACGCCGAGGAGGCCGCCCGCAAGGCTGCCGCCGAGACGGCCATCGCCAAGAAGAAGGAAGCCGCCGAGAAGGCCGCCGCGGCCGAGAAGGCCGCCAAGGAGCGCGCGGAGGCCAAGGAGGCCGCCAGCCGTTCCAAGGACATCTCCGACTTCCCCGTCGCGACCTCCTACACCATCGCGCAGATCCAGGCGATGGCGCGGCAGATGGTGCCGGCGGGTCAGTTCCAGTGCTTCAGCAACATCGTGGACCACGAGTCCGACTGGAACTACAAGGCGGTCAATCCTTCCTCCGGGGCCTACGGCATGTTCCAGGCGCTGCCCGGTTCCAAGATGTCGTCCGTCGGTGCCGACTGGCGGACCAATCCGGCCACCCAGATCAAGTGGGGCCTGAACTACATGAACGACCGCTACGGCAGCCCGTGTGATGCCTGGTCGTTCTGGCAGGCCAACAACTGGTACTGAGCCCGCGGCCCTGAGCCGCAGCCACTCCTCAGCGCGAGCCCCTCACCGTCGTACGGTGAGGGGCTCGCGCCATGTACGGTCTTGACGGACGACTCCAGGTGGGGGAGTGGTGCGGAGAGACGGGGGAAAAGGACGGATCATGTCGCGAGTGCCAGGGTGGCTCGGCCGGCTCGGTGCCGGACTGACCGAGATGAGCGAACGGTGGAACGAACGCCGCGCCGAGGCCGAACGGGAGCGGGACGAGACCGAGTCCCGGACGTCGTCCGACGAACAGGTGCCGCCGCCCCCGGACTACGCGCCCGACGTTCCCGCCCGGCCCGATCCCGCGCTGGCCGTGCCGTGGGGGGTGCGGGTCGCGGCGGAGGCCGGCTGGCGGCTGCTCGTCCTCGCGGGCACGCTGTGGGTGCTGATGCGGATCATCAGCGCCGTCCAGCTGGTGGTGCTGGCGTTCGCGAGCGCACTGCTCATCACCGCGCTTCTCCAGCCGGCGGTGGCGCGGCTGCGGCGGCTGGGGGTGCCGCGTGGGCCGGCCACGGCGCTGACCGCGATCCTCGGCTTCGTCGTCATGGGGCTGATCGGCTGGTTCGTGACCTGGCAGGTCATGGAGAACATCGACGACCTCTCGGGCCAGATCCAGGACGGCATCGACGAGTTGCGGAACTGGCTGCTGAACAGCCCGTTCCACGTCACGGACAAACAGATCAACGAGATCGCCAAGAACCTGCGGGAGGCGGTCGGCGCGAACACCGACCAGATCACCTCGGCCGGTCTGGAGGGCGTGACGGTCGTCGTCGAGGCGCTGACGGGGATTTTGCTGGCGGCGTTCTCGACGCTGTTCCTGCTCTACGACGGCAAGCGGATCTGGCAGTGGACGCTGAAGCTGGTGCCGGCGGCGGCGCGGCCGGGCGTGGCCGGGGCCGGGCCCGCGGCGTGGCGGACGCTGACGGCGTATGTGCGGGGCACGGTGATCGTCGCGCTGATCGACGCGATCTTCATCGGGCTGGGGATCTACTTCCTCGATGTGCCGATGGCCGTGCCGCTGGCGGTGTTCATCTTCCTGTTCGCGTTCATCCCGCTGGTGGGTGCGGTGGTGTCCGGGGCGCTGGCGGTGGTGGTCGCGCTGGTCACCCAGGGGGTGTTCACGGCTGTCATGACGCTGGCGGTGGTGCTGGCGGTGCAGCAGATCGAGGGCCACATCCTGCAGCCGTTCATTCTGGGGCGGGCGGTGCGGGTGCATCCGCTGGCTGTGGTGCTGTCGGTGGCGTGCGGGGGGATGATGGCCGGGATCGGGGGTGCGGTGGTCGCCGTGCCGTTGGTGGCTGTGACGAACACGGTGGCGGGGTATCTGCGGGCGTATTCGCGGCAGTCGGCGTTGCGGCATTCGGTGCGGCCTCGCGGGGCGACAGCAGCGGGGGCGGCGGAGCAGCCCGGCACTTCCGAGGTGCCGTCGGAGTAGCCCGGGCCTCCCAGGGGGCTCCGCCCCTTGGACCCCAGCTATGCCCACCCGCTGCCCGAAGCGGTCGGAGAAGACGCCTGGCTCGAAAGGCAACAGGGCCCCGCCCACCTGTCGGTGGGCGGGGCCCTGTAACTCGTGGCGGACAGCCGAGGGTTACTCGGACAGCACCGCCTCGGCGTCCAGCGTCACGCCGACCGCCTGGATCACGGACGCGATCTTGAACGCCTCCTGGACGACCTCGCGGTCGAGGCCGGCCTTGCGGAGGACCTGCTCGTGGGAGTCGAGGCACATGCCGCAGCCGTTGATGGCGGAGACCGCGAAGGACCACAGCTCGAAGTCGACCTTGTCGACGCCGGGGTTGCCGATGACGTTCATCCGCAGGCCCGCGCGCAGGTTGCCGTACTCGTGGTCCGTAAGGAGGTGCCGCGTGCGGTAGAAGACGTTGTTCATCGCCATCACCGCGGCGGCGGACTTGGCGGCCGTGTACGCCTCCGGCGACAGGTTCGCCTTCGCCTCCGGCTCCAGCTCGCGCAGCACGATCGGGGAGCGCGAGGCGATCGCGGTCGCCAGCACCGTGCCCCACAGCTGCTGGGCCGGCAGGTCGGAGTTGCCGATGACCGAGCCCAGGTTGAGCTTCAGGTCCTTGGCGTAGTCCGGTACGCGGGACTTCAGGGAGTCGAGGGACATGCCTCACTCACCAGCCAGCAGCTTGACGGGGTCGAGGGTCTCGTCGCCCTTCGACCAGTTGCAGGGGCACAGCTCGTCCGTCTGGAGCGCGTCCAGGACCCGCAGGACCTCCTTCGGGTTACGGCCGACCGAACCCGCGGTCACCATCGAGAACTGGATCTCGTTGTTCTGGTCCACGATGAACACCGCGCGCTTGGCGAAGCCGTCCTCGTCCTCGATGCCGAGGTCGCGCATGAGCTCGTGCTTGGGGTCGGCCATCATCGGGAACGGCAGGTCGCGCAGGTCGTCGTGGTCCTTGCGCCAGGCGTGGTGGACGAACTCGGAGTCGCCGGAGAAGCCGAGGACCTGGGCGTCGCGGTCGGCGAACTCGTCGTTCAGCTTGCCGAAGGCGGCGATCTCGGTGGGGCACACGAAGGTGAAGTCCTTGGGCCACGCGAAGACGACCTTCCACTGACCCTCGTAGGTCTTGTGGTTGATCTGCTGGAACTCCTTGCCCTTCTCCAGCGAGACGCAGGCGGTCAGATCGAACTCGGGGAACTTGTCACCGACGGTGAGCACACACTCTCCTTGCAGCGAAGAAACACCCGGATTGCGGGTGTTTCCCATGGGTTGGACGTTATTGATGTTGGCACAGGGAGGATTGATTACGGAAATAGCTACACTCGGTCGGGTTGATCGGAGGTAGTTATCAGTGACTGTGGGTAATAAGCGCAGGCAGCCCAGCCTCGCCCAGCTGCGGGCCTTCGCAGCCGTCGCCGAGCGCCTGCACTTCCGGGACGCCGCCGGGGCGATCGGCATGAGCCAGCCCTCCCTCTCGGGGGCCGTCTCGGCGCTGGAGGAGACACTTGGAGTGACGCTCCTGGAGCGTACGACGCGCAAGGTGCTGCTCTCACCCGAGGGCGAGCGGATCGCCGTACGGGCCAAGGCGGTGCTGGCCGAGATGGGCGCCCTCATGGAGGAGGCCGAGGCGGTCCGGGCCCCGTTCACGGGAGTGCTGCGGCTGGGGGTCATCCCGACCGTGGCGCCGTATCTGCTGCCCACCGTGCTGCGGCTCGTCCACGACCGGTATCCGCACCTCGATCTCCAGGTGCACGAGGAGCAGACCGCCAACCTGCTCGACGGCCTCACCAACGGCCGGCTCGACCTGCTGCTGCTCGCCGTGCCGCTGGGCGTGCCGGGTGTGGCCGAACTGCCGCTGTTCGACGAGGACTTCGTGCTCGTCACGCCGCTCGACCACTGGCTCGGCGGCCGCGAGGGCATTCCGCGCGAGGCGCTGCGCGAGCTGAACCTGCTGCTGCTGGACGAGGGGCACTGCCTGCGCGACCAGGCACTCGACATCTGCCGGGAGGCCGGCCGCGACGACGCGCCGGTCACCACGACCGCCGCCGGGCTGTCCACACTGGTGCAGCTCGTCGCGGGCGGGCTCGGCGTCACGCTGCTGCCGCGCACCGCCCTCAAGGTCGAGATCTCCCGCAGCAGCCAGCTCCTCACCGGGTACTTCACCGACCCGGCCCCCACCCGCCGGGTCGCTCTGGCGATGCGGGCCGGGGCCGCGCGCGGCGCCGAGTACGAGGAACTGGCGGCCGCACTGCGGGAGGCGCTGCGGCCGTTGCCCGTACGGGTCCTGGACCAGGAGGCGTGACGCGGCCCTTGCGGCGTTCTACTCGGTCCGCAGGCCGTCCGGCCGCATCAGCTTCAGCAGCGGCGGCAGGCTCAGCAGGGTCACCACGAGAACGACACCGGCGCCGATGCCGGTCATCGACAGCACGCTCTCCCAGTCCACGCCCAGCGGTTGGTCCGTCATCTTCAGCAGCACCGCGCCCAGTGTGAGCCCGACCGCCGTGGCCACCACCAGTCCGAGACCGATCGGGATCGCCGTCTGCCACAGCACGGACAGCGTCAGCGTGCGGCGCCGGGTGCCGAAGGCGATCAGCGACGACAGCAGCCTGCGGCGCTCGCGCAGCTGCTCCAGCTGCGACACCAGCAGACTCGCGCCGATCAGCGCCAGCACGCACGCGGCGCCGACGAACAGGCCGGTGCGGATGGAGTCGTAGGTCTCCGTGCGCTTGCTGGACACCCACGTCGTCGGATCGGTGGGCAGGCCGAGACGGCGGGCCGTGTTCCGTGCGTACTCGGGCGCGTTCGCCATCCCCTGGTCGAGCGCGAGGTAGACGTGCCCGGAGACGCCCCGCGCGGCGCCCGACGGCAGCGCGCCCGGCGTCAGCAGGAAACCGCTGCGCTTGTACCCGGTCGGGTCCTTGATCGACCGCGCCTGCTTCACGTCGGCCGGTACGGTCCAGGGCGCCGGCCTGTGAACGAACTCGTCGTCGATCGAGTCGAACCACAGCGTGCTGCCGGGCTCGGACATGCCGGGCGCCGCCTCGTCGTCGTCGCCACCCCGGACGACGAAGGAGTCACCGTCCTGGCAGGAGGGGAGGGAAGCCACCTGGCGCAGGGACGCGCAGTCGGCGATGGTGACCTGGGCGGAGTAGTCGGAGTTCTCGCGTCGGTCGGCGATGAAGCCCTCGTCGTAGGCGTAGACCTTCTCGACGCCCTTGGTCGCCTTGAAATCGGCCGCCGCCCGGGCGAGCGGGACCTCGTCCGGCAGGGTCGCCCCCATCTGGGCCCGGGTGAGGTCGTTGGCGGAGTGCCTGGTGTACTGGCCCCCCAGCCCGGAGAACAGCATCTGCAGGGCGATGGCGCCCGCCACCGCGACCGCGATGCCGTTGACCATGCGGGCGGCCGTGCCGCTGCTCAACTGAAGTCGGCGGACGGCCAGTTGCCAGGCGACCCCGCCGGAGTCGAGTCGGCTCACGACCGTCTCCACGACCCACGGCAGCAGCGCGGTCACCCCGACGAGGAGCAACAGGACGCCACCGGTGACCTGGTACTGGTTGAACTCCCCGCTGTGCCGGCCGTTGCCGATCATCGGGGAGAGCAGTCCGAGCCCGCCCAGCGGCAGCAGCAGCCGCCACCACAGCCGACGCCGTGGGGGCTTCGCGGTGCGCACCACGCCGAGCGGCTCGATCACCACGCCCCGCAGCGCGAACAGGGTGACCAGCACGGCGGCCGCGGGGACCGCGACCGCGACCAGCAGGGCGAGCAGCGGGGAGGGAGTCAGATAGCTCGGGAACACGCTCACGTCGAACAGGTCCACGGAGCCGGCCATGTCCCGGGCGATCAGGAAGAAGACCGTGCCGAGGACCAGGCCCGCCACGGCGCCGGCGAGGGCCTCGCCCGCGGCGATCCGCCGGGTCATCCGGGTGTCCGAGCCCACCAGCCGTAGGGCCGCGAGTCGCCGGTCCCGGCGCTCGCCGCCGAACCGCACGGCCGCGGCGATGAAGACACCGACGGGCATCAGCAGCACCAGGAACACGACGAGGACGAGCAGGACCAGGACGGGGTCCGTCTTCTCCGGGGTCGGATGGGGGTCGCCGAACCGGTCGATGCGGGCGACCAGGCCGTACCCCTCCTTGACCACGAGGTTGTCGGCGCCGCGGTAGAAGGCGAGTTCCTGGGAACCGATCAGTCCGGGCTCGGCGATGGTGCCGACGATCCGGTCCGCCAGCCGCTCCCGCAGCAGCTTCCCCTCGCCGGACTCCAGCAGCCGCTTCAGCGCGGGGGAGACCACCATCTCGCCCACTGCCGGGAGCTCCGAGACCCCCGGCGGCAAGGGCGCCTTGGGGCCGTCGGGCTGCAACTCCCGCCCGCGCACCTCCTTGTCGCGGAAGGTCGTCCTGGCCTCGCCGACCACCAGCGTGTCGTCCGCTTTCCGCATCGGCGGGTTGTTGTACGTGAGGTCGGTGCGCGCCTCCTCCCGGTCGTGCCGGACGGCCAGCGCGTTCGGGACCGCGGTGGTGAGCAGCAGCAGTGCCACGCCGAGCCCCACGCCGACGGCGGTGAGCAGCATCCGCGTCCACCCCTCCCGCCCGCCGGCGAAGGCGAACCTGGCTCCCATGCCCAGGTCGCGAGACCACTGGCGCGCGTTCATATGGCGCGTTCCATGTCCCGGGACTTGCCGTCCCGTACGACGATCTCGCGGTCGGAGTACGCGGCGACCCGCGCCTCGTGCGTGACCAGCACGACCGCCGCGTTGGTGGACCGGGCGGCTTCCGTCAGCAGCCCCATCACGCGCTCGCCGTTGAGGGAGTCGAGCGCGCCGGTCGGCTCGTCGGCGAACAGCACCCGCGGGTTGGTGACCAGCGCCCGCGCGACGGCGACCCGCTGTCCCTGACCACCGGACACCTCGCCGGGCCGCTGCTTGCGCAGGTGATCGACCTCGAGCCGTTCCATCCAGCTGAGGGCGGCCCGCTCGGCCTCCTTGCGGGAGGTGCCGTTCAGCCGCAGCGGCAGTGCCACGTTCTCCACGCAGGTCAGCTCGGGCACCAGCTGACCGAACTGGAAGACGAAGCCGAACTCGGACCGGCGCAAGGCGCTGCGTTTGGCGTCGCTCATGGTCGCCAGGTCGCGTCCGTTGTACGTGATCGACCCGGAGTCCGGCGTCACGATTCCGGCGAGGCAGTGCAGCAGCGTCGACTTCCCGGACCCGGAGGGGCCCATCACGGCGACGACCTCACCGGGGTGGATGGAGAACTCGGCGCCGTCGAGCGCGGAAGTCGGCCCGTAGGCCTTGCACAGGTTCTCGGCGGTGAGCAGGGAGCCGGGAGGAAAGCTCATGCGGACACCGCCTCACGCAGCTTGTCGAGGCGCGCCGCGGTCAGCTCCAGCCAGCGCAGGTCCGCCTCCAAGTGGAACAGCGCGTGGTCGCAGATGAGCTGGTCGGCGAGGTCGCCCTTGCGCTTGCGGTCGGTCAGGATCCGCATGCTGCGCAGATGCTCCGAGCGCTGCGTGTCGAGGACGTCGCCCGCGTTCCGCTCCGTGAGCAGCGCGAGGACGACCTTGGTGTACAGGGTCGACTGGAGGTACGGCTCCGGCTTCTCCGGCGTGGTGAGCCAGCGCGCGACGTCGGTGATACCGGCCTCGGTGATCGCGTACCGCTTGCGCTCGGGCCCGCCGCCCGCCTCGATGCCGTCGACCTCGACGAGCCCGTTCTTCAGCAGCCGGGACATCGTCGAGTAGACCTGGCCGTAGTGCAGGGGCCGGTCGTGACCGAACTTCTCGTCGAAGGCCCGCTTCAGGTCGTAACCGTGACGCGGGCCGGACTCCAGGAGTCCCAGGAGAGCGTGACCAATGGACATGACCGGGACTGTACACGGGGTGTATACGCATGATGTATACGCGGTGTGTGTCCAGGTCATGGCCGGGTGTGTGGAAGCGCAGGTCGGGCGTGGTTGTCACGGTTTTGCAACAGCGGCTTTCCACCGCGGGGCCGGGCAGCAGTCCCCATCCCGACGCCTGAGGGTGAGGCCGTTCAGGCCGACGGGGGCCTGGGAGGGGAGCCCCCGGGCGGTCGCCCGCGCCGGGGCAGCGGCCCGGTCTCCCGCGGCAGGCGCCCCGCTTCGGCCAGCGCCTTCCGCAACAGGAACTCGATCTGCGCGTTGGCCGACCGCAGCTCGTCCCCGGCCCACCGCGCCAGCGCCTCGTACACCGCCGGGTCCAGCCGCAGCAGCACCTGCTTGCGCTGCTGCTGCGGCCGGCGCTGCGAACCCGGACCCTCGGAAGGCACCGTCACTGGTACAGGGTCCCGGTGTTGAGGACCGGCTGCGCGGCGCGGTCACCGCACAGCACGACCATGAGGTTGGAGACCATCGCCGCCTTGCGCTCGGAGTCCAGCTCCACGATGTCCCGCTCGGTGATCCGGGCGATCGCGGCCTCGACCATGCCCACCGCCCCGTCCACGATCTGCCGCCGGGCCGCGACGACCGCTCCGGCCTGCTGCCGCTGGAGCATCGCCGAGGCGATCTCGGGGGCGTACGCGAGGTGCGTGAAACGCGACTCGATGATCTGCACCCCGGCCGCCTCCACGCGCGCGTGCAGTTCGACCGCGAGCTTCTCGGTGATCTCCTCGGCGTTGCCGCGCAGCGAGAGGCCGTCCTCCTCGTGGGCGTCGTAGGGGTACTCGATGGCGATGTGCCGCACGGCCGCCTCGGTCTGCGTGGAGACGAACTCGACGTAGTCGTCCACCTCGAAGACGGCCTGCGCGGTGTCCTCGACCCGCCACACCACGACCGCGGCGAGCTCGATCGGGTTGCCGTAGGCGTCGTTGACCTTCAGGACGGCGGTCTCGTGGTTGCGGACGCGCGTCGAGATCTTGGTGCGCGAGGTGAGGGGGTTCACCCAGCGCAGGCCGTCCTGCCGGATCGTCCCGCGGTAGCGGCCGAAGAGCTGGACGACCCGGGCCTCGCCGGGCGCCACCATGTTCAGCCCGCACATGGCCAGGAACGCCGCGAGCCCGACCAGGATGCCGCCGATGATCAGGGCGGCCTTCGCCCCGCCCCCGTCGACCGAGGTGGCGGCCGTGATCAGCCCGGCGCCGGCCAGCAGACCGAGCAGGCCGAGCAGCAGGGCGAGTCCGCCGCCGATGCTGTGCGCGGCGACCTCCCGCACGCGGGGCGCCGGCATCTCGGGCACGTCGGCGGTGACCTGCGGTTGGTGTGTGGACATGGGTGATCCCCCGTTCCTCCAGGGAAGCCACACCTGCATAGCTTCCATCTATCTAAGTGATATCACTTTTTCCCGCCATGGCAACCCTACGCGTGTCTCGAACGTCGGTTCCGTTGGGATGGGTGCTGATTGTCACGCCCGCAAAGGGCTGGATCGGCAGCCCTATCTCATATCTCCCGGTGTTAGCTTTCTGAGCTGACCTGAGCGGCGAACCCGTGTGACATGTGAGCACACATGAACGAAGCGGAGCGGATCGGACCCATGGGACGAGCGGAAGAGAGACGCGCCCGACAGCGCGGTGGGCGCCGGGCGGCACCCAAGCGCCGCCGTTCGTCGGGCGCGGCCGGGAAGAGCGGCATACGCAGGCTCTTCACCTGGAAGAAGCTCCTCGGCACCTTCTTCGGCCTGTGCCTGCTCGGCATGGGCGCCTTCATCGTGCTGTACATGGTGATCGACATCCCCGAGGGGAACGCCGACGCCAAGCGGCAGAGCAACATCTACAAGTACGGCGACGGCACGATCATGGCCCGCGACGGCAAGGTCAACCGCGAGGTCGTCGATCTGTCCAGGGTCCCCAAGGACGTGCGGCTCACCTTCGTCGCAGCCGAGAACAAGACCTTCTACAAGGACGCCGGCGTCGACCTCAAGGGCACCGCCCGCGGCCTGCTCAACACGCTCTCGGGCAGGGGCGCGCAGGGCGGTTCGACGATCACCCAGCAGTACGTCAAGAACTACTACCTGACGCAGGAACAGACCGTCTCGCGCAAGCTGAAGGAACTGGTCATCTCGCTGAAGCTGGACCGGGAGAAGTCCAAGGACTACATCCTCGCCGGCTACATCAACACCAGTTACTACGGCCGCAACGCCTACGGCATCCAGGCCGCCGCCCAGGCCTACTACCGCACCGACGCCGAGGACCTCACGGTCGCGCAGGGCGCCTACCTCGCCGCGCTGCTCCAGGCCCCGAGCGAGTACGACTGGGCGGTCGCCTCCCCGACGGGCAAGAAGTTGGTGAAGGCCCGCTGGAACTACGTCCTGAACAACATGGTCGAGGAGGGCTGGCTGAGCCAGTCCGAGCGTGACGCCATGAAGTTCCCGGTGCCGAAGGAGCCCAGGCCCGCTCCCGGCATGGAGGGCCAGAAGGGCTACCTGGTCAACGCGGCCAACGCGGCGCTGGAGAAGCAGCTCGTCGCCGAGGGCACCGCGGGCAGCACCAAGGAAGCCGAGGCGATGGTCAGCGCCGGCGGCTGGACCGTCACGCTCAACATCGACAAGAAGAAGCAGGCGGCGCTGGAGAAGTCCGTCAAGCAGCAGCTGACCAGCAAGCTCGATCCGGACAAGCGCAAGGTCGACGGGGACGTCCAGGCCGGTGCCGCGTCCGTGAACCCGAAGACGGGCGCCGTGGTCGCGATGTACGGCGGCGTGGACTACTTCAAGCACTACACCAACAACGCCACCCGCTCCGACTACCAGCCCGCCTCCACCTTCAAGCCGGTCATCCTCGCCGCGGCCCTGGACGAGCAGGCCAAGACGCAGGACGGCAAGCCGATCACCGCCAACACGATCTACGACGGCACGAGCAAGCGCCAGGTCGTGGAAAACGGCAGCAAGGTCGGCTTCGCCCCCGAGAACGAGGACGACGAGAACTACGGGAAGATCACCGTCCAGACGGCGATGAACAAGTCCGTCAACTCCGTCTTCGCGCAGATGGGCGTCGACGTCGGCATGACCAACGTGGTGGACGTCGCCGGCAAGCTCGGCATGGACACCAAGAACATGGAGGCCGTGCCCGCCCAGACCCTGGGCAGCATGGGCGCGAGCCCCCTGGATATGGCGGGTGTCTACGCGACCCTCGCCAACCACGGCAAGAAGGTCACCCCGGCCCTCGTGAAGTCGGCGGAGCACCTGAACAAGGCGGTCACCATGCCCGACCCGGTCGGCGACCGGGCCATCACCCGCGAGGCCGCCGACTCGGTGACCTCGGTGCTGACCGGCGTGGTCGACGACGGTACGGCGCAGGCGTCCGTGCGCAACAACCCCAAGCGCGACGGCCAGCAGGTCGCGGGCAAGACGGGTACGTCCGACAACAACAAGTCGGCCTGGTTCACCGGCTACACACCGAACCTGGTCACCTCCGTCGGCCTGTTCGGCGAGGACGCCAAGACCCACGCCCAGGTCCCGATGTACAAGGCGGGCGGCGAGCCCCGGGTCAACGGCGGTGGCTTCCCGGCGCAGATCTGGGCGGCGTACACCTTCGGCGTGATGGGCGACGTCAGCAAGTTCGAGCTGGACACCCAGCAGGGCGCGGCGGTCAAGCCGACCTGGACGCCGACCCCCACGCGGGAGCCGACCAAGGAGCCGACGCAGGAGCCGACGACCGAGGAGCCGTCGTCGTCGTCACCGCCGCCGACGACGGAGCAGCCGAGCAGCTCACCGCCGCCGACTCCGTCGACGACACCGCCCACCTTCACTCCGCCGACGTCCCCGGAGACGACACCGCCGGACGACGGCGGCGGCGGCGACCCGTTCGACCCGGTCAAGCCGGGCGACGAGGGGTAGGGAAGGCGGGAGGGCGCCCGGTGCACACCGGGCGCCCTCCTCGTGCCGGGCGGAGCGGGAAGTTCACTCGATGTTCACCCGAATGTCACCATGACGGGCCCGGTCAACGGCACCGGCTTATGGTTGAGCGCATGCTTCAGTCCCGTTCCCGGTGTGCCGGCCGGCACGCACATGGAAGGTGCACGAGCGATGGACAATTCTCTTCGAGAGCTCGGCGAACGCGATGTCGGCACGCGCGACTTCAACCCGAAGATCCCCCTGACCCGTCTCGATCGTGCTGCCGGGATTTCGGAAGCCGAGCCGGAGACGGAAACGTCCGATGAGCGCTGCGCTTCGCTGTACGACGCCATACGGGACATGAGTGCGTATGGATCGAGAAGAGAAGCAGAAAATCACAGGGACGACGGTGACGGCCTCTTGCGCAGTCCGTAAGGAGGTTGGTGCTACAAAGACGGAGCCGCACAGGGCGGCTCGGTGAAAGCGGCCGCCAGTGGGTGGGGCTTTGATGGGCACGGAAAAGCGGACAGACTTCGACTCGTACCCGGAGGAACCCAGTGGGCGCACCCTGGGCGACAAGTACTTCAAGGAGTTCACGAGTCTCGTGCACGTGAGTCTGAGGAGTTGGTGGTGGGGGGAGCCGCTGGGGGCGATCCTCGGCGGGGCGGGGGGAGCCTGGCTCGGTCATGACGACGACTTGCCGCTGCATGAGGTGCTGGGCGTCGCCGTCTCCATGGTGGGTGTCATCATCGGGGCCGTGTTCGCCATCCTGGCGATGATCACCCGTGCCTGCGACAACACTTTTCTGCGGAAAGCAAGAAAAGCGCGCATTCTGCCCATCACTAATTACCTGTGGCCGTTCTTCACCATTATCGCCATGGGAGTGTTGTCCACTATTTTCCTGCTGATCGTGGCCGGAATTTCCGAGGATGCCCCGACGATTTTGCGCATGATGGCCGGGGCGGCAGCGGGATTCTGCATCCTGTGGACGCTGGCGAGCCTCCTTCCCGCGCTGGGAGCCCTCGTCGTTTTCACCCGTCTCATCGAGAAAACCTCTGGCATCAGTGAATGAAGTGAATGAAGGCAGCTGAAATGACGCCGGTGCGGGGACGCGAATCGCGTCCCCGCACCGGTTGGAGTGTGCCCCGCGTCATTCGTCGACGTTGAGCTCCAGGTGGACGTGCCGACCGTCCAGGGTGATGTAGCCGTCACCATAGGCGGAGCGGTAATGGCCGGTGCCGCCGATGATGGCGGTCTTGGCCGTCACACGCTTGTGGCTGTAGTACGTGATCATGTCGCTGAGTGTCAGCGTCCCCTTCTTCAGGCGCAGAACGCGTGTGCACTGGGCCGTCAGCCACTTGTGGTTGGTCAGGAGCTCGGTGTTGACCCGGATCGCGTTGCACTCCGACTCACCGTCACCGGCGTACCGCAGCTGCTTCTTGCCCGCCTTCTTCTCCGTGGTGTACAGCGCCAGGTGGGTCGTCCAGCTGTCACCCGCCACGAGGCGCCACGGCGATGTGTCGAGCTTGGTGATGCCGGTCAGCTCGAGCCTCTCGATGTCGTTGTCCTTGTCCTTCCCCTCGGCGTGCGCCAGCGTCGGAAGAAGGGCCAGCGTCGTGGTGAGGGCGGTGACTGCAACACCACGGACAGCTGATCTGATCACGGAACCTCCAGGCCGAACAGGGTGCCCCAGGCATTCCGGAGCATGGGCGAGTCATTCCACGAAGTTCGTTCCTGCCGGGCGAAGCGCCCCGCGTGGCCGGAGCGCACGGACCCGTCGTGCGGCGGAACGTCCGGCGTGCCGCCGGGGGAGGCGCACCGGTCAGTCATCGACGTAAAGATCGAAGAGGATGCGGTCACCCACCAGGGTGATGTAGCCCTCTCCCTCGGCGTCGTTGTAGATTCCCGTGCCGCCCGCGATGGCGGTCTTCGCCGTGACGGGCTTGTCGCCCTCGCGGGTGATCATGTCGTGGAGGGTGATTTCCCCGTGCTTCAGGCGGAGCACCCGCGTGCACTGGGCTGTCAGCCGCTTGTCGTTGGCTTCGACGGCGGTGCACCGCGAGCTGGCATCGCCGGCGAACTTCTTCTCGGGGGTGTACAGGGTCAGGTAGCTGACCCAGCTGTCGCCTGGATCGAGCCACCGCTCCTGCGTGTCGATCGCGGTGATGCCGGTGAACTTGACCCGCACGACGTCTTCGTCCCCGACATCCGCCGTGGCTGTCGTGGTCAGCGACAGGGTCACTGCGGCGGTCAGGGCGCCGGCGGTCACGGCGCGGCGGAAAATGGCAGAGGGCATGCATCCTCCTGGGTGTGGCTGTGGGTGCTCGGCCTCAGGAGCACTGGCGAGTCATTCCAGGCGCCGGAATCCCGCAGCGCAACGCGCCTTGCGCAGCAGGCCGCAAATGCCACTCGAACAGGGGGGCGGGTCATGCCCGCCGCGCGGCCATCCGTGGAACACGGACGATCCGCTGTCCGCCGGGTCCACACCGCCGGCCAGAGAGCCGGGGCCCGGCCCTCTCGCACGCACCGGCCGGTGACCGGAGGCGGCCGGACGCGATGGGCGTGCCGGGGGGCGAGGCAGACCGCCTCGTGGGCGGAGAGCCGGGTCGTCCCCTCCCGGCCATGCCGTTCACCAGGTCGGCAGGCGTCCGCCGGATGGGGGCGGGCGCCTGCCGGAAGCCGGTGGCAACTTCTGGCCGGCAGGCTCGCCGCCCCTGCCCGGGGCCGGGCGCGTGCCGACTGCGGGTTCGGTGGGGCGTCCTTGGCAACTGCCCCGGTGGGTCAGCTGCGGTTGAGCTCGAACCACACCACCTTGCCCGTGCTCAGCCGCGTCGCCCCCCACCGCCGTGCCAGCCGGTTCACCAGGTACAGCCCGCGCCCGCCCTCGTCCGTGGCGCGCGCCTGCCGCAGACGCGGCAGCTGCGGTACGTCGTCGCCGACCTCGCAGCGCAGCACGTCGGTGCGCAGCAGTCGGAGGGTGACCGGGCGGGAGGCGTAGCGCACGGCGTTGGTGACGACCTCGCTGACGAGCAACTCGACGGAGTCGCTGAGCTCCTCCATGCCCCAGCGCGACAGCGCGCGGCGGGCCAGGCGGCGGGCCCGGCCGGGTGCCGCGTCCTCCGGCTCCAGGAACCAGTACGCCACATCGCTCGGCGCGATCCCGTCGAACCGGGCGGCCAGCAGCGCGATGTCGTCGTCCCGGTCGCCCGGGCCGAGCATGTCGAGCACCTCGTCGCACAGCGCTTCCAGGGGCGGCGGATGGTCCGGCCCGGTGAGCTGCGCGGTCGCGGCGAGCTTCTCCCGCAGCTGCTCGATGCCGGTCCACACGTCCCGCAGCCGGGACTCGACCAGGCCGTCGGTGTACAGCAGCAGGGTCGCGCCGGCGGGCGCGTCCAGCTCCACGGCCTCGAAGTCGACGCCGCCGACCCCGATGGGGGCACCGGCCGGCACGCGCAGCACCTCGGCCCGGCCGCCCAGGTGGAGCAGGACGGGCGGCGGATGGCCGGCGTTGGCGATGGTGATGCGGTGCGATACCGGGTCGTAGACCGCGTACAGGCAGGTCGCCATGCGGTCCACGCCGAGGCGCTGGGCCTGTTCGTCGAGGTGGTGCAGGACCTCCTGCGGCGGCAGGTCGAGACCGGCGAGGGTCTGCGCGGTGGTGCGCAGCTGGCCCATGATGGCGGCCGAGGTCATGGAGTGGCCCATGACGTCGCCGACGACCAGGGCGACCCGGCTGCCCGGCAGCGGGATGGCGTCGTACCAGTCGCCGCCGACCCGGGCGGTCTCCGCGGCCGGCAGGTAACGCGAGGCGAGCCGCACGCCGGTGGGGCGGGGGAGCGTCTCGGGCAGCATCGTGCGCTGGAGCTCGTCCGCGATGTAGGCCTCGCGGCCGTACAGCACGGCCTTGTCGATGCCCAGGGCGCTGTGCGTGGCGAGCTGGGCGGCCACCAGCAGGTCGTCCGGCTCGAAGGCGATGCGCTCGGGACGGCGCAGGAACAGGGCGGCACCGATGACCCGGCGCCGGCCGCGCAGCGGGGCGAGGATCGCGCGCTGTCCGTCCGGCACGGCGAACTCGCCGCCGTCACCGAGAAGTTCGGGCAGCGCGGCACGGGCCGCGGGGGCGTCGGTGAAAACCGGGCGCACGCCCCGCAGCACCTCGGCCAGCGCGCTGCCGGGCCGCACCTCGCACAGCTCGGCGCCGACCGTGTCCAGCTCGTTCGGCTCGGGCTGCGCGGCCGGCAGGAAGCCGTTCTCCGTGTCGCGCTCCGCCGGTATCCGGTCGGTGCGGCGCAGCCGCAGCACAAGCGGGCCGGTGGGCCGCTCGTCGCCGACGGGCAGCGGGTCGCGCAGATAGACCAGGATCGCGTCGGAGAACGTGGGCACGGTGGCCCGGCACAGCCCCATCACGATCTCGTCGAGATCGATACCGCGGGCGATCCGCCGCGTGGCGGCACCCACGAAGCGCAGCCGGTCGCCGTCCCGCCGCATCGGCGTGGGCCGGCCGGGCGGCAGACTCTGGCCGCTGCGGCGCTCCTGCCCGTCTGGACCGGGCGTCGGCCGGTCCTGTTCGTCGGCCGGCTGGACCGGAATGCCCTCGGGGGCGGGCCGAGGCCGAGGAGTGTCGCGCTCGGCGGTCTGCTCGGTACCCGGCTGGGAATGCTCGGAGGCGGGGTCGCTCACGGTGTCCTTGCCCTTGCCGAACGGCGTGGAGGTGCCCGGCTCCGACGTGCCCGGCGTGGCGTGCGCCGTCGTGAGCGGAGCGCTGACGTCGCCGCCGCAGCGGCCCTGTACCGGTAAGGCGCCGGCACCGGGCGCATGCGCCGGTGTCGAGGTATGCACGAGCGCCCCGCGGGGGTCCGCGGGGTCGACGCCCGGCTGCGGGCGCTCGAAGGAGGTCGGCTGCTCCGTCACGCGTGTCGAATCCATCCGTCCGGGGCTGCACGCCAGAGGTGCAGTTGGTCCCGCCGAAACTCCGATACCCGGATTACGTGCCCCAGGAACGGAATTCCCGCGTGGTCAGAGGTTGTTCCTGTGCCACCGGTGGACCGTCTGCGGTCCTGGGGGCCTGTGGCGCAGGCCCTGCCGGTGTTGCCCTCGTACCCCTCGCTCACGTCCTGCCGCCCCTCGGTGACGATCTGTCAAGCCCAGCGCGTGCTCCCGTAGTTGCCACCGCGCCCGCCCTTGCGGAGGACGATCCTACGTTTCTTGCCCGGGGGCGCAGCAAGGGTCTCATGAGGACACATGCACGGACGTACGATCCCAGTCCTCCGGCAGTGACGGTACCGCCCAGGACGGATCCGGGCGCCAGTGCTGCCAGCCTTCCGAGAACGGCGGCCCCCAGGCGCGGATCACCTCCACGGCGGCGCGCCCGGCCGCCCGTACCTTTTCGGCCTGCTGGTCGTCCATCAGCCCGTCCCGCAGAGCCTGGGCGAACTCGTCCTCGTCGCGCCAGTGCCAAGTGCGGTCCGGGTGCACGGAGATGTCCAGGAAGTGGTCGACGGAGTCCACACCGCCCTCCCAACGGGCCAGCGGCTCCTCCAGGTTCACGTACCAGTTCTTGAACCGCCAGCCCGGCTCCCAGAACAGCCACACCGACCAGGGCTCGCCGGGCCGGGCCAGCTTCAGCACGCCCGTGCCGAACCAGCGGTCGCGCTGCACGGTCCGCGGCTTGGTGTAGCGGGATTCCAGCGGCTCCAGGTGCACGGGGGTGCCGTCGGCGAGCACGGGCCGCACGCACTCCGTGCCGGGCGCCAGCCACACGGCGAGCAGCTCCGCGTCGTCCCGTACGACGGTGACGGGACGCGCGATGTGGAAACGCGCGCCGCCGTTCTCCCGGTACCGCCACAGGATCTCGCTCCCGGGCTCCCAGAAGCCTGCCGCACCACCCGTTTCCACGCGTCTCACCGCTCCACCGTCTGCCATGCACAGATATTAGGTGCCATAGGCATACGACGCTGCGGCGCGTGTCACGGTTCACGCGCCGGGCGTACTCGCTCGACGAACCGTCACGGGTGCGTCATCCGCAGGACATCCAGGGCCTCGTCGAGCTGTTCCAGGGTCAGGTCCCCGCGCTCCACGTACCCGCTGTCCAGCACGACCTGACGGATGGTCTTCCGCTCGGCCAGTGCCTTCTTGGCGACCTTGGCGGCCTCCTCGTAGCCGATGTACTTGTTGAGCGGCGTGACGACGGAGGGCGAGGACTCGGCGTACTCCCGCGCCCGTTCGCGGTTGGCGGTGATGCCGTCGACGGTCCGGTCGGCGAGCAGCCGCGTGGCGCCTGCGAGCAGCCGGATCGACTCCAGCACGTTCTTCGCGATAACGGGCAGCATGACGTTGAGCTCGAAGTTCCCGGCGGCGCCGGCGGTGGCGACGGTGGCGTCGTTGCCGATGACTTGCGCACACACCATGAGCACGGCCTCCGGAATGACCGGATTCACCTTGCCCGGCATGATCGAGGAGCCGGGCTGGAGGTCGGGCAGGGCGATCTCGGCGAGGCCGGTGCGCGGCCCGGAGGACATCCACCGCAGGTCGTTGGCGATCTTCGTCAGCCCGACCGCGATGGTCCGCAGCTGCCCGCTGGTCTCGACGATGCCGTCCCGGGCGCCCTGCGCCTCGAAGTGGTTCCGGGCCTCGGTGAGGGGAAGCCCGGTCGCATGGGCGACCTCCTCGATCACGGCGGCGGAGAAACCGGGCGGGGTGTTGATACCGGTGCCTACGGCCGTGCCGCCGAGGGGCAGTTCGGCGAGCCGGGGCAGGGACGCCTCCAGCCGCTCGATCCCGTACCGCACCTGTGCGGCGTACCCGCCGAACTCCTGCCCCAGCGTCACGGGCGTGGCGTCCATGAGGTGGGTCCGCCCCGACTTCACGACATCGGAGAACTCCTCGGCCTTGCGCTCCAGGGAGGCGGCGAGGTGGTCCAGGGCGGGAATCAGATCACGGGTGACGGCGGCGGTGGCGGCGATGTGAATGGAGGACGGAAACACGTCGTTGGACGACTGGGAGGCGTTGACGTGGTCGTTCGGGTGAACGCTCTTGCCCAGCCGCTCGGTGGCGAGGGTGGCGATGACCTCGTTGGTGTTCATGTTGGACGAGGTCCCGGACCCGGTCTGGAACACGTCGACGGGAAAATGCGCGTCCCACTTCCCCTCCGCGACCTCTCCTGCCGCCTCCTGGATCGCCCCGGCGATGTCCTCGTCGAGCACCCCGAGCCGCGCGTTCACCTGCGCCGCGGCCCCCTTGATGCGGGCCAGGGCCTCGATGTGCGCCCGCTCGATCCGCTGCCCGGAAATCGGGAAGTTCTCGACAGCACGTTGCGTCTGAGCCCGCCACTTGGCGTCGGCGGGGACACGTACTTCGCCCATGGAGTCGTGCTCGATGCGGTATTCGTCGCTCATACCGGCTATAGCGATCGAGGGGGCGGTGATGTTCCTGGGTGGGGCGAATGGGGGGCTGACGGCCGATGAGGCGCCCGACTGCCCGGGGCGCCGAGCCGCTGGGCCGGGGCGGCCCTGAAGTCCCATGAGGCGGCGGGGCCGGAAGACACATGGGGGTGGGGGTGGGGCCTGAAGGCTCATGGGGGTGCCGGGGGCTCCGTGAGGGGGCGGCCTGAAGACCCATGGGGGTACCGGGGGCCCCATGAGGGCGCGGGGGCCTGAAGACCCATGGGGCGCCGAGGACCCCATGAGGGCGGGGGGCCTGAAGACCCATGAGGCCGCGGGGGACCCCATAAGGGCGCGGGGCGCCGAGACCCGCGACGGACGTGGGGCCGATGAGGGGTGCAGGGGACGCAGTCCCCGCCGGGGCCCGGGGCTCTTGTCCGACCGTGTCGGGCGGTGGGTGGGCAAAGGCCGGGGGCCCAGGGGGCGGAGCCCCCTGGCGGGGTCGAAGGGGCGGAGCCCCTGGGATGGGACGGGTAGGGGCGGCGGGGGCGAAAACCACCCCCGCCGCACCCCGGGCACTACGCCAGCCCCGGCCCCCGCACCGGAATGCTCGTGAACGTCGGCGCCGGCGCCGGATCCTGGAAGAAGTCGTTGCCCTTGTCGTCGACGACGATGAATGCCGGGAAGTCCTCGACCTCGATCTTCCAGACGGCCTCCATGCCGAGCTCCTCGTACTCGACGACCTCGACCTTCTTGATGCAGTCCTGGGCGAGACGGGCCGCCGGTCCGCCGATGGAGCCCAGGTAGAAGCCGCCGTGCGACGCGCACGCGTCCGTGACCTGCTTGCTGCGGTTGCCCTTCGCCAGCATCACCTTGGACCCGCCCGCCGCCTGGAACTGCTCGACGTAGGAGTCCATCCGCCCGGCCGTCGTCGGACCGAAGGAGCCCGACGCGTATCCCTCGGGCGTCTTGGCCGGACCCGCGTAGTACACCGGGTGGTCCTTCAGGTACTGCGGCATCTCCTCGCCCGCGTCCAGCCGCTCCTTGATCTTGGCGTGCGCGATGTCACGCGCGACGACGAGCGGACCGGTGAGGGAGAGCCGGGTCTTCACCGGGTACTTGGTGAGCTCCGCCAGGATCGTCTCCATCGGCTGGTTCAGGTCGATCTTCACGACGTCACCGGCCTCGTCCAGCTGCTCGTCCGTCGTCTCCGGCAGGAACCGCGCCGGGTCCGTCTCCAGCTGCTCCAGGAAGACACCCTCGGCCGTGATCCTCGCGACGGCCTGACGGTCGGCGGAGCAGGACACCGCGATGGCGACCGGGCAGGACGCCCCGTGCCGCGGCAACCGCACCACGCGCACGTCGTGGCAGAAGTACTTCCCGCCGAACTGCGCCCCGATCCCGATCCCCTGCGTCAGCTCGAAGACCTTCTGCTCCAGCTCCTTGTCCCGGAAGCCGTGCCCGAGCGCCGACCCCTCCGCCGGGATCTCGTCCAGGTAGTGCGCGGAGGCGTACTTCGCGGTCTTCAGCGCGTACTCGGCGCTCGTACCGCCGACCACGATCGCCAGGTGGTACGGCGGGCAGGCCGCCGTACCCAGCGAACGGATCTTCTCCTCCAGGAACTTCATCATGGAGGACTCGTTCAGGACAGCCTTCGTCTCCTGGTACAGGAACGACTTGTTGGCCGAGCCGCCGCCCTTCGCCATGAACAGGAACTTGTAGGCGCCGCCGTCGGTCGCGTACAGCTCGATCTGCGCGGGAAGGTTGGAGCCGGTGTTCTTCTCCTCCCACATGGTGAGCGGAGCCATCTGCGAGTAGCGCAGGTTGAGGTTCTGGTACGCGTCGTAGATGCCGCGGGACAGGGCCTCTTCGTCGCGGCCCTCCGTCAGCACGTTCTGCCCGCGCTTGCCCATCACGATCGCCGTGCCCGTGTCCTGGCACATCGGCAGCACGCCCGCCGCCGCGATGTTCGCGTTCTTCAGCAGGTCCAGCGCCACGAACTTGTCGTTGCCGGACGCCTCGGGGTCGTCGATGATGCGGCGCAGCTGCGCGAGGTGGGCGGGGCGCAGGTAGTGCTGGATGTCGTGGATGGCCTCTTCGGCGAGCTTGCGCAGCGCCTCCGGCTCCACCTTGAGGAAGGTCCGCCCGTCCGGCCCCTCGACCGTGGAGACACCCTCGGACGTCACCAGCCGGTACGGCGTGGTGTCCTCTCCCTGGGGGAGCAGATCGGTGTACGCGAACTCAGGCATCTCGCCCATTCCTCACTCGACAGACGGCGGCCCGCCTCCTTTGGCGAGCGCCAACCAGCGTAGAACCTGCCTCCGACAGCGAGCTTGTGAGGTAAGGCTCAGTTCGCCGGAGGTAAGGCTCAGTTCGTCACACCCGGCCGTGACACAGGGGGTGTCGCGATCTATCGTGTTTGGGTACGCTGCTGCCGTGGACCTTCAGAAGCAGACCGCGCCCGCCGTCTCCGAGCTCCGCGCCTCCGACGCCGAGCGCGACCGCATCGCCGACATCCTGCACGACGCCCTCGCCGAGGGCCGTCTCACCGCGGACGAGCACGCGGAGCGCGTCGAGGGGGTACTGCGCGCCAAGACGGTCGGCGAACTGGACGTCTTCATACGGGACCTGCCCGCCGCCCACCGCCAGAGCCCCGGCACCTCGCCGGCCCCGGCCCCGTACCGCCCCACCGCCGGCGCCATCCCGATCGACCCGGACGACAACGTGGTCGCGATCTTCAGCAGCGCCGTCCGCAAGGGCCGCTGGCGCGCGGGCCGCCGTATCCACGCGTACGCGATCTTCGGCAGTGTCGAGATAGACCTCAGCGAGGCGCTCTTCGACCACCAGCAGGTCATGATCAAGTCGTTCTCGATCTTCGGCAGTGTCGAGATCCGCGTCCCGGAGAACGTGTCGCTGCGCGGCATGGGCGGCGGCGTGCTCGGCAGCTTCGAGGTGGACACGCTCGACTCGGGCGAACCTCAGGCCCCGATCGTCTACGTCGACGGCTGGGCCGTCCTGGGCAGCATCGAGGCCAGGCCCCGGCGCGGCAAGGTCGTCGCGGACATCCTCGACCGGGTGCAGCGCAAGGTCGACAAGAGTTTGCGCAAACACCTGAACCATTGACAGTCGCGAATCGATCGGGATCCGGAGCAAATCGGTCCACCGGTGACGCCGCTCCATGGAACCCGAAAACGGGGGCGAAACCAGCGCTTCGGAACTCAGTGCATAGGCGCGCGCACAGCGGGTAGGCCTTGCTGCATCGTCTCTCGCTCGCGAAGCCGTCGTCAGGAGTAGACCGTGCTGCAACCGCCGCATTCGTCCCTGGTAGCTGCCGTTCCGGCCCCGCGGGTGCCAGCGCGAGACAGGGATCAAGACGCCCCGTGGCACACCGAGGCGGTGTGCCGGCGTGACGAGGCGGGGCTGTTCTTCGCCCCATCCAAGGAGCCCACCGCCGCCCGGCTCTCCCGGGAGGAGGCGGCGAAGCGGGTCTGCGCCCGCTGCCCGGTGATGGTCGAATGCCGCGAGCACGCCCTGCTCCAGCCCGAGCCCTACGGCGTCTGGGGCGGCCTCACCGCCGCCGAACGCCGCGTGGTCCTGGCCCGGCGCCGCCGCCGCGACCTGGAACTGAAGAAGGCGGCCCGCTCGGCGAGCACGATAGCCGCGGCAGGCTGACCGACACACACGACGAAAAGGGCGCCCCCACCGCACCGGGGGCGCCCTTTCATCGCTGGGCTGGCTGCCCAAGTCGGGGGCGCGGGGGACGGCGCGACAAGCCGCATACGACCCGCAGCCGCCAACACCCCGCAGCCCCCACCCCGATACGCGCTACTTCCCCTTGTCGAAGTCGATCGCGCTGTAGGCCCGCAGCTTGCTCAGCCGGTGCTCGGAATTGATCCTCCGCACCGTCCCCGACCGCGACCGCATCACGATCGAGTCGGTCGTGGCGGTCTCGGCCCGGTAGCGAACCCCCCGCAGCAGCTCCCCGTCGGTGATCCCGGTCGCCACGAAGAACACGTTCTCCCCGGTGACCAGGTCCTCGGTCGTCAGCACCCGGTCGAGATCGTGCCCCGCGTCGATCGCCCGCTGCCGCTCCTCGTCGTCCTTGGGCCACAGCTTGCCCTGGATCGTGCCGCCCAGGCACTTCACCGCACAGGCCGAGATGATGCCCTCCGGCGTACCGCCGATGCCGAGCAGCAGATCCACCCCGGTGCCCTCCCGCAGCGCCAGGATCGAGCCGGCCACGTCGCCGTCGGAGATCAGCTTGATGCGCGCACCGGTGTCCCGGATCTCGTTGATGATGCCCTCGTGCCGCGGCCGGTCGAGGATCACCACCGTCACGTCCTCGGGCGCGGACCGCTTGGCCTTGGCGACCCGGCGGATGTTCACCGACACCGGCGCGTTGATGTCGACGAAGTCGGCCGCCTCGGGCCCGGTGACGAGCTTGTCCATGTAGAAGACGGCGGACGGGTCGAACATGGACCCGCGCTCGGCCGCGGCCAGCACCGCGATCGCGTTCGTCATGCCCTTCGCGGTCAGCGTGGTGCCGTCGATCGGGTCGACGGCGATGTCGCACTCGGGTCCCGTCCCGTCGCCCACGCGCTCTCCGTTGAAGAGCATCGGGGCCTCGTCCTTCTCGCCCTCGCCGATGACGACGACGCCGTTCATCGAGACGGTGGAGACGAGGGTCCGCATGGCACGCACCGCGGCACCGTCGGCGCCGTTCTTGTCACCCCGTCCGACCCAACGGCCCGCGGCCATCGCCGCCGCCTCGGTCACCCGGACCAGCTCCAGGGCGAGGTTGCGGTCGGGGGCCTCGGAGGGCACATCGAGTTCGGACGGCAAGTGATGATTCTCGGTCATCGGAGCGCACCTTTCTGTACGACGACGGCCGGATGAGGGTGTTGTCGCCCGACTCTATCGCCGAGCCAGCAAAATGAGCAGGGGACCCCACGGATGAGCGCACCGGAGACCTGCGACGATAGGGGGCGTGGCAGGCACGAACGGCAAGCAGAAGACGGTGCGGGACATGATCCTCTCCATGGGGGTCATCGTCCTCGTGGCGGGCGTCATATACCTCTTCATCCCGCACGACGACAGCGCGCCCGACATCAAGCGCGTCGATTACCGGGTCGAACTGCTCACGGCACGCCGCGCCGCCTCGTACCCCGTGGCCGCGCCCCAGGGCCTGCCCGACGCGTGGAAGGCGACCTCCGTCCGTTTCCAGGGCGACGAGTTCGACGCCTGGCACCTCGGCTTCCACGACCCCGAGGGGGAGTACGTGGCCGTCGAGCAGTCCACGCAGCGGCGCCCCGTCTTCGTCGACGAGACGACCCAGGGCGCACGGGAGACCGGGAAGACCGAGAAGATCGACGGCCGGACCTGGACCCGCTACGAGGGCGGCCGGTACGACGCGCTGGTCCTGGAGGGCACCAAGGGCTCGACGACGGTCGTGACGGGCACCGCGTCGTTCGCGCAACTGACGAAGATGGCGGACGCACTGAAGACCGAGTGAGGCTTCGTGCACGCGGAGTGCACACGGAGAAGGCCCCCGGCGCGTACCGGGGGCCTTTCTCGTGTCCGTCGGTCAGACGGTCGTGACGACCTGGTCGAACTCCAGGCGCGGGGAGCGCGGGTACCAGGCGTCCGGGCCCGGCCGGCCGATGTTGACGACCATCAGCGGGGTGTGGTCGTCGTCCAGGAACTCCTTGCGCACGCCCTCGAAGTCGAAGCCGGTCATCGGGCCGGCGGCGAGACCGGCGGCGCGGACGCCGACGATGAAGTACGCGGCCTGGAGGGCGGCGTTCAGTGTGGCGGCGTTCTCGCGGACCGGGCGCTCGGCGAAGAAGAGGTCCTTCACCTGCGGCATGGCCGGGAACAGGTGCGGCAGCTCCTCGTGGAACTCGTTGTCCGCGGAGAGGATCGCGACCAGCGGGGCGGCGGCCGTCTTGGGCCGGTTGCCCTCGGCCATGTGCCGCACCAGGCGCTCGCGGGCCTCGGGGGAGCGGACCAGGGTGATGCGCAGCGGGGTCTGGTTGAAGGCGGTCGGGCCGTACTTGACCAGGTCGTAGATCGCCTGCACCTGCTCGTCGGTCACCGGCTCGTCGGTGAAGGTGTTGGCGGTGCGGGCCTCGCGGAACAGCAGGTCCTGCGCGGCGGGGTCAAGGGCGAGAGACATGGATGAACCTTCTGAACCTTCTTGAGCGGGTACGTCTGATGTCTCCGACCGTACGCGAGTAAAGTTCAACGTTCAACCAAATCCGGAGTGTCGTGCCTCACCTCACAGTGAACGGCCCGTGCTACTCCGCGTCCGCCTCGTCCGCGGACTCCTCCGCCAGTGCCGCGTCCAGGCGCGCCCGCGCCCCCTCCAGCCAGCGCCGGCACACCTTGGCCAGCTCCTCGCCGCGCTCCCAGAGCGCGAGGGACTCCTCCAGCGTCGTACCGCCCGCCTCCAGACGGCGGACGACCTCGATCAGCTCGTCCCGCGCCTGCTCGTACCCGAGCGCCTCGGTCATGCCCGGTGTCTCGTCAACCTCGCTGGTCATCCACCCACCCTATGTGTCCACTCGTACGGAGAACTCACCCTCGGAGACCCGCGCGCGCAGGGCCTCGCCGGCCGTCACCTCGCCGGGGTCGCGGACGGCGTGCCCGTCCGCCTTCTGGAGCACGGCGTACCCGCGCTTCAGGGTCGCGGCGGGGGAGAGGGCCACCACGCGCGCGTGCGTGTGCGTCAGCTCCGAGTCGGCCCGGTCGAGCTGGTGCCGCAGACAGCGCCGGCCCCGGTCGAGCAGGTCCGCCACATGGTCGGCGCGCTCGTCGATCATCCGGTGCGGATCCTCTATCGACGGCCGCGCGAGCGCGTGGGCCAGCCCGCGCTCCTCCCGCTCCACCAGCGCCGCCACGCACCGCCGCGCCCGGTCCCGCAGCAGCCGCACGCGCTCGTACTCCTCGCCGACGTCCGGCACGACCTTCTTCGCGGCATCGGTCGGGGTGGAGGCGCGCAGGTCGGCGACGTGGTCGAGGAGGGGATTGTCGGGCTCGTGCCCGATCGCGGACACCACGGGCGTACGGCACTCGGCCACCGTCCGGATCAGCTGCTCGTCGGAGAACGGCAGCAGGTCCTCCACACTGCCACCACCGCGCGCGACGATGATCACGTCCACGCCCTCGATCGCGTCCAGCTCCTTCACGGCCTGCACGACCTGCGGCACGGCGTGCACTCCCTGCACGGCGACGTTGCGCACCTCGAAGCGCACCGCGGGCCAGCGGTGCCGGGCGTTCTCCAGGACGTCCCGCTCGGCGGCCGAGGCCCGTCCGCAGACCAGCCCGATCAGCTGCGGCAGGAAGGGCAGCGGCTTCTTGCGCTCCGGCGCGAAGAGCCCCTCGCGCGTGAGGGCCTTCTTCAGCTGCTCCAGCCGCGCCAGCAGCTCACCGACCCCGACGGGCCTTATCTCGGCGGCCCGCAGCGACAGCTGCCCCCGCGGGGCGTACCACTCGGGCTTCGCCAGGACGACGACCCGGGCGCCCTCGCTCACCACGTCCGCGACGGCGTCGAACACCTGCCGGTAGCAGGTGACGCTGACGGAGATGTCGTACGAGGGATCCCGCAGCGTCAGGAACACCACACCGGCGCCCGGCCGCCGCGACAACTGCGTGATCTGTCCCTCGACCCACACCGCCCCGAGCCGGTCGATCCATCCCCCGATGAGCCGCGACACCTCACCGACGGGGAGCGGGGATTGCGGAGACGTGTTCACAGCCATGCCCGCGAGCGTAGTGGCCACCGCCGACAACGCGGCCGACCGCCCGGCGACGCCGTTTCCCGGTTGCCGGACCCGGCCCGGGCGCCGGCCTGGCCGTTCGGCCCAGTGCTCCGCCTTCGCACCCGTCACTCACATCGCGCCCCGCCAGTCTTCCCGGGGACTCCACACGGACGCGATCTTCGACCCGCCGGGCGCGGCCTTACGATGGGACGCATGTCTGCTTCGCCTGGCCGCCGTGTCCTGCTCGCCGCCCCCCGTGGCTACTGCGCGGGTGTGGACCGCGCCGTGATCGCCGTCGAGAAAGCGCTGGAGCAGTACGGCGCTCCGGTCTACGTCCGGCACGAGATCGTCCACAACAAGTACGTCGTGCAGACCCTGGAGAAGAAGGGCGCGATCTTCGTCGAACGGACGGAGGAGGTCCCGCCCGGCAACATCGTCATGTTCTCCGCGCACGGGGTGGCCCCCGTCGTCCACGAGGAGGCCGAGCAGGGCCGCCTCGCCACCATCGACGCCACCTGCCCGCTGGTCACCAAGGTCCACAAGGAAGCCGTCCGCTTCGCGGGCGAGGACTACGACATCCTCCTGATCGGCCACGAGGGCCACGAGGAGGTCATCGGCACCTCCGGCGAGGCCCCCGACCACATCCAGCTCGTCGACGGCCCGGGCGATGTCGAGAAGGTCGAGGTCCGCGACCCGTCCAAGGTCGTCTGGCTCTCCCAGACCACGCTGTCCGTCGACGAGACCATGGAGACCGTCGACGCCCTGAAGGAGAAGTTCCCGCAGCTCATCTCCCCGCCCAGCGACGACATCTGCTACGCCACGCAGAACCGCCAGCTGGCCGTGAAGCAGATGGGCGCCGAGTCGGACCTGGTCCTCGTGGTCGGCTCCCGCAACTCCTCCAACTCCAAGCGGCTCGTGGAGGTCGCCAAGATCGCGGGGGCGCGCGCGGCGTACCTCGTGGACTTCGCCGACGAGATCGACGAGGCCTGGCTGGAGGGTGTCACCACGGTCGGCGTCACCTCGGGCGCCTCCGTCCCGGAGGTCCTGGTCGAGCAGGTGCTGGAATGGCTCTCCCAGCGCGGCTTCGAGGACGTCGAGATCGTCAAGGCGGCCGAGGAGTCCATCACCTTCTCGCTGCCCAAGGAGCTGCGCCGCGACCTGCGCGAGGAGGCGACGGCGCTGGTCGCCGAGCGCCGCGGCGCCGGATCCGGTGAGGGTTCCGGGGAGTGATCGGGGAGCCACCGGGCGGGGATCGCCATCCGGCCAGTGACTGTCAGTCCCTCGTCGTAACGTAGGGCCATGCAGATCTTCGGCGTGGACATCGGCGGTTCCGGGATCAAGGGTGCCCCGGTGGACCTGGACAAGGGCGACCTGGCGCAGGAGCGCCACAAGGTCCTCACCCCGCAACCGGCCACGCCCGACGGGGTGGCCGACGGCGTCAAGCAGGTCGTCGACCACTTCGGATGGACGGGCCCGGTCGGGGTCACGTTCCCGGGCGTGGTCACCGACGCGGCCACGATCCGGACAGCGGCGAACGTCGACGACAGCTGGATCGACACCGACGCGCGCGTGCTGCTCGGCGAGCGGCTGGGCGGACTGCCGGTGACGGTGGTGAACGACGCGGACGCGGCGGGCGTCGCCGAGATGCACTTCGGCGCCGGCCGCGGCCGCCGGGGCACGGTGATCGTGCTCACCTTCGGCACGGGCATCGGCAGCGCGGTCTTCGTCGACGGCGTCCTGGTCCCCAACACGGAGCTGGGCCACCTGGAGCTCGACGGGCACGACGCGGAGAAGCGGGCCTCCAGCAAGGCCCGGGAGGACCACGACATGACGTGGGAGTACTGGGCGGTGCACCGCGTGCGCAAGTACCTCGCCCACGTCGAGATGCTGTTCTCGCCGGAGCTGTTCATCATCGGCGGCGGCGTCAGCCGCAAGTCACAGAAGTTCCTGCCCCACATCGAGGGCATCAAGGCGGAGATCGTCCCGGCGCAGCTGCAGAACAACGCGGGGATCGTGGGGGCGGCGATGCGGGCGGCGGGACACTAGGGCACAGCCGGGCGGGGCCCGGCTGTCACACCGGCGGACGGGCCCCGGCCGCCGTCCGTCGCCGGTGCACCAGCCGGATCCGCCGGGCGATCACGATCAGCCCGGTGATGAGCGTGCCGCCGTACAGCCACCCGGCCTGCGTGGCGAGCGCCGTCACCAGCCCCATCAGCTTGCCCTCGGTCCCACCGTCGCCGTCCGCCACCGGCAGCAGCCCCACGGCGAACGCGATCGGCACGACGACGGGCGCGGTCATCAGATCCCCGCGGCGCACCCAGACGGCGGTCAGCACGCACACCGGCAGGAACAGCACCCCGTACGCCGTCAGCGACGCCCCGAACAGCACCGCGCAGAGCCCGCCGAGCAGGAACATCACCAGCGCGCAGAACAAGCCGCTGCCCAGTCCGGTCAGCCGGGGGTTCGGCATCCTCGCCGCGGCGGGCGCCGGCGCGGGGGCCGGCCGACGGACCGCCGCCGGGCGGCGCTGCGGTCCCGGCTGCCGGACCGCTCGCACCGCCCCGCCGCCCGCTCCTCGTCCCGCCTGCGGCGGCAGGGACGATCTCGGCCGGTCACGTCGCGGTCCGTACTGGGCAGGTCGCGTCCTGTATTGCTCCACTGCACCAACTTAGGTCGTTCAATATGCCGAATAGGCCTTCAGACACGCCGTGGGCCGAGGCTTGGCCAAGCGTTCGATACGCCGCCGGGGCGGTTGTGGGTACGCCGTAGACTGGTGGATCGGCCGGTCCCCTGGCCCCCTGGCCCTCTCCACTCACGGGAAGTCGCAACGTGTCGCTCACGATCGGAATCGTCGGTCTGCCGAATGTCGGCAAGTCGACCCTGTTCAACGCCCTGACCAAGAACGACGTGCTGGCGGCCAACTACCCGTTCGCCACGATCGAGCCCAACGTCGGCGTCGTCGGTGTCCCCGACCCCCGCCTGACCAAGCTGGCGGAGATCTTCTCCTCGCAGCGGGTCCTCCCGGCCACGGTCGACTTCGTCGACATCGCGGGCATCGTGCGCGGTGCGTCCGAGGGTGAGGGCCTGGGCAACAAGTTCCTCGCGAACATCCGCGAGTCCGACGCGATCTGTCAGGTCATCCGTGCCTTCAAGGACGAGAACGTCGTGCACGTCGACGGCAAGGTCTCGCCCAAGGACGACATCGAGACGATCAACACCGAGCTGATCCTGGCCGACCTCCAGACGATCGAGAAGGTCCTTCCCCGGCTCCAGAAGGAATCGCGGATCAAGAAGGACGTGGCGCCCAAGGTCAAGGCGGTCGAGGAGGCCAAGGAGATCCTGGAGAAGGGCGACACGCTCTTCGCGCACGGCATCGTCCAGGGCAGCGAGCGCGCCGAGCCCCTCCACGACCTGCACCTGCTCACGACCAAGCCCTTCCTCTACGTCTTCAACGTCGACGAGGACGAGCTGGTCGACGAGGACTTCAAGGACGAGCAGCGCGCCCTGGTCGCCCCCGCCGAGGCGATCTTCCTCAACGCCAAGCTGGAGGCGGACCTCGCGGAGCTCGACGATGACGAGGCCCTCGAACTCCTCCAGTCCGTCGGCCAGGAAGAGCCCGGCCTCGCCACCCTCGCCCACGTCGGCTTCCGCACCCTCGGCCTCCAGACCTACCTCACGGCCGGCCCCAAGGAATCCCGCGCCTGGACCATCAAGAAGGGCGCCACGGCCCCCGAGGCGGCCGGCGTCATCCACACCGACTTCCAGAAGGGCTTCATCAAGGCGGAGGTCATCTCCTTCGACGACCTGGTGGAGACGGGTTCGGTGGCGGAGTCCCGTGCGAAGGGCAAGGCCCGCATGGAGGGCAAGGACTATGTGATGCAGGACGGGGACGTCGTGGAGTTCCGGTTCAATGTGTGAGCGAGTGCAATAACACCACGTTGGCAGCCTGGCAAATTCGCAGGTCGGACGGGGTCGGCTCTTCCGGGAGCCGACCCCTTCCTGTTTCCCATGCTGGGATGGTGCTGGGTTTTCTGATGAGTCGTCACGCAACTGGTTCTCGTGTAGGCGGCTGAGAGTGGTACGTTATTAGGTACCACTTGATGTAGGGAGTCAGCCCATGTCCATAACCGCGAGCGAAGCCCGCAAGGCTCTCTTTCCACTGATCAAGAAGGTCAACGACGATCACGAGGCCATCGAGATCGTCTCCAAGCACGGCAACGCCGTACTCGTCTCGGCCGAGGACTACGCGGCTCTGCGGGAGGGCTCGTATCTGCTGCGCTCTCCGGCGAACGCTCGTCGGTTGCTCAAGGCGTACGAGAACGCCCTGGCCAACATCAACGTGTCTGAGCGAGAGCTGATCGACCCTGACTCGCCGGATGCGGCACGTGAGGGTGCTGTGTGAGGCTCGTCTTCGAGGATCAGGGCTGGGAGGACTACACGTCCTGGCTCAAGAACGACCGCAAGATGCTCGCTCGGATCAACAAGCTCATCGAGGACGTCAGGCGTGACCCCTTCACGGGGATCGGCAAGCCCGAGCCGCTCAAGTACCACTTGCCTGGTGCGTGGTCGAGGCGGATCGACGATGAGCACCGCCTTGTCTACCTGGTGACGGGCAAGGAGATCGTGATCCTTGCGGCGCGTTACCACTACTGATCGCTCGCGCCATGTGGGCGTCTCGGGATGCCGCCCCCAGGCTGAGACGGCTGTTTCGGGGCGGCGTCTTCGTAGGTCGCAGTTCCGCGCTCGGACTGTCTTTCCCGCCGGGGGGGGGGATCTGGGTTGACTCGACGTTCTCGGAGGCTGACAGTGGTTCACCTACTTCCTGATCGGCGCCTTCATGTCAACGGCACAGCTCCTCGACCAGGTGGCGGAGGGTTGGCCGGCTCCGCCGAGGCCGACACAGCCGTCCCCGGGCGAGGGGGCAACGGTCGCTGTGCGCGCTGCGGCGGCTTCCGTGGCGGGGAAGGGCATCGCCGGCGGGATGCGCGCCTGCCAGTCCCTGGGCTCCGGTCGCCCCGGCGCTGATCCGTCCTCGGCCCGTCCGCGTTCCTGCCGACCGGACCGGAGGCCGGATCACCTGGCGACGAAGACCACTCGGAACATCTTCGGCCACCATTTGCCGGTGAGCAGGAACTCATCGGTGCCGGGGACGGCGGCGATGCCGTTCAGCACCTCGGCGTGCTGCTGCTCCTTCGAGGTCAACAGACCTGAGGCATCGATCGACGCGGTCACCGCGCCGGTGCCCGCGTCGACGCGCACGATCCGGTGGGAGGGCCAGACATTGGCGTACACACTGTCGCCCACGCATTCCAGCTCGTTGAGCTGCGGCACCGGACGGCCATGGAGGGTGACGACGAGTTCACCGGTCGGTTCCAGCGTCCGCGGGTCCCGGAAGGTCAGCCGGGCGGAACCGTCACTGGTGACCAGCCGCCCGCGCCCCGGCTGGTGGCACACCCCCCAACCCTCCTGCGCGTAGGGAAGACGACGCAGCTCGGCCAAAGTTCCGGCGTCCCGTTCGATCGCGATGTGGTTCCGCCAGGTCAACTGCCACAGCGTCGGTCCGAGGACGGTGATCCCCTCTCCGAACAGCGGTGCCGGCAGGTCGGCGCGGACGGTGGGAGGCCGGCCGGGCGGGCCCCGACGGATCGACGACTCGCCGGCCATGCCCGTCCCCTCGTAGAGCGTTCGCCCGGCCATCTCCAGGCCCTGCGTGTAGGCCTTCGGGTCGTGGGGCAGGACGTCGAGGACCCTGACCCCGAGTTGCTCGACCCGCCCCGCGGCAGACCCGGCCGCGGCCTGCGCTCGCACCGGTGAGCGGCCGTCAGCCTCACACGAGGTGAGCAGTATCGCGCCCGCCAGGGCCGCGGCCGCGATGGCCCGGCGCGCCAGGAGCGCACGCATCCGCGCGGAACAGGGCATCGGCCGGGAGACGCGAACCGTCGCTCCGGATCCCCGGCGCCCGCGGACGCCGGGCCGGTGGCGCGACGCCTGCCGGATGCCGACGCCCGGATCGGCCATACGGTCCTCTGCGTCGGTGGCATCCCCCGTTCGCTCAGTGATGCTCTCCGCCGTCCTTGGCAGCCGCCGGGGCGGTGTCCTTCCCCGCCGGCGTGGTCGGCGCGGGGAAGGTACCGATCGTCGCGGGCCTGTCGCGGCGGCGGAGGCGGCGGCGGAGCCGGAGCCGGAGCCAGTCCCGGCGCCCCGACGTCCTGGGCCGGTACTCGTACCCGTAGCCGTACTGCTCGCTGTCGCGCTTGGCGGGCATCATGTTGAGGACGCTGCCGAGCACAGTCGTGCCGACGTCGTGCAGGGCGCGCACGGCGTCGGTGAGCTGGCCCCGGGTGCTCTTCGCGTACCGGGCCACCAGCAGGTAGCCGTCGACCGCCGAGGCCATCGCCGGTGTGTCCGCCACCGGGAGTACCGGCGCGGTGTCGATCACCACGTGGTCGAACCTGTCGGCGAGCGAGCGCACCACGGTGCGGAACTGGGCCGAGCCCAGCATCTCCGCCGGGTTCGGCGGCATCACCCCGCTGGCCAGCACCGAGAAGGAACCCGCCGACTGCATCACGTCCCCGGTGTCCGCCTGGCCGATCATCACGGTGGTCAGTCCGGCGTCCTGTACCAGGCCGAGCGTATGGGCCACGCTGGGGCGCCGCAGGTCCGCGTCGACCAGGCAGACCGAGGAGCCGAACTCGGCCAGGGCGGACGCCAGGTTGATCGAGATGCTCGTCTTCCCCTCGCCGGGCACCGCACTGGTGACCGCGATGACCTTGGGCGGGGCGTCGATGTCCACGAATTGGAGGCTGGTGCGCAGCCGTCTGAAGTCCTCCGCCCGCCGACCGAACGCGTCGTCGTCCGTGGCCACCGGGTGTCGGGAGACGCGCTGGTCGAGGACGACGCTGCCGAGTACGGCCGGTCCGCCGGCGGCGGCGAGACACCGGGTCAGGTCGCTGCGGCTGCGCACCGAGGTGTCCAGTGACTCCCGCGCGGCCGCCAGGCCGGTACCGAGGGTCAGGCCGGCGACGAGCCCGAGCGCGAGGTTGAGCATCAGGTTCGGGGAAGTCGGCGCGTTAGGGGTGTTGGCGGGCTCGGTGATGCTCAGCCGGACGGGCGAGAGCCGGGAGCCCTCCGGTCGCTCGATGTCGGCGATGATCTCGGCGAAGCGGTGGGCGATCGCGTTGCTGATCCGGGCCGCCCGGGACGGTTGGGTGTCCGTGACGGTGATCTTGAGAAGTACCGTTTCGAGGGGTACCTCCGTGGTGATCTTTCGGGCCAGTTGTGAGGGCGTCATGTCCAGGCGCAGAACCTTGGTGACCGGCTTGGTTACGTAGGGGCTGGTGACCACTTCCGCGTAGGAGCGGACGCGAGCCTGGGCGAAGCTGTTGCCCTGATTGAGCTTGACCGTGTCGTCCCAGTCCTGAAGAGACACGAAGAGCGTCGAGGTGGCCCGGTACTGCGGTGTGGTGGCGTTGGTGACGAACACGCCGACCGCTGTTCCCAGCAGGCCCAGCGCCGCGATGGCGCGCCAACGCCTGACCAGGAATCGAAGGTAATCGGACAGATCCAAGGTATCCATCCCAGGTGTGCAAGTAGGCAGCAATATGGGGCATTCACTAACTTAGTGATCATATCCGTGACATTCGGTGAAAACGCGCAGGAGTGACGGCCTTCCGCTGAGGTGACCGGAGCCGTGTACAGCCATCTTTTGCGTGCGCGTTTCGGTGATCGTTCACCCGTCACCGAACGCACGGGTTCCGTCGGCCATGTTGTGGCGTGCCGACGGCGATGGAGGGTCGGCTGGTCCGCACGGCGGCGGCGATCCTCTCCACCGACTCCTCGACGCGCAGCGCGCGCTGCCATGCCTGCCGGGGGCGGGGGCTGCCCGGCCGCGTCGCCGTCATCGCCCTGCGCCCGCTCGACGCCGCGCCGGGCGGCCGATCCCCGGATGAGTGCGGTGAGTCGGCCGGTGGGATCCGTCGCGTCCCCTGCGTCCTCGACCCGCAGCGGCCGGGCGAATTCGGGCAGCGTGAAGCGCGCGACAGCGCCCGCACTGGGGGCAGCCGTACGTCCGCCTCGCGGTGTTACGCCGCGGCGCCCAGTATCGGAATGGAGCCGGCCGCGGCCGCCGTCGACCTGCCCGGCACGGCGTGCGTTCCGGCGCTGCCGACCTGGATCGGCTCCCGCGTCACGGCCGGCCGTGGCCTCGGCGAGCACTCGGCGAGCGCCGAGCGGTACAGGTCGCGGTGCACACGACGAGCGCGCGGAACACCTGAAGCAGGCTCATCCCTACGAAGCGGTACGGGAGCTTAGATATCCGACATGACGTCAATGTCCATGCCGCTGGGGAGGGGGATCAGCCGACGCACGGACCGTTCGGGAGCACCGTGGCCCGCAGGGGATGCACCAGCGGCTGACGCAGCACGAAGGGAGGACGGTCACCGGGCCGCTCCAGCAAGTGGAGTACGAGGGTGCGCGTGCCGCGCGCGGGCAGCTCGACATCGAGGGTGAAGACCGGATGGCCCCGCTCGGCGCCGTGGCTGACTTGAGTGGGGCGGCCGTCCAGGGTGGCACGGGACAGGGTGGCCTCCGCACTGGCGTAGTAGGACACCAACAGGCGGTTGTCACCTGGACGGGTGTCATAGCGGGGGGCGTCCACCCGCTGGACGACGTACGGCGGGAGTCCCCGCACCGGAGCCCGGTTGGTCAGGCGGACGGTCACGGTGACCTCGCGTTGGCCGTCTACGCACCGGCCCGGTGCCCACACGAGTTGGCGGTCGAGGTAGTAGTCGAGCTTCGTACCCGCCGCGTTGTTGACGACCAGTCCGGCCAGCGGAGCGGATCCTTCGGGCAGCGCTCCGCCGAACGACCGGGCCAGGAGCTCGCGCTGCTCCGCCGAGTGCCCACTCCACACCTTGATCCGTCCCTCTCCCAGCTGCCGGTGCAGCGCAGAGAAGAGGGCGGTCCGGCGCGCGGGGTCGGTCGAGGCACCGAGCAGCCGGATGGCCACCGCGCGCGCCACGTCGAGGAAGTAGGCCTTGCGCCGCTTGAAGTCCGGGTGGAGCGCGTAGCTGGCGCGCTCGCTGAGATCCACGACGTTGCGGGCGGTGACGGCGCTCCCGTCGGACAGCCGGGCAGGGCCGGAGGCGGCGAGCAGCCCGGAGACCGCACCGGGGTCCAGACCGAAGGCACCGTCCACACGCTGGCCACTGTGCCGCTGCCACGCCGCGGCCCAGATCCGCGCCGCGTACGGGAAGTGCGGGCTCATGTTGGAGTTCACCCAGGTCCGGGTCGGGGCGCTGGGGCCGTAGAGCCCGTCGAACTCCGCTCCCAGGTCGACGTCCGCATACGCCTTGCTCAGTTCGATGTCGTTCCCGAAGTACTCGAAGCTCAGTCGGCCCCGGTCCGCCCTGAGCACCGCGAAGGCTCCGGGCAGCCCGCCCGTTCCACGAGCCTCGGCGGTGTTCTCGAACACCGCCAGGTACCGCCGCGGTCCGTCCGCTCCGAGCATCGAGGGCATCAACCTGGCCGCCGCGGCGGCATCGTGGGTGAGAGGGGCGATCCGATCGAGCTGTCGGGCGAGTTGGGTGCGCGCCCGGTCGGTGGCCGGCAGCCAGGTGCCGTGCGGGAGGGCGTCGACATCGGTGCGTACCCCCGACGCGCTGCGCGAGGCCTGTTCGAGAAGGGGAGCCACACGGCGCAGCGCGGAGAGGTTCAGGTGCCGGCCGTCGTCCGTCCCACTGGATTCGAGCTCCGCGACGGTGCGCGCCAAGGGAGACAGCACGTCGTGGGTCAGCCGGTCGGAGGCCTCCGCGATACCGCGTACGGTACGGAAGGGGCCGCCGAGAACGGGCAGGTGGGCCGCCGGGAACCAGGCGGGGCCGGTGGTGAGCCGATGCGCCCGGGTGGCATGGCCGGCGGCGCTGCGCACCGCGTCCTGCGCTGTTGCGGTCCGCGTCGCCGGCGGGCCGGCCGCGGTGGCCGGGGCCGCTGCGGGCTGCGCGACGTGCTGCCGCCTCAGCGCCTCCAGACTCCGCTGGGCGGCCAGCAGTTCATTGCGGGCGAGCACTCCGGTGACCGCGATCCAGGCGGCACCGGCCAGGAGCAGTCCGGCCGCGGCGTACAGCGGCATCCTGACGCGACGGTCGCGCAGCCGACGGACGATGACGACGGGCAGCACCTGCTCCTTCCACCGGCGCGGAATCCGCCAGGCCCGCTCCGCACTGGGCGGGGGGTCCTGCACACGCGACGTACCACGACGAGTCTCGGACATCTGGTGTCACTCCCTGGCTGATCTCGTTCGCTGGGTCCCGTGGCCCCCGCAACGCCCTGCGGGGGCGCCGGGCGCGGAGGCGGGTCCCTCCGTGCGACGCGCGGGCGCCGGCTCAGTAGGCGCCGTCACCGCGCAGCACGGCGGGGAGGGTCCGCCAGAGGATCGTCAGGTCCAGCCTGATCGACCAGGTGTCGACGTACTCCAGATCCAGGCGCAGGGCGTCCTCCCAGGCGAGGTCGGACCGTCCGCTCACCTGCCACAGTCCGGTGATCCCAGGCCGGACCAGCAGGCGGCGGCGGGCCTCCCCGGTGAACGCCGAGTCCACGACCGGCAGCGGACGGGGACCTACCAGGGACATCTGCCCCCGCAGCACATTGACCAGCTGCGGCAACTCGTCCAGGGAGTAACGGCGCAACCACCGCCCGACCGCGGTCACCCGCGGGTCCTCGCGGATCTTGAAGAGGTGCCCGTCCGTCTCGTTGCGCCCCTCCATGGCCGCGCGCAACCGCTCCGAACCCACGCGCATCGTCCGCAACTTGAGGACGTGGAACTCCTTGCCCCGCCAGCCGGTGCGGCGCTGGCGGAACAGCAGCGGGCCCGGAGTGTCGAGCTTCACCGCGACGGCGGCGGCGAGGAGCACCGGAGCCACCAACAGGAGCAGGACGGCAGCTCCCACACAGTCGATGGACCGCTTGGCCGCCCGGACTCCCCAGTGCGCCCGCCGACAGGGAGCCGGCCGGTGATGAGCCGTCTTCGCAGTGGATACCGGCATTCCGCATCCCTTCACCTTCTGCGGCAGAACGGGTGAAACCTGCCCTGGCTAGAGGAATTTCGACCCGCACGACGTCTCAATCGGATCATTTCTGACTAATGAATAGAAACACGACATCGATCTGAGCTTCGGCAATGACACCGAAGCTCGCCCTCGTCCACCAGCCTGGGCGGGGCGGCCGAGAGGACCTGCATGCGTGCAGTAGTGACGGGTGGGGCCGGTTTCATCGGCTCCCATCTGTGCGAGCGGCTGCTTCAGGCGGACCACGAGGTGGTCTGCGTGGACAACTTCCTGACTTCCAGCCCCGAGAACATCGAGCACCTCATGGGCGACCGGCACTTCCAGTTCCGCCACTGGGACATCACTCAGGGCGTGGACGAGCCGGGGCCGGTGGACGCCGTCATTCACATGGCTTCACCAGCTTCGCCCGCGGACTACCTGAGACTGCCTCTGGAGACACTCCGAGTGGGCTCGGCCGGCACCTGGCACGCCTTGGACCTGGCCGCCGCAAAGGGCGCCCGCTTCCTGCTGACCTCCACCTCCGAGTCGTACGGCGACCCCCTGGTCCATCCTCAGCCGGAGAGCTACTGGGGACATGTGAACCCCGTGGGCCCGCGTTCGGTGTACGACGAGGCGAAGCGCTTCGGTGAGGCACTGACGATGGCGTACCGCAGGAGTCGCGGTGTGGACGCCAAGATCGTGCGCATCTTCAACACCTTCGGGCCGCGGATGCGCCCGGACGACGGACGGGCGATCCCCACCTTCATCCGCCAGGCGCTGAGCGGGGACCCGATCACGGTCAGCGGTGACGGCAGCCAGACCAGGTCCCTGTGCTACGTCGACGATGTGGTCGAAGGCCTGCTGCGCATGCTGGCCGTCGACCACTGCGGACCCGTCAACCTGGGCAATCCCCACGAGGTCTCCATGCTGGAGCTGGCGCAGTGGATCGGCAAACTCACCCGGTCCCGCTCCGAGATCACGCTCACCCCCCGTCCCCAGGACGACCCCGAGCGACGGCGTCCGGACATCACCCTGGCCCGCGAGCTGCTGAACTGGGAGCCCACGACTCCCGTGGAACGCGGCCTGTGCGACACCATCACGGACTTCCGCCGGCGTCTGCCCCCCGGGGAGATCGCCGGGAGCGGCACGCGGCCCGCCGGGTCCACGCCGAGCTGTGAAGCCGCCCGCTCATGACCGCCCCTCCGAGCAGTCGGACGACATCGGTGACGGCGGCTCCCGTGGTCGAGTGCCTCGGTGTGCCCATCACCGCGCACACCCGCGACAGTGCGGCCCGCCATGTCGTGCACCTGGCCGGTCGGATGCGCGAGGCACGCCATAGGCTCACCGACGGACCCGGCGCCACCGGCATCCAGCGCGGCAGTGACGTACACCTGTCCAACGCCTACACGCTCGCCCTGGCCGACCGGGATCCCGAGCTGCGCGGCATCCTCCGCTCGGCCTCCCTCAACCTCCCCGACGGGCAGCCCGTCGTGTGGGCCAACCGACTGCTCCACCGCAGCGCCGCACTGCCGGACACCCGTGTCTACGGCCCCGACCTCCTGCTGGACGTCTTCGCCCTGAGCCAGCACACCGAACTGAACCACTACCTTCTCGGCTCCACGCCCCAGGTGCTCGACGCGCTGCACCGGGAGCTGCGGCGGCGCTATCCCGGGGCGCGGATCGTCGGCACCTGCTCCCCGCCCTTCAGGCCCCTGACCGTCGACGAACGGCGGCAGCAGGTGGAGGAAATCCGTTCCGCTGCGGCGGACATCGTCTGGGTCGGACTCGGCACGCCCAAGCAGGACCGCTGGGCCGCCGAACTGCGCGACGCGCTGCCCGTGGTGGCCGTGGCCGTGGGCGCGGCCTTCGACTTCGTCGCCGGTAACAAGCCGCAGGCACCGCACTGGATGCGGCACAACGGACTGGAGTGGCTGTTCCGGCTCGGCTGCGAACCCCGCCGCCTGTGGCGCCGGTACCTGTTCGGCAACGCGCGCTTCGTCCACGGGGTGGTGCGCCAGGTGACACGCCCGGTGCGAGCGGACAGCGGTGCGGTGCACGCGGCATCCGATCGCCTGAATTCGGGCCGACTCGTCGGCCAGGGCCGGGAAAATCCCGACGTCGTTCCTGAGGTACGGCCATGACGATCACTCCGGCGAGGCCTCCAGAGACCCGGCGGCGCGTCGTCGTGGTTCAGCCTTACGTCCCCGGTTATCGGACGTCGTTCTTCAGTCACCTGCAGGACCGGCTGAACTCCGCGGGTGTCGACCTGGAAGTGCTGTACGGGCTCGTACCACCGCAGCAGGCGGCCCGACGCGACGCCGCTCCCTGCGCCTGCGCGGTACAGGTACCCTCGCGACGGCTGCCCGCCCCTGGAGGCCGGTCCCTTCTCTGGCGTCAGGTGACGGACCGGGCGGCTTCCGCCGATGCGGTGGTACTGGAGCAGGCACTGCGAAACCTTGAGGCGTATCCGCTGTTGTTGCGTCAGCTGATCCGGCGGGCCGGCGGGCGCCCTCCGCGGGTCGCGTTCTGGGGCCACGGCCGCACCTACACCAAGAAGACGAGCCAGCTCCAAGCAGCTGCCAAGAACGTCCTCACGCGGCAGGCCGCCTGGTTCTTCGCCTACACCGAGGGGGGAGCCTCATACGTCGCCTCGCGGGGTTTCCCCCGCGAAAGGATCACCGTCCTGCGCAACTCCGTGGACACCACGGAGCTGACCGTCGCGCGTGACCGCGCGGACATCCACGGCACGCCCGAACATGCCGCAGCCGCCGAGCTGCGCGAACGCCACCACCTCGTACCGGGACGAACCGCCCTGTACGTAGGGGGACTTGACGCCCCGAAGCGGATTCCCTTCCTGCTCCAATGCGCGCGACGTCTGGCGACCGGCCTGCCGGGCTTCAAGCTGCTGGTGGCCGGAGACGGTGTCGACCGGCCCCTGGTGGAATCCATGGCCTCCGCCCCGGACAGCCCGGTGGTGGCTCTCGGCCACCGCGCCGGACAGGACGTCGCGGTGCTCGGAGCGGTATCGGACGTCATGCTGATGCCCGGGCGGGTGGGACTGTGCGCGGTGGACTCGTTCGCCCTCCGGACACCCATCGTCACCACCGACTGGCCATGGCACGCGCCCGAGTTCGAATACCTGGAGCACGGACGGAACGCAGTCGTCAGCCGAGACGATCCGGAGGCCTACGCGGTGGCGGTGCAGCAGGTCCTGAACGACCGCTCCCGCCTGGAATCCCTACGCGAAGCGTGCCGCAAGGACGCCGCCGACTATACGGCGGACGGCATGGCACAGCGTTTCTGCGACGGCTTGCTGCATATGCTCGGGAGAAGCGTGTGAGCCGACCTGAGGAATTCCGTAGACCGGCGAGCCGATTCCATGAAGGGTGTCAGTGAAATGACTGTTCCAAGGCCGGCGGACAGACGGACGAAGCCGCCTGCATACGGCGTCCTGCCCGTTCGGCTCCGACGCTCGATCACCAAGCCCGTCCGCATCATGCGGCCATGGCTCTACGGGCCATGGCCCGCCGCCCTCAACGGGCAGCGATTCCGTCAGAACCTGTTCCGCTCCCTGGTCCGCGAACTCCAGCCCCGGGCGATCTTCGAATCCGGCACGTACTGCGGAGGGTCGACGCAGTTCCTGTGGCACCTGTCCGGCGCCCCCGTGTTCACCGTCGAAAAGAATCGCGGATTCGCGCGCTGCGCCAAGAGGCGTTTCCGCGGAAATCCAGACGTCCGGGTGCTCAACGAGGATTCCCGGGACGCTCTGCGGACGCTGCGCGACGACACCCGGTTTCCCCGATCGAGGGTCCTGTTCTACCTGGACGCCCACTGGGAAAAGGACCTTCCCCTCCGGGAGGAAGTCGACACCATCACGAAGGCGTGGACGGACTCGGTCATCGTCATCGACGACTTCAAGGTTCCCGACGACGACGGTTACGAATTCGACACCTACGGCGACCTGCAGCTGTCGATGGAGTATCTGGGAGGGACCGTCGCGCCCTACGAAACGTTCTGGCCGAACTGCCCGTCCGGCATGGAGAGCGGGCGCCGCCGCGGTTGCGTGGTGCTGGCCGCCCCGGGCGTCGCACAGCAGGTGTCCGAGCTCCCCGAAGTGCGTCGCGCCGGAGCTCTCGTACTGCCCGAGCGGTGAGGCGTGGACAAGGACAGAGGGCCATGCATGACCGAGGGCGCCAGTGAAGCAGTTCTGTCCATCGACGACGCATGCCCAGCAAAGGAGGTCCGGTGGGTGCTGTACGTTCCGCATGGCGCAGGTGCAGCGGTGCTCTGACGGCGTTGCGCCGGCCTCGATTCGTTCCCCCGGGACACTTCTACTCGCCGATTCCGAGCCCAGAGGACTGCAAACGGGCTCTCCAACTCAGCCGGATGCCCACCACCACCCCTGATCTGGACCTGGCCGAATCGGATCAGCGGAAGCTGGGCGGTGAGCTGGCCGAGATGTGGCGCGACGTTCCCCTCGGCCATCGGCGGGACTGGCGCTACCGACCGGACAACTCGATGTTCGTTCTCTCGGACGCCGCCGTTCTGCACTCCATGCTGAGGCATGTACAGCCCGAGCGGTATATCGAAGTGGGTTCCGGCTTCTCTTCGGCCATGGTGCTGGATACGGCGGATCGCTATCTGCCCGACCTGGAGTGCACCTTCATTGAGCCCTATCCGGAGCGGCTCCTCGGAGTGTTGCGCGACGACGACCTGCGTCGGGCCACACTGATCCGCCGCGGAGTGCAGGACGTGCCGCTGGAGGTGTACGCACAACTCGCGGCAGGCGACGTGTTGTTCATCGACTCCACACATGTCGCCAAGGCCGGCAGTGATGTCAACTGGCTGTTGTTCCGCGTCCTTCCCACCCTGGCACCGGGTGTGGTCGTGCACGTGCACGACATCTTCTGGCCTTTCGAGTATCCGGAATCCTGGCTGAATGAGGGGCGCGCATGGAATGAGCTCTACATGATGCGCGCCTACCTTGCCCACAACAGCACCATGCGTGTGTTGCTGTTCAACTCCTGGCTCTGGCAGAACGAGCCGGGGCTGGTACGGGCCGCGCTTCCTCAGGCCGCCGAGCAGACGCCCGGGAGCCTGTGGCTGCAGGTGACGTGACCGCTCGATGCTGTGCTGGTGCTCGATTCTTCAACGAGAGGTGTCATGGATGGGGGCAGCCAAGCCATCGAGCAGGCTCTTGGCTGGTGAAGGCATGGTTGAGGCGGTGCCCGGGCCACCTCGGGAGGATGCCCACGCTGAGGCGGCGGTCGCAGGCGCTCCCGCCGCCGACAGCGGTCAGCAGCGCGCGGACGCCCTCCACTCGCTCCTGGTGGCAGTACCGACCTTGGGGAAGCGCCCGCTGCTTCCCCTCCTGGAACGACTCGTCCAGGAGGTGCGGGCCGTGCGACGGCGAGGCTACGCCGGTGCGGTCGTACTCCTGGACAACTCCTCGGGACTTCCGCCTTCTCTTCGAGCGGCAGCCGCTGCGCTGGGCGTGCACTACCGCCATGTCACTGCCCGGGGCTTCTCCCAGGTGCGCAACGCCGCACTCGACGCGGCAGGCCAGTTCGATGCTCTCGTCTTCATCGACGATGACGAGCTGCCCTGCCGCGGCTGGCTGGAGGCGCTCGTCACAAGCGCCGAATCCCATCGGGCCGACGTCGTGGTGGGGCCCGTCCCGCTGATGCTTCCGCCCTCAGCCCCGCGATGGCTTGCCGAGGGGGCAGCACTGCGCCCCCGACGCAGTCAGCCCGACGGCCCGCTGCGCGGAAGCGCAAACTCCGGCAACACGTTGATTCGCATGTCGACCGTGCGCCGCCTGGGAGCGCGTTTCGATCCTGCCCTCGACACCATCGGCGGTGAGGACACCGTCTTCTTCGGACAGCTCGCACAACGGGGTGCCACGCTGGTGTGGGCAGGCGCGGCCGAGGCAGTGGAGACGCCTGATCCGGAGCGCCTGGCCGTGTCCTATGTCGTGCGGCGGGCTTATCGGGCCGGCCGCATCATGGCAGTGACCGCTCGCATGGTGACGGGGGACACATGGTCCGACGCGCCGCGCCGCGTCGGGAGGAGCTGCCGTGGCCTGCTACGCCTGGTTCTGGGCGGTGTGTGCGGTCGCTCGTCCGTCTGCGTTCTGGGGCTGGTGGATCTTTCGTTCACCCTCGGATGGTTTGTGACCGTAGCCATGCCACGCGGTCGGCGGTCGGTCAACGACTGCCGAGTTTGGCCGTCATACGCATGAGCAGACGGGAAGCCGGGAACCACACCGGCCGAGTCCGACGGGCCCAGGCGGGCATCTGGCGGATGAGAACCATGTCGGCTTCCTCGACCGACTGGCTTCGCTGGCGGACGGTCAGTGAATCGGCGTGGGGGCGTACTTCACCCAGCACCATCGGTACGTAGTGCGCCTTCCCATGCTTCAGCAACCGACGATGCAGATCGACGTCAAAGGCAAGCCGGACGGTGTGGTCCAGCCCTCCGATCGCCTCAACGGCCGTGCGCCGGTACAGACAACCCGGCTGCAGCATCAGGTTGTGACCCATCCGCAGCATGCACGGACCCATCAGGCCGGGGCGCAGCTCCCAGCCCGCACGCCCCTCGGTTGCCATGTACCGGGTTCTGCCGTACACCATGACGGCCTCGGGATGCCCTTCCAGTGCGGCCGCCGCCGCTAGCAGCGCACCCGGGCGCAGACGATCGTCGTCTCCCAGCCAGGCAACAGCCTCCACCCGGTCGCCCAGGTACTGCCACCCCGTCGTCACTGCCGCCGCGATTCCTGTGCCTCGCTGAGGGATGACCGGCCAGGGCCGGCACTGCTGCGTGAGACGGTCAACGCTCTGCTCGGTGGTCACCAGGACCGTCTCGAGCCGCACTCCGGACTGATCGGCAAGTGAACGCAGACACTCGGCCAGCATGTGCGGCCGGCTGCCGAGCGTCGGTACCACCATTCCCACCGGCATCATGGGGTTCCTCCTGGCGCTTCTACGGTTCTGTTTTGCATGGCACGACGGTGGCGGCTCAGGTAGACCACGGCTGCCGCGGCAGCGGTTCCGAGGAGGATTCCGTGGAGGCGTGGCCACGGCGAAAACACCAGGTCCCAGCCCAACCGCGCAGAAAGAAGGGAAAAGACGAGCACCGGTGGGCCTGCTCCGTTGCGGATGGCGACCACCAGCGCTGACAGGACGAGGAACAAAGGGGTGAGTAGGCCTGGAAGGACCAGAATGCCCGTTTCCGCCCACAGTTGGAACAGCACCGAATGAACGTACAAACCGCGACCGAAGTAATAGGAGACGTGCCCCTCATGAGGGGACACACCAACAGTGCGCAGCCGGTCCAGAAAAGCCGCTCGAAGGTCGGAGTCGACCTCGGAGGCGATGCCTCTGCCCATGAGAGGAGAGTCCTGGATGATCACGACGGAAGCCGCGATCTCAGGGCGACCTCCCACCAGCAACCCACCGTGGACGCCGCTTTGACGAGCCCACTTCATCTCCTGCTCCGCGTCGAGATGCCCGTTGGCCGCCAAGTGCCCGTAACCGACGTATACGGCAGAGACGATCCCGCACAGGCTCGCGCAGACCATCACCACACGCTTCCATGACTTCCGCTCCGTGTGACGTGCGGCGAGTAGACCCATGGCCGCGGTGACCGAGACGACGAGAAACTCGGAGCGGAACCCCAGAACGAGATTCACCACGCAGGTGGCTGCGATCAGCAGGACAGCCGCAACTGATCTGCCGCGTCCGAAGAGAGCGGCCGAGAGCAGGACGACCGCGACGCTGACGAGGGCGCCGTAACCATATTTCCACGGATCGACTGCCGTATTCGCTGACCACGGTGTGAAGGCCACGGCTGCGAACAGTCCCGTGACCAACGAGACCACGTACACCCGAATCGCAGTCCAGCCGTGCTCGAAGATCCACAGCGCACCGCAGAAGCTCAGTCCGACCGTGAGCGGACGGGACAGCGCGTACGCGGCATCTCGCATGCTGTCCTCGGTCACCACTTCGGTGACCCCCGCGGCCCCCAGCCAGAGAGCGACGAAAACCAGGCAGGCCCGCCCTGTTCTCCAACGCCACGCGGCAGCCAGGACGACAGGACTGATGATCGCGAGGACGGCGTGACCGAGTGTCAGACCACCGCGGGGGTATAGGGACCACGCGGTGCCCATGCCGATGACGGCGGCCGTCGTGGCGATGAGCGCATTACCGCCGCCCGGACGGGCCGATGGTGGTTCACGACCCTGGTCCTCGCGCTTCGCGGTGGCCGAACCGAGGGATGGTGCCACGCGCCTGGAGCCCGCTGGGAACGAGCTGAGGTCATGCATGGGACAAGGCCCTTCGCGCGTTGGGAACAAGCACGACCGCGGTGAAGGAAAGCACAGAGGCGATCACGGGCCCCGGTGTACCGACAAGGTCCGCAAGGAGGACGGAAAGAACGAGGTTCACGGCTGTCATCAGCGTGACCGTGATCGCCTGAAAACGCAGCCCTGGAGCGTCGGTCAGCCACATGCCGACCGGGTAATACACGGCCTGCACCAACAGCAGGGCCGCGAACGCGGACATCAGAGTCGTCCCCACCGGGATCCGGCCGTGTGTCATCCAGGAGGCGACTGTCGGCCCGAGCAGAAGAAGGCCCAGGGCGATGGTGATGCCGCCGATGGCGAAGTAGCCCATCAGCCGCACAAGGGCACGTCGGTCTGGTTGCTCGTCGGCTGACTGACGCTGGCGAGCGAAGATGACCCACAACGGCATTGCCGCAGCGCTCAGCAGACCTGCTGCAGGTGTGAACAACTGCGCCGCTGCCGAGTAGGTAGCCACCGCCACGTGATCCGTCACATGACTGAGGACCAGGCGGTCGGTGGAATAGGTCAAGGCTGTGCCGATACCGATGACCGCCATGGGTGCGGCCAAGTGACGGATGCGCACACCCGCCTGCCGCGGCTGGACACACTCTGCAACGACTTTCCATAGCGGAATGTGGAACAGTCGCCCGGCCCAGACGAGGCACGCCGCTCCCACAGCACACTGCGTCAGGAAACCCGGTGCCACGAGAACTGCGACCGGAGCGTCCACGTTCACGGCCAGGAGCACGAGGAGGAGTGCCAGCAAACTGCCCGCGCCTTGCAGCAGCAGGGTGAGATGCATCCGATCGAGCGCGAAGAGAACAGTTCTGCCCAGACTGAGGAACGTACTGCAGCCGAAGAGCGTCAAGGCAACGGCGACTGCGGCGTCGGCCTCCGGCCCGGCGGCGTGACCGAGCAGGGATTGCCACAGTCCGAAGCAGGCCGGCACGACGCCTGCACAGGCGATCAGCAGACCCACGACCAGCAGGGTGCGTGCCGCAGAAGTGACGGCACGGAGCAGAATCTGCGGATCGCCACCGCGACTCTGCGCCACGGCCTGCACGATGGCCGCTCCGATACCGAGGTCACCGAGCGGCATGACCGCGGGCAGCGTGATGATCAGTGCGTAGAGCGCGTACCCCGATACCCCGACGGCATCTACCACCATACGTGTGGTCAGCAGTGCCACGGCTGCGGTCACGGGCACTGTCGCTGCCTTCGCCCCCAACGACCAGGCGACAGGGCGAAGACGGCTCCGCTCCGCCGTGACGGGCCCCCGAACAGTCGGCCGTTGTGACCGGCCCTCCGCCCTCGGAGGATCCGGGAGTGTCACCGCACGGTCGGGAGCGGGCGGACTTCTACCGGCATGGCATCCTCCTGCTTGAAACAATGCATAACGCCAAACAATTGACTGTTGCGCGAGGCTGCGGTCACGTGCAGAGAGTAAACACTGATGCGCGGAGCGGGCCGGTACAATTCGCTGTGCAGTACCGCAGATTGTCGGTTTCGTCACTCGAACGGGGTAGCGTGTCGCCCGAGGAGTCCTGCATCCAAATGGGAAGCTGCTCCGAGGGAGCTTCTCATCGACCAATCACAGCGTCGACGCCGCGCTGGATGAGGACTGATGGAAATGCCTGCGTGGCCCCAGGCGTAGATCAAGGAGATGACGCGTGTGAACCTCCTCAAGCGTGCCGCCTGGGAGATCAACGAACGCATTCCCCCCAGCATCGCATTCCGGGTGGATCTGCTCCGGCCATCCCTCGCCAATTCCTGGGGCGGCCCCATGAACGGGCAACGCAAGAGATGGCAGATGATCCGTGACCTGATCACCGTCGGAAACTTCGACGAGGTTGTGGAAACGGGCACCTACCGAAGTACCACCACGAGATTCCTCCATCATGTCTCCGCGCTTCCGGTGCACTCCGCGGAGATCGAGGAGCGATTCTTCAGGTACTCGGCAGCGCTGTGTCGACCGTACCCCGGGATCCGCTTGTATCACGGGGACTCCCGAGAGATGCTGAGGGCTCTGTCTGCACGTGAAGGGAGTCCGAGACTTCTCTTCTATCTCGACGCCCACTGGCAGGCAGACGTTCCTCGATATGAGGAACTCGAGATCATCACAAAGCGATGGTCCCATGCTGTCGTCGTGATCGACGACTTCAAGGTGCCGGACGATCCCGGCTACGCGTTCACCAGTTATGACGGTTCGCCGCTCGACATCATGTACCTGCCGGAACTGCCCAGTTGGCAGGCGTTCTATCCTGCGGCTCCCTCGGCCGAGGAAACAGGAGCCAGGAGAGGGTGCATCGTCCTGGCCGGCCCCGAAATGGCACCGCCGCTGCAGCCTCTGACGAGCCTGCGCCGCGCGCACCTTGCCTGACCAGGACCGGTCCCGTACGGGCGTGTCCGGCGGGCCTTTGCGGCACAGCTCACGACAATGGATCCGTGACAATCCTTCATGCTGCCAGACGCTTGGGAAGATGCCTGGGCGTGGACGTCTCCCGCTATCCGAAAGCGACCCCCGAGTACCGGGCGACCCAACTCCTCCGTCGGTACGGCGTCGACCTTGTTCTTGACGTGGGCGCCAATAACGGCGGCTATTCTACGATGTTGCGCAGGAATGGTTACCGCGGGCGAATCGTATCGTTCGAACCGGTCCGAGAGCCGTTCACGCACCTGAGGGTGAAGGCGGCTCACGATCCGCTGTGGACCGTCATGCCCTTTGCCATCGGCGACGTCGAAGGAACAGTGGAGATCCACGTGGCCGGGAATCAGGCCGCGAGTAGTTCCGTACTGGGGATGCTGCCGCGTCATGCCGAGGCCGTCCCCAGCTCTCAGTACATCGCAAGCGAAAGGGTTCCGCAGCGAACCCTGAATTCCCTGTGGCCGGAAGTCGTGAGCCAGGGTGACCGAGTATTCCTGAAACTCGATGTACAGGGAGGCGAGAAACAAGCGCTAGTGGGTGCGGGGGAGCGTCTCTCGCAATGCGTTGGAGTGCAGTTGGAGATTTCGTTCCTGCCGCTCTACGAGGGAGGCATGCTTTATCGGGAGGCTCTTGATTGGGTGGGGGAGTGGGGATTCACCCCTGCATACGTCCTGCCTGGTTTTACCGATCCGCGGACCGGTCAAATGTATCAGTGCGACGTAGTTTCCTTCCGTGAATGATTACCCTGCCGTCTTCCCGGGCTTCACGACGACCCCTACCATCATGTTGCCGAGCGAGTTCACGGGCGTCAGTGCCGCGTAGACGCACTTGGCCGCCAGGAGCCGGCAACGTTCCGGAAAACGGCGCGCCACCTTTCCTACCGAAAGGTTGTGATCCCACAGCCGACGAGTCAGAACGACTGATTCCGCCGACAGGAGATAGCTCAGCGTCATCTGTTTCAACATCGAGTGGTTCCAGCGGAAAACGTAGTTGACGGCCTTGCCCTGTACCTCCCATTCGGTACCGATGAGCCTGCCGACCAAACTCTCGTAGGGCTCGATCACGATGGCCGCGGTGCGAGCCACCCGGAGCATCTCTGTGAAACCGAGTGCAGGGCGGGGCAAGTGGTGCAATCCGTCCTGCACGAAGACCAGATCGTAACTAGAGTCAGGAATTCCGGCCATGTTCTCCGCATTGAGTGGCATGGTTCGCAGGTTTGGGTCCAAACGACGACACACCGCGAGGGCTTCTTCTGACAGATCGGTAACGGTCACGTCTGTGAAGCCGGCGCGACGCAGGAAGATCCCCTCCCCTCCGACGCCGCCGCACACAACCAGGGCACTCTGCTGAGCAGGATTCAGGAGATTACGTGCGCTGAGCATATCCAGGGAAATCTGAAGGCGTCGATCCCGAAGGAACCGTGTCAGTGGATCCCTGGTGACGTGAAAAGACCAGTCATCCCGCTTGTCGCAGATCTCCGCGGTGGCGCTGCGCTGAGATTCGATTGCACTTGACACGTGCATCTCCTTCTGTACTTGAATTTTGCGCGTTCAGTGTGTCATGTGCCGCGCCACTGTTCTGTTGCACGCGCCGCGTAATTCTCTGGTTTTGTCTGATCGTGTCAAACTCTCGACAATAAGTGCCTCCGGTGGCGGAGGGATGGTCGACGCGAGCCGCGCCGCCGCCTACCGGTCTGTCCGGTGCCACCGGGCCATTGCGGCCGCCCAGTGGCATCCGGACACGTCGCCGCTTCCTACCTGATCAGCTCCAGCGTTGTCGGAACAGAGGGTTGCGCACCGAGGGAAACGGCAGGCGCCGGGGACAGGGCCGCGATCTCGGCGTCGACCATGAGGCGGGCCAGTTCCGGGGCTCGCACCTTCGGGCGCCAACCCAGGAGCCGCTCGGCCTTGGAGGCGTCTCCGACGAGGTCGTCCACCTCGGTCGGTCTCAGGTATCGCTCGTCGAACCGCACGTGGTCGCGCCAGTCGAGGCCGACATGGGCGAAACACTGCTCGACGAAGTCGCGCACGCTGTAGCTGACGCCGGTGGCGACCACGTAGTCGTCCGGTTCGTCCTGTTGCAGCATCCGCCACATGGCCTCGACGTATTCCGCCGCGTATCCCCAGTCCCGTCGGGCGTCGAGATTGCCCAGGTAGACGACGTCCTCGAGGCCGGCCTTGATGCGTGCGGCCGCCGTGGCCACCTTGCGGGTGACGAAGGTCGGGCCACGGCGAGGGGACTCGTGGTTGAACAGGATGCCGTTGACCGCGTACATCCCGTACGCCTCCCGGTAGTTGCGCGTCGCCCAGTACGCGTACACCTTGGCGACCCCGTACGGGGAGCGCGGGTGGAACGGGGTGCCCTCGTGCTGAGGCGGCGGGGAGGCGCCGAACATCTCCGAACTGGACGCCTGGTAGAACCGGCAGGGCAGGCCCGTCGTCCTGATGGCCTCGAGCAACCGCGTGGTGCCCAGCCCGGTGGAGTCCCCGGTGAACTCCGGCTCGTCGAACGACACCCGTACGTGGGACTGGGCGGCCAGGTGGTAGACCTCGTCGGGCCGCAGCCGCTCGAGCAGCCCCGCGATCCGGGTTCCGTCGGTCAGGTCGCCGTAGTGCAGGAAGAGGCGCGCCTCGGGGTCGTGCGGATCCCGGTAGAGATGCTCGATGCGTTGCGTGTTGAAGGTCGAGGCGCGGCGGACGATTCCGTGCACCACGTATCCCTTCTGCAGCAGCAGTTCTGCGAGGTAGGAGCCGTCCTGGCCGGTGATGCCGGTGATGAGCGCGGTCTTGTCCGTCATGAGGATTCCCTTTGCTGGGCTGTGAGGGGTGGAGAACGCACCTGAGCGGGGAGGGTGGCGGGCACGGCTCATTTCCTTGCGACCAGTGACTTGGGAAGTCCGGCGAAGCGTTCGAACCAGATGGTGGAAGCAGGGAAGTAGGACCGCATCTCGGCCGCGGACAGCAGCTCGACCTCCTGGACGTCGCGGGTGGCCTGCGCACGGCCCGCGCGTGGGACGTGTCCGTGCGGCCAGCGCCGGGAGACGGCGACGCGAGCCCGGAACGGGAGCCATTGCAGTCCTGGGAACAGCCAGTGGGGTTCGACGGGGAAGTAGCGGTAGGGGGTCTGCACCCAGTGGTGGTCCGCGTGGCTGTGCACCGCGTCGGCGAACTGCTGCCGCCGGTAGTGCCCTCCCACGTGCTCCAGGACGGAGTTCGAGTACACGAGGTCGAATCGCCGGGTGACCATGTGCGTCGGCAGCGAAAGGCTGCACGCGTCCGCGACGACCGGCGTGATCCCGGACTCGGCATGCCGGGCGGTGCGCGGGTCGAGATTGACGGTCACCACGTGCGCCGGCCGGACAGGTGCGCCACGCCAGGAGGTCGGGGTGCCGCCGAGGTCGAGAACGTGCATCTCGGCCAGGTCGGGAAAGCGCCGCAGCAGTTCGTCCCAGCGCTTGGCGCGAGCCGAGTGGGCAAGGGAGCCGGGCCTCGTGGGGTCGGCGATCTTCGTCTTCAGCATGCTGCTTCCTCTTGGCCACGTGTCGTGCGGCGCTGCCCGACTCGACGGCCACGCGCCTTCTGTTTCGGCCGAGCTGTCAGGACGGACCGGATGCGACCCCGAACTCCAGCACCTCCGGCACCTCCGGAACCTGGGCACCCGTTAAGAATACGGATATCAGCGCTATCGTCCGTATCATGGCGTTGTGTCGCTTTTCGAGGATTGCATGTCAGTGAAGGAGGACGTCGAGGTCCATGGCCGCCTGTACTGATGCCGGTGCCACAGCCCCGGTCGCCTCGGCGGTGAACGCCCCTGCCGCGGTGCGCGACGACAGGGTGCACCGCCCCCTCGACCGCTCGGCGCGCGTGTTCGTGGCCGGGGGCTCGGGGCTGGTCGGTTCGGCGGTGCGCAGGGAGCTTCGCCGTGAAGGGTTCACTGATGTGGTCGCGCCCGGCTCGGCGGAGCTGGACCTGAGGGAGCGGCAGGCGGTGTTCGACTGGTTCGCGGCCGTGCGCCCGGACGTGGTGGTGCTGGCCGCGGCACGAGTGGGCGGGATCAAGGCGAATACCACCCGGCCCGCCGAGTTCCTCTCCGACAACCTGCGCATTCAGGTCAACGTGCTGGACGCGGCCCTGGGGCACGGGGTGGAGCGGCTGCTGTTCCTGGGTTCCAGTTGCATCTACCCGAAGTTCGCCGAGCAGCCCATCCACGAGGAGGCGCTGCTGACGGGTCCTTTGGAGCCGACCAACGACGCCTACGCGATCGCCAAGATCGCCGGCATTTTGAACGTGCGGGCGGTACGACGCCAGTACGGCCTGCCCTGGATCTCCGCCATGCCGACCAATCTGTACGGGCCGGGCGACAACTTCCACCTCGACCGCTCTCATGTGCTGCCGTCCCTGATGCGGCGCTTCCACGAGGCGAAGGAGTCGGGTGCGCGGCGGGTGGTGAACTGGGGCAGTGGCGCGCCACGTCGGGAGTTCCTCCATGTGGACGATCTGGCACGGGCGTGCCTGCATCTGATCGAGCACTACGACGGGGACAGTCCGGTCAACGTCGGCACCGGCACGGACCTGACCATCCGGGAACTGTCGGAACTCGTCGCGGACGTCGTCGGGTACCGCGGGAGCGTCGAGTGGGACACGAAGCAGCCGGACGGCACCCCACGCAAGCTCCTTGACGTGTCCCGGCTCATCGCGCTCGGCTGGGCGCCCCGTATCGGCCTGCGGGAAGGAATCGCCCGGACGTACGCCTGGTACGTGGACAATCTCGAGTCCGGCACGCTGCGGCACTGACGGACTCCGTTCACGGTATGCCGCTGCCGCGAGCATGTGCGCGTCGCCTACGTCGAGGTTGGGCTTGTTCAGGCGGTCATGGCGGCAGCGGCCGACAGCGGGTACCCCGACGACGACGTGACGTCATACGTCGGGAGATCCGCTGTCGGCCGCCGGTACTGCTGAGGCTTCGCAGCTGCCCGATGGAGCGGGGCGGTCAGTTCTGCTTCCGCCGACGGACGGCCATCACCGTGCCTGCTCCGAGCGCCAGCAGCCCTGCGGCTCCGCCCAACAGAACGGGCGTCTGGTCCTCACCGGTGTCGGCGAGGTGAGGCTTGTGCGAGTTTACGGTGATCTTGGCCGAGAGCTTCAGTTTCGATTTCTCTCCCTTGAGAAGGAAGATGTGCTTGCCCGGATCGGTCCATTTGGGGATGGTGACGGTACCCTCCACCGTGCCGTTTGCGTCGGCGGTGAAGTGGCCCAGCTTGACCGGCTTCGAGAAGAGCAATGCGTCCACCCCCTCGTTCGGAGTGAACCCGGTCCCTGTGAAGGCGAGGTCGTCTCCTGCGTCAACGGTGGTGGCGCTGAGGGTCAGGCTCGGGGCATCGGGTGGATACGGCTGGGAGTGGGCAGGTTGGGCCCCTACGACTGGGACTGCGGCCAGGGCAGCGGAAGCTGCTGTGGCCGCGAAGGCGGCACGACACTTCGATGAGGCCGTCATCGCATTCACACTCCTCAAATGGAATCGGGCGACGTCATGGTCCGGCCCGCGAGTACTGTATGTGCATAGATAGCGCCAAATAGCGCATGTTAAGCACTTTCGGGAGGAAAAGCGCTGTATGGCGTATGCAGATCACTGGATTGGCCGCTAGTTCCCGGATGCGAGGAGCGAAGGCGCCCGATGTGTGCCATGCGGTTGGTCCGCCTCGTGGCGACTGCCCTGACCAGTGATTCCGCGCTCTTTCAGAGGCGCTGGTGTACCGCAGGCACCCGGGCTGCGACGCTCACCCGACGACCGCTGCTTGACCGGATGGCGCGATCCTGAAACTCGGCCCGAACACCACAGCCGGGAAGAAACGCTCTTTGAAGTCCTCACCCGGTGGAGATGTCGGATGAATACTGACATCGCGCCGCACGTCTTGGTCTCCTTTTCTTCCCCTCCTGGAGGGTGCGTGCCCCCGTTCCGCGTACTTGTGGTGTGCACCGGCAACGTCTATCGCTCTCCGCTTGCCGAGTGCCTGCTCAGGCACCAACTGCTCGAGTATCGGCAAATGATCCATCTGAGCAGTGCCGGCACCCGGGCCGTCGCGGGTATGCCAATGGCGGCTGTTGTCGCCTCCTTCCTCCTCGGACGTGGCGTGCAGCCCTGCGGGATGGGCTCCTGCCGACTGACCAAGGAGATGGTCGAAGACGCGGACCTGGTACTGGGCGCTGCGACGGAGCATCGTGAGGCCGCTGTGCGGCTGTCCCCTGTGCGTGCGCTGTCCCGTGCATTCACCTTCCGTGAGTTCGCCCGGTTGGTGCGTTCAGAGGACGCCGCAGGCGTGGTGGATCCGGCCGCACGGTTTATGACCCTCGTCCAGGGGGCGGCCGCTCGCCGTGGTGCCGTGTCGACACGCATGGGTGACGTAGACGTGAACGACCCTCTTGGCGTACCTCCACCACAAGTACACGAGTGTCTGGTTCAGATCGAGGAGATCGTTGAGCGGATCGCCGCCGCCATGCGGACCAGTTAGCATCCGTCTTCGTCAACTGCGAGCTGGTGCTGTGACCGCATAGGTCGCTGGGGCTGCGTGAGGCCGGGATCTTGAGAGGGCTTCCGCCCCGGCGGATGCCTTTCTCGCTGCGGGTACGGGACCGCAGTCGCCGGCAGATCAGCTCGAAGGCGCACCGCGAGGACCGCAAGACGCGACTCGTGCCGCTCAAGCACCGCGACGTGCCAGCCGCGCCCTTCACCTGCTAAGAGATCGACGAGCAGGAGGAGCTTTGGCCGCCGATCCCGGTCCACGAGGTCGCGCTGTCTCGGCCACAAGCCCATCAAGACCACGGTCGGCATCTACGGCCACCTTGTCCCCGAGGTGCGGGACCGCTGCCGCGAGATCATGCAGACGGCGTTCGTGCCTGCTACGTAGGGGTACCGGGGCGGGCTCGGGCTCCAGTGCGCCTCCTGACCCTGACCCTGACGCCGACTCGGTGGAGGCCCCTCGCCCCGGGCGACCGGATCACGCTGTACGAACCGCGAGGTCCGGAGGGACGGCGCCGATGCTGGAGGCGCACCTCCAGAGGTGCGGGCAGACCTCGCCCCGCGGTACTGATGCGGCCCTGGCCTCGTGGCCCGGGTGGGCGGAGGGCCACTCGGCGCTCGTCTGGTTACCGGCGCCGTCGTAGGCGTAGCTCTCGGTCCACCCCGCGCGGTGACGCCCGTGACCCGTCCCGCGGCGTCCAGATCGAAGTGGCGGCTGCCGATCACCCGGCCCGCCAGGGTCAGTCCGACGGGATTGTGGGCGGCGTCGTAGGCGTAGGTGCTGACCGTTCCGGCCAGCGGGGTGCGCCCGTCGGCGTCCTTGCGGACCACCTGGCCGAGGACGTCGTACTCGAAACGGATCAGCTGTCCGAGGCCGTTCTCCTTGCCGACCAGGCGGCCGGCCGGGTCGTGGGCGTAGCGGAGCGCGCGACCGTCGAAGTCCGTCTCGGAGACGAGCCGACCCGCGCTGTCGTAGGCGTGGGTCCGCCCACCGCTCGTCGCGCGCAGAGCAGCTGCGGCCGCACTCGATGTTCCGGTGGCGGCCCGGCCTCCCTCCGGTGGGGAAGGGAAGGGGAACAGGGCGGGAAGGTGGCAGTACACAGTGGCGTGTATGTGTACACACTCCCCGAGAAGCTCGCAGTCGAGGCTGCTCCTGGTGATGCCGAGTCACCAACTCGTGCGAAGAGGTGCCGAGTTGGGGTTTCGCATCTGGTCGGTATGGGATCCGTCACAGCTGGAGGCCGACTTGGCGCCGCGCGTCGAGGAGGTCTCCGAGGAGCTGCTGCTCACGGATTTCACCGACGAGAGCGGGCTGCGCGAGGTCATCGCGCGGACCGCGCGGCGCCATGACATCGACGCCGTGCTGCACTGCGGACACGGCGACTCCGTCCTGCCGGTGGTCCGGGAGGCCTGGCGGCTGGGCCTGTCTCCGAACCCCCCGGCGGTGTACGAACGGCTCCAGGTCTGCGAAGAGGACGACCGGGCCCCTGCCGAGGCTCCCCGGGTGAGTGTCGAGACGCTGACCGTGAACGGGACCCACCACGTCGTGGGGATGACGGCTCAACGCACCACGGGGCCGCCGGACTTCCTCGTGACGGGCTACCTCCATCCGGCGCCGTTGACCGACGACGAACGAAAGATCATCGGGGCGGCGGTCGAGGAGCGGCTGACGGCGAGCGGATACCGTTTCGGCCCGGCTCACACGCAGGTGGCGCTGCTGCCCGACGGGCCGCGGATCGTGTCCTGCCGCGCGCACCTGGGCGCCGACCGCATCCCCCTGCTCGTCGAGATCGCGCGCGGGTTCGACCTGGAGGCGGCGGTCTTCACGGCCCTTTCGGGAGGCCGCCCCGTCGTGCCGAGCGCCTCCCGGTACGCCGAGGTCGGTTTCTTCCTGCTCCCCGAGGGGCGGCTGGAGACGTACACGGGCACCGAGGACATCGCCGTGACCCCCTGGGTCCGTGGAGCCCGCTTCCCGTACGCCGTCGGTGACTGGATCGCGCCCATCGGCGACCCGCGCGCCCGTCGCGCCTACGTGGTGGTCGAGGGGGACACACCGGAACTGACCCGCGAACGAGTCGACAAGGCGCGAGTGGACCTCGTCGCCGATATCCGGCCAGCCACCCGATGACGCGCGCCGGGTAGTTATGTTTTCCTTCTGGGCGAGGCGAAGACACGGGGGGACGGGACGCGGGATCGAGCATGCTTGGTGCATGTGCTCCGAGAGATGATCTACTCTCGCGGCGACGTGTGTCCCATCTCATCGCTGACGGGGGAGGGTAAGGTGCGGGCCGCGACATCGAAGCATATTCAAGACGAAACCAGTTCCGGACTGGAATTCGCCGTTCTCGGATCTCTGGAAGTCCGCAACGGCGGTGAACTCGTACCGGTCAACGGGGCTCTGCAACGGCGCGTTCTCGTGATGCTGCTCCTGGAAGCCGGGCGCGTCGTGCCCGTCTCCCGTCTGGTGGCGGCCGCATGGAACGAAGAACCACCGGACAGCGCCGAGCACCAGGTGCGCAAGACGGTTGCCAAACTGCGCAGCCGCATTCCGCACGGCCCCGACATCATCGTGACCGACGGGCCCGGATACCGCGCGGTCGTCGACACCGACCAACTCGACCTGCTGCGCCACCAGAAGCTGTTGAGGCAGGCCAGGGAATCACTGGACGCGGGGGAGCCGGAGCGGGCCGCCGCACAATTGCGTGAGGCGCTGGCACTGTGGCGAGGGCCGGTGCTGTCCGGTTCCGGCGGCCGTGTGGTCGACGCCGCCTCGACGGCTCTGGAGGAGCAGCGGCTCACCGCTGCCGAGCAGCTCTACGATCTGTGCATCGACGCGGGCGAGGCCGCCGAGATCACGGGTGAGCTGCGTGTCCTCGTCGACGAGCATCCGCTGCGCGAGACGCTGCGCAGCAGGCTGATGCTCGCCCTCTACCACTCCGGGCAGCAAGCCGCCGCCCTCGACGAGTTCGCCCGTGCCCGAGGTCACCTCGCGGACGAACTGGGCATAGACCCCGGCACGGAGCTGACCGGGCTGCACGAACGCATCCTGCGCCAGGACCCGTCGCTCACTCGTCCGGAACGCTCCGCCTCCCGTGTCCCGCACCAGGTGACCGAGGCTCCGTACGCGCTGCCGTTCGACGTGCCCGACTTCTCGGGCCGCAGCTCCGAGCTGAAGTGGGTCTGCGATACGGCCAGGGGTGCCCAGGCCGGGGCACCGACGGTCCTGGCCCTCGACGGCATGGGCGGCGGCGGCAAGACGGCGCTGGCCATCCGCGCCGCCCACGAACTGGCCGAGCAGTATCCGGACGGCAGTCTCTTCATCGACCTGCACGGCTTCACACCGGGCCAGACGCCGCTCAGCGCGTTCCACGCACAAGGAGACCTGCTCGCCGCCGCCGGCATCCCCAGCGACGAGATACCCACGGTGCCGGCGGGACGTGCCGCGCGATGGCAGTCCTACATGCGGGGCCGTCGCATGCTGCTGGTCCTGGACAACGCCGCCGGGTCCGAGCAGGTGCGGGCGCTGATCCCCGCCTCCTGCGACAGTCTGGTCCTGATCACCAGCCGCCCGCGGCTGACCGGACTGGACGGAGCCGAGTGGCTCTCCGTCGGCGCCCTTCCGGAGCAGGACAGCCACCAGATCCTGCGTAACACCCTCGGTGCCGAACGCGTCGAGAAGGAGCCGGACGCGGCCCGTGAGCTGCTGCGTCTGTGCGGAGGTCTCCCGCTGGCGGTCAGGATCGCCGCCGCCCGGCTGGCGAACCGTCCGCACTGGACCGTCCAGCGACTCGTCGAACGGCTGCGGGACCACGACCGGCGCCTGGACGAACTCACCAGCGAGGGCAGGGGGGTCGCGGGCGCGCTGCTGCTGTCGTACCAGTCCATGCCCGACGACCAGCGAACGGCCTTCCGGCTTCTGGGACACCACCCCGGACGCTATCTGGACGCCGAAGAAGCCGCCGCGCTGCTGGACACCGATGTCCTGACGGCCGAGGACGTGCTGGAAGAACTGGTCGACGTACGGCTGTTGGAGGCCAGGGAACCGGGGGTCTACGCCCTGCACGACCTGGTGCGCAGCTTCGTGCAACGGGTCGCGCAGGGGCAGCAGGCGCCGGAGGACGGGCAGGCGGTGCGGCGACTGCTGGATCACTACCTGAACACGGCGGAACGCGCGTGCGACACGCTGTTTCCCGGACGGCGCCGCTTCGGCGACCGCGACGAAGGAGGCCGGGCCCGCGAGGAGTTCGACCACAAGGACAAGGCGCTCCAGTGGCTCGACCAGCACCGCGACAGTCTGCTGGCGGCGGTGGACGCCGCGTATCACGGGGGGCTGCTCTGGCACGCCGCGCGGCTGCCGCGTGAGCTGGGCTTCCACTCCAGCATCCGCGGCTACGACGCCAGCGCGAACGCGGCGCTGGAGAAAGGTGTCAGCGCGTCGCGACAGCTCGGGGACCAGCCGTTGACCCGGCTGAACCTGATGAATCTGGCCATGGGCAAATGGCGGCTGGGGCAGTTGCGCGACGCGGTCGCCCGGCTGGAGGAAGCCGTGGACCTGTCCCGGCGGATGGAAGACGTGCACAGCGAGGCGGAGTGCCGGGCCCGGCTGGGACAGGCGTGCAACAGCATGGGGGAGCTGGAGCGCGCGCTGCACCTGTGCCAGGAGGCCAACGAACGTGCGCAGGAGCTCGGCTTCACCCGGCTCGACGGCTCGTCGCTGAGCACGCTGAGCCTGATCCAGGTGCGGCTCGGACGGTTCGAGGAGGCGGCTCGGTCGGGGGAGCGGGCGGTGGCCATCTTCGACTCGATCCAGGAGATACAGCTCTCCGTGGACGCGCTGAGCAATCTCTCCCAGGCGGCCGAGGGCCTGGGCCGCTTCGAGGAGGCGCTCGCTTGGGCCGACGCGGCGCTGGAACGGTGCCAGCGCATGAGCATGCCCTCCGTGTTGCCGCTCGTACTCGCCCGCAGAGCCGACGTGCTGGTGCGTATGGGCGAGCTGGAGGAGGCGGCGGACAGCGCGGGCCACGCACTCGCCAAGGCCACCAGGAGCACCGACGACATCCACCGTGCCACCGTGCACCTGTCGGTGGGGCGCGTGCGGTACGCGCAGGGGGACCTGGACACGGCGAAGGCTCAGCAGCTTCTGGCCCACGAGATCGCCTGCCGTATGGAGTTGCGCTACGACGAGGCGTGCGCGCTGTGGGGCCTTGCCCGTACCGCCGAGGCCCAGGGACACCCGCAGATGGCCCGGCAGCACCGCTCAGCGGCGGACGACCTCTTCTCCCTCATGAAAGTGCCGGGGACCGCACGGTGAGTCCTGCGTGCCGGGCGGCCCGCGGCGCGGGGATCGGGCGGGTGTCCAGAGGGGAACGGGCCGGGAAGGCGAATCGGGAGCATCAGCGGAGTCGAAAAGGCCTCCCTTTCCAAAGGAGCTCACTCATGCGCGTCATCCCCATCGCCGCCTCCGTCATCGCTCTCGGGGCATTTCTGGGGGGACTCACTGCCTCCTTTGACGCTGACGCGCCGGAGACGGTCCAGCAGCGCACCGTCGCCTTCGCCCCTTCGACGGACGTGGTCGTTCCCGGGCTGCGTGACAACAACGGCAACGGCTGAGCAGGTGGGCCGCACCCGCTGGTCGCGGCCCGCTCAGTGGGTGACTTCCGGGGCGAGCCTCGCGATTTCCGCGCGCCGCGATCCGGTTCGGGACAGCGAGGCTGCTGCCCAATTCTTATCGAGGGGGAACACAATGACCATTCGAGTGCTCATCTGTGACCAGCTGCCCGTTATCGCGGACGGTCTAAAGACCCTCCTCGACGCGGTGCCGGACATCGACGTGATCGGCACCACGCACAACGGCATGGAAGCCATCGTTCTCGTGCGCACCACGCGGCCCGATGTCGTGGTCACGGATCTCAACCTCCAGACCATCTCCGGCCTTGAGATGATCCGCAGGCTCGGCAAGGAGGACGAGCCGCCCCACGTGGTCGTGTTCACCGCGTCCGACGCCGACAAGACGGTGAGCGACGTGCTGCATGCCGGCGCGAGCTGCCTGCTCGGCAAGGACGCGAGCCCGCAGGAGCTGATCACCGCGATCCAGGCGGCAGCCGCCGGGCAGACCATGCTCGCGCCGAACATCGCGCAGCGCCTGGTCACTTGGTTCCGTGCGCAGCCGGAGCCCCAGGAGGCCGCGATGTGCCCGGAGGTGACCGAGCTGACCCCGCGGGAACGGGAAGTGACCCGGATGGTGGCGCAGGGCATGTCGACCGAGGAGGTGGCCCGCGAACTGATCATCGGCGAGGCCACGGTCCGTACCCATCTCTACCGCGTGCGCACCAAGCTCGGCGTCCGCGACCGCGCCGAGCTCGTGTCACTGGCCTACCGGACCGGGCTCATCCACTCGGCCGGACAGCCCCTCGGCGACGAGAGGGTCCCGTCACCGGTGGGCCTGCGCGCGAGTTGACCTCCTACGGCCGAGCCGTCGCCGCGACCGGAAGCTCCGTGCCGGCCGCGGCGCGCCGGGCCGTTCGCATGCGGTCGGCGCCGACCAACCGCCACAGCGCGGCGGGATCGCCGTACCGGGCGGACTCGGCCGCGGCCAGTCGGAAGTACCGGTGCAGGCCCAGTTCCGCCGTCATCGCGCGAACCCCGCAGCTCTGCATGCTCAGCCGCACCACGTCGCGCGCGGTCTCGGCGGCCATCGCCAGCGCCATGACCGGCGCGGTGCCGACGGCGTCCGGCTCGGAGTCGACCAGCCAGGCCCCCCGGTACACCGCCGCCCTGGTCGCGCGCAACGCCACCATGGCTCGCGCCAACGGGAACGAGACCGCGGGCAGATCACGCAGCCTGGTGCCGGACTGCCGCCGGAAACCGGCGTATCCCACCGCGATCTGGTGCGCGCCGTCGGCGATGCCCAGCAGGTAGGCAGCCTGTCGCAGCCGCGCCCGGGCGAGCGGGCCGGTGGGCGAGTCGTCCAGAGTCCCGACCACGTCCGCCGCGGTGACCGGCGTGGCCTCGAACCGGACGACCGGCGGCCAGCACCCGCTCTCCCGGATGCGGCCGGTCGCCCCGCGCTCCACCGCGACGAGCACCGACTCGCCGCCTGTCCTGGTGGCCACCAGAAGCGTCCCGGCGCTCACGTCGTCGACCGTGGCCGCGCCGGTCAGCTCCCAGCCACCGGCTCGCGGGGTCGCGGTGACCCCGCTGCCGACCGGCAGCGCTTCCAGTCCGGCCAGTGCCGCGCCCGCCGGGGCGCCCATGCCGGCCGCCATCGCGTCGGCCCGGTAGGAGTTTCCGCGTGCCGCGCGGCCGAGCTCCTCGCTGACCAGCACCCCGGCCGTCAGGCCCAGGTCCAGGCCGCCGACGGAGGCCGGCCGTTCGAAGTCGGACGCGCCCAGTTCGTCGAGCACCGTCCGGGTGGGGCCGAAGGCTCCGTCGGCCACCGGCGCGCCGTGCAGCTCCATCCGGGCGGGGACGCCGGCAAGGCCCGTACGCAACGCCTTGCGCAGCTCGATGACGAGCGGATCGGGGGTGAGGTCCATGTCAGTGCTCTTCCTGTCCGATGGAGTCGAACGCGGCGGCCATGATCTGGAGCATCACCTCGGAGGTCCCTGCCGACAGCGTGAGCCCCGGCGCCTCTCGGTAGGCGGAGTCCAGGGTCACAGCCGCCCTGGTGCGGTTCGCCCGCTGCTCGGGGCTGGGGATGCCGGCGGCCCACGCCGCGACGCTCTGGGCGAGTTCGCTGCTGTGGTACTTGGCGACGGCGGCCGAGACCTGATCGACCTGGTCCGACGCAAGGCCGGTGAGCACCTCCCAGGCGAGGACGTGGTCGGCCGTCAGCGCGCCGTGCCAGCGGCCGATCTGCTCGAGGCGGGCGTCGTGCGGGGAGTCCGGGTCGCAGTCGATGAGTGCGTCCAGCGCGGCATCGAGCCAGTGCTCGGCCTTGAGGTAGTAGTCGAGACCGGTGCGTTCGATGGCCAGTGCCTCGTTGAGCAGCGGCCACCCCTCGTCGCGCGGACCGAGGAGGTCGCCACCCGGCACCGGAACCGAGTCGAGGTCCACCCGGTGGAAGTGCTCGTCGCCGACGCCGGGTATCAGCGACACCGTCACACCAGGTGCGCCCATGTCGACCAGGAACAGACTGATTCCCTGGTACTTTCCGGCACCCGGCGTCGTACGGGCCGCGCACAGTCCGAGGTCGACGAACCGTGTCTTGAGGCTGAACACCTTCGTGCCGGTGATCCGGTAGCCGTCGCCGTCCGGCTCGGCCACGGCCCGCAGCGCACCGAGATCCGATCCCGCGTCCGGTTCGGTGTAGAGCACCGAGGCGAAACTCTCACCGCGGGCCAGCGCGGGCAGGTACCGCCGCTTCTGCTCGTCGTTGCCCGCCATCAGCAGGAACTGGCCGACGATCTGGATGGTGTTGACGTGCAGGGTGTCCGGCACTCCCGCGCGCACCAGTTCCTCGGCGACGATCGCGGCATCGGTGAGCGGGCGCCCTTGTCCGCCGAACTCGACGGGCCAGTGCACGGCGAGCAGTCCCAGCTCTCCGAGCAGACGGTAGAGCGGGCGCGCGTCCGGCTCGACACCGTCCGCGCCCGTGGCCTCGGCCGCCGCGGCACGCACCTCGGCGGAGCGCAGCGTCTCGCGCACACCCGCCCGGAACCGCTGTTGTTCCTCGGTGAATCCGAACCGCATGTACGTCTCCTCAAGACGCGAGCGTCTCTTCGATCGCTGCGACGACCCGGCTCAGCGCCGGTTCTGTGAACAGGGTGTAGTGGTCGCCGGGCACGCTTTCGGCCCGGAACGGACCCGTGCACACCGTCCGCCACTGCTCTTCCATGGCGATGTGCGGCGAGGCGGTGAGCACGGTGACCGGTCCGCCGTACGGGCCCGGTGGCCGGTACTCCTGCATCGACAGGGCGGAGGACCGGAAGGTCTCGAAGCGGGAGGCCAACTCCTCCTCGGTGAGCTCCAGTTCGACGCCGAGGCCGGTCAGGGTTTCCCCGACGTCGGCCACGCCGGCGGCCGGGTCGTCAAGGACCGCGCGCACCGCCTGGCCGTCGCGTCCCGTCAGCCTGGCGACGTCGTGCACGAACCGCTGCCGCACCGTCGGCTCGTCGAGGGGGACGGTGTCCTCGTCGTAGGCGGCGTCCAGCAGAACCACCGGCGGCCGTTCTCCGGTCTTCCGCTCGATCTGCCGGGCGACCTCGAAGGCGAGCACACCGCCGTAGGACCAGCCGGCCAGGCAACACGACTTCGGCAGGCCGCTCTCGGTCAGGGCCTGCGCGATCCTGGCGGCGGTCGCTGCCATCGCGTCCTGCGGGGCCACGGCGGCGTCCCGTGGATCGGCGGCGAAACCGGTCACACCGATGTCCTCGCGCAGTGCCCTGGCCAACGGTATGTAGCAGAACAGTTCACCGCCTGACGGGTGCAGCAGGATCACCTGCGCCGGGCCCGACGAACGCATCACCACCGGTGCCCGGTCCTCACCCGGCGCGGCAGTCCGGGCGGGGTCCCGCCCGGACAGGCTCGCCAGCGCGTCGAGCGGATCGTCGTCATCGCGCCGTGCGGCGCGGACGGTGTCGATGGTGGCGGCCAGGTGTGCGACGGTGGGCGAGACGAAGAAGTCGCCGAGGGCGATCTCCACCCCGAACCTGCGGTTGATCGCCGACATCAGCTGAACGGCCTGGAGGCTGTTGCCGCCCGCCAGGAAGAAGTCGTCGCGCACGCCGAGCCGGTCGTCGCGCAGCAGGGGAGCGAGCACGTCGCGCAGCAGCCGCCGTTCCGTCGCGGTGAGCGACTCGTCGCTGTACCCCTCGCCCGCACGGTTCGGGTCCGGCGCGGGCAGTCTGCGCCAGTCGACCTTGCCGCTGCTGGTGAGCGGCAGCTCGTCGAGGACCACGAAGTACGCCGGGATCATGTACGACGGCAGGAGCGTGCCCAGATGCTCGCGCACCGCCGGCACCTGCTGTTCGGTGACCCCGGTCAGATAGCCGACGAGGTGCTTGTCCCCGCTCTCGTCGGTCCACGCCTGTACGCTGACCGGACCGATTCCGTCGAAGCCGGTCAACGCCGACTCCACCTCGCCCAGTTCGATCCGCAGTCCGCGGATCTTGACCTGCTGGTCGATCCGGCCGAGGAAGACAAGCCGTCCGTCGGCCAGTCGCTTCACCAGGTCTCCGGTCCGGTACAGCCGTCCACCGGGCGCGGTGCCGAAGGGGTCGGTGATGAACTTCTCCGCGGTCAGCTCCTCCCGGTTGAGGTAGCCGCGCGCCAGCCCGCCACCGCCGATCACCAGTTCACCCGGCACACCGACCGGCACCTGGCGCAGGTCGCGGTCCAGCACGTGCGCCACGTGGTTGGCCATGGGCAGGCCGATCGGCGGCGAGGCGTCCCAGGTGCCGGGACACTCCTCCACGATCATCGTCACCGTGCACTCGGTCGGTCCGTAGCCGTTGAACAGCCGCCTGCCCGGGTTCCACCGGTTCACCAGCTCACCGCTGAACGCCTCGCCGCCGACGAACGCGATCCGCAGGTCGGTGAACTTCTCGGGCGCCAGCAGTGGCATCACGGTCGGGGGCAGGTCGATCACGGTGATGCCGGCCTGTTCCATCAGCGCCTGGAGCCGGTCGATGGACAGCCGTTCGTCGTCGGTCGCCAGGCACAGGCGCGCTCCGGTCAGCAGCGCCGAGAACGTCTCGAACACGGAGACGTCGAAGGTCACCGAAGCGAACCCGAGCACCCGGTCGGCCGGTGTCAGGTCGAACAGGTCTCGCGTGGAGTCGATGAAGTTGACCACGCCGCGGTGTTCGAGCAGCACACCCTTCGGCTTGCCGGTGCTGCCGGAGGTGTAGATGACGTACGCGACGTCGCCGGGCTTCGCCGCGAGCGGCGGATTGTGGCCGGGCATCGCCGCCAGTTCCTCGCGGACGTCGTCCAGCGTCACGACGGGCGCGTCGACCTCGCTCACGGTCTTGCCGGCCTCGGCGTGTGCGATCACCGCGCGCACACCCGCGTCGGCGGCGATCTCCGCGACCCGCGCGGGGGGATGCGCCGTGTCGAGCGGCACATAGGCCGCGCCGGTCTTCAGCACCGCGAGGATCGCGGTCGTCAGGTCCAGGTGCCTGCGCAGACACAGGCCGATCCGCGTGCCCGGCTCGACGCCGCGCTCGCGCAGCAGTGCGGCGAGCCGGTTCGCACGGGCGTTGAGTTCGGCGTAGCTGGTCTCGACGCCGGAGACGACGACCGCCACGCTGTCCGGGGACTCCTCGACGCGCGCCTCGAACTCCTGAACGACGGTGGATTCGCGTATCGGGCGCATCCGTCCCTTGCCGACCTCGGCCAGGAACTCCTTGTCCGCCGGGCTCAGCACCTCGGCGGCGGACAACGGAGCGTCGGGGGCGGCCGTCAAGGTGGTGAGCAGTCCGTCGTAGTGCCGGGCGAACCTGGCGATGCTCTCGGCGTCGAACAGGTCGGTGTTGAACTCGATGGCGAGGCGTGCGTCGGCGCCGGGAGCCGCCTGCTCCGTCAGGTTCCAGCTCATGTCGAACCGGGAGGTGCCGGTCCGGACGGCCTCCTGCGAGGTGGCGATGCCGGGCAAGCCGGTCGTGGTGGCCGCGTTCTCCACGCCGAACACGATCTGGAAGACCGGTGAGCGTGAGGGGTCGACGACCGGATCCACCGCGTCGACCAGCTTGTCGAACGGCAGCCCCCCCTGCTCGCAGGCCTCGGACGACACACGCCTGACCCGCTGCACCAACTCGCGGAAGGTCGGGTCGCCGGAGACGTCCGCGCGCAGCACCCGCATGTCGGTGAAGAGCCCGATCACCGAGGACACGGCGTCGTGCCGCCGGTTCGCATCCGGCGAGCCGATCACCAGGTCGTCCAGGCCGCAGTAGCGGTGCAGCAGAGTGAAGAACGCGGCAACGAGGACGTCGAACGGGCTCGCGCCCTCCTCCCGGGCCAGTTCCCCCGCCCGCTTCAGGCCCTGGTGCCCGACGGTGAAGCTGCCGCTGCCGCCTGCGAAGGTCCGTGTGTCACCACGGGGCCGGTCGGTCGGGAACTCCAGTACTTCGACGCCCGCCAGCTTGTCCCGCCAGTACGCGGCCAGTCTGTCCAGGTCGCCGCCGCGCAGTCGCCGGCGTTGCCACACCGTGTAGTCCGGGTACTGCACGGGAAGACCGGGCAGCCGCGGTGCGTCGCCGTCGCGCAGCGACCGGTAGCACTCGGCGAGTTCACGGATCAGCACGTTGCGCGACCAGGCGTCGCACACGACGTGGGGTACGTCGAGCAGGAAGAGATGGTCGTCCGGCGCCACCCTGATCAGCGCCGCGCGCCACACCGGCGTCCTGGTCAGGTCGAACGGTGCCGCGCTCCGCCTCTCCACCAGGGCCCGCGCGGCGGCGAGCCGCTGCTCGTGGTCGTCGCCTTCGGCCTCGATCAGCGGCAGCTCGATGGGGACCTCGGGCACGACCACCTGCATCGGGCCGCCCTCGCGCTCCACGATCACGGTCCGCAGCGCGTCGTGCCGGGCCACGACCGCGGCCAGCGCCGAGCGCAACGCGTGCGCGTCCAGATCGCCCCGCAGGCGCAGGCACAGCGGCATCCCGGCGACAGCACCGTCCGGCGCCGGGCGGTCGAGGAACCTCAGGCTCTCCTGCGCGTGCGACAGCGGTACCGGCCCCGTGTCACCGCGCGGCGTCGGGCCTCGCCTCGCCGCGGCCCCCGCCTGCTCCCTCAGCCGCGTGAGGAACCGCGCGCGGCGCTCCGCGGGCAGCGCGGCGAGGCGCTGGGTCATGTCGGTCACCTCAGACTCCTTACGGGCGGCGGAGCGTCGATCACCCGCTCGTCCGAGCGCACGGGCAGGTGTGCCAACTCCGAGATGGCGATGGTCAGCACGTCGATGCCACGCATGTAGTCCGACAGCACGATGTGCTCGTCGTCGGCGTGATCGAGACTGCTGTCGCCCGGGCCGTAGGTCGCCATCGGGATGTCCCAGACCTCGGCGAGGGTGTTCATGTCCGAGGTGGCCGTCTTCACCACCAGCCGTGGCCGGGCGTGCAGTTGCCGGATACCGGACACCAGCGCGCGCACCGCCGGGTCGGCCCGGCCCACCCGGCAGGCCGCCACCGAGTTCAGCACTTCGAGGTCGCCGGCCGGCAGCCTCTCACGCAGCCCGCGCACCAGCTCGTCGACGTCGAACCCCGGTGGGATGCGGACGCTGAGGTCCGCCGTCGCCGTGGTCAGATCGGCGTTGAGCTGGCACAAAGTCGCGCCCGGCTGGTCGAACACGCCATGGCTCGCGTCCGGCCCGAGCAGATCGACCAGCGCGTCCCAGCAGGCGACGGCCAGTTCGGACGCCTTCGGCGCCGGGTTGCTCGGGTGCGTGGCAGGACACTTGACGGTGTAGCGCAGGTCGAGCTTGCCCTTGTAACCGAGCACGACGCTCGACCAGCCGCTCGGTTCGCCGATGATCAGCGCGTCCGGCCGGTCATGGGTGGCTCGGATCGCCATCGCCCCACGGGAGCGCGGAGTCTCCTCCTCGACGACGCCGATCACCACGATCCGGCCGGGGAAGTCCACCGCGCCGGCCGCGGCACAGATCATCGCCGCGAGCGGTCCCTTGGCGTCGACCGCGCCGCGGCCGTAGAGCTTGCCGTCCTCGGAGCGGACCGGGAACTGGCCCGAGACGGTGTCCATGTGCCCCAGCAGCATCAGGGTCGGGCCCACGCCGCGCTCGATCACGCCGATCACATTGCCCACGCCGTCGATGTGCGCCTGATAGCCCAGGTCCGCCATCGCTTCGGCCAAGTAGTCGGCCAGCGCACGCTCTTGGTAGGAGGAGGAGGGGATCTCCAGCATCTTGCGCAGCAGTCCGGCGGCGTACGTCTCGGTGACGTTGCCCGACGAAGTGAACGCCCAGTTCATCGTTGCGCTCGTTCCAGTAGATGGTCGACGATGTGGTCCGCGACATCGACCCGGTCGCCGAGTGCGGATTGGAAACCGGTGAACTCGACCCGGTGATTGACCTCCAGGACCAGCAGCCGGCCGTCGCGGTCCTCGATCAGATCGACACCGGCGATGTCGGCGCCGACGGCGGCGGCCGCGTCCAGGGAGAGCTTGGTGATCTCCGGCGTCACCTCGCACGGCCGGGTCTGCCCGCCGAGCGCCACATTGGTACGCAAGGACTCGCCGGTCCGGTAGACGGCGCCCAGCACCTGACCGCCGACCACGATCACCCTGATGTCCCGGTCGGGCTTGTCGATGAGCTCCTGCACATACCCGAGGTGCGACTGCGGGCCGGGCAGCGCGGCGGCGTACTCGAGCACACCTTCCGCACTGGCGCGGTCGGGCAGTTGAACCACCAGCCGGCCCCACGAGCCGACCAGCGGTTTGATCAGCGCCGGGTAGCCGATGGAGTCCAGGGCGGCCAGCGCGGCCTGCGGAGTGAGGGCGAGCGCGGTGCGCGGTGTCGGCACCCAGGCCGCCTCCAAGGCCATGGTGGTGCGCCACTTGTCGCCGCACACCTCGGTCGCGTCCGCGCTGTTGACCACTTCGACTCCCGCCGCGGTGAGACAGCGGGCCGCGTACGCCGCGCGGAACTGGCCGATCTCCCGGTTCAGCGCGAGACTCCAGGGCAGGTCACGCTGACCGGCCAGGAACCATTGCCGGCGGGTGTCGACGTGGTCGAAGGGGACACCGCGCCGGTCGAATGCGTCGAACAGCCTTTTCTCGTCCGCACCGACCCTGCTGGCGAGTATGGCGATCCCGCAGTCACCTGGGCGCTCTGGTGTCGCTGACACGTGACCTCCGTATGAGAAGCACTGATTGGCCGGACGGCATAACCGGCCTGCCGCGTGAAAAAGAAACTACGAGCACGCCGGTACCGTGCGCGTCCGCGACAAGTTCATGCCCGGGGACGCATCGTGTTGACTTTCATCCCCGGTGACTGCGAAGCCTGCTTACCCGTCCCCGGCGGCCGCTGTGTCACTCTTGACCGGATTCGAATACCCGCCACAAGAGTTCACTGTCGCCTAAGAAGAGGGGGAAATCGTGGGACACACATCGGAGCGGATACCGGTGCTCGCTTTGTGGAGCGCACCGCGCTGCCGCTCCACCGCGTTCGCGCGGATGATGACGGAGCGCGACGACCGCGTCGTCGTGCACGAGCCGTTCTCCCGGGTGGTCGACTTCGGTGAGGTGGAGGTCGGCGACCGGGTCGCGCACACCGAGCAGGACGTGCTCGCGGCGCTGCGTGCCATCGCGGCGCACAAGCCGGTGTTCTTCAAGGACACCACGGACTTCCACTACCCGGCGCTGCTCGCCGACGAGGCCTTCCTCTCGGCCGCGACGCACACCTTCATCATCCGCGACCCGGCCGAGGCCATCGCCTCGCACCACGCGCTCAACCCGGACCTCGGCCGCGACGAGATCGGCTTCGCCCGGCTGTACGAGATCTTCACCGCCGTACAGGCCGCCACCGGCACCACGCCGGTCGTGATCGACTCCGACGACCTGCTCGACCGGCCGGCCGAGACCGTGCGGGCGTACTGCGCGGCGGTGGGCATCCCCTTCGTTCCGGACGCGCTGAGCTGGAAGCCGGGCATGCGGTCGGAATGGCAGTCGACCAGCAAGTGGCACAAGTCGACCAGTGAGACCACCGGCTTCACGCGGAGCAAGAGCGGCGGAGCCGAGGCGGTCGCGGCGGACCCGGTGCTGCGGGCCTACCGCGACTATCACCTGCCGTACTACGAGAAGCTGCGCGCCGTCGCGCTCCAGCCGTGAAGCCGTGACCGGTCGGCCCGGAATAGTCGCCAGGATTACCCGGCGAGTACCCCGGTAATCGCGAGACGGACGAACAGCGAGATCCAGCGGTCTAGGTTTGAAATGCAAAACTGCGCTTCAGTGAGGTGGATCACTTGACGGGCATTTCGGTGTCCTCCGCCAGAACCCGGCTGTGCGATCCGGTCGACATATCCGGCCATCGCAACAACACGGCCATCTCCGCGGCGACGGAGACCAAGGCGGGGGCCTTCAACGTGTGGGGAAACTCGTTTGCGGCCGAATACCTGCCCGAAGGCAAGAGCCTCGTCCACGTGGACGGTGTTCCCTTCGAGTTTCCTCCGGTCTGCGACGGACCGGACAATGTCCGCTGTGCCGGACAGTTCATCCGCGTCCCCGAGGGCCGCTACGACTGGATCCATGTCCTGGCGGCGTCCGAACGGCGCTGCGAGGAGACCGTCGAGCTGAACTTCGCCGACGGCTCGGTCGACGCGGAACCGCTGCGAGTCTCCGACTTCTGGTCGGCGCCCGCGTGGTTCGGCGAGGTCAAGGCGTTCGAGAGCCTCGTCATGCACTACCCGCACCACGTGCAACGAGGCGTTCCGGCGGTGATGTGGGCGCAGCGCGTGCCGGTCACCCGGCGCGCCAGCCTGACCGGCATCCTGCTGCCCCGCAACGTCGCGGTGCATGTCTTCGCGGTCACCCTCCAGCGGACGGAGCCCTGACATGACCGTCGACGTGACGGCACGGACGTACATGATCACCGGACCGGAACCCGAGTGGTGGTACCGCGACCTCGTCAGCTGCCTCCAGGCCACGTTCGGTTCACTCCTGATACGGGAGGGCGCCGACCCGCTGTCCGTGCTCGGCGCGGGCTGGCGGTTCCTGCACCTGCCGGGCGACGTCAGGTCCGAGGAGTTCTACTACCCCTGCCCCCCGGACGAGTCCGGCGGCGCCGACCTCGGTGCCGCGTTGGCCCCGCACCACGCACTGCGCGCGCGCTGGTGGCAGCCCGCCGACGAGGACGACGTGTGGCGGGAGGTGCGCGAGACGCTGGCCGACGACCGGCTCGTCATCGCCGCCGTGGACAACTACCACCTGCCGTTCCGGCCCGCGTACGGGGACGTGCACGCCGCGCACCTCGTGGTGGTCTACGGCCTGGACGAGACCCGCGGGGTGGTCTACGTCTCGGACGCGATGCCGCCCGCGTTCCGCGGTGCCGTCCCGATCGAGGAGTTCCTGCGGAGCTGGGGTTCGGCGAACCCGACCGACGTCCAGGACGCGTTCTTCAGCGACGCACGGATCGGCAGACGCTGTCTCGACGTCCGCCTCGACGCCCCGCCCGCGCCCCTGACGCCCGAACTGCTCGGCGGCTTCCTGCGCACCGACGTCGACGGCTTCACCACAGCCGGCTCGGCCCGTACCGGTCTCGCCGGATACGACGAGTTCGCCGCGGAACTCCTCGACCGGTGCCGGGCCTCGGATGCCGGCGCGCTGCGCGAGCTGTATCCGTTCGGCTGGGGCATGCAGGCGCAGGCGTCACTCCACGGTGAACTGCTGCGCCGCTGCGGCCGCCAGTGGGACGATCCGGCGCTCGCCGGAGCGGGACGCGCGGTCGAGGCCGTCGCGCACGCGTGGACCGGACTGCGGTTCACCGGTGCGCACGGGCTCGAGGACCCGCGCGCGGTCGCACCCGACATCGCGCACCACGCGACGCTGCTGCGCGGCGCGTACGCGCGTGCGGTGGACGCCGTCGGCGCGGCGGCGGCGCGGCTGTGACCGCGCAGGCATCGACCACCGTGACCGGAGTGGAGTGGAGAGTGATGAGCAAGCTGGCAGCGTTCGGCGGTACGGCGACCGTACCGAGGGACCGGCGCCGTGTGCAGTGGCCGTTGGTCGAGGAGGAGGACCGCAAGGCCGTCCTCGACGCGCTCGACGGCGCAAGACTGGTGTCCGACACGGACGGTGTGAATCCGGTGTCCGTCCTGGAGGAGAACTGGGCCCGGCGCTTCGGCTTCGAGCACTGCGTCGCGGTGTCCAACGGCACCGCGGCCCTGGCCCTCGCGCTGGCCGCGCTCGGCGTCGGACCGGGGGACGAGGTGATCGTGCCCGCGCTCAGCTTCATCGCCACCGGGCTCGCACCGGTGCACCAGATGGCCGTTCCCGTGTTCGCAGACATCGACCCGGTCACCTTCAACATCGATCCGGACGACGTGGAGCGCCGGATCACGGACCGGACCAAGGCGATCATCCCCGTGCACCTGCACGGCGCGCCCGCCGACATGGACCGGATCACCGAGATCGCGCGCAAGCACGGCATCGCGGTGATCGAGGACGCCGCACAGGCTCCCGGAGCGACCCACCGCGGGCGGCCGGTCGGCGGGATCGGCGACGCGGGTGCCTTCAGCCTCCAGGTCAGCAAGAACATTCCGACCTGTGGTGAAGGCGGCCTGCTGGTGACCCGCGACGCCGGGCTGGCCGAGGCGATGCGCAGGGGCCGGCAGTTCGGCGAGGTGATCGAGAGCGGTCGCGAGCGCGACTACGTGTCCTACGGTCTGGGCTGGAACTACAAGATGAACGCCCTCCAGGCCGCGTTCACCGACGCACAGCTCGCCCGGTTCGACGGGTACGAGCGCGCGCGGCAGCGCAACGTCACCGAGTTCCTCGGGCGGCTCTCGCAGCTGCCCGGCCTGCAGGTGCCGACCGCGCTGCCGGACACCACCCACGCCTGGCACATCCTGCGGTTCCGGTTCGACCCGGCCGCGTTCGGTCTGGACGGGGTGCGGCCTCAGGCTCTGCGCTCTGCTCTGCGGCGACTGCTGCGCGCCGAGGGCGTACCGATGTCGCAGTACCAGCTCATGCCGCTGCCCGACCAGAAGGTGTTCGTGGACCGCGTCGGCTTCGGCTCGGGCTACCCGTGGTCCGTGACCGGTGCGCCCGGAACGGTCGCGGGTGAGGGCTACCCGGTGACCCGCGCGGTCATCGCCGACTCCCTGACCATCCAGAAGCGCCACCTCCATCCGGGGGCGGGCGAACTGCTCGGCCTGTACGCGGACGCCTTCGAAAAGGTGTGGGCGAACAGGGACATGGTGGCCACGCTCGCGAAGGCGGCGTCATGACCGCCACCCCGGTCCTGGAGCGGGACACCCTGGACTCGGTCGCCGCACGCATCCGCTCGCACGTCGTCGACATGTGCGCGGGGCCCGAGGGCGGCCATCTCGGCGGCGCGTTCTCCTGTGCCGACGTGCTCGCCGCGCTGTACTTCTCGGTACTGAACGTGGACCCGCAGCGGCCGGACGACCCGGATCGCGACCGCTTCCTGCTCAGCAAGGGCCACGCCGCCGTCGGCCTCTACGCGACGCTGGCCGAACGGGGCTTCTTCCCGGTCGAGGAACTCGCCGGATACGGACGCCCCGGCAGCAGGCTGATGGGCCACCCGGTGCGCGCGGTGCCCGGTGTGGAGATGCCGACCGGATCGCTCGGCCACGGACTCGCCCTGGGCTGCGGATTCGCGCTGGCCGCCCGGTACGCCGGCCGTGACGCGCGCAGCTTCGTACTGCTCGGCGACGGCGAGCTCCAGGAGGGCTCGGTGTGGGAGGCGGCCATCGCGGCAGCGTCGCTGCGCCTGGACCGGCTGGTGGCGGTGGTGGACCGCAACGGACTGCAGTTGACCGGCTCCACCGAGGGCATCGCGCCGATGGAGCCCCTGGCCGACCGCTGGCGCAGCTTCGGCTGGGCGGTCCGCGACGTGGACGGGCACGACCCGAACCAACTGGCGGACCATCTCGGCGCCACGCCGTGGGAACCGGGCAAGCCGAGCGTGCTGATCGCCCGCACGGTCAAGGGCCAGGGGCTCCCGTTCCTCGCCGGCCGCAGTGCCAGCCACTACGTGACGCTGTCGCCGCGCAACCACGCACGGGCGGTTCGCGCCCTACGAGTCACGGAGGCCACCGGATGAGCCGCGCCACCCGGGAGGCGTACCGGGACACCCTGCTTCCCCTGCTGAAGCAGCATCCCGAGCTGATGTGCCTGGACTCCGACACCGGTCTGTTCAACGCCGAGTACGCCGCGGCGGCCGGCGACCAGTACCTCAACCTCGGTATCGCCGAGCACAACTTGATGGGCATGGCCGCCGGGATGGCCGCCTGCGGACGGGTCCCGTTCGTCAACACGATGGCCGCCTTCGCCACCTCCCGGGCACTGGAAGCGATCAAGATCGACATCGCGTACAACCGGTTGCCGGTCCGCATCATGGCCACCCACGGCGGTCTCGCCGCGGGCCACCTCGGTCCGACGCACCAGGCGCTGGAAGACCTCGCCGTGATGCGGGTACTGCCCGGCATGACCGTGGTGGTGCCTGCCGACGCCGCCGCCACGGAGGCGTTCGTCGAGCAGAGCCTGAACCTGCCCGGACCGCTCTACGTCCGGCTCGGCCGCAAGCCGTCACCGCCGCTTCCCGCAGCCCCGCCACCGGTCATCGGGCAGGCACAGACGCTGCGGCAGGGCGGCGACGTGGTGCTCGCGAGCTGCGGTCCGTACCCGGTGCTCGCCTGCCTCGCCGCGGCGGACGTCCTCGCCGGACAAGGCATCGAGGCCACCGTGCTGAACATGCACACCCTGCGGCCGTTCGACGCAGAGACGCTGGTGGCCGCGGCCCGGCCGGCCTCGCTCGTGGTGACGCTGGAGGAGCACTGGCGCAGCGGCGGCCTCGGCGGCGCGGTGACCGAGACCCTGGCGGAGGCGGCGCCCACCCGGGTGCTGCGGCTGGGCATGCCGGATCAGTTCGTCGACGAGGTGGGCAACCAGGAACATCTCGTCGCGCATTACGACCTCACCGCGGAGCGGGTCGTGAGGGCGGTCCGTACCGCTCTCGACACGGCGGCCCGTTCCGGGCGCCCCGATCGGGAAGTCGTCACTACATAGCTGACGTCACGGGTCGGGCGATTGCCCGACCCGTACGTGCATGCCGAAACCACATCGAGCCTCTTTCATCCCCGCAGGAGTCGTTGTTCACGCGGGGATGAAAGAGGCTCACACGTCTCCGTCGACCGGATCACCTGGGGGCGGTGCCGGCGTCACGTCTGTGGTTGTGTCGTGATGCGGTAATCGAGCGCGCCGAGGACGGTCGCCACGCGGGCACGCAGCTGGCTCACGGAATCGGCGGTGACCGTGAAACCGAGGAAGAAGTTCTCCTGCTCCAGGCTGCTGACCTGGTAGCCGTTGATGACGTCCGCGTTGACCACACCGGGTAGTTCACGCAAGTCGTCCTCGCTGGTGCTGATCTCGACGGTGCCGAGCTCGTCGGCCTCCACATAGACCAGGCCGGTGATCGGCTGGTCGCCGACCGGGTCCACCTGGTCCGGTGTCATGGTGAATTCGCCCAGCGACATCGAGATGAACGCCTCGATCGGGTCGATCCCGCTGGGTTCGTGGATCGCCGGGAAATGCATGCCGCGACCAGGTCGGGGATTGATCTCCACGAGCTCCGTCCGGCCGTCCTCGGTGCTCCGGCCCTCGACGTGCAGCCAGAGCTGGTCGAGGCGGAGGTCGGCGCAGAGCGTGCTGATCGCCTCGCTCAGAGCACGCACACCGTCACGCACGTGGTCCTGCTGAGGCGGATGGAGATTGATCCCCGCGTCGTGGTGCCTGGTTTCGTCGAGGTCGGGCTTCTCGCCGGCCAGGAGCGGATGGAAGCGGCCAGCGACGACGGGGCCGTCCACGGTGAACTCGGTGCCGGGCAGGTACTCCTCGACAATCAACCGGGTGTCGCCGAGGCCGAGTTCGGTCAGATAGCGCTGGTAGGCGAGGAGCTCGGCAGGCTCGTCCACCCGGCGAACCAGCCGCGAGGCCCCGGACTGATCCGCGGGCTTGACGATGGAGGGGAAGAAGTCCACCTCCGCGGGATCGCCGGAGAAGCGCATGCCGGACAGCCCCAGGGCCCGCATGCGCTCTCGGACCAGCGTCTTGCTGAGCAGCACATTGCGGCCGGCGTCAGCACCCGGAAGACCGTAGTGCGTGGCTATGGCGATCTGCCACGGCATCAACGCTTCGAGCATGTTGACGACAGCGATGGGGTCGATGCCACGGCGGTCGAGCCGGGTGGTCAGCGCGGGCAGGTTCTCGCTGTCCCAGTCCATCAGGACGTGGTCATCGCATTTGTTGCGGTTGCGGTCGTCAGGAAGATCGGAGATCAGTACCGGACGCAAACCGCGGGCTCGCAGCCGTGCGACAGCAGGGGCCACGCCGCCGGCATTCCATTTGGAGAAAATAAGTACGGATTTCAAGCCGCGACCTCCAGAACCGTATTTCAGGGCTTGCACCAAGAAAAATCCGGACCAGCTTCAAGGGTGGCACCGACCAGGGGCGCGCGGGAGTAAGCGAGATGATCAGCCGCAGGAGGGAAAGGTCAGCACAATGTGTCGCCGTGAATGAACTTGTCGCGGACCCGCATGACGTGGGTGCGGTCGTACCTTCCTATTCGACGCGCCCTCGATATGGCGGTCCGCTCCGGAACAACCGATTGAAAGGAAACCGTCACATGACCACCATGCAGGCCTGCCCGGAGTGCGAGGAGCAGGTACAGATCAGCGATTCGGTGCGACTCAACGAGATTCTGGAGTGCGTGGGCTGCCGAAGCGAACTGGAGATCATGGCGCTGAGCCCCACGGTGCTCGCCCTCGCGCCCGAGGTCGAGGAGGACTGGGGCGAGTAGTCGCACCAGGACGATCACGGCAAGAGCGCGACCCGCAACGTCGCGCTCGCCGCCACTCGAACTCGACATCGTCATGGCCGACGGCGGCACCGTCGTCACTGACCTTCTGCTCGGTGACAACCACTCGCGACGACCCAGCAGGACCCGGTCCTCCACGGGCAGGCTCTCAGAGCCGGCCCCTGCGGACCGGGTCCGCTTCCTCGTGGCGGCGATCATCCGTCGCGCCCCCGGCCCAGCTCACCGCCGGCTCCCGCGCTGACGGCACCAGAGCCCCCACATACCGCTGCGCGGCCATCACACGGATGACGAATCCCGTGGATGCCGCGCAGTCGCAGCTGTTTCCTCCGCAGACTCCCAGGGCCTGTCGTCAAATTCCCGTCGTCCGCCCGAAGGGCGGGCCCGGCGGTGTCTGGTGCGTGCGATCGCAAGGCGCCGGAGCGCCCTCGATGGGTGTACCCCCTGCTCGGGCGCAGCCGAGGACTTGGGGGAGTGCGTGCCAGGCGCCGCCGGCCAGGCGGGAATTCGACGACAGGGCCTACCCAAGGGCTGTCCCGTAACTGCTGGTCACGGGTGAGATGATCTTGCCGTGTCTGGTGTGATCACGGCGTCAGAGCCGTCCTGGGCAGTCCCGTTCACCGGGCTGAGCCCGCGACAGTTCGGCAAGCTGATCACCGCTCTGCGACGCGAGGGTGCGGGCCCGGTCCGCAAGGGCCGGCCGACCAACCTGACCCTGCGGCAGTTGGCACCGCTGTTCGGGGTGTCGAAGTCGGCCGCTGACCGCATCATCGACCCCCTCGGCCCTTCGCTGGCGCTCCAGAAGCGCAGGCGGTTCCGCAAGGACACCGTGCTGATCGTGGACGGCCCCCTGGTTCCCACCCGCGACCACACCATCGCCGAGCAGTCGAAGAACTACCGGTGCTCGACCAACCACCAGGTCGTCATCGACGCCGACACCCGGCTCGTCGTCGCCATCGGCCGGCCATTGCCCGGCAACCGCAACGACTGCAAGGCGTGGAAGCTGCCCGGCGCGAAAGAGGCCGTGGGGAAGACCACGGTCATCGTGGACGGCGGCTATCGGGGCGGCCTGGAAGGAGGAACACAACGTTTCCCACCGCAAGGTCCGCGCCCGCGTCGAGCACGTCTTCGCCCGGATGAAGGGCTGGCAGGTCATCCAGCCCGCCAGGAATCATTTACGGGACACCCCTTAGCGGGAGCTGCCGTCGTAGAGATAGTCCCGTTCGATCTCCCGCAGCTTCTGATAGTCGGCGCGAATCTGCGCCGGGTCCTCGGAGATGAGGAACACGTATCCCGGCTGAGTGGCGACATCGATCGTCCGGGAAAGCGACTGCCCTTCCGCATGCCGCATGACGGTGAAGACGTGCGACGGCAATGCGCGGATGGCGGCCATCGCCTCGTGGGACGGGATGACGCCGTGCTCCCTCGGATTGATGAGATGCACGAAACGATGGTGCTGCAGCAACTGGTACGCGGTGGTGGGCAGCCGGTCGAACTCGTCCGGCTGCGCCACGGACAGAGCGAGGAGCTCCACCTGGTTGGTGCCGAAGCAGCGGTTGTTGATCTCCAGGACCTGGCCACCGCCCATGCGTGCGGCACTCTCGACGAGCACCGGTCCCCTGGAGGTCAGCATGACCTCGGTGTGGGCGGCCGCGTTGTGCACCTCCAGGGCGTCGAGCACCTGGTGGGTGTAGGACTCCAGCTCTTTGGCGACCGGATCGTCAGGTGACAGCGGCTCGTTGTAGTCGTAGATGATGTTGCCGCCGGAGAGCCTGATCTTGAAGTACCGCCAGACCTCGACGGTGTGGTGTCTGCCCTCACGGCTGACGGTATTGACGAAGTACTCGTCCCCTTCCAGGAACTCCTGCGCGAGCACCGTCGTGTTCGGCATTCCATGACGGTCGGTACTGGCCATGATTCTCTGGTGGACAGCGCGAACCTGTTCCGGGGACGAACATGCCACCACGTTGTCCGTGCTGGAGCTGGCGACCGGTTTCAGGATGACCGGATAGCCCACGGTCTCCTCGGCCCACGCGATGATCTCGTCGGCGTCGGTCGAGACCATGCCGGCCGCGTGTGCCAGGCCGGCGTCGCGCAAGGCCAGGGCCATCTCGTACTTGTTGCGGCGGGCAGTCGGCCGGCTCATCCCGTTGCCGGGGGTGCCGAGCTCGGCGGAGAGCTGGTCGGCCAGTTCGACACCCGCCTCCTGGCCGGCGATCACATGGGTGACCCCGTGCTTGCGCAGTACGGACGCCGTGGCCGCCACGTCGCCGAAATGACGGAAATCGTCGAGGAAACCCTCGGGGGCGGATGACAGGAGGACGTCGGGGTTGGGCGACCGGACATGCACGCACTCAATGTCGTACCGGTCCAGTACGGCCGGCAGGAGACTCCCTGTCGAGTAGGCGTCGACAATCGCCACTCGCTTCGTTCGCGTAACCAGGTCTGTTGACATCGTCAGTCACTTCCCTTCTGAGTTGGGCTGGTCTCTAAGAGGTGGAGCCGACGGCGCAGAAGGACATAACCGAACCTCCGCAGTAAAAATGCAACCTACGAAGCAGCCCGCACCCCGCGCGTCCGCGACAAGTTCATCCACCACGACGCACCCGACTGACATCACCCCCGCCCGACTACGCACATCGATTACTCAAGCCGAACCTCATCCGTGCCACCCTCGAAACCTGACGTCCGGTTCCGGCTGCGCCCTCCCCGCCGGACACTGGCCGCTTTCGCGTGCCCGTACCGCGAATTCGCCAATGAATCGACCACCACTGCCGAACACCACACCCCGGGAGGCCGCGGCTTGAAATCCGTACTCATCTTCTCCAAACAGCACTTCGGCAACGTGTCCCTTGCCGCCGAACACGTGCGAGCCCACGGCCTGCGTTCGGTGCTGGTCTCCGAGCTTCCTGACAATCGCCACCGCGACACATGCGACGACCATGTGGTGTTCGACTGGTACAGCGAGGACCTGCCCGCGCTCACGGCCCGGCTCGAACAGCGGGGCATCGCCCCCGTCGCCGTCGTCAACATGCTCGAATCGTTGACACCCTGGCAGATAGCCCTGGCCACGCACTACGACATTCCGGGGGCCGAAGAGGGTCGCCGTGTGCTGCTCAGCAAGGTGCTGGTCCGAGAGCGCATGCAGGCCCTGGGGCTGTCCGGCATCCGCTTCTCCGGCGATCCGGCAACGGTGGACTTCTTCCCCTCCATCGTCAAACCCTCAACGGATTCCGGCGCCTCGTATCTGGTCAGCCGCGTGGACAGCCCGGACGAGCTTCTCGCCTACCGGCGCCGCCTGGCCGAAGCCGGCTTCGCCGACACCGAGTTGATCGTCGAGGAGTATCTGCCCGGTATCGAGTTCTCCGTGGACGGTCCCGTCGTCGACGGCCGTTTCCATCCGATCCTGGCGGTCGAGAAGCCCGAGCACGACCACGTCAGGCACCACGATGCGGGACTCGAGTTCCATCCGCCCGAGCAGGACTGCGTGCGCGAGGGTGTGCGCGTCCTGTGCGAGCAGGTCAACACGCTCTGCGCCGAGCTCCGCCTCGACCAGTTCTGGCTGCACTTCGAGGGCCGGTCCACCGAGGACGGCCGGACGGAGCTCATCGAGATCAATACGCGCCCCGGCGGCGGCATGATCCCCGCGGCGGTCCGCGAGATCAGCGGGATCGACCCGATCGGCGCCTATGTCTCCATGGCACTGGGTGAATTCACGCTGGATGAGCCGATTCCGTTCCGCGACCGGCCGATCGTCGGCTGGATCGACATGGAAGGCGACGAGCTCGGCACGGTCGAGGTCAGCACCACGGAGGACGACCTGCGCGCACTGCCCGGCGTAATCGGCGCGCAGATCACCAACGGCTACCGGATCACCGACTTGGAGCGGGAGAACTTCTTCCTCCGCTTCGCGGTCACCGCCGATTCCGTGAGTCAGTTGCGGGACCGCGTGGAGACCGTCCGGAACAAGGTCGATTACCGCATCACAGCGGATCCGGATGCCCCGCTCGCGCAGCCGGACCGGGGAGTAAGCGAAATCCACAGCGACAGCCGGCAAGAGTCAGCGTGATGCGTCCCCGTCTCTGCGCTTGTCGCGGAGGTGCGCCATGCCGGCGTGCCCGTAGTGTCCCTCCGACGCGGCACACGGATTGTGCGCACGGCACGCGTGGCCGCTCTTATGAACTCCGAACAGGAAAAACCGCCAACGAGGTGGAGGAAAGGAGGGCGAGTGAGCACTGACACGACGAACTGGGCGTACACCGGTCGGCGATACACCATGTATCGCTTCCCGGCGGACGTGGCGCGCGATCTGAAGGCGCTGAACACACCTGACAATTGGCACGCACTGCTGGCGTGGTTCGAGGACCTGGTGTGGATGGCCGGCTGTGTGCTGCTGTGCGTCTACGGCTCGTACTGGTTCTATCCCTTGGCAGTCCTCGTCATCGGTGCCAGGCAGCGCGGTCTGTCCACGATTCTTCATGACTGCGCGCACGGGGTGGGCATATCGAACCGCAAGCTGCAGATGGCCGTCGGTACCGTGCTGACCGCATACCCGATCTTTCAGCAGCATTACGCGTACAAGGTGTCGCACGTATACACGCACCACCCGCGCCTCGGCAGCCCTGACCTCGATCCCGATCTCCGGTTCTTCATCGAGCAGGGGGCCTACGAGAAGGCCCCGGCGCCGACGTACATACGGCGGGTGGTGCTCATGCCGCTGCTCGGCTCGCAGACCTGGGCCTATATCCGCTACCTCATCCGCAATCGCTACAGGGTTCTCACTGGGGCGGCGGAGAAGTCGTCGGCCCCCGCGAATCCTGTGCAACGGCAAAAGCGGATACTCGACGGGCTCGGCTTCTGGGCATTCTGGGCGACAGTCGCGGGAATGTCCTGGTACGGAGACTGGTCCATCGAACTGCTGCTGTTCTGGATCATCCCGTACCTGACCAGCTTTCAGATCCTGGGTTGGTACATCGAGTTGTCGGAGCACACCCCTTTGGTGCGGGACTCCTCGATGGACCTCTACATGACACGCAATCGCAAGAGCCGCCTCTGGGAGCGACTGCTCACCGGGATCCACAACGACCACTACCACCTGGAACACCACCTCGACCCGCGCACGCCCTTCTACAAGCTGCCCCAGGCACGCGAGATACGGATGCGCGACCCGAAGTACGCAGAGGTGGACGCCCAGTTCGGCGGATTGTGGCACCGCGGTCCGCAGGGGCAGCCCAGCGCGATCACCGCGATAGTCCGCTCCATGGTCCGAGACGAGGAGGACAACGGTGTCCCGGCATGAGGTAGCACAGCCCAAAGCATTCCGTGCCCCGGAGACGGCGGCCATCCACGGCGGATACGAATGGCGGCTCGGCATCACACCGCCGGTCGTCACGCCGATCTACCAGACCTCCGCGTACGAACTGCCCAGCACGGCCGACGCGGCCGGGATATTCGACCTGCAACAGGACGGACATGCCTACACACGGCTGAACAACCCCACGTGCGATGTGCTCGAAGAGCGCATGGCCGCGGTGGACGGGGCCGCGGCCGGGCTCGCCGTCGCCTCCGGGCAGGCGGCGATCTCCATCGCGCTGCTCAATCTGTGTCAGGCCGGCGACAACATCGTCAGCTCCAACGAGCTGTACGGCGGTACGTGGAACCTGCTCGCCAACACCTTCAAGCGGTTCGGGATCGAGGCCCGGTTCGTCAGTCCCTCCGATCCGAAGAACTTCGCCGCCGCCACGGACGAACGCACCCGCTGCTACTTCGGCGAGACCCTGCCCAACCCGCGGCTGAGCGTCTTCCCCATCGAGGCCGTCGCCGAACTGGGCGAGCAGGCGGGCGTGCCGCTGGTCCTCGACAACACGATGGTCCCGTACGTGTGCCGGCCCATACGACACGGCGCCCACATCCTGGTCTACTCCGCCACCAAGTACATCGGGGGCCACGGATCGACCCTCGGCGGGCTCGTCCTCGATTCCGGCCGCTTCGACTGGGAGGCGCACGCGGGCCGTCACCCGCTGCTCACGGAGCCGGACGCGGCACATGGCGGGGTGGTGTGGACGCGTACCGGAAAGGAGCTGGACAGTCCGCTCGGCCGGAGCAGCTATCTGCTCAAGGCCCGCGAGACCCTCCTGCGTGACCTGGGTCCCTGTCTCAGCCCCTTCAACGCCTGGCTGTTGCTCCAGGGCCTGGAGACCCTCCACCTGCGTATGCGCGCCCACGGCGAGAACGCGACCGCGGTGGCCGACTTCCTCAAGACCCACCCCAAGGTCGGGGCGGTGCGCCATCCCAGCCTCGCCACCGGCGAGGAAGCCGAGCTCGCCGCACGCTACTTCGGGGAGAACGGCGGGCCCCTCGTGCAGTTCGAGGTGACCGGCGGACGCGAAGCCGGCTGCAGGTTCATCGAGTCACTCCAGCTGATCTCGCACGTGACCAACGTCGGTGACGTGCGCTCACTGGCCACCCACCCGGCCTCCACCACGCACGCCCAGCTTCCCGAGCAGGAGCAGCTGGCTGCCGGGGTCACCCAGGGGTCCATACGGCTGGCCGTCGGCATCGAGCACATCGACGATCTGCTGGCCGACCTCAGCCAGGCGTTGGACGGCTCATGACCCGTCCGCTCGTCGCTCTCGCATGCTCGACCGAAACATGGGACGAGGTGCGTCATGACGCGGTACGTCACGCATACGTCGCCGCGCTGGAGGAGGTGGCCGAGTGCACCGTCTCCCTCATCCCGGGGGCCGGCCACACCTTCGCCGCCCAGCTGGACCGCTTCGACGGCCTGGTGTTCGGCGGCCATGAGACGAACGTCGCCCCGGAACGCTACGCGGCGCCGGACGGGCCCGGTCCGTTCGATCCCGATCGCGACGCGCTCGCGCTCGCGGTGATCCCGGCGGCCATCGAGGCAGGTCTCCCTCTCCTCGGCATCTGCCGAGGGCTGCAGGAGCTGAACGTCGCCTACGGCGGCACCCTCCGCGTCCTGGACCCACCGGCTCATCGCGAAGACCTTTCACTCCCGCGGGACCAGCAGTACCTGCCCGCACACGAGATACGGATCAGCCCGGGCGGAACGCTGTACGAGCTGACCGGCCGCATCGGTTCGGCACGGGTGAACTCCCTCCACGGCCAGGCCGTCGACCGTCTGGGGCGGGGGCTTCGGCTCGAGGCCGAAGCCCCCGACGGCGTAGTCGAAGCGGTGTCCGTCGCCGATGGCCAGGCCTTCGGGCTCGCGGTGCAGTGGCATCCCGAGTGGTACGCCACCACGGACTGGTTGTCCAGGAAGATCTTCCGCGCTTTCGGTGACGCTGCCCGGAAACACGCGGCGGGCCGCTGACTTCTGGAGGACAAGAACTTGAACGCGTTTCCCGTCATTGAAGACCACAGGGCTGCCACCTCCGGCCTTCCCGCGTCTCTCAGCCGTCACCTGAAGATCGCCACTCTCTTTACTCCGGAACATCCGCTCGTTCTGGAGTCGGGCCGTTCGCTCTCCCATGTGCAGGTCGCCTACGAGGAGTACGGGACCCCTGCACGCCACCACGACAACACGGTGTTCGTCTGCCATGCCCTCACCGGGGACTCGCACCCGGCCCGGCATGACCCGGACGACCTGCCCGGGTGGTGGGACGTGATGGTCGGTCCGGGCCGTCCGATCGACACCGACACCTTCCACGTCGTGAGCGCCAACGTCCTGGGCGGCTGCGCGGGAACGACGGGCCCGCTGTCTCCGGGGGAGACCGGCCGCCCGCTGGGCCCCGACTTTCCCGAGGTCACGGTCTCGGACATGGTCACCGTGCACCGGGCGCTCCTCGCTCATCTCGGCATCGATCGCCTGCACTCGGTGGTCGGCGGCTCGATGGGCGGCATGCAGGCGTTGGAGTGGCTCCTGCGCCACCCCGGTGACGCGGGGCGATTTGTTCTCATCGGCACGGCGGCCTGTCTCACCACCGACGGCCTGGCGGCCCACGCGGTCGGCAGAGCGGCGATCCGCTCCGACCCGCGTTTCGACGGCGGTCGTTACGTGGACGACCTCATCGAGGCGGGGCCACGGGACGGCCTGGGTGTCGCGCGGATGGTCGCCCATCTCACCTACATGTCTCCCGAATCGCTGGAGACCAAGTTCGGGCGAGCCGTCCAGCCCGGCCGCGAACCCACCGGTCCGGCCCACGGCCGCTATGCCATCGAGCGCTATCTCGAACACCAGGCTCGCAAGTTCGTGAACCGCTTCGATGCCAACAGCTATCTCCATCTGACGACCGCGATGGACCGGTTCAACGCCTTCGACCGGCCGCACGCCCTCACACCGGACGACGACCCGGCAGTCCACGTGTTCAGCTTTGCTTCGGACCGGCTCTTCGGGCACGGAGTCACCAGTGAGCTCCTGGCGCAGTTGACAGCCACCGGACTGACGACGGTCACCCACCACCGGGACGGCACCTCGCCCGCCGGCCACGACGCATTTCTGCTCAACGTCCCCGGATACCTGCGCGAGATGAGCACCCTTTTCGCGCCGTCGGTCGTGTGACGCCGTCGCCCAAAGCAATTCGATCCATCATCCGCAACGTCTGTAGGGACATGCCTTGATTGACAACGCGCCGACAGTAGTGGACGCACAGGGCGGGGACTTGAGGAGTCTCCCTGACCGGGAGTATCTGGACCTGGGAACCTGCGTGAACCGCTACGGCCCTCCTCCTGCCGTGGAAGCCGCCTTGCGTTCCATCAAGCCGGAACATCTCCTCGCGCACCCCTACGGCTGTGAGGAGAGCTTCACCGAAGCCTATGCGGATTTCATGGGAGCGTCGCCGGACCGGTTGATACCCGGACGTGGGATCACCGAGTTCATCCGCGTCCTCGCACAGCTCCTTCCGACGGAGCAGGTCGCCGTCATCACGCCTGACTACACCGACACCATTCGTTGGTTCCCCACGCATCTCGACCCCCCGTCGGGAACCGTGGAAACGCCCCAGTCACGCCTGGACCGCGTCGACTCGGCGATGCGCACCCACCCGTACGTCATGCTGTCCAACCCGAACAATCCACTGGGTTTTTACCTGCACCGAGACGACCTGGTGGACATCTGCCGCGCCAACCCGGACTCGGTTCTCATCGTCGACGAGGCGTACATCGAGTTCCTGCCCGAGCACGCCGAACTCTCGATGACGCAGAGCGGCCTGTCGAACGTGGTGGTGCTGCGCTCTCCGAACAAGTTCTTCGGCATCGCCGGCACGCGTACCGGGGCGCTGTGGACGTTGAACTCCGACATCTTCCGAAGGGTGGCCGAGCGCAAGCTCAACTGGACGCTCTCCCACGTCGACACCGTGCTGGCGACGGCCGCTCTGGCCGAAACCCAGTGGGCCGAGCGCACCCGGTCCGCTCTGCTGAGGAACGCCGTCGGCCTGGAGGAGATCATCGGCGACCGGTTCCCCGGCCTGGTGCGCGGTGTCCCCGTCCACTACCGCTTCATCGCCACCGACGACCCCGTCGAAGGTCACCGTTTCTTCCTCGACCACGGTGTGGCCGTGCGGGCCCTCGACGGGAGGCAGCCGGGGCGGGTCTCCGGCCTGCGCGTGACGGCACCCACCGCCGCGGAGCTGGCGAACCTCAAGGACTCACTGACCCAGCTGGAGCATGTGTGACCGGGCCGAGGCCCGGTGCTTCCCCGACGAGGTCGTGCGGCTGATTCACGGCTCCGAACCCGACAGGCGGTCCCCGGTGAGAGGGGGCCGCCTTCGTCGGTCAGCGGTCAGGACCGTCTCGGGTCGCGTGTACGTGGAGACGCGAGAGAGCCGGGGGCATTGCCGCCCCCGGCTCTCCCGGAACTGTGCTCGGGCCTCATCCCACGGTCGGCCTGCGCTCGTCGATCAGCGTGGCGATGTCCGCAACGCGTGAACCGCCGACCAGGTCGGCCATCTCCACGTTGACCGAGGTCTCTTCGAGGATGCGGAACTGCAGGGCGACTGCCTGCAGCGAGCCGGCGCCGAGCTCGCGCAGCGTCCGCATGTCGACATCTTCGGACTCGGGCAGCTGCAGGACCTCCCGGACCATGGTCCGCAGCCCCGGCAGCGTGCTCATTTTCTGCACTTCGGCAACTCCTTCATGGATTCGCAACGACCTGATCTGTCGGTAAAGCTGTTCAGTCACGCAGAGTCGGCGCGCAGCAGGATGCACACCCGCAGCCCCGAGACACTGGATGCCAGCAGATAGAGCCCGCCCGCCCGGATGGTGCCGGCAGAGGACCGGTCGACGAGGTTGATCAGCGGGTCCGCGGCAAAGCAGTGTCCGACCCTGGCGATGTTCGACGTGTCCAACTGGGATGGAACAAAACCGGCCTGCACTTCCTTCATCGTCACGATGGGGAGAAAGATGTTGTTGTGCAGCAGGCCGTCGATCGCCTTGATGCCGATACCGGCCTCGGCGAAGAGTCGCTGGTTGGCGATTCTCGTCAGATCGGCGCTGATCTCGTTGCCTCGGCCGAGCGCGGCCGGATCCTGAGCGGACGCGTCGGCGACCCATTCGTAGGATTCCGGAGCGCCGTCCGACCGTCGCGTGACCAGGCAACTGGCCGCACCGTCGCTGAACAGTGCGAAGTCGGAGAGCCGCTCGGATTCGGCGGCCACCCGGTCCGCTGTGATCACCAGCACGGTCCGATGGCGGCCCGCGGCAACCATCGTGGCGGCGGTTTGCAGCCCGGTGAGCATGGTCGCGCACCGGTTCAGCGTGATCCCGGTAACCGGAACAGCCCCGAGCTCCAGCCCACGAAGGACCGACCCGATCAGCTCACCGTGCGCCGCGATGTCGGCGGGAAACGCGGTGGAGCACAGCACGAGCGCGTCGACTTCGCTCGGTTCGACGCCTGCCGCGCGCAAGGTGCGGCGGCCGGTTCGTACGGCGAGAGCGGCCGTGTCGAGTGCCGTACGGTGAACCGCACCCCACCCCCACAGCCGGGCGTCGGGCATCATCTGCCGCTGGTCGACGAAATCGGCGAATCCCTCGATCTCGGTGTGGTCGCTCGAGGTCTCGCCGAGCACGTAGCTGGGCGCACGCAGAACCACACCGGTGGTTTCGTCCGGTTTCATGTCACCCCAGTCGCCGGCGCAGGAAGTCGGCGATCACGTCGAACGCGTCCCTGGCGGTGTCCAGCACGGACGCCAGGGCCAGAAAACCGTGCGGCAGGCTCGTGTACGGGTGGTACTCCACCGGCACACCCGCGCGCTTGAGCGCGTCCGCGTAGGCTTCGCCCTCGTCGTACAGCGGGCAGTACTCGGCCGTCATCATCAGCGCCGCGGGAAGACCACTGTGGTCGGCCGCGTTGAGCGGCGATGCGTAAGGGGATTCCCCGTCGGCGGGATCGGCGAGGTAACGGTCCCAGAACCAGGCGGACGAATAAGCGTTGAAGAACATCGGATCGGTGTTCTCGCGCATGGACTTCGTGTCCGCGCCGCTGCTGCGGGTGGGCGGGTAGACAAGCACCTGGGCGGAGATCGACGGTCCGTCGTCGTCCCGGGCCACCAGGGCGAGTGCCGCAGCCAGGTTGCCGCCGGAACTGTCGCCCGCGAGGCCGATGCGCCCGCCGTCGGCGCCGAGTTCGGCCGCATGCTCCGCCACCCATTTCACGGCGGCGTAGCAGTCGTCGATGGCTGCCGGGAACGGGTGCTCGGGTGCCAGCCGGTAGCCCACGGAGACGATCACGCAGGGAACCTTGGCGGACAGCGTGCGGCAGATCGCGTCCGATGTGTCCAGGGAGCCGACGACCCAACCACCGCCGAAGAAATACACCAGCACGGGAAGCGGGCCGTCGCTCTGCGGGCGGTACACCCTGAGCGTCAGTTGGCCGGCCGGACCAGGGATGTCCAGATCGAAAACCTCTTCAGGTTGTTTGATCCAGTCCCAGTTCGTGGCTTCGGTTTCCGCGTCCGCTTTCCGGGCCTGGTCCACCGACATCGTGTAAAGCGGAGTGAAACCGGTTGCGACACGATAGTCCCTGACTCCCGCAACGGTTGGATGAAGCGGCATTCAAACTCTCCCAGTTCTTCGGTACCAACGCTGCACGGCATTCCATTTGGAGAAACCTCCGGACCAGCATCCAGAGTGGCATGGCCGGGGGCGGCGCCGGGGTAAGCGAGATGCTTAGTCACAGGAGAGGGAAGTCAACGCGATGTGTCCCCGTGAATGAACTTGTCGCGGACGCACCTGACGTCGGCGCGGTCGTAGCGTCCTTTTTGACGCGGCAGACGGGGTGCGTAATTCTCATCTCCGATGAGCCGACAGAGCTTCGTGCTGACGTGGAGGGGGAATCCCCGCTCTCGGCGAGTTCGTCGGGTGGAAACGCAAGATAAGGAGCCACGTTGTCCAACAATGTCGTACCCACCAGTCAACGGTCCTCGGCGGTCGCGTGGAGCGCCGAGGCCGCAGCGATCGCCCCCGGTGGACAGCCGGCCGCGGCGCTCCACCTGCGCACCGAGTCAGTCGCGTGAACACCGCGGCGTCGGACCGGTCGAGCGTCGACAAGCCGCGATTCCGTGAAACCCTGCGCGGCCTGCCCCGCCGGGTCTGGGTCATCAGTCTGGGAAGCCTGATCCTCCAGGTCGGCAACTTCCTGCCCGTGTTCATCGTGCTCTACCTGACCCAGCGCGGCCATTCCGCCGGGGCCGCGGGGCTGGTGCTGGGCGCGTCCGGTCTGGGCAGTGTGCTCGGCCACGTCATCGGTGGCTACCTCACCGACACCATCGGCCGGCGATCGGCCATCCTGCTGTCCGTCGTGACCACTTCCGGCCTGACAGCGCTCGTGCCGTTCGTCGAACCGCTGCCGGTCATCATCATCGTGGTCGGTCTCATCGGCGTGATGTCGCAGATCCACCGGCCGGCCATGGCCGCGGTTCTGGTCGACTCCGTGGCGCCCGAGCAACGGCTCGCCGCCTTCGGGGTGCTCCGGTTCGCGCAGAACATCGGCGCCGCCCTGGGCGGTGTCCTCGGCGGCGTCCTGGCCAGCCACTCCTATGTGGAGCTGTTCCTCCTGGAGGCCGCGGCGCTCCTGCTGTTCGGCGTGATCGTGGCGGTGCTGCTGCGGGACGGGACCCGGCCGCGGTCCGACGAGGACGAGGCCGACCCGCAGGAGGACCGGACGGTGGGGTACCGCCAGGCCCTCACCGACCGCACCCTGGTGCGGTTCCTGCTGATGACCGTGTTCGGGATGTTCGTCTACATCCAGACCACCGTCGGCCTGCCCCTGCACGTCAACGACACGGGTCTGGACGAGCGGGACTTCGGTCTCCTCATGGGGCTCAACGGTCTGCTGGTGGTGCTGCTGGAGCTGCCCCTCATCAGCGTGGTCTCCCGGTTCCGGCCGGAGTACGTACTGGCCGCCGGCAACCTGTTCACCTGTGTCGGTCTCACGCTGACGGGGTTCGCGACCAGCATGGGCATGCTGGCGGTGACGGTGATGATCTGGACGTTCGGCGAGATGGTGTACTCCTCCATCGTCCAGGCCCACCTGGTGAATCTGACTCCGCCGGGGATGGTCGGGCGTTATCAGGGGCTGTACGGCGCCGCATACACGGCCGGCACGGGCGCCGGACCGGTCATCGGCGGTGCCGTGTACGCGTACGCCCCTTGGGTGCTGTGGACCATGACCGGCGTGCTGGGGCTGCTGAGCGTCCAGCTCAGTCTGCGGCTGCGCCCCTCGGCCCTCGCGGCTAAGGAAGCGAGTCCCTCGGCTGAAGAAGCGAGTCCCTCGGCGAAGGAAGCGAGTTCCTCGGCCGAGGAAGCGACTTCCTGACCCGCTTCCGGCCGCATGAAGCCGGCACATCCGCGCGAATCCACGACGTCACGTTGCGTCGTTTCCGTCTCCCCCATGGTCCGAAATGAACAAGGAGAGAGCTAGTGAGTGACTTCGAAGGACTCGTTGCGATCGTCACCGGCGGTGCGCAGGGAATCGGTCTGGCCACGGCGAAACTGCTGCGCAGCAGGGGCGCCGAGGTTGCCGTACTCGACCTCAAGCCGGACGGGCTCCCGGACGACATCATGGGCATCCAGGCCGACGTCGGCGACGACGCCCAGGTCAGGTCCGCCGTGGACGCCGTGGTCGAGCGGTTCGGCCGGCTGGACGTGGTGGTGAACAACGCCGGTATCCCCGCGGTCGGGGACGTCGCCGCGAACAGCGACGACGAGTGGCTGAACGTACTGAACGTCAACGTGGTCGGGATGGTCAGGGTCGCCCGGCACGCGTTGCCTCATCTGCGGCGCTCGCCCGCCGCGGCCATCGTCAACACGTGCTCGATCGTGGCGTGGGCCGGCCACCAGATGCGGGCGCTGTATTCGACCAGCAAGGGCGCGGTGTACTCACTGACGCTGGCCATGGCGGCGGACCACGCCCGCGAGGGCATCCGGGTCAACTGCGTCGCCCCCGGCACGACGGACACCCCGTGGGTCGAGAAGCAGCTCCAGGGAACGGCCGATCCGGCGGCCGCGCGGGAAGCGATGAACGCGTTCCTGACGCCGGGTCGTCTGGTGACCGCCGACGAGGTGGCCGGCGCGATCGCCTACCTGGCGAGCCCGTTGTCGAGCGCTTCCGTGGGCATGATGCTCGCCGTGGACGGGGGCCAGCACAGCCTGCGGCTGCGGCCGCAGGACCAGCAGCACCTCATCGGCCGCTGACCGCGTTCCGCTGAGGAGACCGACTGTCCCCATCGAGGCCGAGCAGGTGATCGACCACCTGCTCGGCCTCGATGCTGTTCCCGCCGGCAAGGACGCACCGCGTTGACTTTCCCCGCTGCGACTGCGCATCTCGCTTAGCCGAACCGAGTCCTGCCCGTGCCACTCTTGACTTCAGGATTTCGGAAAGGGAAAGAGGGGAGCCACGGAATATGCCACGCGACCACGCACTGACCGAGAGGTATCTGGAGAAGATAGGACGCGTCCTGGGTCCGGTGTACGACAGCGAGTTCACTCGCATTTTCACCACAGGGTCGTACGCACCCCGGCCGATGTTCCTCTCCGCGGAAGAGGTCCAGCAACTGACCCGGGACCTGGACGTGCTGCGTGGTGCGCTCTATCGCCTCCCGCATCTTCTGTTCGACGGCGATATCGCCGCGTTCGCCAGGGCGAACGGCATGGAAAAGGCGCAGATTCGCGCCATCGAGCGCTCCTCCGCCGCCGTACCCAGCACTCTGACCGGCATGGGACGAGCGGATCTCTACACCGACGAATCGGGCTTCCGCCTCATGGAATTCAACATGGGCAGCACGATCGGATGGGACAGCGGAGACATCTGCCGCGGAATCCTGGCGGACCCCGAGTTCAGCCGATTCGCCGCGGAGGAAGGACTCCAGTACGTCGACACCGCGACGGAGCAGGTCCGCACGATCCGGCACGAGACGGGACTGGCACCCGACGCCCGCCCGGTCATCGCGCTCGCCGAATGGCCCTCGAACTTCCCGGAGATGGGGGCGTACCTGAGCGCTCTCGTGAACCTGTGGAGAGAGCACGGCCTGGAGGCGTATCAGTGCCACATCGGGCAGCTCGAGAGGCGGGACGGCAGGCTGTGGCTGGAGGACCGCCCGATCGACATCGTCTACCGTCAATTCATGATCGAGGACCTGCTCGACGACAATGCCGACGCATTGCTGGAGCCCTTGCTCGGAGCGCTCGAGGACGGTGAGGTACACATGTTCACCTCACTGGAGTCGGAACTGTACGGCAGCAAGGCGTCCTTGGCGATGCTCTCCGACCGCACGCACCGGCACCTGTTCTCGGACGAGGAGCTGGATGTCATCGACCGCCTGCTTCCCTGGACTTCCTCGGTGACATCCGGACGTGTGATTCTGGAGGACGGTACCGAAGGTTCGCTGATGGACCATGCAGTGGCCCATCAGCAGGAACTCATCCTCAAGCCCGCTCTGCTGCACGGCGGGCAGGGTGTGGTTCCAGGCTGGTCGTCGAAAGTCACCCCGGAGGAATGGCGCCGGCTGCTGCTCGAAGCCATGGACGGCCCTTACGTGCTGCAGAAGAGAATCCACGCCATTCCCGAGCTCTTTCCGGATCCGGACGGGGGTGTCCGGCCCTGGATCGTCACCTGGGGAGTGATCATGATGGCCTCCGGATACGGGGGACTGATGAACCGTTGTGCCCCTGCCGACGGGGACATCGAGGTGCTCAACCTCTTCCTCGGCGCGCTCATCGGGTCTGGATTCCATGTCGGCCCGAGTCCGCGTACCTGACTCTCCGACGGTTTTCCCGGAATTCCCCGATGGATGCCCGGCATAGGCGGTGCGCCCGGCCCGGTAAGCGACACGCGCAGTCGCGGGCGATCGCGGTAACCGCCATGCGTCCCGGCGGATGAACTTGTCGCGGACGCTCATCACATCGGGGCGCCCGTAGCGTCCTTTCAGCGCGGCAGACCGACCTCCGAAAGGAGGCCGCCACATGGCCACACCGCAGATCCAGACCCGTCCGGAGCGTGAGGACGAACCGGAGGTCACGGCGCCCAGGCCGGCGGCGCTCGCCCTCACGCCCGAGGCGAAGAACAGTGCGAGCCGGTCGCCGAGCCGGCCATCTGAGTGAGGATCACGATGAGTTTCTCCCAAGTGTTCGATCCCGGCGTCCTGGCCCTGCCGCTGTTCGACGACGCACACCGCACCCTCGCCGACGAGATCGGGCAGTGGTGCGCAGACCGGGCCGAGGCATGGGCGAACCTGGACACCTCCGATCCGGCCGCCACCGGCCGGGCCCTGCTCGCCGAACTGGGGCGGTCGGGCTGGCTGCGCCACCTCGACCCCGAACAGCCCGACTCCGACGTCCGGTCCCTGTGCCTCAGGCGCCAGGCCCTGGCGTACCACGAGGACCTGGCCGACTTCAGCTACTCGATCCAGGAGCTCACCGCCGCCGCGATCACCCGCCACGGCACCGACCGGCAGCGCCGCCGCCACCTGCCCGGCCTGGCCGCCGGGACCAGCGCGGGGGCGCTGGCCCTCTCCGAGCCCGGCGCGGGCTCCGACCTGGCCGCCGTGGTGCTCGAAGCGACCCCCGACGGGGACGGATTCGTCCTCAACGGAACCAAGACCTGGATCGCGCAGGGCGACATCGCCGACGTGTGTGTCGTCCTGGCCCGCACCGGAGACGGACCTGGCCCGCTGGGCCTGACCGCCTTCCTCGTCGATTGCGGCGCCCCCGGCTTCAAAGCCGAGCCCATCGGTGCGATCGCGCCCCGCTCGTGGGCCGAACTGACGTTCACGGACGTTCGCGTGGGTTCCGATGCCGTGCTCGGCGAACGCGGCCAGGGCCTCGTGGTCGCTCTCGACGTACTCGAACGCGCTCGTGCGACCGTGGCCGCCGCCGCGATCGGCTTCGCCAGGCGCGGCTTCCGGCTCGCACTCGATCACGCCCGTACCCGCAAGGCCTACGGAGGCCGGCTCGCAGACCTCCAACTCGTCAGGTCCTCGCTCGCGGGCATGGACGTCAAACTCTCGGCCGCCTCACTGCTGACCGCCCGCGCCGCCTGGGCGATGGACGCCGGCCTCGACCACGCCAAGCACTCCTCGACCGCCAAGCTCTACGCCACCGAGGCCGCCGGCGAGATCGTCGACAGCGCCGTCCAGATCTTCGGCGCCGCCGGGCTCGTCTCCGGCAGCGCGATGGAGCGGCTCTACCGCCAGATCCGTTCCCTGCGCATCTATGAGGGATCGTCCGAAGTGATCGAGATGACGATCGCTGACGCCCTGTGAGAGACCACGCCCCTCCCTCCATGCTCGACAAGGGAAGACACCCATGACGCCCCCTCACCTGTGGCTGCGCGCCGAGACCCACCCCGGTGAGCAACGCACCCCACTGACCCCTGCCGATACCGCCACGCTCGTCAAGCAGGGCGCGCAGGTGACCGTCGAGCACTCCTTTGCTCGCTGCTACCCGATCGCCGACTACCTCGACGCCGGCGCCCGGCCCGTCCCCGCCCACTCCTGGACCGACGCGCCCGCCGACGCCCACGTCCTCGGACTCAAGGCCCTCCCCGAGGACACCACCCCTGTCGGCGGCCGCCACCTGTACTTCGCGCACGCCTACAAAGGGCAGCAAGGTGCTCGGGAACTCCTGGCCCGCTTCGCGACCGGGGGCGGCGAGATCCTCGACCTGGAATACCTCACCGACGCCCGCGAACGACGCCTCGCCGCCTTCGGCCACTGGGCCGGCTACGTCGGCGCCGCGCTGGCGGTCCGGCACTGGACCGGCGACCTCGACCGCCCACTGCGACCGACCACCAAGGACGTGCTCGACACCTTCCTCGGCCCGCTGACGCGGCTGCCGCGCGTGCTCGTCATCGGTGCCCGTGGACGCTGTGGCCGCGGCGCCCGCGCCGCTCTCGAACGCGCCGGCATCGAGGCGACCCTGTGGGACCTGGCCGAGACCGCCGACCTCGACCGTGAGGCGATTGCCGACCACGACATCCTCGTCAACGCCGTCCAGCTCACCGAACCCGGCGAGCCCTTCCTCGCCCCCGAGCACCTGCGAGCCGACAGCCGCCTCTCGCTCATCGTCGACGTCACCTGCGACGTCGGCGGCCCCACTCATCTGCTGCCGGTCTACGACCGCCTCACCAGCTGGGACGAGCCGGTCCGTGCCGTCGCCGACGGGCTCGCGGTCATCGCCATCGACAACCTTCCCTCCCTGCTGCCGCGCGAAGCCAGCGACGACTTCTCCGCACAACTGGCCCCGCATCTGCCGCAGTTGCCCGACGGCGACTGCTGGGAACGCAGCCGCCGAGCCTTTCACACGGCCCTGAGTGAGACGGATCTCCATGATGTCTGACCTTCCCGTCCGACCCACCGGGACCGTCCACTGGGTCGGCACCGGTCTGTCGACCGGCCGCACCGGACTCGACCTTCTCGGCGAAGAAGCCGACGTCGTCCTGTGGGGCCGCACGCGTGAACGAGCCCACGCCCGCCTTGAGACGCTCGCCCCACAAGCCCCCGTGCAGGCACGCGGTCTTGACCGCGACGACCTCGCCACCGCGCTGCGGCCCGGGGACGTTCTCGTCTCCATGCTCCCGGCCGGCCACCACCCCGACCTGCTGCGCATCGCCATCGACGCCGGCGCCCACTTCGCCTGCACCAGCTACACCTCACCCGAGATCGAGGAACTGTCGAAACAGGCGACGGCGCAGCGCCTGGTGGTCCTCACCGAAGCCGGACTCGACCCCGGCATCGACCACCTCATGACTCATCTGCTCATCGCCCGGGCGCGCGATGCGGTCGGTGACCGCGCCGATCGCGTCTCGCTGACCTCCTACTGCGGGGGTATCCCCGCCGAACCGAACGAGTTCCGCTACCAGTTCAGCTGGGCCCCGCTGGGAGTGCTGACCGCCCTCACCGCCCCTGCCCGGTACGTGCGTGACGGCCGGGTGCGCGAAGTCGAGCGGCCCTGGGAGGACACCGAGGAGCTCGTGCTCGACAGTGAGGTCTTCGAGGTCTATCCCAACCGCGACAGCGTCGGCTTCATCGACCAGTACGGCTTCCCCGAAGGCTGGTGCACCGACGCCTTCGTCCGCGGCACTCTGCGTCCACAGGGGTGGAGGGCGGCGTGGAAGAGCGTGTTCGACACCGTCGCCGCCGGCGATCGCGTCCGCCTCGCCGCCCTCGCCGACGAACTGGCCGAGCGGTATCCGACCACCGACACCGACCGCGACCGTGTCGTCCTCACCGTCGGCCTGGAGGTCGAACGCGACGGCCGGCACTGGTCCGGCCGCTACCGGCTCGATGTGACCGGCGACGACACCGACACCGCGATGGCCCGCTGCGTCTCGACCACCGCCGCCTCCGGCGTCGAACGCGTCCTTGCCGCGGCCTTGCCGCCCGGCCTGCATCGGGCCACCGCCGACACCGAGGAGGCGAGCCACTGGCTCGACCGGCTCGCCCGAGCCGGCCTGCCCTGCACTCTCCAGTCAACCGACCAGGAACGACAGCACTGATCCCGGCCTGCGACCAGACACCGATGGCCCGCCAACGCCACATGCAGCAAGCGTCGTGAACCGGGCTCAACAGCCTGCACCTCCACAGGAAGGACTTGATGTGGGACCTGTACCGAAGCCAATGAGGACGTCCACTTCCGAGCAGCCCAGTCACCTCCGGCTCGTCGGCATCGGCGCGGGCCCGGCCAACCTGAGTCTGGCCGCACTGCTGCACGGCGATCCGGAGCAGCCGAACCTTTTCCTCGACCGGAAGCCCCACTTCACCTGGCACGACGACCAGCTCATCACCGGCGCGACCCTCCAGGTGTCGATCTTCAAGGACCTGGTGAGCCTGTCCGACCCGACCAACCGGTTCTCGTTCCTGTCCTATCTGCACGAGCACGGCCGGATGTACCACTTCCTCAACGCCCAGTTCTCCGAGGTGCCGCGCACCGAGTTCCGCAACTACCTGGGCTGGGCGGCCGAGACCAACGAGAACGTGGTCTTCTCCGAGACCGTCGAACGGGTCGACTTCGACGGAGTCTTCCGCGTCACCACCGATCGTCGCCAGGTCACCGCCGACAACATCGCCGTGGGCGTCGGCACCGTTCCGTGGGTGCCCGAGTTCGCTGTCCCGCACCTGGGCGCGGGCCACTTCCACGTCAGCCAGTATCTGAGCCAGGCGAAGGAACTGGCGGGCAAGCGGGTCGCCGTGGTCGGCGGTGGCCAGTCCGGGGCCGAGGCGTTCCTGGACCTGATCTCGCGGCCCGAATCCGAGCGGCCGGCCTGGGTCTCGTGGGTCTCCAGGCGCCGCAACTACTTCCCGATCGACGACTCGACCTTCACCAACGACTTCTACATGCCGGGGTACTCCGACTACTTCTACCGGCTGTCCGAGTCCAAGCGTGCCGAACTCAACTCGGCCCACCTGCTGAGTTCGGACGGGATCTCCGAGTCGACCCTCCGGGCGATCTACCAGCAGCTGTACCGGCTCCAGTTCATCGAGCGCGACGAGCACCGATTCGGGCTCCTGCCCAACCGGACCGTCGTGTCCGCCGACCGCACGGGCAGCGGGGACTTCGAGGTGACGCTGCGTCACAACGACGAGTCCGGCCAGAGCGAGTGTCTCCCGGTCGACGCGGTGGTGTGGGCGACCGGCTTCCGCGCCGCTCCCAAGTCCTTCCTGGAGCCCCTGATGGACCGCATCGAGACCGAGAACGGTGAGGTCCGTGTCGACGAGGACTTCGCGATCACCTGGGACGGCCCGCCGGACCGGAAGATCTTCGTGCAGAACGCGGTGCGCGGCCAGCGAGGACTGCCCGACGTGAACCTGAGTCTGAACGCGTGGCGGGCCCAGCGCATCGCCAACCGCCTGCGGGGCTGCAGCGCTCCCGAACCGGCGATGTCCTTCATCGACTGGTCGGCCAAGAACGGACGGGGCACTCAGTGGACACGGTAGACCTCGCCATCGTCGGCGGTGGGGTCATCGGCGCGCTCGTCGCCCGCGAAGCGGTCGCGGCTTTCCCCGACGTGACCATCGCCGTCCTGGAGCGCGGCCTGATCGGCCAGGGCGCCTCCAGCCGCTCGGCCGGCGTCCATTTCCCGCGCGGCGCGACCGCACGGGTCAGGTCCATGAGCGAGCACTCCCAGCGCGTCTGGGAAGGCCTGGCCGCCGAACTCGACCTGCCGATCCGTGAAGTGGACGCGACGGTCGTCACGTCCGGTGACGCCGACGCGCTCTCCACCACCTACCCACGACTCGGTGACGAGACCGCCCCGGCCGACCCGGCCCGCGGCTGGGCGGCTCCGCCGGGCGCCCGTGCGTGGACCCTGCCCGGGTGCCACTACGCCGACGTCCAAGGAGTCGCCGGCCGCGTGCTGGCCGGCGTCCGCGACCGCGTGACGGTGCTGGAGGGAACCGAGGTCACGGAACTCTCCTCCGACGGCGCCTACCACCGCCTCACCCTCGGCCAGGGCCGCGAACTGCTCGCCCGGCGGGTTGTCCTGGCACCCGGTCCGTGGCTCGCGCACCCCGCTTGGGCCGACCTGGTCGCCCCGCTCGGCCTGCGCGTCAAGAAGGTCGTCGCCACCCATGTCGAATCGTCTCCCGCACCCGACGATCCGCTCACGATCTTCGACGACGAGGACGCCTTCCTCCTGCCGCTCCACGGGCGCGGCCACTTCCTGTTCAGCTACACGAGCGATCGCTGGGACGTCGCCCCCGACGACACCGGACTCGTCCTGGAGCCCTCCGACCTCGACGATGCCCGAGCCGTCCTGGGCCGCTTCGCGCCCGGCCTGGTGGCCCGGTGCGACTCGGGCCGGGTCTTCTGCGACGCCTACAGCCCGAGCCGCGAACCCGTCGTCACCGAACTGAGGCCCGGCCTGGTCTTCGCCGGAGCCGCGAACGGCTCGGGCTACCGCCTGGCACCCGCCATCGCCGCCGAGACCGTCGCCGCCCTGGAGCTCACCCCGACCCGAACCCTCTCCCAGCCACGACAGAGGCAGTCATGATCCTCAACTATTACAGCGAATCCGAACTGTCCGAAGCCTTCGGCATCGACATGTCCTCGGTCGAGGGCCTGGGTGTGGGTGCCGGCTGGGGCCGTGTCGCCCCCGGCGTCACCTCTGCCGGCCACCAGCACGACGAGACCGAGTTCTTCGTCATCGTCGCCGGTACGGGCGAGCTGAGCATCGACGGTCGCACCCATCCGGCCCGGCCCGGCACCGTGGTCCTGTTCGAGCCGTTCGAGTCGCACACCATCACCAACACCGACGAGACGGACCTGGTCTTCTTCACCCAGTACTGGCGCGACTCGGCCCGCGCTCGCGCCTCGGCGCTGTCGCGTACCCGTCCGAACCACACCGACCGGCCCCAGTTCGTCTTCTCCACGCCTCCGACCCCCAACGGTGACCTTCATCTCGGTCACCTCTCCGGCCCCTACCTCGGTGCCGACGTCTACGTCCGCTACCAGCGCCTCAACGGCAACCGGGCCTGGCACCTGACCGGCAGTGACGACTTCCAGAGCTACGTCGAGGCCGTTGCCGCTCGCGAGAACTCCACTCCCGCCGAGGTCGCCGCCCACTACTCGGCAGAGATCGCCGCGACTCTCAAGGCGATGGACATCGAGGTCGACCAGTACTACGTCACCAGCGTGGACGAGGGCTACCCCGAAGGCCTCCAGCGCTACTTCACGCGCCTGGTCGATTCCGGACGCGTCAGCCCCAAGGCGACGCCTGCCCTGTCCGACGCCGAGACAGGCGAGTACCTCTACGAGGTCAACGTCGGCGGCACCTGCCCCAGCTGTTCCCACGGCACCGGTGGCAACATCTGCGAAGAATGCGGCGAGCCCAACCGCGTCGCCGACCTTGTCGATCCGGCCTCTCGCATCAGCAGCACCGCACCGAAGCACGCCGAAGTCGAGCGCTACACGCTGCCGCTGCACGAGTTCGCCGACGCCGTCGCCGACCACCACCGGCTCGGCCGGGTCCCGGCCCGCCTGCGCGAACTGGCCCGGCGAGTCTTTGCCCGTGACACGCTCGACCTGCCGGTCTCCCATCCTTCCGACTGGGGAGTGCGGCCCGCCGAGGACGACCTGGACGGCCAGGTCATCTGGGTCTGGCCGGAGATGAGCCACGGCTTCCTCCACGGCATCGAACGGCTCGGCGCCGAGCTGGGGGAGCGCTGGTCGAAGGAAGTGCCTTCCCCCGACTGGAAGATCGTGCACTTCTTCGGCTACGACAACAGCTTCTACCACTCGATTCTCTACCCGGTCCTGTACCGGCTGGCCTTCCCCGAGTGGAACCCCGACATCGACTACCACGTCAACGAGTTCTATCTGCTCGAAGGCCAGAAGTTCTCCACCAGCAGGCGGCACGCGATCTGGGGCAAGGAGATTCTGACTCCCGACACCGTCGACGCCGTCCGCTACTACCTCTCCCGCACCCGCCCCGAGGGCGAGCGCACCGATTTCCGCCGCGCCGAGTTCGACCGCGCCCGTGCCGGCACGCTCGTCGGCCAGTGGGAGGAGTGGCTCGGCGACCTGGGCGACCGTATCGACCGTCACTTCGGCGGCGTCGTCCCTGACGCAGGCACCTGGACCAGCGAGCACACCGCCTTCCTGGCCCGCCTGTCGCTACGGCTCGACGAGATCACCGCCGCCCTCAATCCCGAAGGGTTCTCGCTGCGGTCCGCCGCGACCGTACTCGACGGCATCGTCACCGATGTGCGTGCCTTCTCCCGTCAGCAGTCCGCCTTGGCCCAGGACGACCGATGGAGCTCCGAGGCCCGCACCGCCATCGCCCTCGAACTGGCCGCGGCCCGCCTCCTCGCCACCGCCTCGGCTCCCTTGATGCCGCGCTTCTCGGCGAAACTGGCCGCCGCCCTCGGCATCCCGGCGATCGAGACCTGGCCCGACACGGCCGACCTGGTCGAGGCCGGCAGCCGCTGCGCCCTCTCGGGCACCCGCTTCTTCAGCACCGGCGAGCAGCGATGACCGAATCGATCATCAACCGCATCATCGCCGCCAGGCCCGACCACGACGGTGCCATCACCGTCACCGGCCTCGGCCACCGCACCACCATGCCGCTGGCCGAGTTCCACGACCGGGCCAAGGCCGTCGCCTGTGCCCTGCGCCGCCGGGGCATCGGCGCGGGAGACCGCATCGGCATCCTCTCGGCCAACCGTCTCGAATGGGTGCTGCTCGACCTCGCCGCCCTCATGATCAAGGCACAGACCGCCGGTTTTGAACCCGGCAAGTTCAGGGTCGGCGCAGAACTGATCGAGCGCTACGAACTCGACGTTCTCTACACCGACGCTCCGCTGTCCGACGATGCCCCGTCCCGAGCGATGCCGATCTCGACCATCGCCGGCGATGCGGAGGAAGCCACCGCGGCTCTCGACCCCGTCGAATGGGGCGCCACGGAATGCACCACCGTCAAGTTCACCTCCGGCTCCACCGGAGCCCCCAAGGGACTTGAAGCCACCGTCGGCAGTATCGACTCCTCGCTGCACGCTGTTCAAAGCCTGTTCGACCATCGTCCGGGCGACGACATTCTTACCTTTCTGCCCCTCTCGCTTCTCCAACAGCGCTACTGGCTCTATTCGGCGCTGTATTGGGGGCACGACATCACCATCACGACCTACCAGTCCGTCTTCGCCGTGATGCCGGCCGTCCGCCCCACCGTCGTCATGGGTGTCCCCGCCTTCTTCGACACCGCCAAGCGGCACCTCGAAAGCAGTCTCGCCGACGGCGTCGAACCCGCCAAGACTGCCGCCGAACTCTTCGGTGACCGCATTCGCTACCTGTGGACGGGCTCGGCTCCCGCCGACCCGACAACGCTCAGGTTCTACGACGAAGCCGGGCTTCCCCTCTACGAGGGCTATGGCCTCAACGAAACCTGTATCACCACCAAGAACCACCCCGGCGCTCATCGTGAAGGCAGCGTGGGCCGGCCTCTCCCCGGCAAGGAGATCGTCATCGACGACGAAGGCGTGGTCTGCGTCCGCAGCGACCACCCGGTCAACACCGCCTACACATACGCTGCTCCGGGGGACAGCGAACGAATGTTCCGACCGGGCGGCATCGTCCGTACCGGGGACCTCGGCCGCGTTGACGAAGACGGATTCCTGTACATCCTCGGACGCGCCGACGACGTCATCGTCCTCGACAACGCCAAGAAGATCATCGTCAGGCCCGTCGAGACTCGTTTCCGTGACACCGGTGCGGTGGCCGAATGCGTCCTCTACTGCCCCAGCCCAGCCGGACTGGTCGCCGTCGTCTCTCCCCACCCCGGCCCGGTCGACACCACCGCGATCGCCCAGGCACTCGCCTCGGTCAACGCCGCGTCCGAACCGGATGAACGCATCTGCCGCGTCGTCGTCGCCGACGAACCGTTCACCGTCGACAACGGGCTCCTCACCTCTCAGTTCAAACCGATCCGCAAGCGCATCGCCGACCGTTACCGCGACCGCATCGACGACCCGAAGGCAGGTATCCATGCCCACTGACCTCGACACCCTGGCCCGCGAACAGCTCTCCCAGGTGCTGCGCGACCACCCCGACCCCGTGGCCCTCGACCCCGACGAGGACCTCGTCCAGACCTATGGGATCACCTCCCTCAACAAGGTCCTGTTCCTGACCTCCCTGTGCAAGGCGGCCGAAGTCGGTCTCGACAAGTTCACCGAGGACGACCTCGCTCGCATGCGCACCCTCGGTGACGTCGTTGACGCCCTGCGGCCCCACGCCCCCCTGAAGGGATGAGTTTCTTGAGCCACACCGCCTGGAGCCAGAGCGCTTCCACGCTCCTTGAGAACGAGCACGTCGAACTCCATCCCATCTCGGAGAGCGACCGCGAACCGCTGCGCAAAATCGCATTCGATCAGCGCATCTGGACGTACTTCGTCTCCCGGGTCGAGAGCGACACCGACTTCGACACGTTCTTCGACGCCATGCTCGCCGACCAGAGCAGCGGCAAGCGCGCGGTCTACATCATCGTCGACAAGAGCACCGGTCAGACCGCTGGAAGCAGCAGCTACGGCAACCTCGCCGAAGCGGACCGGCGCCTTGAGATCGGATGGTCATGGCTCGGTGTCGACTTCCAGGGAAAGGGCGTCAACCGGTGGGCCAAATACCTGCTTCTCAAGCATGCGTTCGAAGTCATGGGCGCTGAACGTGTCGAGTTCAAGACCGACGTCCTCAACGCTCAGGCCCGGGCCGGCCTGCGCAACATCGGTGCGTACGAAGAAGGCGTCATGCGCAGTTTCAACCCCATGCCCGAGGGCAGGAGGCGCGACGCGATCTACTATTCGGTGCTCCGTGCCGAATGGCCCTCGGTCCGGGACCAGCTCGGCCGGCTCGGCAAGGCCGTCAACCCGTGCGCATGAACAGCGTGCCGCTCCTTGAGTTGTCCGGCCCGCCGCGCGACCGCGGGATCACACACGGACGCGCGCTGGCCGGACGGCTCCGCGGCTTTCTCGACGACTCGCTCGCCCGCCTCGGTCACCTCGCCGACCGGCCGGTGGACCTCGACGCGCTGCGACCGGGCATCGCCGCCCACCGTGATGTCGTCGCCGCGGCCTTGCCGGACCTCGCCGAGGAGGTCGACGGCCTCGCCGCCGGCGTCGGAGTCGACCGCGACGCGGCCTGGCTGCTGCAACTGCGGCGCGAGCTTATGGGGTACAGCCGTGTCACCGCCGGGGACTGCACCACCTATGCCTCGGTCCGGGGCCGGCCGGTGCTGGCACAGACAGTCGACCTGAACGGGAACCTCGACGACCAGGTCGCCGTCCTCGCGGTCTCCGGACCGCGCCACCGCTCCCTGGTGCTCAGCTTCGCCGGACTCCTGGGCTACCTCGGGGTCAACGACGCCGGAATCGCCATCGGCCTCAATCTCGTTCTCGGCGGTGAATGGGAGCCGGGAGTGCCGCCGTACCTGGCGATCCGGCACGTTCTGGACAGTGCCGACAGTGTCGACCAGGCCGTCGAGATACTGTGCGAACTCCCGTTGGCCAGCTCGCGATCATTCATGATCTGCGGCGAGGAACGGGCCGTGTGCGTCGAATCTCTGGGTTCGCAGCGAAGCATTCTCGAAGGTGCCGACCTGGCGCACACCAACCACTTCCTGGACCCGGATTTCGCCGAAAGAGACGAGATCAACATCTTCGCCAAGAACTCATCAAGGCGACGTCTGGAGGCAGTTCGAGAGGCCGGCATCCCGGATGCCGGCGACACCGCGAGCCATCACCGGCTCCTGTCGACGCCACCGATCCTCGTGCCGGACAACGGCGACATCCGACGCGAGCGGACCGTCGCGGCAGTGATACTCCGCCCGGATCTGGGTGAGATTCGGCTTTGGCCGGGTGATCCGTCCACTGCCGAGGAGCAAGTTCACTCTTTGCAGCAATGGTCGGCATCCGGTTCGCATCGGTAATCGGAGTGCGTAGTCGCGGGGCGGGAAAGTCAGTCCGGTGCGTCCTTCGGAATGCGTTTGTCGCGGATGTGGGTGATGAGGGTGGGCTCGTAGTTTCCCTTCGTATGGGTGGTTGATTCGGACTGGAGGGAGTTGTCGTGGTGGGTCGGAGCGTTTCGGTGAGGGGGGCGGGGTCGTGATCCGGGTGGCGGTGGTCGGTGCGGCCGGTTATATCGGCGGGGAGTTGTTGCGGCTGTTGCTGGGACATCCCGAGGTCGAGGTGGTGGGCGCGGTCTCGTCCCGTTTCCCGGGCAAGCGGGTCGACGGGGTGCATCCGAATCTGCGGTCCGCCACCGATCTGTCGTTCTGTACGGCCGAGGAGGTCCCGGAGTGCGACGCGGTGTTCCTGGCGCTGCCGCACCGGGCCGCGATGACACAGATCGACCAGTGGATCCAGCGGTCGAAACTCGTCATCGATCTGACCGGGGACTTCCGGCTCGACGACACAGAGGTCTTCGAGCGTTACTACGGCGAGAAGCACCAGGCCCCGCACCTGCTGGACGATTTCGTGCCCGGACTTCCCGAACTGCACCGCGACAGCCTGCGCGGCGCGGACCGGGTCAGCGTGCCCGGCTGCATGGCCGCGGCGGGCGTACTCGCGCTCTACCCGCTGGTGGCCCGTGACCTGATCGACGTCGAAGCGGGGGCGCAGTTCGACGCCCGGACCGGTTCCAGCGGCTCGGGCTCCACCGCCGGCCCGGCCAACCTGCACGCCGAACGCAGCGGTGCCATGCGGGTGTTCGCGCCCACCGGTCACCGGCACGAGGCCGAGATCTCCCGGCACCTGGGCCTGTCGGCCGCGATGACCGCCACCGGCGTCGAAGCGGTCCGCGGGGTGCAGACCATCTGCCACGCCACCCTGCGCCCCGGCGTCGACAAACAGGCCGTGCGCCGGGCCTTTCGCGAGCAGTACGCCGACGAACCCTTCGTCCGCGTCGTCGCCCATCAGCGCGGCATCTTCCGCTACCCCGACCCGAAGATCCTGCTCGGATCCAACTACTGCGACGTCGGCTACGCCCTCGACGAGGACACCGGACGCCTGACCACCATCGCCGCCCTGGACAACCTCGTCAAAGGCGGCGCGGGCAACGCCGTGCAGTGCCTCAACATCCGCATGGGCCGGCCCGAGACCCTCGGCCTGACCTTCCCCGGCCTCCACCCCCTGTGAACCCCGGCCAACCGGAGAGACCGTGACCACCAAACCGCTGACCGTCGTCAAATGCGGCGGCAATCCGGCCGTGGACGCCGCGGGCATCTGCGCCGACGTCGCCCGTCTCGTCCACGAAGGACACTCGATCCTCCTCGTCCATGGCGGCTCCGGCGAGATCGGACGCCTCGCCGGCAGACTCGGCGTCGCCCAACGCACCCTCGTCGCCCCGGACAGCGTGTCCACGCGCTACACCGACCCGGACACCCTCGAAGTGGTCGTCCTCGCCCTGGCCGGCGCGGTCAAGCCCGCACTCGTGGCGGAACTCTCCCGCCACAAGGTGCCCGCGGTCGGCCTCACCGGCATGGACGGCCACATGCTCCGCGCCCGCCGCAAATCCGCCGTCCGCGCCGTCGTCGACGGCCGCACCGTCCTGATCCGCGACAACCACAGCGGCCGGATCACCACGGTCCACACCGAACTCCCCGAGACCCTCCTGCGCGCCGGCTACGTACCGGTGGTCTCACCGCCCGCCATCGACGAACACGACCAGCCCGTCAACGTCGATGCCGACCGGGCCGCGGCAGCACTGGCCGCCGCCCTCGGCGCCGACCAGCTCCTCCTGCTCACCGGCGCACCCGGTGTACTCGCCGACCCCGACGACCCCACCAGCGTGCAGAGCACCCACCAGATATCCCCCACCGGCCCACCCGATCGTTCCGCCACCGGCGGCATGGCGCTCAAACTCATCGCCGCACGCGAAGCGCTCACTGGCGGAGTCGCCACCGTACGCATCGCGGACGGACGCACCCCAGAACCGGTCAGCCGAGCACTCGCGGGGGCCGGCACCGCGGTGCACATCTCATGCGCGGGGGCGCCGGCCCACAGCTCACGCGAAAGGGAGATCCGCACATGAGCGAACCCAATGGCACGCCATCCGAGTGGCAGGGCGGCACGGTCTGGCTGACCGGGCTGCCGAGCGCCGGCAAGACCACCATCGCGGTCGCTCTCGCCGAGCGACTGCGCTCCGGCGGACACCGAGTCCAGGTGCTCGACGGTGACGAGGTCCGTGCCGCCCTCTCCGCGGAACTGGGATTCTCCAAGGAGGACAGGGACACCAACGTGCGGCGGATCGGTTACGTGGCCGGGCTGCTAGCCGAGCACGGCGTCACGGTGCTGGTGCCGGTCATCGCCCCCTACGCGCTGTCCCGCGCGGCGGTCCGGGACCTGCACGCGGCGCGCGGCGTCCCCTACCTCGAGGTGCACGTGGCGACCCCGGTGGAGATCTGCGCCGACCGGGACGTCAAGAGCCTCTACGCCAGGCAGGCGGCAGGCGAGCTCAGCGGTCTCACCGGCGCGGACGACCCCTACGAGGCGCCGATCGACCCCGATCTGCGTGTCCACACGCAGCACCAGACGGTCGACGAGTCGGTCCGGCAGGTGCGTGTGCTGCTCACGGCACGGGGTCTGTCGTGACCGCCCCCGCGCCGGCCGTGCCCACCGGCCGCCCCGGCCCCCTCGGCCCACGGGTGGATCCGGTGCCCCGGCTGACGCACCTCGACATGCTGGAGGCCGAGGCGGCACACATCTTCCGTGAGGTGGCGGGGGAGTTCGACCGGTCGACGCTGCTGTTCTCCGGCGGCAAGGACTCGATCGTCATGCTGCACGTGGCGCTCAAGGCGTTCGCCCCGGCGCCCCTGCCGTTCTCCCTGCTGCACGTGGACACCGGTCACAACTTCCCCGAGGTGATCGCCTACCGCGACCGGATCGTCGAGAAGCACGGTCTCCGGCTCGACGTGGCATCCGTGCAGTCGTACATCGACGACGGAACGCTCCGCGAGCGGCCGGACGGCACCCGCAATCCGCTCCAGACCATTCCGCTGCTGGACGCTGTCCGCGACGGCCGCTTCGGCGCGGTGTTCGGCGGCGGCCGGCGCGACGAGGAAAAAGCGCGCGCCAAGGAGCGGGTGTTCAGCCTGCGGGACGAGTTCGGTGCCTGGGAGCCGCGCAGACAGCGGCCCGAGCTGTGGCAGCTCTACAACGGCCACCACCAGCCCGGTGAGCACTTCCGCGTCTTCCCCCTGTCCAACTGGACCGAACTGGACGTCTGGCAGTACATCGAGCACGAAGGCATCGAACTGCCGGAGATCTACTTCGCGCACTGGCGGAAGGTGTTCCGGCGCGACGGCATGTGGCTGGCGCCCGGCGACTGGGGCGGGCCCCGGGACGACGAGTCCGTGTGCGAGCGCCGGGTCCGGTACCGCACGGTCGGTGACATGTCCTGCACCGGCGCGGTCGACTCGTCCGCCTCGACGGTGGGAGAGGTGATCGCGGAGATCGCAGCGAGCCGCGTGACCGAGCGCGGCGCGAGCAGGGCCGACGACCGGCTGTCCGAGGCCGCCATGGAGGACCGCAAGCGAGAAGGGTACTTCTAGACATGTCAACGGGCGTCGCGCAAGCGGCAGATCAGACCGGCTCCGCCGGCCGGCTCTCGGGCGGCCTGCTGCGGCTGGCCACCTGCGGGTCGGTCGACGACGGCAAGTCCACCTTGGTCGGACGGCTGCTGTACGACACCAAGTCCGTCCTCGCCGACCAGGCGGCGGCCATCGAGGAGGTGTCCCGCAGGCGCGGGCAGGAAGGCCCCGACCTGGCTCTGCTGACCGACGGCCTGCGGGCGGAACGGGAACAGGGCATCACCATCGACGTGGCCTACCGCTACTTCGCGACGCCCGCGCGGCGGTTCATCCTCGCGGACACCCCTGGTCACGTGCAGTACACGCGCAACATGGTCACCGGAGCTTCCACCGCGGACCTGGCGGTGATCCTGGTCGACGCGCGCAACGGCGTGGTCGCGCAGACGATGAGACACGGCGCGATCGCGGCGCTGCTGCGGGTGCCGCACGTGGTGCTGGCGGTCAACAAGATGGACACCGTCGGCTACCAGGAGTCCACCTTCACCGCGATCGTGGACGAGTTCGCCGGGCGGGCGCGCGAGTTGGGCATCACGGACGTCACCGCCATCCCGATGTCGGCGCTGACCGGCGACAACGTGGTCGAGCCGTCGGCCAGGATGGACTGGTACGACGGTGACACGCTGCTGTCCCACCTGGAGAACGTGCCGGTCGGAGGGGATCCGGTCGGCAAGCCGCTACGGCTGCCGGTGCAGTACGTGATCCGGCACCCCTCGCAGCAGCGGCAGGTGGTGGAGCGCTGGCCGGCCGGACAACTCGCCTCCGGCATGCTCAGGGTCGGCGACCCCGTCGTCGTGCAACCGTCCGGGGCGACCAGTACGGTCGCCGGCCTCAGCGTGCTCGGCAAGGAGACCGACAGCGTGTGGGCGCCCCAGTCGGTGGCCGTCCGACTCGCCGACGAGATCGACATCTCCCGAGGCGACATGCTGACCGCGGGCCCCGCTCCACGGATGCTGCGGCACATCACCGCCACGGTGTGCCATCTGCACGACCGTCCGCTGCGCGCGCGACAGCGCGTGCTGCTCAAACACACCACCAGGACGGTCCCGGCGATGGTGGACCGGATCGACTACCGCATGGACGTCACCGACGCCCGCCGGCTGCCCTGCCAGGACGGTCTCGGCGCCAACGACATCGGCGGTGTACAGATCCGCACCGCCGAACCGCTCGCCGTCGACGACTACCTGGAGAACAGACGAACCGGCTCCTTCCTGCTCATCGACCCGCAGGACGGGGCGACACTCGCCGCGGGAATGGCCGACGCGCGGACGGGGGACCAGCACCTTCGGCAGTAGCGGGCCCGGTGACTGCGGCCGGCGGCGGGGCACAGGGGGCGACGTGGCGAGCGCGGCGGCGAGCGCGGCCGGGCGACGCGGGCGACGGGCACCGCGTCCGACGAGGATCGGACCGAGCAGGGAGCCGCCGCCATGCCGTGGATGCCGCCGACCACTCCGACCGCCGGCGCGAGACCGGTCAGCGTGTACGGGGCCAACTCGCCCGCGGGCGAGGGGCGGTGGTGTGCCGGGGGGAGTCGCGCAGGCACAGCCACAGGCCGAGCGGCAGCAGCAGGGCGGCCGCCAGGAGCTACGCCGAACGAGAGCGGCGGCGCACTACCCGGCCGGTGACCGGATCCGGCCACGTGGTCGGCTACTCGCGCCCCGTGACCCGCCGGCACGCCTGCGCGTACGCCCGTACCAGCGGACGTCGTGCGTCCTCCCGGCGCCAGGCCAGGACGTAGCGGCTGGGCGTGAGGCCGCGTACCGGGCGGGCGGTCACGCCGCCCAGGGTGAGCAGGGGGACGTTGCCCGCGGCCACGAGGCACACGCCGAGGCCGGCGGTCAGGGCCTCGTACGTCTCCTCCGTGCTCGCGATCTCGGCGCCGATCCGGGGAGGGCGGCCGTCGCGGGCGTCCAGTGCGAGCCAGTAGTCACGCAGCGGGCCCGTGCTCTCGGGCAGCGCGAGGAACGGCTCGTCGAGCAGGTCCGCCAGGTCGACCTCGGTCCGGTCGGCCAGGGGGTGCGTGTCCGGGAGGGCGACCAGGAGCGGTTCCTCGGCGATGACCGTCCAGTCGTAGCGCTCCTGGCCGGGCAGCGGCGGCCAGACGAAGGCCACGTCCGCTGCGCCGTCGGCGAGGCCGGCGGTCGGGTCCTCCCAGGTGACCTGCCGCAGCCGGATGACGGCCTTGGGGTGCGCGGCCGTGAAGCGGGAGCGGATCGGGGGCAGCAGGCCGCCGCGGACCGGGCTCGTGCTCATGCCCACGACCAGCGTGCTGCGCTGCACCGCCCGAGCCGCCTCCACCGCGGTCGCCCCCTCCGCCCAGTCCGCCAGCACCCGCCGGGCGTACGGCAGCAGTGCCGTACCGGCGTCGGTGAGGGCCACGCCGTGCCGGTCGCGCCGCAACAGCCACTCCGTGCACGCCGCGACGGCGCGGTCCCGCCGGGGCCGAGCCGCCTGCCGGCCCCGGCTGACCTACCCCGGCGGCCGCGCCTCCCATGGTTCGGCGATGTCCCCGCCCGGCTCCCACCCGTACCGCGCGAGCTGGGCCGCGGCCGCTTCCCGCCCCGCCCTCCGCAGCAGGTCCACAGCGCTGTGGAGGGCGAAAACGGTCCCCGACTCGCCGGCCCGCCGGCACCACGCCAGCGCCTCGTCGACCTGCCCGGTCCGCTGGAGCAGTTCGGCGCCCTGGCGCAGGGCGTTGATGTCCCCGGCCTCGGCCGCGCGCTCGTACCACTCCAGCGCCTCGTCGGTCCGGCCCGCCTCCTGGGAGAGTTCCGCGGCCCAGCGCAGCGCGAAGGTGTCGCCCGTCTGCGCCGCCTGCCGGTAGCGGGCCAGGGCCTCGGCGGGGCGGCCGGTCTCCCTCAGCAGGTCGCCGGCCAGCCACAGGACGAACTCGCAACCGGCCTCGGCCCGGGCCTCAAGCCAGTCGATCGCCTCGTCCGTGCGGCCGGCCTCCCGCAGCAGGAACGCCGTCTGCCACAGCGCGTCCACGTCACCCGCCTCCGCCGCGCGCCGGTACCAGGCGACGGCCTGGTCCTGCCTGCCCGCCTCCTGGAGCAGACAGGCCGCCTGCCACAGTGCCTCAAAGTCCCCGGCCTCGGCCGCGCGCTCGTACCACTCCAGCGCGTCGTCGATCCGGCCCGCGCCCTGCAGCAGGCTCGCCGCCTGGCCGAGCGCACTGCTCTCGCCCGCCTCGGCGGCGCGGCCGTACCAAGCCAGCGCCTCGTCGGTGCGGCCCTCCTCCTGGGAGAGGAAGGCACCCTGCCAGAGCGCGTCCACGTCACCCGCTGCGGCGGCGCGTTCGTACCACTCCAGCGCCTCGTCGGTGCGGCCTTCCTGCTGGAGCAGGGAAGCCGCCTGTCCCAGGGCGTCCGCGTCCCCGGCCTCGGCGCGCTCCCGCAGCCATGCGACGGCCTCCTCGGTGCGGTCCGCCCCCAGCAGCAGGTCGACGATCTGCTGGGCGCCGTCGGTCTCACCGGCGTCGACCGCCCGCTGGTACCACTCGAGTGCCTGAGCGACACGGCCCGTTCGCCGCAGGACGTCACCGGCCTGGAGCAGCGCGGACGTGTGCCCGGCGTCGGCGGCACGGGCGTACCACTCCAGCGCCTCGTCGGTGCGGCCTTCCTGCTGGAGCAGGGAGGCGGCCTGCCACAGGGCGTCCACGTCGCCGGCCTCGGCCCGTTCGCGCAGCCATGCGACGGCCTCCTCCGTGCGGTCCGCCTCCAGCAGCAGGTCCACGGCCCGTCGCCGCGCACTGGTGTCACCGGTCCCGGCCCAGCCGCGCAGCCACGTTATGGCCTCCTCGCCGCGCCCCGACTCAAGCAACAGGTCCACCAAGGGACGGCGCAGGCCGGCGTCCCCCGTCTCGACCTGTGCCGTCAGCCACTCCACCGCCTCGTCGGCACGTCCGGCTTCCCGCAGCAGCGACACGGCCCGCAGCAGTGCGGAGATGTGCCCGGCCCGGGCCCGGGCGCGCAGGGCGTCGAGAGCGTCGTCCCTGCGGCCCGCCGTCCACAGCAGATCGACCATCTGCTGGAAGGCGAAGGCGTCGTCGGTCTTGGCACGGGCGCTCAGCCAGCGGACGGCCTCCTCGGTGCGCCCCGCCTCCCGCAGCAGGCCGACCGTTTGCTGCAACGCGTAGGTGTCGCCCGTCTCGGCGGCCCGCCGGTACCAGGTCAGCGCCTCGTCCGGGGCTCCCGTGTCCCGCAGGAGACCGGCCGCGCGGCGCATGGCGTCGATGTCACCGGCCTCGGCGGCCCGCCGGTACCACGGCAGCGCGTCCTGGGCGTGCCCCTCGGTCTGCAGCTCGAAGGCGAGCCTGCGCATGGCGTTGACGTCACCGGCCTCGGCGCGGCGGCGCAGCCAGCCGATCGCGTCCTCGGTGCGGCCCGCCTCGCGCAGCAGGGCGAGTGTCTGCTGGAGGGCTTCGCTGTCGCCGGTCTCGGCGGCCCGCCGGTACCAGCCGATCGCCTCGTCGGTACGGCCCGCCTCGCGCAGCAGGGCGGTCGTCTGCCGCAGCGCGAACGAGTCGCCGGCCTCGGCGGCCCGCTGGTACCAGTCGATCGCCTCGTCGGTGCGGTCCGCCTCGCGCAGCACCTTCGCGGCCTGGAGCAGCGCGAACGTGTCGCCGTGCGCGGCCGCCACCGAGTAGGCGCGGACCGCGAGCCGTTTGAGACCGCGCAGCCCCGCCGAGCGCGCGATGTCGACATGGCTGCCGACGGCGGCATGGTCGACCAGCGCGTTCCACAGTTGCGGGGGCACGCCGGCGGTTCGGCGGTTGGTGCGGCCCTCCTGTTCCAGGTAGTCGGCGAGGACGTAGTGCGGCTGGGCCGGATACGCGTCGCCGGGCCGGGGCCGCATCCGGGTGAGGGGACCGCGGGCGCCGTGGCAGGGAGCGGCCGTGTAGGCCAGGGACTGCTCCAGCCAGTCCTCGCCGAGCGTGTCCCACTGGCCGTCGGTGAGGTATCCCGGGGCGGCGGCCTCCAGCAGCGCGTGCGGGATCGCCCGGGCGTGACCGAGGCGCCGTGCGTCCATCGCCGTTTCGATCAGCGCCCGCGCCGCGGTGGGGGCCGCCCGGTATCGGTCGAGCAGGGAGGGCGCGCCCGCCAGGTACTGGGTGATCTGCCCCTGCTCGGCCTCGGCGACGGCCCGGGCCAGCCTCGGGTCGCCGCCGGCGGCGACCCTGAGCGCGTTGAGGGCCGGGCCGTTGAAGGTGTCCGGCACGGGTACGACGGTGCCGCTCAGCAGCACCCGCGCCTGCGGGTGGGCATCGGCGACCCCGGGCTGGGGCGTGCCGGTGAGGGTGGCCCAGTACTCGGGCCACATCGTGCCGAGGACGAGCACCGGGGCCCGGTCCGGCTCGGCGAGCAGGTCACGCAGTCCGGCAGCGGCGCGCTCGCCCACGGAGTCGGTGGGCGTCAGCAGGTAGTGCTGCATCTCGTTGAGCCACACCACCGTCCGCGGAGTCACCGCGTCCAGGTTCGCCAGCAGTGCCTGCGGGCGGTCGGGGGCGATCGGATGCCACAGCCGCCAGCCGGCCGGGAGTTCCTGCACGGCCTCCCAGCAGGCCCGCGTCTTGCCGCAGGAGGAGCCGCCGACCAGCACGACCATGCCGCTGACGCCGTAGGCGGCCTGCTGGACCACCTCGCGCAGCCGGGCGTCGTGTCCGCGCTCGACGTAGGCCGGGAGGAGGGGCAGCGTCTCGCTCCTGCCCTTCTCCCACGGCCCGACGACCGGGGGGACTTCGATCGCCCGGTGGACCTCCAGGGAGAACGGGTCGGCGAGTTCGCCGACGGGCCGCCCGGGAGCGACCCGGCCCTCGGGGCCCGGCAGCGGATCGGGGCCCGGGTCGCCGAAGCCGGGAACCGGCGGCGGCGACGACGACGTCCTGTCCTGCGATGGCGCCTCGGGCGCGCGGTCGGCCGCCATCAGTGCGGACCACTGCCGTGGCACCGGGGGAGGCAGCTCGGCCCAGCGGGCCAGGATCCGCGCCACCGCCAGCAGGTGGTCGAGGTTCCGTGGCGCGTGCTTGTGGTTGAACCAGTCGCTGATCGTCTTGACCGAGACGCCGGACTCCTCGGCCAGCCTGCTCCGTACGAGGCGCAGTTCACGGTCGGCGAGACGTGCCTCGGCTCGCCTGCGTAACCGGTCGAGCTCCTCGAGCACCAGCGACGCCACTCCACCTCCTCGGCACGCGTCGGATTTCCGGTTCGGAAATCCGAAAGGCCGCGTCGACCTTCAGATTACGCAGTCGGATTCCGAACTGTTCCGAGTTGGCTGGGAGTTGTCACCCCGCCGTGGGTCAACTGGTGCGCGTACGCCCCCGAAGCACGACGGCAGGAGCAGCAGATGGAGCCCGACCACACCCGCGCACGCACCCGTGACTGGCGTCGCCTCGGCCGTGCCGTCATGTTCAGCGCGGTGCGCGGTGCGGCGGCCGCACTGGGCTCCGGCGCCGTCAGCGCTCTGTTGTGGTGGTGGCAGCGGTAGGACTCCGCCCTGCAGGGCCCTTGTGCAATTCCTGTGGAGGCCTCAATCTTTCGCTCACGCGCAGATGCCGCCCGGTGGTTGACGTGGTTGACATGACCATGACCTCCCGGGTGTCCGACGGGCGTGCACCACACCCCACAGCGCACCACCGATTGAGGAGGACCCCTCAGATGGCAGTGATGCGTACTCCCCACAGACCCACCCGGCGAAGACTGGCCGCGCTCGGCGCGACGGCCACCGCGGCGCTCGTCGCGAGCCTCGTCTCCGCCCTCCCCGCCGGCGCGGCCCCGGCCGCGTCCGAGGGAGGCATCCAGTACGAAGGCGCGGCGAACGCCGTCGCCGACAGCTACATCGTGACGCTGAAGACGCAGAAGGCCGGTTCCGCCGAGGGCCGGGCCCTGGCGCACAAGTACGGCGCCGACATCGAGCGGACGTACACCAAGGCCCTGAACGGCTACGAGGTCGAGGCCTCCGAGTCCGAGGCGAAACGTCTCGCCGCCGACCCGGCCGTCGCCGCCGTCGTGCAGAACAGGACGTTCCGCATCACCGGGACACAGCCCAGCCCGCCCTCCTGGGGCCTGGACCGCATCGACCAGAAGAACCTGCCGCTGAACAGCTCGTACACCTACCCGGACAAGGCCGGTGAGGGCGTCACCGCGTACGTCATCGACACCGGCGTCCGCATCACGCACAGCGACTTCGGCGGCCGCGCCTCCTACGGCTACGACGCCGTCGACAACGACAACACCGCCCAGGACGGCCACGGCCACGGCACACACGTCGCCGGCACGGTCGCCGGCGGCGCCTACGGCGTCGCCAAGAAGGCCAAGGTCGTCGGTGTCCGCGTGCTGAACAACTCCGGCCAGGGCACCACCGCCCAGGTCGTCGCGGGCATCGACTGGGTCGCGCGGAACGCGGTCAAGCCGGCCGTCGCCAACATGTCCCTCGGCGGTCCCGCCGACACGGCCATCGACACGGCCGTACGGGGCGCCATCACCTCCGGCGTCACCTTCGTGGTCGCGGCCGGCAACGAGTCCACCAACGCCTCCACCCGGTCCCCGGCCCGCGTCACCGAGGCCGTCACGGTCGGCGCGACGACGTCGAGCGACGCGAAGGCGAGCTACTCCAACTACGGTTCGGTCCTGGACCTGTTCGCGCCCGGCTCGTCCATCACCTCGGCGTGGAGCACGAGCGACTCGGCGACCAACACCATCTCCGGTACGTCGATGGCGAGTCCGCACGTCGCCGGCGCCGCCGCCCTCCACCTGGCCGACAACCCCACGGCCACTCCCGCGCAGGTCTCCGCCGCGCTGACGGCCGCCGCCACCACCGGCGTCGTCACCAGCCCCGGCAGCGGCTCACCCAACCGGCTCCTGAACGTCGGCGGCGGTACGACCACCCCGCCCGGCCCGCGCTTCGAGAACACCGCCGACCACCCCATCGCCGACAACGCCACCGTCGAGTCCCCGGTGACCGTCTCCGGCGTCCCCGGCAACGCGCCCTCGGCCCTCGCCGTCGAGGTCCACATCGTCCACACCTACATCGGCGACCTCCAGGTCCAGCTGATCGCCCCCGACGGCACGGCGTACACGCTGAAGTCGTACGGCACCGGCGGCAGTGCGGACAACATCGACACCACGTACTCCGTGAACGCCTCCGCCGAGGCCGCGGGCGGCACGTGGAAGCTGCGCGTGAGCGACAACGCCCGCCTCGACACCGGTCGGATCGACGCCTGGGCGCTCCAGTTCTGACCCGTCCATGACCGGCCGTCAGTCTCCTGACGTGTCCGGTACGTAGGCGTCCTCGTCCTCCGGAAAGGACTCCGGGTCGGTGACCCGGCCCGCCGTGAGGACGAGGCGCTTGTGGATCACGCTCATCGTGGTCCCCGCGGCCGCACAAGCCCGAAACGGCAGACCGCGCCGTTGCCGGGTCGGCGCCACCGGTGGTTGAGGGTGTGGGCCCTCCGGCTGGTCTTCGTCTGCGGGTGGCTCTGGGGGCCGGTCGCCTGGCTGTGGGAGCTGCTGAGCGGCTGGCAGCAGGACCGGATCGCGGCGGCGGCGAAGACGGAAATGACCTGCCTGGCGGGCCTGCTGACGCAGCCGGAGGCCGCGCCGCGGTCGCCGGCCGACCGGTTCACCGACCGGCTGGAGGAGACCGGCGGCGAGGCCCTGGTATCCGGCCCGTACGGGTGGCTGATCCGGCGGGGCCTGGTGCAGCGGCCGGCCTGCTCGGACCGGCGGGGCGCTGAGCGCGAACTTATGCCCCCGTCCGCAGCTACTGGTAGGAGTAGCCCAGGACCGTGATGTCCTTGACGCCGTCGGCCGTCAGCCCGCCGGCTGCCTGCGTCCACCAGGGGTCCAGTCCGGCGTCGGCGCCGGTGATGTTGGGGCCGCCGGTGTGTGTCAGCTGCCACTGGTCCCAGATTCGGTCCACGTTGGTGTGCAGCATGAAGAAGATCGGGTCCTCCGGCGACATCATCGGATTGCTGAGGGTCCCCTGGCACCAGTCGTGCACGTTGTTGTGGGCGGTCATTTCCAGGCCATCGACCCTGATGCTGCCGCCCGTCACCCGTCCGTACGTGAAAGCCGTGAAGGTGGGGCGCTGCAGGAGACCGTCGATGGTCGCCTGGGTCGGAAGGGCCGCCGTCGGATTTCCGTTCGGCCTGATACCAGGCGTCGGACGGGTCACACCGGAGGGTTGCCACACCCAGTCGGGACGGTCGTGGTCATTGGCGTAGTCCCAGTAGGGAACCGTGACGGCGGGGTGGACGGTGCGCAGCAGATCCTCGAACTTGAGGCCGTAGGCGCGGTGCCAGGGCAGGAAGCGCTGTGTGGACTCCGGCGGCATCCCGGGCATCGTTCCGTGGTGGCGATGGCTCATGTCCTTGTGGGCGTCCACGAGTTCCTTGTACTCCCGAGTGCCATGGGCCTGTCGCAGGGCGTCGTTGAACAGGTCCCGCTCGGCGTTGGTCAACTGCCGGTGGTCCTTGCGGACCCGCTGCGATGCCCGCACGAGCCGGGTGACCAGGGAGCGGACCTGCTCCACCGGCATCGTCGCCGGCATGGACGGCGTGCCTGCGGCCATGGCCGGCGCGGCTTCTCCGACACCCGCCGGCCCGGAAGGCACGACCGAGCCGGGCGGGGCGGGCGTGGAGAAGACCCCGGCCGGTACAGCGGGCAGTTCCGCCGCCATCATCCGGCTCAGGCGCAGACCGACCTCCTCGCTGTCGATGATCTGGGCAGGCGCCCAGCTCGAGGCGGCGATCTGGGCCTCTTCGGTGGTGGGGAAGTGATCCGCCATTACATCCTGGGTGGTCATGCGCTGCTGACTCCTCGCTCTCGGCAGCCCGTACTCCTTCGGTCGGGCCGCACCCTTTCCCACTCTGCGCGGTACGTCGGCGGACAGCGACCGGTGCGGGCTGAAAGGACGGCCGTCGCCCGTTCGGCGGTCGGGCCGGACTCGGCTGGGTCGGAACAGGAAGCCCACCGGCAACCACGAGATGCGCGGGACCTGCTACTCGACGCGTCACAGAGGTCACCCCGACGCTGCCTCGACGTGTGGCTCAGGTCCCGGGCGCGCCTTCCACGGGTGGCTGCCTGACCCCGCCGTGGGGTCGCTGGGCGCAGTGATGCCAGCGACGGCCTGCCCTCTGGGTTAGACCCGGGCCGGCGTCCTGCCACTGGTGCAGCGTCCGGTCGTCCTGGTGATTGTCGTGGTGGCCGCGCCACCGTGTGCAGTACTGGCGCCCCTCATCGGGGACGGCGTGCGTGGACGGTCAGATCGCGGCACTCGCCGGTGTGTCCCTGTCGTCACAGGGGCTGCCGGGCAACTGCGGCGGGTGCGCGCCACCCCGGGTGAGCACCAGTGCGAGCACGGCGATCAGGGAGCAGCCGGCCATGCCGGCGAAGAGGGGCACGGCGGTGTCCTCGCCGCCCAGGCCGACGAGCGGTGCGGCAGCGCCGCCCAGGATGCTCTGCAGGGTCCCGAGTACGGCCGAGCCGGTTCCGGCCGCGTGCGGGACCCGCTCGATGGCGAGCGCCGTGGCGGTGCCGAAGACCTGGCCGATGCCGAGGAAGGCGATCCCGATGAGTCCGAGGGCAAGGACACGGTTGAGCTGGCCGGCGAGGGTGACCAGCAGCGCCGCCGTGGTGGCGACCAGCATGGTGGCAAGCCCGATGCGCAGCAGCAGGCGCGGGTGGTAGCGGCCGACCAGCTTGGTGTTGGCGACGCTGGAGAGGGTCGCGGTCAGCGCGCCGAGCGAGAAGGCGACGGACGCCTGGCCCACGGTGAAGCCGAGGACGTTCTGGAGCAGGAACGCCGATCCGGCGATGTAGCAGAACAGCGCGCCGCAGGCGAAGGAGAAGGCAAGGGTGTAGCCCGCGTAGGCACGGTCGGTGAGCACGGACCGGGCGGCCCGCAGGGTGGATCCGGCACCGCCAGGCCGGCGCCGCTCCTTGGGGAGGCTCTCGGGGATGAAGAACAGCGCGGCCAGGAACATCAGCAGCGAGGCCCCCGACAGGACCCAGAAAACGCCCCGCCAGCCGCCTGCGTTGCTCACGACGGCGCCGCCGGCGAGGGGGGCCACGATCGGGGCGATGCCGCCGAGTGCCATCAGCACGCCGAAGAGCCTGGCCGCGATGGCACCGGTCGCGACGTCGGAGATGACGGCGCGGCCCACCACGAGGCCGGCCGCACCGCTGAAGCCCGTCACGAAGCGCAGGAGGATCAGCACGCCGAGGTCGGGAGCCACTGCGCACAGCGCCGTCGAAAGGGTGCATACCGCGGCGCCGGTCAGGATCGGTAGGCGGCGCCCGTAGCGGTCGGAGAGGGGGCCGAGCACCAGCTGGCCCAGTGCGGTGCCGAACAGGAAGGCGGTCAGGGTGAGCTGGACGCCGGAGGCGTCGGTGCCCAGGTCGTCGGCCATGGCCGGGAAGGCCGGGAGGTACATGTCCGTGGCGAGCGGCAACACGAACGACAGCAGCGCCAGCGTCGCCGTGAGCAGCGCGGCCGGCTTCTGTGCCGCGCCGGTGGACGGTATGGACATCTCTACTCCTGAAGTGCCGACGGACTCCCGCTTTAACTATAGCTATATAACTATATACATCGCTACCATCGGTGCATGGACGCAACCGACGCGGCAGGCGATGCAGCACTCTTGCGTGAGGCGAGGAATCTGACTCCGGCTCTCTACGCGCTCGGGCGCGTGCTCCGGCTGGGCGGCGTCAACGAGGCCGGATTGCCCCCGCTGCCCCCGTCCGACCTCGAAGTGCTCCGGCAGGTGCTGGATTCACCGGGCATCGGCGTGGGCGCGCTGGCCCAGGAGTTGGGGCTGCATGCGAGTAACGTGAGCGCCACCGTGCGCGGTCTGGTGGCACAGGGGCTGGTCCGGCGGGAGCCGGACCCGCACGACCGCCGTGCCGTTCAGCTCTTCCCGACCATGGGGGCCATGCAAGGCATGGCCATGATCGAGCAGGCGTGGGCCGAGATCTTCGCGGACTCGCTGGCGACACTCTCCCAGGACCAACGCACCGCGCTGAACGCCGCCGTCCCGGCGCTGCGCGCACTGGCCTCCGCCCTCAGGTCTCAGCGCACCGCCCCCCGCAACTGACAGCCGAGGGCAACGCTCCCGATCCGGTCCGACTTCTTGGGGGCTCCGCGCCGGCGCGAGGGCTGACTCGCCTACCTGGCCTACCTGGATGCCACCCAGTGCCGCGCGCTGGCCAGGGCGTTCGGGTGTGCCCGGGTGGTGTGGAACGACTGCCTGGTACTTCCTCGGCTTCGTCGTGGACACCGAGCCGGACACCCTCCTCGAGGTGGAGGCAGAGTCCGGGATCGACCTCGGCCTGTCCGCCTTCGCCGTTCTGTCCGACGGGCGGAAGATCGACAGCCCGCGTTTCCTGCGCCGTGCGGAGACGGAACTCAAGCGCCTTGGGCGGGAGCTGTCCCGCAAGGCGACGTGCGGCGGATGCGGCACCGTGCACGACCGCGACCACAACGCAGCCCGCAACGTCCTCTTCGAAGGACGTCGTGTCGTCGCCGGACGGGGGAGACGCTGAACGCCTGTGGAGCCCCGGTAAGACGGGCACACGTGCCCGCACAGCGCGTTGAAGCAGGAAGCCCCCGAAAGGGTCAGCCGACCCAGGCCGGAATCCCTGGACTCCAGGCCGGGGAGCACGTCAAGATGCGCCCAGCCGTACGTCGTCGGTTTCGCACGGCCGCTCTCCCACCGCCTCAGCCAGGAGCACCGTACCCGTGTCGATACCCCCGCCCCCCGGGAACCAGCAGCCCCAGGACCCGTACGGCCCGCCGCCTGCGAACTGGCCCCAGGGAGCCCAGGGTTACGGCCCCTGGGGCCACCACGGCCCCGCCGGCCGCCCGTACGGCGCGCCGGTCTCCGTCAACGCGCTCGCCGTCGCCGCGCTCGCGCTCGGCGTGCTCTGCTTCCTGCCCGCCGCGGGGCTCGTGCTGGGGCTGATCGCGTTGCGGCAGATCAGGCGCAACGGCCAGAGCGGCCGGGGGCTGGCGATCGCCGGTGCCGTGCTGTCGTCCGTCGGGATCGTGCTGTGGGCGGTGACGCTGTCCACGGGTGTCCTGTCCGACGCCTGGGAGGGGTTCAAGGACGGCGTGCAGGGCAACGAGAGCCTGTCACTGCGCAAAGGCGACTGCTTCGACGCGCCCGGCGGTCTGGAGGGTGACACCTACGACGTCGACCCGGTCTCCTGTGAAGGCCGGCACGACGGCGAGGTGTTCGCGATCGTGACACTGCCGGGCGGCGCCTTCCCGGGCGATGCCGAGATCACCGACATCGCCGACGAGCGGTGCTACGAGCTCCAGGACCAGTACGCCATGGACTCCTGGGCGATGCCGGCCGACGTCGACGTGTACTACCTCATGCCGTCGCGGGACAGCTGGCGATACGGCGACCGCACGATCACCTGCGTCTTCGGCAACACCGAAGCGAAGGCCAAGCTGACCGGCTCCCTGCGCGGCGACCCCACCACGCTCGACACCGACCAGGTCGTCTTCCTGTCCGCGGCCAACGCCGTCGACGCGGCGCTGTACGAGGAGCCCGAGGACACCCCCGAGGACGACCTCGCCGGCCACCGGGCCTGGGCCACGCAGGTGCACGACGTGCTCGGCGAGCAGATCGAGGCACTGCGCGGGCGCTCCTGGCCGTCCGCCGCCCGGCAGCCCGTCGCCGACCTGGTGAAGGACATGGAGGACGCCCGCGAGCAGTGGTCGAAGGCGAGCGCGGCCGGCGACCCGGACACGTACTACACGCACTACGACAAGGCGTACGGGTACGTCGACGGCCCGGCGACCGTCACCGCGCGCAAGGCCCTCGGGCTCGCGACGACACAGCCCACCCCGGGCGAGACCGAGGGCGGGGACTCCGAAGCCGAGGTGTGACGGCGGCCATAGCGGGGAGAAAGTGCCTGCGTAAAGCCCTTGGGGTCACCATGTCATCACATCGAGTGATTCTCTGGCCTTTGCTTGCATGGCACAACCTACGGTTGCCACGCTGTTGCTGTCTGTACAACCTGATGGGAGCGGCCAGTGACATTCGGTGAGCAACCGGCGTACCTGCGCGTCGCGGGTGATCTCCGCAAGAAGATCGTCGACGGTCAGCTCCCTCCGCACACCCGCCTCCCCTCCCAGGCCAGAATCCGCCAGGAGTACGGCGTCTCGGACACCGTCGCACTGGAGGCCCGCAAGGTGCTCATGGCGGAGGGCCTGGTCGAGGGCCGATCCGGCTCGGGGACGTATGTGCGCGAGCGGCCCGTGCCCCGGCGCGTCGCCCGCTCCGGATACCGCCCGACCGGCGGGGCCACGCCGTTCCGCCAGGAGCAGGCCGACGGCGAGGGGTGCGGCACCTGGGAGTCCAGCAGCGAGCAGACCGAGGCCAGTGTCGCGGTCGCCGAGCGGCTGGCCATCGAGCCGGGCGAGCGCGTGATGTGCACGAGGTACCTCTTCCGCGAGAGTGGCGAGGCGATGATGCTCTCCACCTCCTGGGAGCCGCTCGCCGTCACGGGCCGTACGCCGGTGATGCTGCCGGAGGAGGGTCCGCTCGGCGGCATGGGCGTCGTCGAGCGCATGCGCGCGATCGACGTGATCGTGGACAACGTCACCGAGGAGGTGGGCGCCCGCCCCGGACTCGCGGAGGAACTGCTCGTCCTCGGGGGCGTCCCCGGGCATGTGGTCCTGGTCATCCAGCGCACGTTCTACGCCTCCGGCCGCCCGGTCGAGACGGCCGACGTGGTCATCCCGGCCGATCGGTACCGGGTCGCCTACCACCTTCCGGTCAAGTAGCGAACGCTCACTTCCGTCCCGAGACGCGCTCCCCGCGCGCCCCGCTCACCCGATCACCGCGGGAGCCGTCCCCGGCCGAGGTGGTTCGTGTCCCGTACCCGGCCGTCGTTGTCGCAGGTCGGCGACGGCGTCTGCGCTATGCATCCGACTGGGTGCGTCGAGGCGACCGGACGGCGCGTTCGTTGTCGTGCGCCCCCTGTGTTCTGGCTGGTTGCGTACCTCTTTGTGAAAAGCCGTATTCGCTGCGTGAAGGTTAGGCGTAGGCTCGGGCATATGCGCATTGCGGTTTCCTTATCGGGTGGGGCACGGCACAGGTCGCGGGTGGGAAGTGGAGGGGCGCCATGAACGACAGCACGATCACTCTTCCCTGGCTCGTGATACGAGAGGACGACAACGGCAACCGCTACCGGGTGGGCCGGTACGCGACCCGGGCCGAGGCCCAGAAGATCGCGGACAGCCTCGACGGCCGCGGCCACAAGCAGCTGTACTGGGTCGAGCGGCTCGGTCAGAACGGGCAGGGCGGGGCGCACGACTGACCTCGGGCGTGCCCGCGCTCCGAGCCGGTGTCCGGCCGCGCTCCCGTAGGCTCCCCGCATGAGTGAGCGGATCGTCGTCGTGGGTGCCGCGCTGGTCGACGCCGGGCGGCTGCTGGCCGCCCGGCGCAGCGCGCCCCCCGAGTTGGCCGGGCGCTGGGAGCTGCCCGGCGGCAAGGTCGAGCCGGGGGAGACGGCCGACGCGGCGCTCGTGCGGGAGCTGCGCGAGGAACTCGGCGTCGACGCCGAGGCCGGCGGGCGCGTCCCGGGGGAGTGGCCGCTGAAGTCGCCGTACGTGCTGCATGTGTGGACCGCGCGCCTGCGGCCCGGCTCCGCCGCCCCCAAGCCCCTTCAGGACCACGACGAACTGCGCTGGCTCGGCCCCGGCGAGATCTGGGACGTGGACTGGCTCGACCAGGACGTGCCTGCAGTGCAGCGGACTCTCGGGCACCCGGGACTTCTCGGTGGCCCCGGTACGGGAGAAGTGCCCGGCGCCTGAGGCCAACCGGGGGCGTGTGAGGCCCGAAGGCGGTCGTACGGGCGTCCCGTACGCCTTTCGTGCCACAGTGCGCTGCCCCGCGCGATACTCCGCCGCAGATATCGGGTATGTGCCCATTAACCCTATGAAACGGGACATGGGTGAGCCCGCTGTCGGGGAAGTGATCGGCGTGATCGACACCGAAGGTGACCGCGCCGAGTGGACCTTTCCCGCCGAGCCGGGTGCCGTGCGCACCGCCCGCCAGGCCGTCCGCGGCCAACTCCGCGGCTGGAGCCTCGACAGCCTCGCCGACCTCACGGCGTTGTTGGTCAGCGAGTTGGTCACCAACGCCCTGCGGCACGCCACGGGCCCCATCGGCGTCCGCCTGGTCCGCCCCTCCGAACTGAACGGCGTCCTCCTGGTGGAGGTCTCCGACTCGCTCCCGGACCCGCCCCGCGAGCGCGCCGCCAGACCCGAGGACGAGAGCGGCCGCGGGCTCCAACTGGTCGCCTCCTCCTGCCGCCGCTGGGGCACCCGGCCCGGCGGCGTGGGCAAGACCGTGTGGTTCGAACTCGCGGTTCCGGAGTGAAAAATCGGTGTACGTCCGCCCTGCCGCCGTCGAGCGAATGGTTCAGGCCAGTGGCAGTTGTCGACGGACGGGATTCGACGACGTGTCCCCTGGTTAGAAGACTGGGAGTGTTCTCACGGTACGGTCCAAAAACCATCGGGACCGTGCTGTGATCGTGAACACCGTGTTGTGCGGCACCGTAGTGCTGGATACTGCGGGCAGCCGCCCCCGGTGACCGGTGCCGGACGCGGTGAGCTGGAGGGGACGGTTCGCGTGAGCGAGATACCAGCGAAGGCCACGGAGTCCGAGGACCCGTCGGAGGGCGCGAGGGCGATGGCCGCGGACGGCCTGGCTTCCGCGGTGGGAGGTGCGCTCGCGGCCGACGGGGTGCAGCCCGGGGGCGCCATGTGGCAGAGCAGTCCCCCGGGATCCATCTACGACTACATCAAGGTCGCCTCCTTCTCCATCGGCCCCGACGGGCTCGTCGACCAGTGGAGCCTGCGCGCCGAGCACCTCTTCGGCATCCCGGCCGAACGCGCCGTCGGCATGGACCCCATCGAGACGTTCATCGACCCGCGCCTGCGCGAGCGGGGCATGCGCAAGATGGCCGAGATCCTCGACGGCCGCGAGTGGACCGGCGTGGTGCCGTTCCGGATGCCGAAGGACGCCGAGGGGGAGTGCGGGCGCGAGGGGCTCGCCGAGGTGTACGTCATGCCGACGCACACCGAGGAGGGCGAGAAGGCCGCCGTCTGCATCGTCGTCGACGTGCGCACGCTGCGCAGCATCGAGACCGACCTCGCCGCCTCGCAGGCGATTTTCAGTCAATCCCCTTTCGGTTTCCTGCTGATCGACTCCGACCTGCGGGTCCGCCGCGCCAACCAGCGGTTCGCGTCCGTCTTCGGCGGTACGCCCGACGACCACCGTGGCAAGGGCGTCCACGACTACCTCCAGCGCGGCGAGGCCGAGCGGGTCGCAGCCACGCTGCGCCGCGTCCTGGAGACCGGCAACTCCATCACGGACATGCATGTCACGGGCTTCGTGCCGGGCTCCGACGAGCGCCGCCACTGGTCCGTCAACCTCTATCGCGTGCACAGCGGTTCGGGCCGGCCCATCGGCATCGCCTGGCTCGGCACGGACATCACCTCGCGCCGCGCCGCCGCCCGCGAGGCCGCCGCCGCCCGGCGCAACCTCGCCCTGCTGAACGAGGCCGGCGCGCGCATCGGCAACTCCCTCGACCTGGAGACCACGGCCCGGCAGCTCCTCGACGTCGTCGTGCCCGGTTTCTGCGACCTGGCCACCGTCGACCTCTACCAAGGCCTGCTGGTCGGCGACGAGACCCCGCCCGGGCTCGCCGACGGCAGCGCCGAGCTGCGCCGGGTGGCCTTCGCCAGCGCCGTCTCCGACGCGCCCTTCACCGGCACCGGCGTGCCCGTCGCGGTCGGCGCGGTCCACCACTACCCGTTCAACTCGCCCTGCGCGGACGCTCTGCGCACGGCCCGCCCGCAGACCGTCCCCGGCGAGGACGGCGGACTCGTGCAGTCCACGCTCGCCGTGCCGATGGTCGCCCACGACACCGTCGTCGGGCTCGTGCAGTTCGCCCGGACGAAGGGCAGCGAGCCGTTCGGCGACCGCGACCGGGACCTGGCCGTCGAACTCGCCGCGCGCGCCGCCGTCTGCATCGACAACGCCCGGCTCTACCGCCGCGAGCACGAACGCGCGTTGATACTGCAACGGTCCCTGCTCCCGCCCGGTGACCCGGAGGCTTCCGGCCTCGACATCGCCTGCCGCTACCTGCCCGGCAACGCCAACACCGGGCGGCCCAGCGAGGTCGGCGGCGACTGGTTCGACGTCATAGAACTCCCCGGGCACCGCACCGCGCTGGTCGTCGGCGACGTCATGGGCCGCGGCCTGCGCGCCGCCGTCGCCATGGGCGAACTCCGCACGGCCGTCCGGACCCTGGCGCAGCTCGACATCGAACCGGCCGAGGTGCTCTCCCAGTTGGACGAGATCGCCCGCGGTCTCGGCGCCCCCGGCGGCGTCCAGCAGGCGACCAGGGCGGCCCGCCGCCCCCGCGAGGCCGACCTCTCCGAGGTGTACCTCGCCACCTGCGTCTACGCCGTCTACGACTCCGTCACCCGGCGCTGCACCTTCGCCAACGCGGGCCATCTGCCGCCCGTCCTGGTCGAACCGGGCGAGCCTGCCCTGATGCTCGACGTGCCGCCGGGCATGCCGCTCGGCGTCGGCGGCGAGCCCTTCGAGGAGGTCGAGGTCGAACTGCCCGAAGGCGCCCTGCTCGCGCTCTACACGGATGGACTGGTCGAAAGCCGCGACCACCCCCTGGACGAGGGGCTCCAGGCCTTCGTCAGCGCCCTGTCCGACCCCGCCCAGCCGCTGGAGGACGTCTGCGACCACGTCCTCAACACCCTCGACTCCCATCACGGCGAGGACGACATCGCGCTGCTGATGGCACGTGTACAGGGCCTGCCCACCGAGTCCGTCGGTGACTGGACCCTGCCGCGCGAGCCGCGCAGCGTGGGCCGGGCCCGCGAGTACGCGCGTGCCCAGCTGCTCAGCTGGGACATGGAAGCCCTGGTCGACACCACGGAGCTCCTGGTCAGCGAACTCGTCACCAACGCCCTGCGCTACGGCGAGGGCGAGATCCGGCTCCGTCTGCTGCTGGACCGCACGCTGGTCTGCGAGGTCTGGGACTCCGGCCTGGTCCAGCCCCGCCGCCGCCGCGCCCGCGACACCGACGAGGGCGGCCGCGGCCTGCAGCTGGTCGGCCTCCTCAGCGCGGCGTGGGGCTCCCGACGCACGCCCCGCGGCAAGACGGTCTGGTTCGAACTGCCCCTCCCCGGCGGCGAGACGGGCCTGACCGACCCGGCGGAGGCGCTGCTGAGCCTGTTCTGATCGGAACCGAACACCGGTACGGATCGTCCTCCCCGGCAACATCATCTGCATCACCGGGGGGAGACGGCATGGACCGCACGGAAGGCACCACCCCGACAGAGGCAGCAGCCGCCGAAGGCGCCGCGCAGGACGCTCCCGCACCCGACAGTGGAAAGGGCAGAGGGCGTCGGCGCTGGATCAGACGCACGGCGCTCGCCGTGGTCCTGTTACTCCTGGTTCCTCTCCTGTCCGCTCTGACGGCCCTCCGCATCAACTACATGGGCGACCCGGCGGACGGCACGCACACCCGGAACCGCGACGCGCTCTGGCTGGGCCACGCCTGGGTCGACGGCCGCAAGAAGGACGCCGACGTCACCGCCCTGGCCCGCCGCCTGCAAGGCACCGGCATCCGCGACCTGTACGTCCACTCGGGCCCGCTGGAACACGACGGCACGCTCCCCAAGTCCGTCTATCCGAGAGCGCGCTGGTTCATAGCCGCCGTACACGAGAAACTCCCCGGCATCCGCGTCCAGGCCTTCCTCGGCGACGTCCTGGCCACCGAGGGCGCCGACGGCATGGTCCTGGAGAACCCGGACACCCGAGCCGCCGTCGTCCGCTCCGCCCGCCAGATCCTGGACACCGGCTACGAGGGCATCCACCTCGACCTGGAGCCCATGCCGTCCGGCGACCGCGACTACCTCACCCTCCTCGACGCCCTGCGCCGCGAGACCCGTTCCCGGGACGCGCAACTCTCCGTCGCCGCCCACCAGATCGACCCGCTCCCGGCCCTTCACACCGTGTTCGGTCTCTTCACCGCCCACCCCAAGTGGTGGTCCCAGGAGTTCTTCGGCCAGGTCGCCCGCCGCGTCGACCAGATCGCCGTGATGTCGTACGACACCGCGCAGCCACTGGAGAGCACCTACGGCGGCTACGTCGCCCAGCAGACGTCCCTCGCCCTGGAGGTCACCCCGCCCTCCACCGACCTGCTGATGGGCCTGCCCTTCTACTGGGAGAGCAACTTCGACCACTGGGGCCACGCCGAGACCGTCCCCGCCGCCGTCCGAGGCGTCCGCCTGGGCCTGTCCCGCACGGACGCCGACCGGGCCCGCTTCGGCGTCGCGCTGTACATCGACTTCGCCGCGACCGAGGCGGACTGGCGGGCGTACAAGGAAGACTGGGTGCGGTGACCAAGACCCGACGCCCCCTCACCCGCGCCGTCCTCGGCCCGGCCCGGTCCCTCAGCACCGTGGAACGCCTGCACGGCGGCAGCAAGAAGGGCGCCTACCGCCTGCCCCTCGAAGACGACTCCACGGCCGTCGCCTACGTCTGGTCGGCCACCAGCCCGACCCGGACCCCCGGGACGTCTTCTCCCACGGCACCGGCCTCGGCCTGTTCACGGCGTCTCACACCGACGCCACGCGCACGCACCTCCCGGCCGACGCGGCCGTCGTGGAGGACGTGACCGGGGCAGCCTGGACGACGCCCTCGCCCGGGACCCGCGCGAGGCACCTCGGCTCATGGACCGGATGGCCGAACTGCTGGCCACCCTGCACGCCCACACCGGCCCCCGCTTCGGGAAGGTCACCGCCGTCGACAACGGCGGCTCCTCCCACGGCGTCTCCTCCTGCGAACAGCGCGTCACCGACGGCGCCCTGCGCCGCCTCGCGGAAGCGGCCGGGCGCGAACCCCGTGCCGCCGCCGTACGACGGGAGCTGGAGGACACGATCCATGCCCTGGCCGCCGAGGTCCCCGCTCCCCGCCTTCGGCACACCCTCATCGACGCCGAACTGGGCCCGGACCACGTCCTGCTCACGCCCGACGGGACGCCCTGCGGACCCCCGGCCTGGACGAAGCCCGCCGCGTCTCTACCGCCTGTCGATGCGCCTCGGCCTGGTCTCGGGGCCGCTGACGCTCATCGAGGGCGACTTCCCGCAGCCGGAGCGCATGCGGGAGACCGCCGGACACAACCTCCAGCAGGCGCTCAGCCTGCTGAAGAACGCCGTTTGATCTTCGAGCCCAGCCACACCAGCGGGTCGTACTTGCGGTCGATCGCCCGTTCCTTCAGGGGGATCAGCGCGTTGTCCGTGATCTTGATGCCCTCCGGGCAGACCTCCGTACAGCACTTGGTGATGTTGCAGTAGCCCAGGCCGTGCTCGTCCTGGGCGGTGGCCTTGCGGTCCAGGCCGGATTCCGCCGCCGCGTCGAGCGGATGCATGTCCAGCTCCGCCACCCGCATCAGGAAACGCGGCCCCGCGAACGCCTGCTTGTTCTCCTCGTGGTCGCGGACCACATGGCAGGTGTCCTGGCACAGGAAACACTCGATGCACTTGCGGAACTCCTGCGAGCGGTCCACGTCCTCCTGCATCATCCGGTACTCGCCGGGACCGAGGCCCTCGGGCGGCACGAAGGCCGGGACCTCCCTGGCCTTGGTGTAGTTGAAGCCGACGTCGGTGACCAGGTCGCGGACGACCGGGAACGCCCGCAGCGGCGTCACCGTGATCGTCTCCTCCCGGTCGAACACGGACATGCGCGTCATGCACAGCAGCCGCGGCCGGCCGTTGATCTCGGCGGAGCACGAACCGCACTTGCCGGCCTTGCAGTTCCAGCGCACGGCGAGATCGGGGGCCTGGGTGGCCTGGAGACGGTGGATGATGTCGAGCACCACCTCACCGTCGTTGACCTCGACCTTGAAGTCCTCCAGGCCGCCGCCCCCCACGTCACCGCGCCACACCTTGAAATGGGCCGTGTAGCTGCTCATTCGTACAGCTCCTCTTCGGCGAGGTACTTGACCAGCTCCTCCTTGTCGAAGAGGGCGAGCAGGTCGGCACGGACGGGTTCGGTGGTCTCGCGGGTGAGGGTGATCTGGCCGCGGACCGGGTCCGTCGCCGCCAGACCGCCCGTCGGGTCGGCGAGCGCGCACAGCAGGTTGATCCGGCGCCACTTGCGGTCCATCCCCGGATGGTCCTCGCGGGTGTGCCCGCCGCGCGACTCGGTGCGCTCCAGCGCGGCCCGCGCCACGCACTCGCTGACCAGCAGCATGTTCCTGAGGTCCAGGGCGAGGTGCCAGCCCGGGTTGAACTGCCGGTGCCCCTCGACACCGGCCCGGCGCGCCCGGACCCGCAGCTCGGCCAGCTTCTCCAGGGCCTGCTTCATCTCCGTCTCGCGGCGGATGATGCCGACCAGGTCGTTCATCGTCTGCTGGAGTTCCTGGTGCAGGGTGTACGGGTTCTCCGGCGGGCCGCCCTTCGGCTCCTCGATCTCCGCCTCGGCGGAGAAGGGCCGCAGGGCCTCGGCGGCGGCGGAGTCGACCTGGCCGTCGTCCACGACCGGCCGCGCCCCGGCCAGCCCCGCCGCGTACTCGGCCGCGTGCCGGCCCGCCCGGCGCCCGAACACCAGCAGGTCGGACAGCGAGTTGCCGCCCAGCCGGTTGGAGCCGTGCATGCCGCCGGCCACCTCACCGGCCGCGTACAGCCCCGGCACCCCGCGCGCCGCCGCCGTGTCGGACTCGACCGCGACACCGCCCATCACGTAGTGACAGGTGGGCCCGACCTCCATCGCCTCCGCCGTGATGTCGACGTCGGCCAGCTCCTTGAACTGGTGGTACATCGACGGCAGCCGCCGCTTGATGACCTCGGCGGGCATCCGGGTCGACACGTCGAGGAACACGCCCCCGTGCGGCGATCCGCGCCCCTCTTTCACCTCGGAGTTGATCGCCCGCGCGACCTCGTCGCGGGGGAGCAGCTCGGGGGGACGCCGGTTGTGGTCCGGGTCGTCGTACCAGCGGTCGGCCTCGTCCTCGGTCTCGGCGTACTTGTCCTTGAAGACGTCGGGGACGTAGTCGAACATGAACCGCTTGCCGTCGGAGTTGCGCAGCACCCCGCCGTCGCCGCGCACCGACTCGGTGACGAGGATGCCCTTCACCGACGGCGGCCAGACCATGCCCGTCGGGTGGAACTGCACGAACTCCATGTTCAGCAGGGGAGCGCCCGCGAGGAGGGCCAGCGCGTGGCCGTCGCCGGTGTACTCCCAGGAGTTCGACGTCACCTTGAACGACTTGCCGATGCCGCCCGTGGCGATCACGACAGCCGGTGCCTCCAGGACGAAGAAGCGGCCGGACTCGCGCTCGTAGCCGAAGACCCCGCAGACGCGCCCGTCCTCCTTGAGCACCCTGGTGACCGTGCACTCCTGGAAGACCTTCAGCCGGGACTCGTAGTCGCCGGTCTCCTTGAAGTCCTCCTGCTGGAGCGCGACGATCTTCTGCTGGAGGGTGCGGATCAGCTCCAGGCCCGTGCGGTCACCGACGTGCGCGAGGCGCGGGTACTCGTGGCCGCCGAAGTTGCGCTGGGAGATCCGCCCGTCCTTGGTGCGGTCGAACAGCGCCCCCCAGGTCTCCAGCTCCCACACCCGCTGCGGCGCCTCCTGCGCGTGCAGCTCGGCCATCCGCCACTGGTTGAGGAACTTGCCGCCGCGCATGGTGTCGCGGAAGTGGACCCGCCAGTTGTCGTTCTCATTGGCGTTGGCCATCGCCGCCGCGATGCCGCCCTCGGCCATCACCGTGTGCGCCTTGCCGAACAGCGACTTGCAGATCACGGCCGTACGGGCGCCCCGCTCACGTGCCTCGATGGCGGCGCGCAGCCCGGCGCCGCCCGCCCCCACCACGACGACGTCCCACTCCTGCCGGTCGACCACGGACATCAGAACAACCTCGGATCGTCGAAGGCACCGGACGCGACCAGGTAGACGTAGAAGTCGGCGAGCGCCACGCTCACCAGCGACGCCCAGGCGAGCAGCATGTGCCGGGCGTTGAGCTTCCCGACCCACTGCCACATCCGGTAACGCACGGGATGCTTGGAGAAGTGCTTGAGCTTGCCGCCGACGATGTGCCGGCACGAGTGGCAGGACAGCGTGTACGCCCAGATCAGCACGATGTTGACCAGGAACACGAGCGTGCCGAGGCCCATGTGGCCCCACTCGTAGTTCTCGTCGCGGAAGGCGAGCACGGTGTCGTAGGTGAGGATCCCGGCGACGAGGAGCGCGGCGTAGAAGAAGTACCGGTGGATGTTCTGGAGCACCAGCGGGAAGCGGGTCTCACCCGTGTACGTCTTGTGCGGCTCGGCCACCGCGCAGGCCGGCGGGGACGCCCAGAAGCCCCGGTAGTAGGCCTTGCGGTAGTAGTAGCAGGTCAGACGGAAGCCGAGCGGGAAGATCAGGATGATGATGGCGGGGGAGATCCCCCACCAGCTGCCGAAGATCTCCCAGTTCGGGCCGGCCTTCATCGGCTCGCAGTTCTCCGCCAGGCAGGGGGAGTAGAAGGGCGAGACGTACGGCGCCGCGTAGTAGTCGGCGTTCGCGAAGGCCCGCCAGGTCGAGTAGACGATGAAGGCCAGCAGACCGGCGACCGTGCCGGCCGGGGCCAGCCACCAGCGGTCGGTGCGCAGGTGCGGGGCGTCGATCGCGGCGCGCGTACCCGCCCGTACGCCGCCGCTTCGGGGATGGGGTTCTGTGGCGGGAGGTTCCGTACCAGTGGCCACTGTGACGACTCCGGTCGGTTCGGGGGAGGTGCCGGTCGTTCGACTCCTGCCCGGTCAGGGAGCGCGCCGGTCCCGGGCGCCGAGCCCCTCGTCGTCCGAGTCGACCCACAGCGACGGGTCGTACGGCGCGTCCGAGATGGTGACGAGGTCGGGGCGCTTCGGTGCGGCCGGCGTGGCGGCGGCGTCGCGCAGCAGGGCGACGCTCTCGCGCAGGTGATTGGCGTCGGCACGGACGCGGCGCATCTCCAGGCCGCCGGTGCCGAGCTGCTTCTCCAGGCGTCCCAGCGAGCGGAACAGCTCGTCGAGACTGCGCTGGACTGACGTCAGTTCGTCGTGAACGGACATGACTTGCCCTCACTTCCGCGGGTCCTTCGAGGCCCAAGGCGGCAACGTTCATGCGCCTGCGAGTGTTGCGCGTCACACCTTGTGCTGTGAAGGGATGTGCATCGATTGGCCGAGGCGTGTGGGTGCACCGTGCGGTGGGTTGCGCCACACGGGTGGCTTCCCGCCCGTGACCGCCGTGTCGCCCTGTGTTGCCGAACCCTTTCCTCTTCAGTGGCCGCATACATCAGATGAACTCCAAATACCGCCAAAAGTGATCATAACGCCCGCGGCTTCCCGGAGGTAGCACAGATGTCCCAGCACGGCGTCGGCCCGCGCGCGGTCACGCGCTCGGTCGCCTTCCTCACCGCGGGTGTGCTCGCGGTGCCCGCGCTCGCCGGATGCGGCTCCGAGGACCCCGCGGGCAAGCCGCTCGCCGCGCCGGACATCCAGCCCGCGGGCCGCGACCGGATCGCCGACGGCGGCACCCTGCGCTGGGCCGTGGACTCCGTGCCCGACACCCTGAACACCTTCCAGTCGGACGCCGACGCCACCACCACCCGCGTCGCCCAGGCCGTCCTGCCGTCGATGTTCCGGATGAACGCCAGTGGCCGCCCCGAGCGCGACCCCGCCTACCTGGAGTCCGCCAAGGTCGTCGAGACGGAGCCCAAGCAGGTCGTCCTGTACAAGCTGAACCAGCAGGCCGTCTGGAGCGACGGCCGGGAGATCGGCGCCGCCGACTTCGCCGCCCAGTGGCGCGCCCTGTCCGGCAAGGACACCGCCTACTGGACCGCCCGCAACGCCGGCTACGAGCGCATCCAGAAGATCGAGCGCGGGGACAACGCCCTGGAGGTCAGGGTCACCTTCAGCCGCCCCTACGCCGACTGGCGGTCGCTGTTCTCGCCGTTGTACCCCAAGGACGTCATGGGCACCCCGGACTCCTTCAACGACGGGGCACGCAAGAAACTCAAGGTCACCGCCGGCCCCTTCACGGTGAAGAAGGTCGACCGCGAGGACGACGAGATCACCCTCGCCCGCAATCCGCGCTGGTGGGGCGAGCCGGCCAAGCTCTCCGAGATCGTGCTGCGCACCGTGCCGCGCGACAAGCGGGCCGCCGAGCTGGCCGCCGGCACCCTCGACATGGCCGAGATCGACCCCTCCGCGGCCCGCCGCATCACCGTCGCCGCCCAGCCGCGCAGTTCCAGCAGCCCGCTGATGGGCCCCGGCGCCGACCGGTCCGCCGCGCACGCCCTGCGCTCCTGGGCCGTCGCCAACGGCACCGACGAGGATGCCGCCGACGAGGAGACCGTCTCCGGCAAGAAGCTGCGCAAGGCGGCCGCCACGTACGCCCGGCAGCAGCAGGCCCTGCGCGGCTTCGAGGTGCGCAAGTCCCTGGAGCCCGCCTACACCCAGCTCGCCCTGAACGGCGCCGAGGGCCCGCTCGCCGACGAGCGCGTCCGCAGGGCCGTCGCCCGCGCCCTCGACCGCAGGGAACTGGCCGAGGCCGTCCTGAAGCCCCTGGGCCTGCCCGCCGTCCCGGTCGGCAGCCACCTGGCCCTCTCCGGCCAGGCCGCCTACGCCGACAACAGCGGCGCCCTCGGCGGCCAGGACACCAAGGAGGCCCAAGCCCTGCTCGCGGACGCCGGGTGGGTGCGCGGCGGCCCGATCAAGGAGCAGCAGAAGAAGAAGGACGGGGAGAAGGCGGCCGGCGCCGAGGGCGAGAAGGCCGGCGCCTCCGAGGAGGAGTCGGCCGACGACGGCGGCGAGGACAACAAGGCGCGCCCCGGGCAGGACCCGTCCGACCACCTCGCCCAGGACGGCAAGCAGTACAAGCACTCGAACCAGGGCGGCGCCCCCGGCGCGTACGCCCCCAAGGGCACCGCAGCCCCGGCGGGCCGCGAGGCCGCCCCGCTCGCCAAGAACGGCAAGCCCCTCACGCTCCGCTTCGTACTCCCCTCCGGGCCCGGCTCCCAGACGCTGCGCACGGTCGCCGACCGCATCTCCCGCATGCTGGAGCGTGTCGGCATCGGCACGGACATCTCCAAGGTCTCCGACGAGTCCTACTTCAAGGACCACATCGCCTCCGGCCAGTACGACCTCGCGCTGTACTCCTGGCCCGCCACCGCCTTCCCCGCCACCGACGCCCGCCCCGTCTACGCCAAGCCCGTCCCGGCCGCCGACGGCTCCCTGAACGTCGAGCAGAACTACACCCGCGTCGGCACCGACCAGGTCGACCAGCTCTTCGACGAGGCCGTGTCCACCCTCGACGAGGGCGAGTCCCGCTCCCTGATCCGCAAGGCGGACTCCCGCATCTGGGCGGCGGCCGGCTCCATCCCCCTCTTCCAGCGCCCCCAGCTCATCGCGGCCCGCAAGAACCTCGTCAACACCGGCGCCTTCGGCTTCGGCAGTCCGGTCTACGAGGACATGGGCTTCCTGAAGAAGGGCGCGAAGCCGGCGGCGGGCCCGTCCGCGAAGGGATCGGCCGCTCCGTAGCTCCCTTGCCGCTGCGGCCCGGCGCCCGCACCATGGACCCAGCAGGGATCATGGTGCGGGCGCCGGGCGTCCGTTCACGGGGGACGGGAGCCGGCGGATGTGCGACACGGTAGGGCGGGCCTGCGCGGCCGGGCTGCTCTTCGGGGTGCTGGTGGCGGGGCTGACGGCGTGCACGGCGGACACCGACGGCGACGGCACCGACCGTAGGACCGGCAGGGCTGCAGCGCAGGCCTGCGCGGACGGCACCTTCGCCTGGTCCCACATCACCCGGCGGGACCGGCTGACCGGCGTCTTTGAACCGGAGCGGCTCGAAGCGGACGGGGGCGCGACGCGGAACGCGATGCGCCGGGTCCACACACCGCGCCCGTCCGTACGGGCCGACGGACCGGCCCCGTCCGCCGCAGAGGTCCTCTTCTCGCTCGGCAGGAAGACCGGCGAGGTCGACTCCGACGCACGCACCCTGGCGGAGGCGGCCGAGGGAGAGGCCGGCGCGTTCACCGATGTCCACCGGCCGGCCCCGAAGCTCGACCCCGACCGGCTCACGACCGGCACGGCGGGGGACTTCGTCCAGTACGCCGGAGTGAAGGAAGTGGCGGCGGACTTCCGCTACACCTGCCCGGACGGCAGCACGGCCTCCGGCCACGCCCGCACCTGGACGGTCGACATCACCGGCCTCCTCGACTGCGAGGAACGCCCCGACTCGCCCCTGGCCCGAGAGGCCGCCCGGCACTCCTGCGAGCGGGCAGTTCCCTCCAGCCCGTCCGGCGCTTGAACACGGACGCCGAGCAGCAGTACAACCCACCCTGACCTGCACCGACGCATCCCGGCTAACCCCAACCGGAGCAGACCCGTACCATGGGGTGAGGCCGTGGCATGTTGAGCCCGGCAGGGCCCGCGCACCACCGATGTACGCGCAGGGCATTCCTCACACTCCGGGAGTACGCCTTCTTATGGCCACGCGCCACGACATCCGCAACGTCGCCATCGTCGCCCACGTCGACCACGGCAAGACCACCATCGTCGACGGCATGCTGAAGCAGGCCGGTGCCTTCGCCGCGCACCAGCTCGAAGGCGTCGACGACCGCATGATGGACTCGAACGACCTGGAGCGTGAGAAGGGCATCACGATCCTGGCCAAGAACACGGCGGTGAAGTACCACCCGAAGGACGGGGGGGACGTCATCACCATCAACATCATCGACACCCCCGGTCACGCCGACTTCGGTGGCGAGGTCGAACGCGGTCTGTCGATGGTCGACGGCGTCGTGCTGCTCGTGGACGCCTCCGAGGGCCCGCTGCCGCAGACCCGCTTCGTGCTGCGCAAGGCGCTCCAGCAGCGGCTGCCCGTCATCCTGTGCATCAACAAGACGGACCGCCCGGACTCCCGGATCGACGAGGTCGTCAACGAGACGTACGACCTCTTCCTCGACCTGGACGCGGACGAGGAGCAGATCGAGTTCCCGATCGTCTACGCCTGCGGCCGCGACGGCATCGCCTCGCTGACCAAGCCGGAGAACGGCACGGTCCCGGCCGACTCCACCAGCCTGGAGCCGTTCTTCTCCACGATCCTGGAGCACATCCCGGCCCCGACCTACGACGAGACCGCCCCGCTCCAGGCCCACGTCACCAACCTGGACGCCGACAACTTCCTCGGCCGTATCGCGCTGCTCCGCGTCGAGCAGGGCGAGCTGCGCAAGGGCCAGACGGTCGCGTGGATGAAGCGCGACGGGTCCGTCAGCAGCGTCCGCATCTCCGAGCTGATGATGACCGAGGCGCTCACCCGCAAGCCGGCGGAGATGGCCGGCCCCGGTGACATCTGCGCGGTCGCCGGTATCCCGGACATCATGATCGGCGAGACCCTGGCCGACCCGGAGAACCCGGTCGCGCTGCCGCTGATCACGGTCGACGAGCCCGCGATCTCCATGGTCATCGGCACCAACACCTCCCCGCTGGTCGGCCGTGGCGCCACCGGCAAGGGCGCCGACAACAAGGCGGCCGTCAAGGACCGCAAGGTCACCGCCCGTCAGGTCAAGGACCGCCTCGACCGCGAGCTGATCGGTAACGTCAGCCTCCGGGTGCTGGACACCGAGCGGCCGGACGCCTGGGAGGTGCAGGGCCGTGGTGAGCTGGCGCTGGCCATCCTGGTCGAGACGATGCGCCGTGAGGGCTTCGAGCTGACCATCGGCAAGCCGCAGGTCGTCACCAAGGACGTCGACGGCAAGGTCTACGAGCCGGTCGAGCGCATGACGATCGACGTGCCCGAGGAGCACATGGGTGCCGTCACGCAGCTCATGGGTGTCCGCAAGGGCCGCATGGACAACATGTCCAACCACGGCTCCGGCTGGGTCCGCATGGAGTTCGTCGTGCCCTCGCGCGGTCTCATCGGCTTCCGGACCGAGTTCCTGACCCAGACCCGCGGCACGGGCATCGGCCACTCCATCCACGAGGGCTTCGAGCCCTGGTTCGGCACGCTCCAGACCCGTAACAACGGCTCCCTGGTCGCCGACCGCTCCGGTGCGGTCACCGCCTTCGCGATGACCAACCTCCAGGAGCGCGGCGTGCTGTTCGTGGAGCCGGGCACCGAGGTGTACGAGGGCATGATCGTCGGCGAGAACTCCCGCGCCGACGACATGGACGTCAACATCACCAAGGAGAAGAAGCTCACCAACATGCGGTCGTCCACGGCCGATGTGACCGAGTCGATCGTCCCGCCGCGCAAGCTGTCGCTGGAGCAGTCCCTGGAGTTCTGCCGGGACGACGAGTGCGTCGAGGTCACCCCGGAGGCCGTGCGCATCCGCAAGGTGAACCTGGACGCCCGCGAGCGCGCCCGCGCCGCGAGCCGCGCCAAGCACGGCTGACGCCTGCCGTTCGACGACACCGGGCACCCCGCCTCGCGGGGTGCCCGGTGTCGTCGTGAAGCGGAGGCAACGAGAAGGGAAGGGTTAGGGAAAACCCTCGATTTGCCGGGGACGGCCGTCCGGAGCGCCCCGTTCGCACTACCCTGCTGCGGAAGTGCCGCGCCCTGCCCGCGCACGGGCCCGTACAACGGCCTTGCGGCGGAGGCTTCTTGAGCGCGTGACAGCCCCGGTGGCACCCTGCACGGCAGTCACGGCAGCCGCAAGCGGTTTATCTCACTCTCGCGTCCGGAATGCGGACACTCGCCACCGATAGATGTGTAACAAGTCCGTTTCGCAGGGATCTTTCACCAAACCCTTTGTCCGGATTTTGGAAGATGTAGGCGTGAGCTGTGATCGAACCGAGACCTCGAGAGTGTGGTTCGCTCCTGGCGTTTGGCAGATAGTTAGGCGCGTAGAGCTCGGATGAACGGGTCATGCGCTGGAGGCGGCGCCGACTCACGAGCGCGGGGGCACCTGACGATTTCCGGCACCGGCGACGGGCGGTGGCGGTGGTCTGTCTGTGCTCCCTTCGCGGTGAACCAATGACTTCATAGGAGGAACCCATGCGCGGTGCCAAGAGCGCCAAGTGGGTCGCGGGGGCGATAGTCGTCGCCCTGGCCGCCACCGCCTGCGGCGGCGGCGACGACAGTGCCGGCGACGACATGAACAAGGGGAAGGCCGACCCGAACGGCATCGTCACTGCGCAGCTGAGCGAGCCTCAGAACCCGCTGCAGCCGGCCAACGCCAAGGAGAGCCAGGGCAGCCGTGTCCTGCGCACGATCTTCGCCGGCCTGGTCGACTACGAGCCCGGCACCGGCAAGCTCGAGTACGTCAACGCCGAGTCGGTCACGCCGAACAAGGACGCGTCCGAGTGGACCGTCAAGCTCAAGCCGGGCTGGAAGTTCCACGACGGCACGCCGGTCACCGCCAAGTCCTATGTGGACTCCTGGAACTGGTCGGCCAACATCAAGAACACCCAGACCAACTCCAGCTGGTTCGCCGACATCGTGGGCTTCGAGGACGTGCACCCGGAGAAGGGTGAGCCGAAGTCCGACAAGATGTCGGGTCTGAAGGTCGTCGACGACAACACCTTCACGGTCAAGCTGACGCAGCCGGTCTCGTACTTCGCGTACAAGCTGGGCTACGACGTGTGGGCGCCGCTGCCCGAGGCCTTCTTCAAGGACCCGAAGGCGTTCGGCGAGAAGCCGGTCGGCAACGGCCCGTACAAGTTCGTCTCCTGGGAGCACAACAAGCTCATCAAGGTCCGCAAGTTCGCGGACTACCAGGGCCCGAACAAGGCCAAGAACGGCGGCATCGACTTCAAGAACTACACGACCGCCGACGCCGCCTACTCGGACCTGCGCTCCGACAACGTGGACTGGATCGAGCAGGTCCCGACCACCGCGCTGACGAGCTACAAGACGGACCTCGGCGACCGCGCCATCGACCAGCCGTACTCGGCCGTCCAGTCGATCGTCCCGGCGTTCTACACCAAGCAGTTCAAGGACATCGACCCCAAGGTCATCCAGGGTCTGTCCATGGCGATCGACCGCCAGACGATCACCAAGACCGTCCTTCAGGGCACGCGCACCCCGGCCGACTCCTACGTCGCCCCCGGCGTCCTCGGCTACAAGAAGGGCGCGCTCGGCGACATCGTCAAGTTCGACCCGGCCCAGGCCAAGAAGCTCATCCAGGAGGGTGGCGGCGTCCCGGGCAACAAGATCCAGATCCAGTACAACGCCGACCAGGACCACAAGCCGTGGGTCGACGCGGTCTGCAACTCGATCCGCAAGTCCACCGGCGTGGAGTGCACCGGCGACCCGAAGCCGACCTTCCAGGCCGACCTCGACGCCCGTGACAACGACCAGGTCAAGTCCATGTACCGCGGTGGCTGGGTGCTCGACTACCCGGTCAACTCGAACTTCATGCGCGACCTGTACGGCAGCACGGCGGCCGGTAACACCAGCAGCTACTCCAACAAGGAGTTCGACAAGCTGAGCTCCGAGGCGGACAAGGCCAGCTCGATCGACGAGACCGTGAAGCTGTACCAGCAGGCGGAGCAGCTCCTCGCCAAGGACATGCCGGCGATTCCGCTCTGGTTCTACAAGGTCAACAGCGGTCAGTCCAAGAACATCCTGGGCAAGATCGAGTACGGCCAGGACGGTGACCCGATCTTCGACACCATCCAGGTCAAGCAGAAGTAAGAAGACGACCGCAGACCGGTGCCGCCTCTCCCGTCAGGGGAGCGGCGGCGCCGGTCCGTAGGCACAGGCCTCCACCTCACCCCCTTAACCTGCGGTAGATGAGTGCGCAGGCCTCGCCGACCCCTCACGGCATGGAGGCGCAAGATGGGGCGCTACGCCGCCAGGCGACTGCTCCAGATGATCCCGATCTTCATCGGGACAACTCTGTTGATCTTTCTGATGGTCCACATCCTGCCGGGCGACCCGGTCCGGGCCATCTACGGGGACAAGGCTCCCGATCCCGCACAGATCGCGCAGATCAAGCGCGAGTACGGCTTCGACAAGCCCGTCCTCGAACAGTACGTCCACTACATGTGGAATCTCCTCCAGGGAGACTTCGGCAAGAACCTGGCCGGCCGTCCGGTCACCGAGCTCATGGCCGAGGCCTTCCCGGTGACACTGCGGCTGACGCTGCTGGCCATCACCATCGAGATCATCATCGGTGTGGGCCTCGGCGCGTGGGCCGGTCTGCGGGCCGGCAGGGCCGCCGACACCGGTGTGCTGGTCTTCACGCTGACGGTGATCTCCATCCCGGTGTTCGTCCTCGGCTTCATCGCCCGGTTCATCTTCGCGGACGAACTCGGCTGGCTGCCGCCCAACGTCCAGGACTCCACGGACTTCTCGCAGTTGTTCCTGCCGGCCTTCGTCCTCGCCATGCTGTCCATGGCGTACGTGGCCCGGCTGACCCGGACGACCTTCGCCGAGAACCTGCGGGCCGACTACATGCGCACCGCGCTCGCCAAGGGGCTGCCCCGGCGCCGCATCATCGGTGTCCACCTGCTGCGCAACTCGCTGATCCCCGTGGTCACCTTCGTCGGCACCGACGTCGGCGGCTTCATCGGCGGCGCGGTCATCACCGAGGGCATCTTCAACATCCAGGGTGTCGGCAACCTCCTCTACAGGGCGATCCAGACGAGCGAGGGCTCGACGGTCACGGGTGTGGTGACGGTGCTCGTCCTCGTCATCCTCCTGATCAACCTGCTCATCGACCTGCTGTACGCGGTCCTGGACCCGAGGATCCGGTATGCCTGACGTGACCAAGGCCCAGACCACCGACGCCGCGGCCGTGGACGCCGTGGCCCCGCCGGCCGTCGACGTCCCCGCCAAGGAGAGCGGCAAGAAGAGCGACAAGCCGCGCTCCCTGTGGGGTGACGCCTGGTACGACCTGCGGCACCGGCCCATGTTCTGGATCTCCTCGGTGCTGCTGCTCCTGCTGCTGGTGATCGCCGCGTTCCCCGGCTGGTTCACCAGCGTCGACCCGCGCGACGGCGACCTCGTCCACCACTACCTGGGCAAGCCGGAGCTGGGGCACTTCTTCCAGCCCGACTGGTTCGGCTACGACCAGCAGGGCCGCTCCATCTACTCGCGTGTCATCCACGGCACCCGCGCCTCGATCCTCGTCGGCGTCGGCGTGACCGCCCTGGTCACCCTGCTCGGCGGTCTGCTCGGCATGCTCGCGGGCTACTTCGGCGGCTGGATCGACTCGCTGATCTCCCGGATCGTCGACATCTTCTTCGGCCTGCCGTTCCTGCTCGGCACGATGGTCGTCCTGAACGCCTTCACCGAGCGCAAGGTGTACGTGGTGATCCTGGCCCTGGCCTTCCTGGGCTGGACCTCGATCGCGCGCGTCACCCGCAGCTCGGTCATCACGGCCAAGCAGGCGGACTACGTGACGGCGGCCCGGGCGCTCGGCGCCGGCACCACGCGGATCCTGTTCCGCCACGTGATGCCGAACGCCATCGCGCCGACCATCGTCGTGGCCACGATCGCCCTCGGCGGTTACATCTCCGCGGAGGCGACGCTGTCGTTCCTCGGCCTCGGCCTCAGCGACCCGACGATCTCGTGGGGCATCGACATCTCCGAGGGCAGCAAGGTGATCCGGGACAACCCGCACACACTGCTGTTCCCCGCGGGCATGCTCAGCCTCACGGTCTTCGCGTTCATCATGCTCGGCGACGCGGTGCGCGACGCCCTTGACCCGAAGCTGCGCTGAGGAGGGCGTACGTGACCACCATCGAAGAGACCCGTGACGTGCCCGAGCCGCGAGGCGCGGCCGGGGGCGACGTCCCCCTGCTCGAAGTGCGCGATCTGCACGTCGAGTTCCACACCCGCGACGGCGTGGCCAAGGCCGTCAACGGCGTCAACTACACCGTGAGCTCCGGCGAGACCCTCGCCGTGCTCGGCGAGTCCGGCTCCGGCAAGTCCGTGACCGCCCAGGCGATCATGGGCATTCTGGACATGCCGCCCGGGCGGATCCCCAAGGGCCAGATCCTGTACCGGGGTGAGGACATGCTCACCATGTCGGGCGACGCCCGGCGCAAGATCCGCGGCAGCAAGATCGCGATGATCTTCCAGGACGCGCTCTCCGCGCTGAACCCGGTGCTGTCCGTCGGCTACCAGCTCGGCGAGATGTTCCGCGTCCACCAGGGCCTGAGCAAGAAGGACGCCAAGGCCAAGGCGATCGAGCTGATGGACCGCGTGAAGATCCCGGCCGCGAAGGAGCGCGTCGGCGACTATCCGCACCAGTTCTCCGGCGGTATGCGCCAGCGCATCATGATCGCGATGGCGCTCGCCCTGGAGCCGGACCTGATCATCGCCGACGAGCCGACCACGGCCCTCGACGTGACGGTCCAGGCCCAGGTCATGGACCTGCTCGCGGAGCTGCAGCGCGAGTACAACATGGGCCTGATCCTCATCACCCACGACCTCGGCGTCGTCGCCGACGTAGCGGACAAGATCGCGGTGATGTACGCGGGCCGGATCGTGGAGACCGCCCCGGTGCACGAGCTGTACAAGCGGCCCGCGCACCCCTACACCAAGGGTCTGCTCGAGTCGATCCCGCGCCTGGACCAGAAGGGCCAGGACCTCTACGCGATCAAGGGCCTGCCGCCCAACCTGACCCGCATCCCGCCCGGTTGCGCCTTCAACCCGCGCTGCCCGCAGGCGCAGGACATCTGCCGTACGGACGTTCCGCCCCTGCACCCGGTCAGCGAGCGGGACGGCGGCGAGCTCGTCGGCCGCGGCAGCGCGTGCCACTTCTGGAAGGAGACGATCCATGGCTGACCTGGAGAAGACGGACGAGGCCATGGACGCCACTCCCAACGTCACCGAGGTCGAGACGGTCGAGGCCGCCACCGACGAGGAGGCCGTGGCCGCCATCGAGGCACCGGCCGAGCGCGGCGAGCCGATTCTCCAGGTGCGCAACCTGGTGAAGCACTTCCCTCTGACCCAGGGCATCCTGCTCAAGCGTCAGATCGGCGCGGTCAAGGCCGTGGACGGGGTCTCCTTCGACCTCTACCAGGGCGAGACGCTCGGCATCGTGGGCGAGTCCGGCTGCGGCAAGTCCACGGTCGCCAAGCTGCTGATGATGCTGGAGACGGCGACCGCGGGCGAGATCTTCTACAAGGGCCAGGACATCACCAAGCTGTCCGGCCGCGCCCTGAAGGCCGTACGCCGCAACATCCAGATGGTCTTCCAGGACCCGTACACCTCGCTCAACCCCCGTATGACGGTGGGCGACATCATCGGGGAGACCTTCGAGATCCACCCCGAGGTGGCCCCGAAGGGCGACCGCCGCCGCAAGGTCCAGGACCTGCTGGACGTGGTCGGCCTCAACCCCGAGTACATCAACCGCTACCCGCACCAGTTCTCGGGCGGTCAGCGCCAGCGCATCGGCATCGCCCGCGGCCTGGCACTCAACCCCGAGATCATCATCTGCGACGAGCCGGTCTCCGCGCTGGACGTGTCCGTCCAGGCGCAGGTCATCAACCTGATGGAGAAGCTCCAGGACGAGTTCAACCTGTCCTACCTCTTCATCGCGCACGACCTGTCGATCGTCCGGCACATCTCGGACCGGGTGGGTGTGATGTACCTGGGCAAGATGGCCGAGATCGGTACGGACACGGAGATCTACGAGCACCCGACCCACCCCTACACGCAGGCCCTGCTCTCCGCGGTGCCGGTCCCCGACCCGGAGTCCCGCGAGGGCCGTGAGCGCATCATCCTCACGGGCGACGTCCCGTCCCCGGCCAACCCGCCCTCGGGCTGCCGCTTCCGCACCCGCTGCTGGAAGGCCCAGGACAAGTGCGCCCAGGAGGTCCCGCTCCTCGCGGTCCCCGAGCGCTTCAAGGGCGAGGACACCCCGGCGGCCCACGAGTCGGCCTGCCACTTCGCCGAGGAGAAGGACGTGGTCCACGCGGCCTGACGGCCCTGTACGGCGTCCCTTCCGGTTCCCGGCCCTTCTTGGCGAAGGCGCCGGGAGCCGGCGTTCGAGGATCCGAATTGCTGCATCACATCGAACTCTGGGTTCCCGATCTCCCCCGGGCGACCCGCGAATGGGGCTGGCTCCTCGGCCGGCTCGGCTACGACCCGTACCAGGAGTGGGACCACGGACGCAGCTGGCTCCTGGGCGCGACGTACCTCGTCGTCGAGCAGTCCCCTGCCCTGCGAGCCACCGAGCACGACCGCATGAGGCCCGGCCTCAACCACCTGGCGTTCCACGCCGGGACGCCGGCAGACGTCGACGCGCTGGGCCGGGAGGCCGCCGCGCACGGCTGGGCCTCCCTGTTCCCCGACCGCTACCCCCACGCCGGAGGCCTCGGGCACTACGCCGCCTACCTCACCAACACGGACGGGTTCGAGGTCGAGTTGGTGGCTGCCGAAGTGCGCACAAACCCCCGCGAACTGCGTTAACACGCAGGCAACTTCGCCGACCCGATCCCGATATACGGACACGTCAGGCTGAACAGCGTACGGCCGTGCGGGTGCCGTAAACGGGCCGGGGCGCGCCATGTCGCCCCGGCCCGTTGCATGCTCAGGCGCCGGTGATCCCCAGGGACCGCTTCAGGAAGTCGACCTGGAGCAGCAGCAGGTTCTCCGCGACCTGTTCCTGCGGGGTGATGTGGGTGACCCCGGACAGTGGCAGCACCTCGTGCGGGCGGCCGGCGGCCAGGAGGGCCGAGGAGAGGCGCAGGGCGTGGGCGACGACCACGTTGTCGTCGGCGAGGCCGTGCACGATCATCAGCGGGCGGTGCGGCTCGGCGGGGGAGGACAGACCGTCCGCCGTGACGAGGGAGCTCCGCGCGTACGCGTCCGGCTGGTCGGCCGGGTCCCCCAGGTAGCGCTCCGTGTAGTGCGTGTCGTACAGGCGCCAGTCCGTCACGGGCGCGCCCGCGATCCCCGCGTGGAAGACGTCCGGCCGGCGCAGCACCGCGAGGCCGGCCAGCCAGCCGCCGAAGGACCAGCCGCGGATCGCCACCCGGGACAGATCCAGCGGAAACCTCTTCGCGAGGTCTTCCAGGGCCTCCACCTGGTCGTCCAGTGACAGTGTGAAGTCGTGGTGGATCCCCTTTTCCCAGGCGGGGGAGCGGCCCGGGGTGCCCCGGCCGTCCGCGACGACCACCGCGAATCCCTGGTCCGCGAACCACTGCGAGGTGAGATGCGGGTTGTGGGCGGCGAAAACCCGCTGCCCGTGCGGCCCGCCATACGGGTCCATGAGCACCGGCAGGGGGGTGTCACCGGCGTAGTCCCGAGGCATAAGCACGGCGCACGGGATGCGGCGTGCGCCCCCCTCGGTGAGAGTCACGCGGGGGGACATACCGGGATCTTCGGCGTACGAAGGGACAGCCATCGCCGCTTTTCCGTCGCGCAGTACCTGCACCCGCGCCCCTGGCCGGTCCAGCGTCGCCGAGACCAGAACCGTCACGTCCCCGGTCCGCGCCGCCGAGTGGACGCCCGGCTCCTGCGATACCCGCTCCACGCCCAGTTCGTTCACCCGGTACACATGCACCTGGCCCGTCTCCGCCTCGGCGGCCTCCTCGCCCGCGGACGCGGAGATCAGCACGTCGTCGTCGGAGACGTCGAGCACGGCCCGCACATGCAACTGCGCTCCCGTGAGCGGCCGGTCCCCGACCGCCAAAACCCGCGCACCGCCCTCGTCCGCGATCCGCACCAGCTGCCCGGCCGGACTCCAGCACGGCACCCCGGGGAAAAGATCAAGCCATGTTCGATCTTCGTCGGCGTGCACCATCCGGGTCGCGCCCGACCCCGGGTCCACGGCGAGAATCAGCTGGCTGCGCTGGTCGCGCGCCTGGACGAGCAGCAGCGGCGCACCCGCCGCTGACCAGTGCACACGCGCCAGATACGGGTACCGCGCCCGGTCCCAGGCGACCTCCGTGCGCACGCCGTCCAGACCGATCACGAACAGCCGTACGTCCGCGTTGCCGGTGCCCGCCGCCGGATACGCCACCCGCTGCGGCTCGCGTTCCGGATGGGCCGGGTCGGAGATCCACCACCGCTGCACCGGTGTGCCGTCCGCGCGCGCCACGAGCAGCCGGTCCGACTCCGGGGCCCACCAGAAACCGCGCGAGCGCCCCATCTCCTCGGCCGCGATGAACTCGGCCAGTCCATATGAGACATTCTCCGACTCCGGCTCGGCGAGCGCCCGGTCGCCCTCCCCCTCGGCACCCACGACGCGCAGCGCACCCTGCGCGACGTAGGCGACATGCCGCCCGTCGGGCGACGGACGCGGGTCGATCACCGGCCCGGGCGTGGGCAGTTCACGCGCCGTCCCGGCCCGCAGCTCAGCCGCGAAAAGCCGCCCTGACAAGGCGAAAGAGGCCAACTCGACGGCTGTGTCGGTGGCGTACCCGACGATGCCTGCGCCGCCCTCCCGGCTGCGTTCACGCCGGGCGCGTTCCTCGGGCGAGAGGTCCTCCGAGGCGCCGCCCAGCAGGGCGCGCGGGTCGGCGGCCACGCGCTCCCCGCCCTCTTCCGTGTCGAGGACCCACAGCGCATTCGCCCGGTCGGTACCGGAACCGGAGCGCAGGAACACGACACGCGAACCGTCGGGCGCCACGCTGAACGAACGCGGCGCGCCGAGCGTGAAGCGCTGGGTACGGGCGTGCCGTCGGGGGAAGGAGTCAGGCTCGGTCGTCATGCCCTGACCATATTGGCCATGCGCCCCCTTGTGCGGCCGTGCGCCGATCGATGCGCACGGACGGATAGTTATGATCAATGTCGCATAGTGGGTATGAACCTGCTGGCTGTTGTACGGATTTGATGCCCCCATAGTCCGACCCCCCCCGCCCTCGTGGATCTTTGGAGGTGAGCCGCCGTGGCACTCTCGATTTCGGCGGTGGTGCTGCTGGCGATCATCGTCTTCCTGCTCATCAAGAAGTCAGGGCTGAAAGCCGGGCATGCGGTCGTGTGCATGCTGCTCGGCTTCTACCTCGCCTCCTCGACCGTGGCTCCCACGATCAGCGAGCTGACGACCAACATCGCGGGCATGATCGGCAGCATCAAGTTCTGACCGCCGGACCTCGTAGTCTGGGTCCATGACGGAACTGCCCGACCGGCGTCTGCTGCTGGTGCACGCGCACCCGGACGACGAGTCGATCAACAACGGCGCGACCATGGCCAGGTACGTGGCCGAGGGTGCCCACGTCACCCTGGTCACCTGCACCCTCGGTGAACGCGGCGAGGTCATCCCGCCCGAGCTCGCGCACCTGGCCGGGCCCGCCCTGGGCCAGCACCGCCGCCGGGAGCTCAGCGCCGCCATGGCCGAGCTCGGCGTCCGGGACTTCCGCCTGCTCGGCGGCGCCGGACGCTACAGCGACTCCGGGATGATGGGCCTGCCCGACAACGACGACCCCGCCTGCTTCTGGCAGGCCGACGTCGACGAGGCCGCCGCACACCTCGTCGAGGTGATCCGCGAGGTACGCCCCCAGGTCCTCGTCACCTACGACGACAACGGCGGCTACGGCCACCCCGACCACATCCAGGCCCACCGCGTCGCCATGCGGGCCGCCGAACTGTCCGCGGAGGCCGGCCGGCCGATCCCGAAGGTCTACTGGAACCGGGCCCCCCGGTCCGTTGTGGAGCAGTCCTTCGCCCGGCTCCGGGAGGACCTGCCCGGCCTGCCCTTCGCCAAGGCGGCCGACGTCGACGACGTACCGGGCGTCGTGGCCGACGAGCGGATCACCACCGCGGTCGGCGGCACCGCGCACGCCGCCGCCAAGGCCGCCGCGATGCGCGCCCACGCCACCCAGATCACCGTGTCCGGGCCGTACTTCGTGCTGTCCAACGAACTCGCCCAGCCGATCCTCACGACCGAGTACTACGAGCTGGTGCGCGGCGAGCGGGGCTCCGGCGAGCGGGAGACGGACCTGTTCGCCGGGATCGAGGAGGCCTCATGAGCGACCGGAGTCCGATGCTCGCCCAGCCGATGCGGCCGCCCTCCGCCGGACGGGCCGCCGCCGTTGCGGGGTTCTTCCTGCTCGGAGCCGTGGTCGGCGCGGCCGGCGCGCTGGTGCAGCCCGGGTGGTTCCCGGGCGGGCTGCTGCTCGCCCTCGCCGGCGAGGCCGGGCTCGTCCTCGGTGCCGCGCGCGTCACCCGCGGGCGGGCCGGGGGTGTCGCGGCCGCCGCCGGCTGGATGCTCGCCGTGGTCCTGCTCACCGCCAGCCGTCCGGAGGGCGACTTCCTGTTCGCGGCGGGGGCCGGCTCCTATCTCTTCCTGCTCGGGGGCATCGGTGTGGCTGTGATCTGCGCCACCCTCGCCCCGAGGCGGCAACCGGACGGCGACCCCGTCCGACTTGGCAAGTGACGTACCACTTCGCCAGGGCGCGCCCGTGGGGGTCCGGTGTGAGTTTCCCCAGCGGTCCTGAGATACGGGTGAGAAGTGGCCAGTATGGTGGTGCGCGCCGCCGAGCTGCCCGCGTGAGGTTGTGTCGGGCGGCGGAGCCAACCGGGAGAACCTGCCTTGAGTCGTGAAACTGACACTCCGTCCTCCGGGCCCAACGGGCGCGGCGGAGCCGCCTACCCGTCGGGTACGCCGCCGTACGGGACCCCGACGGTCTCCGACGGCGGTACGGAAGCGGGCCGTTCGGCCACGCGGCCGGAGGAACGCAAGACCGAGACCACGCTGACGACCCGGATCCGGATCAACATCCCCGGGTCCCGGCCCATTCCGCCGGTGGTCGTGCGCAAGCCCGTCGCGGATGCGGAGGCCTCCGGCGACACCGGCGCCGCCGCCGGCAACGACGCGACGGCTCCGGGCGCCGCCACGCCCAGAGGCACCGGCACGGCCGAGTCTCCTGGCGAGCCCGCCCGGTCCGGCGAGGACAAGCCGGCCAGCGACTGGTTCGCGCCCCGCAAGTCCGGCTCGGGCAAGGCCGGTCAGGGCAGCGGCTCCACCAACGGGGCCGGTCTGCCGGGCGGTTCGGGTCCGGCGGCGGGTGGTCCGGGTGCCGGTGGTACCGGTTCGGGCGGCCCCGCTGCGGGTGGCTCCGGTGCCGGGCGGCCCGGAGGCGTGGTCGGTTCCATGAGCAGGCCGGGCGGCTCCCGGTCCGGCGGTACGAACAGTGCGGGGCTCCCCGGCGGCGCGACCGGCGGCCCCGTCGCGCCCGGGCACGGCGGCGGCACGGGCTCCTTCGACGTCACCGAGGCACTGGCGGCTGGCCCGCTCGGCAACGGTTCACGTCCCGCCCCGCGCAGTGACGGTGGCGAAACGCGCCGCGACGACCTGCCGTACTTCTCGGAGAACGACCGCCTCGGCGGGAACGACCAGGGCGGCTACGGCGGTCAGGGCGCTCCCAACGGCTTCGGTGACGCGGGCGGGCCCGGCGGCCCCGGCACACAGCGCCCGGCCGGCCCGACCACCGGTCCGGTCACCGGGGACGGCCCGGTGGTCCCACCGGCGGGCGGCCCCGGCGGGCCGGGCAGCTTCAACGAGCAGGGCGGCCCCGGCGGGCCTGGCGCTTTCAATGAGCCGGGTGGTCCCGGTGGGCCGGGTTCCTTCAATGGGCCGGGTGGTCCTGGTGGCCGCGGCGCGTTCAACGAGCCGGGTGGTCCCGGCGGCTTCAGCGAGCCCGGTCGCCCTGGCGGCCCCGGCGCTTTCAATGAGCCGGGTGGTCCTGGCGGCGGCCCCGGTGGCTTCAGCGAGCCTGGTCGCTCCGGTGGCCCCGGCAGCTTCAACGATCCGGGTAGGCCCGGTGGCCCCGGTGCCTTCGACGAGCCCGGTCGCCCCGGCACGCCCGGTCGCCCCGGCACGCCCGGTGGCTCCGGTACGCCTGGTGGCCCCAGCGCCTTCAACGACCCCGGCCAGCCGGGCGACCCCGCCGCACCCGCCGGTCCCGGGGCCATAGGCGGCCCCGCCGGCACGGGCGGACCCGGCGGACCAGCCGGTACGGCCAACCCCGGGCGTCCTGGCGGCCCCGGCGGTACGAGCAATCCCGGAGGCCCTGGCGGCCCCGGCGCCCCCTCGGGTCCCGGTGGCCCCGGCCCCTTCGGCGGCGCCCCCGGCGCTTCCGCTCCCACCGGCCACGGCGCCGCGGGCCACGGCCCCGGCGGCGGGATGAGCGACGACACCGCCATCCTCACCCCGCAGAAGCCGGCCCCCGAGCCGCCGGACGGCCAGGGCTACGGCCCCCGGCACGACAACGTCTCCGGACACACCGTCACCAGCGGCATCCCCGTCGTACCGCCCGGCGCGGCCTCGCCGTACGGCCCGGGCGCGCCCGGCGACGGCCCGGTGCCCCACACGGCCCCGAAGCTGCCCGAGCCGGTCTCCCCGCCCCCGGCGAGCTCCTCGAAGGCGCCGAAGAAGAAGGGGCGCAACAAGTTCGTGCTGCTCGCCGCCGGCCTGGTGGTCATCGCCGGTGGCGTCTACGGCGCCGGACTGCTGATGAACCGCACCGACGTACCCAAGGGCACCACCGTGCTCGGCGTCGACATCGGCGGCACGACCCGCGACGGCGCGGTCAAGAAGCTCGACGAGGCCTTCGACGACCGCGTCGGCAAGGAGCTGAAGCTGTCGGTCGGCGGCAAGACCGTCGCCCTGGACCCGGACAACGCGGGCCTCCAGTTCGACATGGACGCCACGGCCGACGCGGCGGCGAAGAGCGACTACAACCCGGTCTCCGTGATCGGCTCGCTCTTCGGCAACCACCGCGTCGTCACGCCCGTCATGCCCGTCGACGAGGAGAAGCTGCACGCCTCCCTGGAGAACGCCGCGGGCGGCTCCGGATCGGCGACCGACGGCACCATCAAGTTCCAGGGCGGCAAGGCCGTTCCCGTGTACGGCAAGGCGGGCAAGGGCATCGACCTCGCCAAGTCGACGACGGCGGTGGAGGAGGCGTACCGCTCCCAGGTGGAGACCGGCACGGCCGGCACGGTGAACCTCCCGACCACCACCCGGCAGCCGACCGTCTCGAACGCCGAGGTCGACCGGGTGCTGAAGGACTTCGCGCAGCCCGCGATGTCGGCTAAGGCCATCGTGCAGACCGACGCGGCGCACAGCATTCCGTTCGGCGCCCTGTCCCTGCCGAAGATCCTCAGCTTCAAGGCCGTCGACGGCAAGCTCGTGGACACGTACAACCTCAAGGCCCTCCAGGAGGCGTACGGCACCACGTTCGAGGGCGTGAAGATCGAGGGCGCGAGCGGCAAGCGCGACGTCATGCCGCAGGACGTCGTCACCGCGCTGCGCAAGGCCCTGCGCGGCAAGACGTCGGCGGAGCGCGTCGGAGTCATCGACACCAAGCCGAACTGACCTCCGGACGCCCGGCCGCACGAAGCCCCTGCCCACACCGGGCAGGGGCTTTCGTCGCTGTCACCCGAGAGGCTACGCACTGACCCTCCACCACGACGGCGCGGACGCGGGCGACGGTTCGCGAGGCCCCGGCGCCCCAGCACAGCCATCCAGACGCCGGCAGTGAGAAACCGCCCTACGGCGAGCAGGCGTCAGTTGAGCATCGCCCGGGCCGCGTGAGCCTCCCCCCGCACCCGCTCGGCAGCCCTCTCATCCACCGCCCGCACCACTTCCGCATAGGCCTCCAGCTCCACGGCCCCACTCAGAAAATCCCCTCGTCCCACCAGCAACTGCGCCCGCTCGTACCGCAACCGAGCCGGATGCGAGGGCAACAGCAACGACAACTCGACCGCCCACAGCGCCACATCCGACCGCTCCGGCCGAGCCGCCGCCCACGCCCGCACGTTGTTCAGGATCCGCAACACCACATCCAGCGGATCGGCCGGTCGCAGCATCGACGGATCAAGCTGCGTCCCCGTCGCCCCGGCAACCATCAACTCGGCGTCCGCCCCCGTGAGCACCCGCCCCCCGTCGAACGGATCGGCCAGCACCTGCCCTTCGTCAGGCCCGAACCCGACCACGAAATGCCCGGGCAGAGCCACCCCGTACACCGGCGCCCCGGCCCGCCGAGCCACCTCCATCCACACCACGGACAGCAGGATCGGCAGCCCGCGACGCCGCACCAGAACCTCGTGCAGCAGGGAGGACTCCAGGCGCCGGTAGTCCGCCGGGGTGCCGTGAAACCCCAGCCGGTCACCGAGCAGCTCCCGCAGGGCGACCGCCCACGCCCGCGGCCCCCCGGGCCGGTACGGCAGCAGCCCGGCCAGCCGGTCCAGCTCGACCTGCGCGGCGTCCATGCCCGCCTCGTCCAGCGCTCCGTCCGCCTCCGCGCCCACCAGCAGGCACAGCGTCGACAGATCGGGCCGCTCGGACCGGGCCTCTTCGGCGAACCGCCGCCGCAGCTCGGCGGAACGCTCGGGGGGCGGGGGATACGGGGGACGCATAGCTGGCTCGTGCCCTCTCACGACGATCGGTTACCGGCCGGAGGCGGGGGCATCCGGCGCCCGGTAGTGGTGGTACGCGTGGTGCGCGGCGAAACCCATCCCCGCGTACAACGCCCGCGCTCCCTCATTCTCGGCCTCGACCTGGAGCCACGCGGCCGACGCGCCCTCGTCGAGGGCCCGCCGGGCCAGCGCCGCCATCACGGCCGTGCCCAGCCCCTGCCGCCGCAGATCCGGATCGACCTCGACGGCGGCGAACCCGGCCCACCGCCCGTCGACGACACACCGCCCGATGGCGGCCGGAGCCTCGTCCTCCGCCGAACCGGTCACGGTCGCGAACCACACCGAAGGCCCGCTCCCCAGCACCCGCAACGCGACCTCGCTCACGCCCTTGCGCTGGTACCGGGCCAGCCACGCCTCGTCGGCCTCCCGGGACAGCGCCACCCCCGAGGGCTCGGCGAGGTCGGCGACCGGCGCCAGCGGCCCGACCCACATCTCGGCGGTCACTTCCCGCACCCAGCCCCGCGCCTCCAGCTCCGCGCACAGCAGCTCCTGCGTGCCCTCGGCACCGGTCGCGGTCTGGACGTAGGCGGGCAGGCCACGCTCGGCGTACCACCGCCGAACGGCCTCGAGGGCCTCGTCCAGGGACACGCCCGGGTCACCGAGCGGCAGCACCGAATTCGCCCGCCGTGTGAACCCGGACGCGGCCCGCAGCTCCCAGTCCCCGAGCCGCTCGCTCTCCACGGGCCGCCAGGCCCGCGCGGCGACCCGGGCCAGCTCCTCGTAGGAGGCGGCCGGACCGCGGCGGCGCGCCGGTGCGGCGGGCACGACCTTGCCCGCGACCAGCGCGGATTCCGCGATGCGGACGCTCTCGCCACCCTTCCGTGTGATCAGCAACACACCTTTGTCCCATGATGTGAGAACTCCGACCGTGTCGGTGAACTTCTCACCCGGAGGTGCATGTTCGATCAAGCTCCGCACGGAGACCCGTTTGCCCACGTCAGCAGCGGTGATACGGACCTCGAGTCGCCCGGCGGCAGAGATTTCCACAGGTCAGTTCACCCCTCCTGTTCGGATCATGCCCAAGAACGGAGATACTAGGGGTGGGCATCGACGACGCCGCGCTCCCGCGCGCCAGGCGGCGGAGCCTGAGGAGGCCCGCCAGCGCCCTATCGAGGAGGAACGACAGCGTGACCTACGTCATCGCGCAGCCTTGTGTCGACGTCAAGGACAAGGCGTGCATCGAGGAGTGCCCGGTCGACTGCATCTACGAGGGCTCCAGGTCCTTGTACATCCACCCGGACGAATGCGTCGACTGTGGTGCCTGTGAGCCGGTCTGCCCGGTCGAGGCGATCTTCTACGAGGACGACACTCCGGAGGAGTGGAAGGACTACTACAAGGCGAACGTCGAGTTCTTCGACGAGCTCGGCTCGCCCGGCGGCGCCAGCAAGCTGGGGCTGATCGAGCGCGACCACCCCTTCATCGCCGCGCTGCCGCCGCAGGCCTAGTCACCGCAAGCGGCCCGCACATCCGTGCCGCCTCGGTCCCGTACGGCCCGATCACGCCCTGATCGCCGTACGGGGCCGAGGCGTTTGCCGCGACGGCTCGTACGTACCAGAAAGTGAGCCAGAAACCGTGTCCGCAGTCTCCGACCGTCTCCCCACTTTCCCCTGGGACAAGCTGACGCCGTACAAGGCCACGGCCGCCGCCCATCCGGACGGCCTCGTGGACCTGTCGGTCGGCACCCCGGTCGACCCGGTCCCCGAGCTGATCCAGAAGGCGCTGGTCGCCGCGGCGGACTCCCCGGGCTACCCGACCGTCTGGGGCACGCCCGAGCTGCGCGACGCGATCACCGGATGGGTCGAGCGCCGCCTCGGCGCCCGGGACGTCACCCACCGCCACGTCCTGCCGATCGTCGGCTCCAAGGAGCTCGTCGCCTGGCTCCCGACCCAGCTGGGCCTCGGCCCCGGCGACCGGGTGGCCTACCCGCGCCTGGCCTACCCGACGTACGAGGTGGGCGCCCGCCTCGCCCGCGCCGAGTACGAGGTCTACGACGACCCGACGGAGCTGGACCCCGAGGGCCTGAAGCTCCTCTGGCTGAACTCCCCGTCCAACCCGACGGGCAAGGTCCTGCCGAAGGCGGAGCTCACCCGGATCGTCGCCTGGGCCCGCGAGCACGGCATCCTGCTCTTCTCCGACGAGTGCTACCTGGAGCTGGGCTGGGAGGCCGACCCGGTCTCGGTGCTGCACCCGGACGTCAACGGCGGCTCGTACGAGGGCATCGTCGCCGTCCACAGCCTCTCCAAGCGCTCGAACCTGGCCGGCTACCGCGCGGCGTTCCTGGCCGGCGATCCCGCGGTCCTGGCTCCCCTCCTGGAGATCCGCAAGCACGGCGGCATGATGACGCCGGCACCGACCCAGGCGGCGGTGATCGCGGCCCTCGGCGACGACGAACACGTCCGCGTCCAGCGCGAGCGCTACGCCGCTCGTCGCACCCTCCTGCGCGAGGCCCTCCTCGCCCACGGCTTCCGCATCGACCACAGCGAGGCCAGCCTCTACCTGTGGGCGACGAGGGGCGAATCCTGCTGGGACACGGTGTCCCACCTGGCCGAACGAGGCATCCTGGTCGCCCCCGGCGACTTCTACGGCCCGGCAGGCGCCGAGTTCGTCCGCGTCGCCCTGACGGCGACGGACGAGCGGGTAGCGGCGGCGGTACGACGCCTCTAGTGGCCTGGCCTGGGCAGTCGTTCCGCTGGGGCGATGGGGGAGGGTGGGCACAGCCAGCAGCGTCGAGCACCGGCCAAGACACTCCGGCCGAACCGACCCGGACAGACACAAACCGACGGGGTCCAGGGAAACTCCCTGGACCCCGTCGGCGGTCAAGACCCGGCGTCAGCCGACCGGCAGACTCTTGACCGGCAGCGAGTCAGCCGACGGCACCCCGCCCTTCGTCAGAGAGTCCGCCGGCAGGGCGCCCTGCGCCGAACCAGCCGCGTCATCGACGAGCTGCCCGGCCGAGCCCGCCGCGTCACCGGCGGCCTTCTGCGCGACCGGCGTGGTCTTCTTGACCGCCTTGCCGCTGGTCTTGCCCGCGGCCGGCACCGCCTTCTTGACAGTCTTGCTGCCGGTGTCACCCGCGGACTTGGTGACGTTCCGCGCCGCGCCGTCGACGGTGTCGCCGACGTTCGCCCCGTCCAGGGCGGTCAGCCCGCCGAGGTTCGGGGTGGCCGGCAGCTCGGGGGCCGCGCTGGCGGAGCCGGCCGCACCGACCCCGGCAGCCGCTCCCGCAGCGACGATCAACGCGGCACGGGCGATCCGGCGGGTCAGGGGGAGGGACATGGTGCTCCTTCGACGGGAGAGAACGGTGAGGTTGTGAAGTTTCCGGCCGGGTCCGGGAGTTGATCGACTGGCTGTTGATCGCCCCGGCTCGGACGCAGTGACTACCGCTCGAAGCCCGCGAAGGTTGCGGCGACGCAACGTAAAGAGTTGGCAATGCGTCGCATTATCGCCTGCGGATAAAAACGGGCAAAGAGGCTCTCCCCGGAAAGCCCGCCGAATCCTTCCAGCCCTTTGTTCCCAAGGGATCTCACGGTTTCCGGGCTGAGGACACGAAAACCTGCGCACACCGTCGCCGCCGCGCCGTTCGGGTAACCCTCAGAGTGAAGACCCGCACCCCTGCGCGATCTAGCGCATCGTCACAATACGGACGGCGTCCGCGTCGCGCTCCGCACCCGCGGTGCCCTTCACCGCGACGTCCCGCCACTCGCTGGCGGTGTTCCCGGCGACCCACTCCCGCCCCGCGTACGTGACGCGTGAGATGTGCAGCTCGGAGGCGTTGGCCACGGCCCAGTGCGCCAGCTGCCAGCCGCGCTGCTCCACGCTCTGCCCGGTGGCGGCACTGGTGTCGGCGGTCACCGGCAGCGTCATGGTCCGCCCGTCGGGAGCGCCCGTAGCGCTCGGGGACGGCGTCGGCGAGGCCGCCGGCGAGCGGCCCACTTCCGCACCGGCCGGCTCCAGCACATCGCGCCCGAAGTCCCGCACGAGCGCGGCACGCACCCCGTCCGGGCCTGTCGCCCGGGTCGCGGCCGGGCGGCCCTCACAGGTCAGCGTGGCCGCTGACTGCCCGGTCAGAGCCGCGGCGAGCAGCGCGGCGTCCGGCTCGTGCTTGGCGTAGGCCTGCGGGAAGCCGCTGCGCTGCACGCGCTGCGCGGCGACGGTGAGCGGCAGTCGTGTGTAGCCGGGCACCTTGACCAGGTGGTCGTAGAACTCGCCGGCCGAGTACGTCGGGTCCATGATCTCCTTCGGCGTGCCCCAGCCCTGCGAGGGCCGCTGCTGGAACAGGCCGAGCGAGTCACGGTCGCCATGGCTGATGTTGCGAAGGGCCGACTCCTGGAGTGCGGTCGCCAGCGCGATGGTCACGGCCCGCTCCGGCAGGCCGCGCCCGTCGCCCACGGCGGCGATCGTCGCCGCGTTCACCGCCTGCTCGGGCGTGAACTCGTACGATGCCCCGTCGCCCTTGCCGGAGACGACTTTGCAGCCCGGTTCGCCTGTGCCTCCGGTGACGTACTGCACCACGAGGTAACCGGCGATCGCGAGCAGGATCACGAACGCGGACCCGCATCGGAAGAGGCGGCCGCGACGCTTGGGAGGAGAGGACGGCTCTGGCACGCCGTACAAGGTACTGGAGAGTACGGAGTGCCTGGAGCCAGGTGTGGACAGTGTGCACAGGCCTGGCGCGTTAGGGTCGACGGCATGGCCGACACCTCACTTGACCTCACGCTGAACGCCGCGGAGCTCACCGCCCGGCTCGTCGACTTCCCCTCCGAAAGCGGCACCGAGAAGCCGCTCGCGGACGCGATCGAGACCGCGCTGCGGCCGCTGCCCCACCTGACGGTCGAGCGGTTCGGCAACAACGTCGTGGCGCGGACGAACCTGGGCCGCCCGGAGCGGGTGATCCTGGCCGGTCACATCGACACCGTCCCGATCGCGGACAACGTCCCCTCCCGGCTCGACGAGGACGGCGTCCTGTGGGGCTGCGGCACGTGCGACATGAAGTCGGGCGTCGCGGTGCAGCTGCGCATCGCGGCCACGGTCCCCGCACCCAACCGCGACCTGACCTTCGTCTTCTACGACAACGAGGAGGTCGCCGCGGAGCTGAACGGCCTCAAGCACGTCTGCGAGGCGCACCCCGAGTGGCTCCGGGGCGACTTCGCGGTCCTCCTGGAACCGTCGGACGGCCAGGTCGAGGGCGGTTGCCAGGGCACACTGCGGGTGCTGCTGAAGACCAGGGGCGAGCGGGCCCACTCGGCACGCGGCTGGATGGGCTCCAACGCGATCCACGCGGCCGCCCCGATCCTCGCCCGCCTGGCCTCCTACGAGCCGCGCTGGCCGGTCATCGACGGCCTGGAGTACCGCGAGGGCCTGAACGCGGTCGACATCACCGGGGGAGTGGCCGGCAACGTGATCCCCGACGAGTGCGTCGTCACCGTCAACTTCCGCTACGCGCCCGACCGCACACCCGAGGAGGCCGTGGCCCACGTCCGGGACGTCTTCGCGGACTGCGGCGTGGACGAGTTCGAGGTGGTCGACCACAGCTCGGCCGCGATGCCGGGACTTTCCCACCCGGCGGCCAAGGCGTTCATCGAGGCGGTGGGCGGCACCCCGATGCCGAAGTACGGCTGGACGGACGTGTCCCGCTTCTCGGCCCTGGGCGTCCCCGCGGTCAACTACGGCCCGGGCAACCCCCACTTGGCGCACAAGCGGGACGAACGCGTGGAGATCGCGAAGATCCTGGCGGGCGAGGAGCGCCTGCGGACCTGGCTGACGGCCTGAGCGGCCGGGACGCCGTCGTGTTTACGGCGCTCCATCGCGGACATGCTCACGTCCCTCGTTCGTAACCCGCGTAGATCTACGCTGAGGTGGAACGACAGGCACGACGGAGGGAGCGCACATGGCGACCGGCAACCCCGAGGGGAAGAAGCAGCCGCCGGAGGAGCAGCGCCTGGGCCCGGTCCTCCGGCGGCGGGGGCAGGTGCAGGCCAGCACCTCCGACCAGCGGCTGCTGGACGAGCGCGCCCCGTCCGACTGGGTGCACACCGACCCCTGGCGCGTGCTGCGCATCCAGTCGGAGTTCATCGAGGGCTTCGGTGCGCTCGCCGAACTCCCGCCCGCGATCAGTGTGTTCGGCTCGGCCCGGACACCGGCGGACTCGCCCGAGTACGAGGCGGGCGTCCGGCTGGGCCGGGGCCTGGTGGACGCGGGCTTCGCGGTCATCACGGGCGGCGGCCCGGGCGCGATGGAAGCGGCCAACAAGGGCGCCGTCGAGGCGAGCGGCATCTCGGTCGGCCTCGGCATCGAGCTGCCGTTCGAGCAGGGCCTGAACCCGTACGTCGATATCGGCCTCAACTTCCGCTACTTTTTTGTGCGGAAAATGATGTTTGTCAAATATGCCCAAGGGTTCGTCGTCCTGCCCGGCGGCCTCGGCACCCTCGACGAACTCTTCGAGGCCCTCACCCTCGTCCAGACCCAGAAGGTCACCCGCTTCCCCATCGTCCTCTTCGGCAGCGACTACTGGGGCGGTCTGGTCGACTGGCTCCGCCACACGGTCATCGCCCAGGGCAAGGCCGCGGAGAAGGACCTCCTCCTGTTCCACGTCACGGACGACGTGGACGAGGCGGTGGCACTGGTGTCGAAGGAAGCGGGCAGGTAGAGGCGAGCCGGTCTTCCCGGCCGACCGAGTCGTGCGGCGGGTGGGCATAGGCCCGGGGGGCCAGGGGCAAAGCCCCCTGGTACCTCAGGTCTACGCCCTAGGGGGTGTCCGCAAAGTCCCGCCTGCCCCGCGACGCCCGGCACGCCCTCTCGCCGCACCGGGCGAACACCCGCGTACAACCAGTACGCGGGCGTCCGCCCGGCACGCCGAGAGCACGCACCGAACGCCGCAGGGCCCGCCCTCCGGGCGGACGACGGGACTTTACGGACACCCCCTAGGGCGTGTTTTTGAACTGAGCTCCTGAACACGCCTCAGGCCGTGATGATCTCGGTGTGGGGCGTGGGGACCTTTCGGACGATCAGTGGTTGG